>JAFGQN010000007.1 GCA_016935665.1 Deltaproteobacteria bacterium | reverse complement strand
GCCCGTTGGATTTGGCGGTATGACTCAGATTCAAATCAAGAGCTTGAATGGGCATCTGGATTCGACCAGTTTCAGGGTTACACCCGTTTCGCAATGCGGCAGTGTGTTTTTATGGCGCCGATGAATGTCTCACTCATATCGCAGAAAGCCCACTGGATTTGCTTCTTTTGATAGTCGCTGAGATGGTTATCAAAAAAAGCATCAATGGTTTCCCGCTTTTTCCCTTCACCAACCCACACAATACGAGCCTTGTCGAGATCGTAAACAACAGTCATGTATTTGTGCCCTTTTTCGTATGATACCTCATCTACTCCAATGCTTTTGAGGCCTCGTATCCGATGTCCTTCACGCGTTCCACTGATAGTCCTGTGGAGTATGTCTGAAAAGGTGGATTTGGGAATACTGAGCAGCTCAGCCGCTGCCTTTTGAGTCATTGACTGTGAATATGTCAGTATCAGGAACTCCAGCCGGTACGTAACACGTGCATTGGCGTCTGCCCATGGAATATCTTCCTGTGCTCTGCCGTGAGTTGGGCAATGTATTTCCCAGGGAGTGTATGTGAAGAAAATGGGGCTCTATCCGAATCTCTCAACCCAAATCTTCAATGAATTCAGCATAAAGGTATTGCCTTTAGTGTCCGTCCGGACCCAGATTGCGGTCTTCTTCATTTTAACCGGTATGGCTCTGACTTCTGATAATTCCCGCATTGCTTCAAAGACAGTGAGCCGTCTCTCTTTGAGTGCCCGCAATCTTGCCAACGCTCTTGAGGGGGCGTAGTGGTTCAGTGACGCCACATCGGACAAGACAGACATCCGCGCAAAGATCTCGCACTCGCCACCATCTATGATGGCAATTCATGGTGGAGCATTCTTAGCAACTGCGCCGTTGTATCCCAATTGATGCAGGCGTCTGTGATGGAAACACCATACTTCAGCTGGGATTTGTCCTTTGGAAGCGACTGTTTTCCGGCGTTCAGATGACTTTCCAGCATTACCCCCATAATGGACCTGTTGCCGTTTCTTTTCTGGGCGACCACATCGTTCAGCACAACTTCCTGATGCGCCGGATTCTTACCACTGTTGGCATGGGAACAGTCCACCATAATTCGCGGCTCAAAACCAGCTGTCTTGAGCTTTTGTTCATACAACTCAATATGCTCGGCTGAATAATTGGATTTTTTTCCGCCGCGCAATATTAAATGAGTATTCGGATTGCCACTTGTGCGCACCACGGCCACATGCCCGTCCGGATTGATACTGACAAAATTGTGAGGCACGCTCACCGACCGCATGGCATTGATGGCAATATCAATATTCCCATCTGTTCCATTCTTAAAACCCACTGTCGCCGTTAACGCACTGGCCATTTTGCGATGACTCTGAGATTCTGTGGTCCGCGCGCCAATGGCCGTCCATGAAAACAAATCCTGCAAAAACGGTGGTGTAACAATATCCAACGCCTCCCCGGCAGCGGGCAATCCCATTTCGGCAATTCCTGTCAACAGTGCCCTGGACATTTTTAGTCCATCTTCGATATGGCAGCTATTGTCCAGGTACGGATCGATAACCAGCCCCTGCCATCCCGTGGTTGTCCTCGGTTTTTCAAAATAGACCCGCATTACCAGATACAGTTTGTCCCCCAGCTCCATCGACAACTCAAAAAGGCGCCTCGCATATTCTTTTGCGGCATCAATATCATGAATGGAACAGGGACCGCTGATGACGACCATTCGTGTATCCTGCCCGTGCAATATGTTTTTTATAGTGTTTTGACCGTTCAGAACGGTTTTGACCATCCCAGGTGTCAGCGGATACTGTTTTTTTAATGCTGCAGGTGTAATGATTGATTCTTCACTTTGAATATTAATGTTTTCAATTTCTGGTGTAATCATTGGATTCTTAAAATTCCCCTGAGTCTAATGATGTATTCTTTTGCCATACAAAATGGCTGTGTTGTCCCAGCATGGTAAATGGCTTCTCACGATAATACATCAATTCCTGCTGAATCCATTGCTGTTTTTCCATTTCCCGCGAACGCATCTGGCGAAAAAAGCCATGAAAGATACGAATACCCGACTGCAATAAAACGCGGCCAGACATCGTGCGTAAAATCTGTTCGGTATCCGCCACCCGTTGCGACTGGGGTGGAAATAACTTTTTTTTTCGGCTGGGTGTCCCATCTATCAGATGACCATTTATTCCCCGTTTCATATCATGCACATCCCGATTAAACATCAGCAGTGACAAGATGCCGCCCGGTCGCAACATTTCGACGCCTTTTAATATCGCTTTTCGACTGTCTGCCATCCACTCAGCAGAACCATGCATGAGCACAACATCAAACCGGGCGCCATTCTGCTCGTCCCATTGCAGAAAATCATCTCGAACGACGCGCGCCATTCCCCGCTCAATAAATTTAGCACATCGTCTCGATGCTTTTTCAACCATGTGCACGCTGCCATCCAACAGCACAAGGCGATGTCCCATCGAAAGGCAAATGTTGGCAAACGCGCCCTCTCCACATCCAGCATCAAGTATTGACAGCGAATCGCCTGTAAACCCCGGGCAAAATTCCAGCAAATCCTTTTCGAGCAGTGTGAGTCGCAAAACACCCTTCACGGAACCATATACATTTTTTGAGAGCTTCTGTTTAAATCGATCAAACGTATCGGGGGCGTTCATTCTATCAAAAAATCTGTTCGCAGGAATTCCAGTGTCGTGTCATTCTTCCTCAACGTCCTCAACGACCTCAACGTCCTCCCCCTCTTCCCCTTCCTCTCCACTGGGGCCCCCTTCTTCGTTTACGGCACCGCCCTCTTCTCCACCAGGAGAATTTCCTTCATCGTTACCATCACCCGGATTCTCAATTTCTTCTCCCTGGGCTTCCTCCTCGTCCATTTGCGCAGCCTTACTCGCCGATTCTGCGCGAATCATTGCCTCCATTCTCTTTCGTTCACTTTCTGCCTGTCGTGCGTCGAGTCGATCGGACATGTCTTTAATACTGACAGGCGGTCGGTGGGGCGCCGGTATCGCTTCCGGTATAATCTCAGGCTCAATCTCTGGTTCGGATTCCGGCTCGGGCACCGGTTCCGGCTCAGGCATCGTTGGGGGCAAAACGGGTGTGGGCGGCGCCGGTGTTGGAGTACGCGGCACGGCAACAGGTCTGTTGGGAACAGACCGTGTATTTCGAATGGCCGGCGTTCGCCGCCCTCTGTCCGCAGTGCCGAAAAACTTTTGAGGTCTGAAGACAGCCGTCTTGAAAGTGCCCCTATAACTGTACCCAAAAAATCCATCTGTCCGGTGGGCTGCCGCCAACGCGCCCGGCATCAGCGAAACCAGCGTTTTGGCATTGGGACTTCTTTGCGCATATCCATCCAGTAGTTTAAAAGTGAAATACAAATTCAATACGCTGGTGGACATGGGGTCACTGAATTGAATGTCGCCCTCGGCAGTTGCCGCCAAATCGTTGGACACCAACTTTACTCTACCAAAGGAGCATTTCCCCTCTTTGACATTCATTTCCAATTGAAGCGCCTGTATGCCGAATGCATCCACGGTCATCGGTCCCATACCTTCAATTACTTCAACTTTCGATTGTCCCTTGCCCAGAGAAATATTTCGTCCATCTACCCAAATCTTTCCTTCAGCATTCTTCATTTTACCTGTGGACGTGCTCAATTCGATTCCAAAATCCAGTGTGCCAAACATGGGCAATGGCAACAGGTCTTTCAAATCCCAAAACTGGATCAGGTTCAATCCAGTGGCGACGAACGAAAACGATCTCGAATCACCGGCTTTTTTAGCCTTATCGTTTGATGGCTGCGGTTGTCGCTCACTGTTTTCCCTGGCGCGTTTCATCCGTTCCGACGGCGTGAGTTTCGCTATTTCCGCAGCCTCTACTGCCGAGTCTTCCTCTTCGGACCCTGATGACAACGGCCCCTTGTATTTGACAAGAATATTTCCACCAAGAAAGTCCGCAGCAATTTCAAGCTCCAAATCGCCAAAGATGAACGACCATAGGCTGACATCGACGTTCATTTTTTCGATGTAATACTTGGGAACAATTGACGGAGGAGCAGGTTTGGCACTTCCTTCCGCACTGGTGTCTTTGGCCGCGCCCGACGTTGCTTCAGGTGTATCGTCGTCATTCTCGTCATCCTCGCCTTCCGCGTCTTCCGCGTCTTCCTCGTGGGTATCTTTTTTCCCCACATTTTCAACCTGAGGCACTTCAATGGTCACACCGCTCAACGAAACAGAACCCAAAGGGGAAATCGACAGCTCGTCTATTTTCACCTTCCGACCCAATACTTCGGTCAGTTTGGCTTCCGCCACTGGTAAAAAGCGATCGGCGGGAAACGTCAGCGTTAAAAACAGAAAATAACAGCCGAAAAAGAACAGCGGATAGCCAATCGCTTTCACAATTCTCATTTGGCTGGAGCTCAGATTGATCATTACTTCATCTCCTTCTTCAATGGCCCAGCCTGCTCAACGACTTTTTCGTAAGTTGAAATGGTCAACGAGACGCGATACATTCCCTCAATTCGTCGCTGTTTGAGAATTTTTAGATTTGTAATGGCAATGGGGAATGTCACACGATTATTTTCCACTTCCTTCATGAACGCGACGATTCCCTGCAAATCAACCTGTCTGAAAGTCACTTCGGCGCTGCGTTCCAGCCAACCGCCAGCCCAGCTCTTGTCATTCAGCTCCTTGGTATCCACCTCTGCAACACCCGTCTTTTTCACCACGTTATCTACCAGAGTACGCAACGGCCTTGGCTTCCCAAGCGTTTCCAGTCTGGTATCGGACTGTTTCTTGTCCTGGTAGAAAGACTCCATTTTCTGAACATATTGAATCAACTCATTCCATTCTGTTGTATCATGTTCCAAATCAGAAATGGCGCCCCCAACCAGCCATGCAATTAAAAAACAAATCATCAACACAAACGTGATGCCCATGGCCGCAACCATTTTCTTTTCCCTTGCGGACAATCCTGCCAACAGATTTCTTAGTACAGACGACATTCCAACTCCTGCTTCCTCTACGTACTACGGACAAGTGCTTTCGATTTCCATGGTATACTCCTGGCGAGTATCCACCGTGCGCACTCTGGGCAATTTAAACGCGACAAAACACTCTTCAAATTCACCGAGTTTCTTTTTTATCAGGTCTGTCGGAGACAAATCTGCATTTTCATCATCCATCTCTCCCACGAGTAGTTTCAATTCCGAATCCACGAGCCCCCGAATTTTAACATGCCTGGGTTTAATATCCAGTTCATCCACATCATGCACAACAGAATCAGGAATCCGTTTTGACAGCTCGATCACGATGTCATAGGCGTCTTTTTTCGGAAACGGCGCCTTGGCTGCTGCGTCGGGATTCATCTTTTTTTCAATTGTAACGCGGCTCACAGTTTTCTCTCCCAAAACTCTTAACGTCTCATCTTCCAATTGCGCTTTCACAATATCTGCCTGTGCCGACACCGCCATATATCTCGATACGCTGGAAAATACCCACGCTCCCACGATGCTGAGAAAACACATAACGGCGATAAGAATTTTCTGGCGGACCGCTTCTGTATCTCCCTTGAAAGTAAATTCACCCCGACGAAAGTTGAATCGTTTACTTTTGGGGACAACTCCCATACCCGCAAGACACATGGCCAAAACACCAAATTCAGCACTCAACCCCGATTCAAACGGTTGCACCTTTTCTTTGAAAACAGGAGGGGTGTATATTTCAACAGGCAGCCCCAGGGACTGGGAGAGGAAAGGCACAATCTCATTCATTCGCGCTGTTCCACCGCAAAGTATCACTTTTTGCGCCCCTGCACCGCCGTTCGCCAAATGACCCGTCAGGGTCTGCTGTATCTCCCTCACAAGATTTCCAAGTGAATCCTTGAGAACCTCTCCCACTCTCCCTGTCAATCCTTCCCTCTCCTTAAATTCCGCTCCTTTGGTATAGTCAGCCTTACCGGCGGTGGCCAGCAAAAGACTCAATTCCCTGCCGCCACGTAAAATCGTTCGCGTTGTAATTTGCGAATCCCCGGCAACCACCACGTTGGTCCGCTGATGACCAATATCCACTATCGCCACTGGTTCCTTGACAACATCAATTTCCTCAAGGTATGGCGCATAGCACAACGGCGCAACCGAAACCTCGGCCGGGTCAATGTTCTGCGCCTGCAGATTGGACAACAATGCAGAAATGCGTTTACTGGGAACGGCTGCCACGAGGTACGTCACGTCATGCTGGCTGCGTGACAATTCCATAAAGTCAAATACAGCGTCATCCACATCATATGGTAACAAGTCATCCAGCTCAAAGCTAAGCACATCGGACGCCCGTTTTATCGCGCTAAGAGGAATAGTAATGTGATGAACACTGACACTTTCCCCGGACAATGCGCAAAAAACGGAAGCATCGGTAAGGTTGAGTCGAGAATACAGGCGTCCCGCCGCCTGAACCACGTCTGAATCCATGGAGATGCCGTTTTCATCCTGATTCACTGGCTCAGTATCAAACCTGATAATTTCACCACCGCGAAATCCCTGCTTTACAACAATCGCTTTTACAGCATGGCTGCCAAGGTCTATGCCAATAAAATGCTGTGTCATATTATTCCTGCCTCCAATAGAGAACCTTGCCCCCCGCCGCTGCCATGGATTGACTCGGGTCGATAATACTCGGTTCCTTGGGTTCGATGTCTACAACGACATGAATTCGCTTTTTCGTTTCTCCGGTAAGCGGATTCGATACGCTTCCCTCTGCATAAATGGAAAAAACCTTGCTCTGGGTGGTAAACAATTGATCTGCCGCCTGTCTGTTCGCCAACTGAATCCCGGTCAACTGCACGTTCGACATAAGCGCCATGATATTTTGCGGAGATTCCAGCGGATTCTCCAGTCCCGCGACAAATTCGTTAACACTGCTGTATGGCAGAAAGGTACGCATATTGACCATGTTGTTCACCAGGATCACCAGATTTTGAACGAAGGGAGAAAATGGGTTCAAACACGGATTATTCCCAGACGAGTCTGTGGCCATCATGCAGATGCTCGCCACCAGAGTGGATGGTGCAGCTGTATTTATATTGACCTTCCCGGGCCCCCAAATGGTAAACGTTCTGCTGCCGGGGTCCAGCGGATCGGGCTCAACAAACGCAGACCAGAAATCATCGCCGATACCATGCACGAAATGCAATTCCTGCAGACTGTCAAACGGTGCATTCTTGCGCTCATAGCGGGGCTCGGTGGTTGAATAGTACGGTTCTTCTCCCATACCACCGGTGCATGCTTCCTCGTCCGGATCGGCCCAGTCAAAAATTTCGCATATCACCTGTTCGCGAGTCACATCGCTGCGATAATCGCTCCCTTCAAATATACTGTCGTACATCTCAGGTTCCATCATCGCTTTCATGCTGTTGAATACCAGCATTTTCAGCGGACTGGTGGGATGCGCACCCAGATTGAGATTCAATTTGCTCTCTTCATCCACAATATTCAGCGTAAACTCCTCCCCATCGGCAAGGCCCAACCCTTCAGCTTCTTCCAGATTGAACCCCATCGCCTCCTCCGCCAGAGACCCCTCCCCTTTGTGCGTGGTAAATGGCTCCAAAATCATATCCGCAAATTGCCAGAAGGGAAAATTGAGCGCTTTTTTGAACATCGGCAAAGATTGTACGGACAAAAGCAACCGGCTTAAATTTACACCGGAACGCGCCAGATATTCCGCTTTCACAGCGTCCCGATGATTTACAGCGGTCTGCAGATACACTTTATTGCCTTCCATGAAATCCGCTGTCATTGCCGTTAAAATCATCAACGCGATCAACACCAGAATGAGCGCAATACCCCTTTGGTTTTTCTGTCGTTTAACCGATGCCATCACTTCAGCCCCAACGGTTGCCCCGGTATGAATGCCGGCACCAGTAAAATGGGAGTGCGCAACGGAATGCCCATCTGAGTGCCATACACCACCGGCTCAAACTCTTCGTCGAGATTATTGATACGACTGGCGCCTTTGCGCTCATTCACCACCAGTTTGATTCGCATCTGAATGGGCAACACATTTCCTTCCCCCGATGCCTGGGTTGTATCCCATTCATCCTGCCACTCCTTATTCGCAATATCGTAATACTCAACATCGAAGGAGGCCACATTGTCAACCAACACCATCGTTTGTCCCCCCTCAAGGGGGTCTTCGTCCAAAATGGGAGACACACGTCGCACCAGATTCATCACACCGCTTTTCTCGGGATCATCTGCCAGAAAATACGAGACTTCCGCCTGGTCGGATTCTTTTACATCAAAATATCTTCTCGTGTACGAAAACGATGCAAAATCAATGCTGTCCCGATTGCCACCATCTGTTCCCACAAAAACAGTATCATGGGTCGCTTCCACACCACGGTGGTAGGACAAAAACGCTGAGCTGAGGTCCTTATTGAGCATATCGAACGCAACGCGAACCTCGTGATATTTGTCCTGAGAGTACTCCACAATATTTCGCGCTTTACTGGTCTGCGACGTCGCCGCCCAAATGGACACAGCGATCATTCCAGTCACCGCCAGCGAAACCATTATTTCCAGCAAAGTAAACCCACGTTGTGTTGTACGCCTCATGGTGCTTACGGGCCTCCATTCACAGTGTTCATAATATCATCCGCGGTATTCATCTCCTGCATCAGCTTCAACGGCCCCTGAGAGGGATGTGTCACGTACTGCATCAATTGAAACTCTTTTTCAGCCACTCCCTCTTTCCATGTTACCTTCACCGTCACTCGTCGAATGGCCTGTTCCAGCAGTCCTGTAATCATCGGCATTAATGAAGAGAGCATATCCATTCCCATCTCTGACATGTCATCCATCGCGCCGCTCTCCATCATGGAACCCATCCCGGCGCTGCCCCCTGTCACCTGGTCCATGATACTGCCTGGACCGCCCCCTTCCTCATCGCCCAGCGAATCGTCCATTGTCTCTGACATATCCGGAAACGTCACTGTCTCCACCATCCATTCACAATGAAAGTTTTCGGGAACTTCGCCTTCAAGAAACTCACAGCATGTGCCCGATTCGACCACATCGCCTTCCTGAAATCCTTCCTCTATGAAAAGCAGTTCCAACTCGTTCATCTTGCATCTGCCCAACTGGGTCGCCTGCGTAATGTTTCGCGCATAAGCGGTGGTGGCCACAGCTGCGAACTGCGCAGCGAAAATGGCCACAAGCGCCGAGGAAAGCAACAGCACGGCCACCATTATCTCAATGATGGTAAAACCGCGGCTGTACTTTGCACGAAATCGCATTTACCGCTCCCCTTCCTGCACATCATCCAAATCGCCAACCGGTTCCACTTCCGCGTGGTGGACAATCGCGCGGCCATTCAACGGGTGAATCTCAACCGTTTTTATCTCCGGTTCGTCCTCGTCATTGTCGCTCATTTGAATGTACGTATGCTCCGTAGTGCCCCCAGGAAAATAGTACACAAAGGCAAACCCCTTATCGATGACATTGGGAGTGTGGGGGCTGAATACCTGCAGATACCCCACTTTCCCGGCAAAGATTCGCTTCTTGCCCTGATTTCCATCGATTTCTGCAAAACGTGGACCTTTGTATCCGGACCATCCCTTGCCACTGTTGGCGCCGGAAGAATCGCCAAGGCCAGTTCCCCCCAGCAAATTCTTCAAAAAAACATCGGTTACAGGGAAGGATGCCATCCCCCCCTCACCGGTGGCGCCACCATCCCCACCAGACGAAGTTCCAGATGTACCCGAAGACACTTTGGGACCAATTCTCTGCAAGCGATCCCTGAGGGAATTTTCTTCCACACTGCCATCGGCCTTATATACATCCTCAGAATCCTTCCGGTTCAATCCCACTCCGGTTTCGTCTTCACGATTCAATACAACCCGCCCGGATGCTTCCTGCAGTTGAATGGATCGTTCTTCGAAATCCAGAACCATGCGAACCGTCACACCTCTCGACACGGCGCGGGAATATGCGTACTTTGATGCAGATACCACCATCCATGTAGCGCTCCGCAACTGGGATTTGGTCGTCGCACCAAACCCAAGAGCAGCGCCAGTGGCAACAATGCCAATAATGACCAGCACCACCATTATCTCCATCAACGTAAACCCGCGACGATGCATCGACTATTCCTGTTCTTCGCTCTCTTCACACCCAATTCGGCCACTGCCGTCTTTTCCGGTGGAATACACATCGGGGTCGCTTCCTTCGCAATCAATGGTATATGGATTATTCCATGGATCGCTGGTACGCTTTTTAGAATCGAGATATCCGTTTTTCAGGTCTTCGAGAGTTGGACACTTTCCGGGATTCTGCGCAATATAAAGCATCACAGCAGAGCGAATGGTGCAGGACTCTGTTTTGGCTGTCGAATTTCTGGAATCTTCCAGCCGTGCCATGAATGCAATAGTTACACCGGTTCCCAGCATACCAATAATAACGATCACAATCATGATCTCAATTAATGTCATGCCGCGCTGATATTCGCGCCGATTTCGTTTCACCGTGTTTTTTGATGCCATTATCGTTCTCCTTCAACGTTACAGGTTGAGTTCAACCAAATAGTTCTTCACATCATCCTCGCCGGAGGCCTCTTTGTCCGGTCCGGGAGAAAAAACATCCACATCATCCGAGTCCACCATGGACGGACAATGCAATACATAGGCGCTGCCCCAGGGGTCCTTCACCTCCCTCAGGTAAGGAGTGCCCTCGGGCGGGGCAATCAGTTCCTCCAGATTCTGAGGACATCGGCCAAAATCTGCGCGAAACAGCCTGGCCGCATGTGCAATTCTGGAAATATCCAGCTGCGCCTGCCGAACTCGCCTTTTGTTGCTCAACCATCCAGTGGACCACCCGACAAAAAGAAGCAATGACATCAGAATGGATATTGCACGTACTCGTCGCGCGATGGGCCCCAGTTTTCGGCGACGATGACCCTTTTTTCCAACGACAATTTTTGTTGTTCCGACCATTTAAATAAACTCATTGATTTGAACAAGAGGCAACAACACCGCCGCAGCGATGCCGCCAGCCCCAACACCCATGATAACAATCAACAAAGGCTCCAATATTGAAGTCAACGCCATTACCTTTGCGTCCACCTGCGCATCATAGGACGTTGACACATTTTCCAGCATGGCTTCCAGCTGTCCTGTTCTTTCCCCAACGGCGATCATATGAGTTACCACTGGAGGGAAATACCCGGACGCCTTCAACGGTTCAGAAATGCTTTCCCCTTCGCGAATGGAGGTGCTGGCGTCCACCACCACTTTCTCCAGTACCACATTGCCCAGTACGCCTTTGGTAATATCCATGGCGGAAAGCAGCGGTACGCCGGAAGATAACAGCGTCGCCAACGTTTTGGAGAATCGCGAAATGGCCACCATCATCGTCAATTTGCCAAAGATGGGCGCGCGCAACGTAAATCGATGCCACGAATACTCGCCTTTTTCTGTTTTTTTCCATTTGCGAAAAGACCAGATGCCAATCACCAGTAACGCCAGCACGAGCCACCAGAACTGACTCATAAAATCGCTCACCGCCACAAGGATGCGTGTGTAGATGGGCAATTCCTTGTCGAAGTTCTCAAAGATGGATGTCACTTTGGGAACCACCACAATCATGAGGATATTGATAACCACAACGCCAACAAACATCATGAATGCCGGATATGCCATGGCGCCGACCACTTTGTTTTTAAGACGATCCGACGCTTCAATAAAATCCGCCAGACGCTCCAATACCTGTTCCAGTGTTCCAGATTGCTCGCCAGCATGCACCATGTTGCAAAACAATCGATCGAAAAATGATGGATACCTGGCAAACGCATCGGAAAGACTGGTGCCCTGATTTACCTGGTCGCGCACATCGGTAATCGCGCTTTTTAAATCGTGTTTGTCGCACTGATCAATGACTGCAGTCAGCGATTCCACCAGGGAAACACCAGAGCGGGTCAGTGTCGCCATCTGCCTTGTGAACAATGCAATGTCCGCTTTTTTTACCCGATTAAAATACCGACCAAAATCCACTTCGTTGCGATCTTTCCCCTCCCCTTTCACATTGGTGGAAGTGGGCATGATGCCGTCTCGTTTCAACGCGGCTCGTAACGCCTTCTCACTGTCGGCATCCAAAACCCCTTTTACGGTTCTACCATCACTTCGTCGAATGCCTTCATATTTGTAAAGTGGCACAGTTGATTTCCTCTCAGCGTTTTAACTCAGTCATCATGCGTCACACGCAACACTTCCTCAATGGTGGTCACCCCGGACAAAACCTTACGGGCGCCATCCTCGCGCAGATTCACCATCCCTTCACGCAGCGCAGTCTTCTTGATTGTGTTGGAATCCGAATTCTTCAACACCAGCGCCCGGATGTCGTCGGTGATCATCAACATCTCATAAAGCCCTGTGCGGCCCCGATACCCCAATCCCAGGCATTCATCACATCCCACCGCTCTATACAGCATCAGTCTATCCGGATGAAGGGGGGTCAATGGGGATAAATGTTTAGCGGCAGCAGCGTAAATACCCTCTTTTTCCTGTCCAAATGGTCTATAGGGATCGTCTGGATTTACACCCAGTTCGATTAACTGATCCCGCGTGGGCTCGAACATCTCCTTGCAATGCGGACACAGGACACGCACCAGCCGCTGCGCCTGAATACCAATCATGGAGGACGCCACAAGAAAAGGCTCGATGTCCATTTCAACAAGTCGTGTCAATGCGCCGGCAGCGTCGTTGGTATGAATCGTTGACAGCACCAGGTGACCGGTCAATGACGATTGCACCGCAATCTCGGCAGTCTCCCGGTCACGAATCTCGCCCACCATGATAACATCGGGATCCTGACGCAAAAAGGCGCGCAATCCACTTGAAAATGTCAAATCAATCCTGGGATTCACGTGCACCTGACCAATACCCTCAATATCGTATTCCACTGGATCTTCCACGGTCAGGATGTTTTTGTCGGGTGTATTGATCTGTGACAGCCCCGCATAAAGCGTGGTGGTCTTCCCGGAACCCGTTGGCCCCGTGACGAGAATAATACCGTGAGGTCTGCGAATCAACCCGTGGAACAATGTATAGTGATCTTTCCAGAATCCCAAATCGGTGATGTCATGGAGCACTGCCTGTTTGTCAAGCAGACGCATCACCACTCGCTCCCCCTGACTGGTCGGTACAGTGGAAACACGAATGTCGATGGGTTTACCGGCAATCTTTAATGCGATGCGGCCGTCCTGAGGCAATCGCTTCTCCGCAATATTCAGTTTGGCCAGAATTTTCACACGGGAAATAATGGACGGGAGGAATGTTTTTTTTACATTTTTTGCGTTCTGCAGCACACCGTCCACGCGATATCGCACGCCCACTTCTTTTTCGAGGGGCTCAATGTGAATATCGCTGGCCCGCCGCCGGACCGCTTCAAAAAAGAGATTGTTCACCCAGCGAATAATGGGCGCTTCATCTTCCGCGTCGATGAGGTCGGTGAGTTCCTCCTCTTCAGCTGCGCCGGTTCCCCCAAGGTCTTCATCCTTCCCGGAACGCTCGTACACCGCATTGATGGTTTCAACGATTACATCCCCAGGCGCCACCACAGCTTCAACGGGGCGCCCAAGTATGGCCTGAATCGCGTCCAGAGCCCCGAGATCAAACGGATTGGCGCACGCCACCCGCACACCTGTACCGGATTCCTGCAATGGCAACACCCGATTGTTTTTAGCAAAAACAATGGGCAAGTCCTCTATCAGGTGTGGCGCCACATCATCGGGGCGGATAGTCTCCATAAACGCCAGCCCCATGCGGGCGGCAATAGCGCCTCTCGCCTGAACCTCTGTCACGACCTTCTCGTTTATCAGGTAATCCAGCAGAGATCCATCCCGAGTGGCCACAATAATGAGGGCATCATTCAACCGGGCAACATCCAGAATACCGGCGTCTACCAGTATTTCCCCGACAAAATTGTCTCTGGGACTACTCACCACCACCTCCCGCATTGGTAACAACTTTTGGTTCGTCGCCGGCAACTCCCCCCAGGGACTGCGGCGTTACTGCGGATTTTTCCGGTTCGACAACGACATCTTCCTCCATTTCAGCGCCGTCTGCCGGTTCTGGACCGGAATCTCTCCGTTTAAGCTGCAATGGCTCCTTGGGCTGATGTCCATCCACATCTTCCTTTTCCGAATCCTTGCGCATCTGCTGGTCTTCCTGCGCCTGCCCCACAACTTCATTAATAATAGACAACGCACCTTTGGTTCGAGACCAGTCCAGATGCGGATCGTAACGATGGTATTCAAACGCCGTATATCTCTCGATAAATTCACGCCGTTCGGCCATCTTTCGCTGGAAAATCTCCCTGAAATCCGCAGTATTTCGAATAATGTAAGGTGTTAGAAAAATAAGCAGATTCCGCTTTTTGGTTTTACTCACCTTGTTGCGAAACAGCATTCCCAAAAGCGGAATGTCGCCCAGTACGGGTACCTTGGTGGTGGTTTCAACTTCGTTGTCGGTAATCAACCCCCCCAATACAAATGTCTGCTGATCCGACACCACCGAAGTGGTCTTGGCATTCTGCTTGGAAATAGTCGGTCCCCGCTCTGGATCGAGTGATTTTACTTCGCTGATCTCCAAATCCACTTCCAGCCGCACCTGATTGTCATCATTAATATGGGGGGTAATTGCAAGAGTGATTCCAACGTCCTGACGGCTGTAGGAACTTGTTAAGCTGCTGAGACCGCCGCCGCTCATGAGACTGGACAGATTATTGGCATTATTCGAATTATTGCCCAACATCCCCAGCATCGCTGCGCCAGTATTCACGCCCTGAAGTACGGGAACATTTTCTCCCACAGTGATGGATGCCTCTGCATTATCGGTCGCCAGAATATGAGGCGTGGATAAAACATTCACATCCGAATTTTGCTGCAGCGCATGAAGCGCCACGCCGAATGCGGGAATGGACACACCAATAAGTTCTTCAGAACCTGGAATTTCCGGACCGCGCACACCTGCGGCCAATCCTGTCAGCGTCGCAGCACCGAACCCAAGGCTGTTCACGTTAGAGTTCGGGCGGCTGGAACCATAGAGCAATGATTCGGTGGAACCATCACCCACAATTTTACCCCCGTGCACACCAAGGCCCACTGTGCGATCTTTTTCAAGGCTCACTTCCATTATCACTGCCTCAACAAATACCTGCCGCTGCATGGAATCAAGCTCGTCAATTACCGCTTTAAGACTCATATAATCGCGGAGCGAAGAGACAACCACCAGAGAATTGGTCGCCTTATCCGCTGAAATATTCAGGTCCCCTTCGAACAGCTCGGTCTGAGTGGCTGTTTTCTTTTTACCCGTTGCTTTGGTCGCCGCCTTGGCCAGGCTGTTCAACGTCTTGGCGAGTTCCTCCGCATTGGCGTGCTGCAGTCGAATCACATGAAGCGTTCCTTCCCCGGCAACGGGTACATCCAACACCTTCACCAATTCCAGTATCCGCAAATAGCCCTCTTCCGAAGCAACAATAATCAGGGCATTGGTGCGTTCGTCAGCAATTACCTTGGAAAAATTGACCTCTTCGCCCCCATCGCCCATGGACACATCCGCGCCGCCAGGCGGCCCCCCCTTGGGTCCTTTAGGGGCGGGTTTGGCCCCTTTACCGCCGTTCACATCAAATATTTCCTGAATCCGCGCAGCGATTTCCTCTGCGGACGCGTAGTTCACCGGCTCTATCCAGATTTGTTCGCGGGTACCCGCCACATCCAGCAAATTGATCAAGCGTACCAGCCGTCGCACAGATGTGCCGTAGTCAGTGATTATCAATGTATTGGTGGGCGAATAAACCGTAATATCGCCTTCCGTTGACTTGAATTTCATCAGTAAACCGGCCAACTCCTCCGCAGAGACGTAAGTGAGTGGCTGAAGGCGGGTGATAATCTGATCTCTGTTGGGAACATTATTGAGAATCGGCGTATTTTGGGCAATTGCATTTTTATTGGGAACGATTTTTAAATATCGCCCCGATGGCATCACCGTGAGATTATTCACCTGCAACACACTTAAAAAAGTCTGATATGCTTCGTTGGCGGTGATTTTGGTCGGCGCATAAATTGTGGCCTTTATCTTCGGAACGGTCCCGCCGATAATGAAGCTCTTTCCGGTGATGTTTCCAATGATTTTAATCAGCTCGATTAAATCGGCATCCACCAGATTAAACGCGAACTTCGCGCCGGGGCGGGGCTTTTTGTAATCGATGTTCAAATCCATGTTTTGCGCGTCCTTGACGTCGTCCCAGGCCGAGGGTGCGGTGGCCGGTGCCACGGCGGCCGGTGCTGCAGCCGGTCGCGCCATCGGATTTCTGTTCAGTGCCCTTGGCGGGACAGACTTGGCAACTCCTGGCCTGGCCGCTGCGCCACGTTGAGGTGACGCAGCGAGGGTGTAAGAAAGCATCATCAACACCGCAGTAACCAGCATGCCCAATACAACATATGTACGCTTCATACCCAGTTTCAACTCCCGTTTCTCAATCCAGCTTCTACCCATTATTCACAACTCCAAAAAATCTCGCGCTTTTTTCAAGAGCGCGCATATTGCCAATTTGTCCTGCACCCGACTCCCAGTGTCCATTCCGCTCAATTGCGCATTCTTAAACCACTGGCCCCAGGACCAGAATCCAAAAAAAACAAAACCATGAGACAAAGGTAACCCTCATGGGAATTAGATGGATAGCGAATTCCATGCCATAAGCCACAGACTCCAATACCACTCTAAATTTCAACCACATAAGAGATTCCTCCAGCTGAAACAAACAGGTCTAGCGACATTTTGTCACAAAATGGGAAAGCCATTGTCCTTAATGTCAATCCCACACCTGAATCCGTGCGCGTCCAGCGTGTCTTGAGAAAAAAACTAAACCTGGCCATTACGGAAATGACAATAATGTGATACAGACACCGCACGTATCGCGTGCAATCAAGGAAATCTCGCGCGCCTTCACACACAGGAACAACATGGGCGAGGACAACGCACAACCGAAAAAGCCAGCCGCCAGAAAACCAGGACGAGTCGTTTTCATAGATCAGGCAAGAGCATTTGCCCTAACGATGATGCTGGTTGGCCATTCTCTTCATCATTTTCTGGGCGAGCCCTGGAGAAGCAGCAATGCCTATAATGAATACCAATTTTTTCGAGGGATTACATCAGCGCTCTTTTTAATGGTATCCGGATTCTCGTTTGTCGTGGCGTCATTCAAATACTGGGACGACTACACTTCCTATTCGCCTCGTCTCATGGCCCGAATGAGACGGATTGGATACATCCTTTTCCTCGCATACCTGCTGCACATGTACGGTGGCACACTGGCGCAGATGTTCTCATGGCATACTCCCGCGAAAATGGAGTATTTCCTGCGATTCGACGTGCTGCAAAATATTGGCATGGGATTGTTGATTCTCCATGCAGCGGCATTTCTCATAAAAAAAATCGAACATTTCTGGAAGGCGATGCTGGTTCTTTTTGCGGGAATCGTCGTGCTCGCAACGGTTACGTATGATCCAGCGGTTGACGCTGATCTGCCCATCTGGTTGGCGCCGGCGGTAAACATGTATCACCGCTCGCTCTTTCCGCTCATACCATTCACTGCGTTCATGATTGTCGGCGCCTTCTTTGGGTATTTTTTCTGGAAAGGTAAACAGAAAGGCACAGACTGGAAAGCAATGATAGCGCTGGCCGCTGCGGGTCTGGCGTTCCTTCTGGTGGAATACATTATCCGGAATCAAATTTCCGGCGGTGTTTTTCCGTTTGCGGTGGATATAGCCAAAACCCCCGGAAACACTTTTGCGCGCTGTGGCTGTGCCATGCTGGTTATTTCAACACTTTATTTCGTTGAAAAATTCATTGTGATTCTGCCGCGCTTATCGCTACTCATGAGCAAGGACTCCCTTGCCATTTATGTGGTGCACCTGCCAATTATATATGGCGGAAAACTCGGAATTATGCAGGCTTACAGGCAGGACATGACACCGCTTCAGGTTTTACTTTACATTGCATCTCTGTTCGCTCTGATGATACTTCTGGCGTATGTCATCAACTACGTTCGGAAAAAATACCCGATGGCCCAGAACAAAATCAGACGCACCGCTATTTTGACATGGTGTCTCATGTTCGTGCTCTGGCCCAAAGTGGACATGATTTCCTTCTCCATGTCACTTGCTGTAGCTATTTTCTTCATGATGGACGGCCACAAAAAGAGCGCCGGAAAACTCCGCACATATCTGGACGATTTAAAAAAGAAGCGCCGACCCGCAGCGTAATATCATCCAACATACATCACATCCCAAATTAACGTGGGGGAATAACCGTTAGACCCACCCGTGATGGCAAAGCCTCCCGTTGATTGCAAATCAAGACTCGAAATTTTTCCGAATTAATAACTGATCAGACTGTGAACCGGCACGTCCTGGAGCGAGTCTTTGCCATTTAAAAAGGAAAGCTCAATCACGAAACCGATTCCCACTACCTCAGCCCCAAGTTTTCGGATGAGATTAATGGTCGCTCTGGCGGTCCCCCCTGTCGCCAGCAAATCGTCGATTACCAGCACCTTGTCACCGGGAGCCAACGCATCCTTATGAATTTCCAATGTATCTGTACCATATTCAAGGGTAAACTCCTCGCTTACGGTTTCAGCGGGAAGCTTCCCGGGTTTGCGCACTGGCACAAATCCAACACCCAGCCGCTCCGCCACCGGAACACCAAAAATGAACCCCCGGGATTCCATGCCGGCGACCGCAGTAATCCCCTTGTCGGCAAACGGCTGAGCCAACGCATCCAACGCCACCTTCAGGCCCACCGCATTCTGCAAAAGCGGTGTAATATCCTTAAACAAAATCCCCGGTTTGGGAAAATCGGGAATGTCGCGAATCAACGTTTTAATATCTATTTCACTCATACTCACTCCTTGGCTGGTAGATATAACATCGGGTCAACGGGTTGCTCATTGACTCGTACTTCAAAATGCAGGAGGGGCTTTGAAGCAACACCGCTATTGCCCACTTCCGCTATCTTTTCCCCGCGCATCACTTTTGTTCCTTCTTTCACCAGGTTGCGTTCATTGTGTGCATACACCGTAATGACATCCCCCTGGTGACGGATGAGAATCAGATTTCCATATCCCTTAATGGCGTTCCCGCTATACAGCACTTCGCCATTATCTGCGGCCATCACCGCGGTACCACGCGCAGCCTGAATATCAATACCATCAGACCCTGACTTTTCACCACCGGACATTCCAAACCGCTGCAGCAATTTGCCTTCGGTTGGCCATAGAAAGCATGGGCGTCCCTCCACTCCGCACCGGCTTCCATTCTTTTTTCCTCCAGAGGGCGCCGACACTGTGGACGCGGTGTGCGTTTGGGCAGTGGGCACCGAGACATGGGATGACGTCGCTGCCACCGCAGTCGGTTCACCTTTGGGAGGTTTCCCATCACCCGGTGGCATTCCCGTCCCCTGCGGTATAAAAATTCGCGACCGCCCCACAACACGTCCGGACGCCGGAATCTGATTTAATTCAGCTATTTCCATGCGATCCACGCCGTACTTTCTGGCAATGGACTCTACTGTGTCGCTCTTTTTTACTTCGTGCCATTTGCCCAAAACAGACAACGGTGGAACCGTTGCCGCGCATGACAAAAACAGAAAAAAAGATACGGATATACAGAGCGACTTCATCATGCCGCACTTATATCACGGTGCTTAAAAGGGGCCAAAGAGATTGTAGGGAGAAAGAGAATTCCAAAATGGGCAAAGATGCGCGTAACGCGTTACGCCTCTTCCCGTCGCTTACCCAGAGCAATCATTCCGAACGAACCGCCCAGTCCCAACAGCAATGCCACGCCACCAACAACGCCTTCTCCCACCGAGTCGGGCATTTTGTTTTTGGCAGTTGCAATCTGCACATCCTGCTTCACTTCTCCGTGTCTATCCACGACCGTGGCCCCCTGCGATACATCTTTGAATGGCCACAACACAAACAGGCTGCCAATAATCAATCCAATAAGAAAGGCCATGGTGGCTGATTTGGCTTTTTTCAACAACCACGCCAACACTTTGGTAAACAACCAGAGCCCGACAACAAGTCCAAGCCCAAAAGCCGCCAACCAAAAAAATGCGGCAACCTCAAATTTTCCTGCCGTCAGCCCCGAAAGAAATGCAGTAATTTTTGCGATGAAGTTCTGATACTGTCCGAGTACCAGCAAGACAAAAGAGCCGCTGATTCCCGGAAGAATCATTGCACTGATGGCCAACGCCCCTGCACCTGCGGCTACAAGTGGACTGTCCGTTCCTCCCGCATTGTCTGGCATAATAAACGAAATCCCCGCGGTCAGGGCAATACCAGGAATCACCAGCAGCAGGCGCATGCCTTTTTTGTCCATCATCGTATATGGCACTGCCACAGATGGCACAATCAACCCAATAAAAAACGCCAGTGTTGGCGCAGTTTGTTCCGCCAGCAGATATTCCATTAAAAACGCCAACGCCATGGCGCAAATGCCGGCCGTGACCACCAGAATCCCAAGAAAAAGTGCATCAATCCGCTGCAGCTCCGCTTTGAATCCATCCAGCGCCTCTTTTCGAAATGTCAGCAAACCGAGACATGCCTTCACAGTTTGCAGGGAGATGGCATTGATGGCATTCACCATTCGGTCAAATATACCGAGAATCAGCGCGAATGTACCACCGGAAACCCCTGGAATAATATTAGCGAGACCTATCAACGCCCCATTTACGGCAGTGAGCGAAATACTTTTTCCGGACATTCCTTTTTTCTGTTCAGTCATGCTATACCTTTTATCTTTCGGAAAGGAACGACAGTTCATTCCTCTTCAGAATTGCATCATCGGTCTGATCGATTCGCAGCGGGGTTATACTGGCGACGCCGCGTTCAATCAACGCCATATCCGTACCTGCAGGATGTTCAACACGGTTTACCGGTGGGCCCCCCAGCAAGTACGCATTTTTCCCCTCTTCGCTCAATGGACGTACCAACGGTTTGTATGGGCGATTGCCAAGGCGACAAATATGGGGACCAACGAATGCTCCGGCGGGATAATTACAATTCAAAAAAAGCGGCGTATCGCCCGCCCCTTTTGCAATCTGAACAGCCAGCCTGGCGACATTGGATGCGGCGAATGAAAAATCAATTCCCTCTACGAGGCTGACCGCCAAACCGTGAACTTTTCGCAGCACAGCTTCCCTTGCGCCTGCCACTGTGCCGGAATAAATGACATCCTCCGCCAGATTCGCCCCTTGATTAATCCCCGAAATCACCAGTTTCGGCTTGTTTTCAACCATCAGATGAACTATCGCCCAGTATACGCCATCCGCCACCACCCCGCTATGCGCAAAACGACGCGGACCTTGCTGTTCCACTGAAACAGGCTTTCCCAACGACATGGAATGACTGCAGGCCGAGCGTTGCGAATCCGGTGCAACCGTCCAACACTCCACGTCATTTATTTGGGAAAAAACGTTCTCGAGCGCCTTAAGACCCGGCGCGTCAATGCCATCATCGTTTGTAAGCAAGATTCGTATCACTGTCATCAACCCAAAAAAAAAGAGGTACCTGTAAAGGCCCTCTCTTTGGTCGGGGCGAGAGGATTTGAACCTCCGACTTCTTGACCCCCAGTCAAGCGCGCTAACCAGGCTGCGCTACGCCCCGAATGAGGAGACTTTCTACCAGAGCCACTTTAACGACGCAAGAAAAAAATCAATTTTGATTGAATATGGCAGGATGTGCAAAAAGTACGTAATTCCAAACAGTTCTGTCAAGGGGTCTCATCTTTGCGCCAACAACTCAAAAATCGCTGGAGCTCTGTTCTTATCTCGAGCAACGCCTTTTCGTATTCATCACGCACCCCTTTTTTAGCGCACGCCACCTCTATGGACAATTCTTCAATGGTCTTTTGTCGCACAGACTCGACAACTGTTTCAACATCCACAGGCGGCAATGACGCCTCTACCCCCTGCTCTTTCAAATGCTGCTTTGCGCCTTCAATGGTAAATTTACGGTCATACAAAAGATGTCTGATGGCAAGTACCGCCTCAACATCCTTGCGCCGATACAGTCGCTGGTTGGTTTTTGATTTTTGAGGCCGAATGGAGGGAAACTCCGATTCCCAATATCTTAAGACATGCTGCCTGACACCAACAATATCCCCAACTTCGCCGATTTTAAAATACAACTTGTCGGGTAGTTCAACGTATGCCAATCGTCATGCCTCTTATAAATGAAAAGAAAAGTCACTTATTGCGGTCTGGAATTCAGTGCGTTTTTCAAAACCTGACTCGGTTTGAAACTCAACACATACCTTGGCTCGATCACGATCGGCTGGCCTGTCTGTGGGTTCCGGCCCATACGCTCCTTTTTTTGGCGGACAACGAAATTGCCGAAGCCGGAAATCTTAATTTTTTTATTTTCTTTCAAAGAGAATTTCATCACTTCGAAAACTGCTTCTACGATTTCGGATGCTTCCTTTTTTGAAAAGCCCCCAACTTTTTCATAGACACGTTCAATAATATCCGCTTTGGTCATCCGTGGAACTCCTTTGGCCTGCGACCACTTTTTCAAACTGTGCGTATAGATTATTTAAGCACATGAAGCAAACGCGTTCAAGCCCCGTAACCGTCTAAAAATAATCGTTTATTCCATTTCCTTCCAGTTTTTTTTTATATTTTCGAAATTCCAGAAAGAAATTAAAGAAATACTAAAAATAGTAGTAAATATTCCACTTTTTTTGATGGACTTACAAAGGAGGATTAGCAGGTCAATTGTGTTTTTAAGGCACTTCGTCGGCATTCCAAAACAGATTGAGTGACTCGATGGACAAAAAACATCAACGCAACTGCATGGAAAATTGATCACAAATCGCTGAAACGGCTTTCTGGTGCACCATATCCACTTCCTTGTCGGTTAGCGTTTTTTCAAAAGATCGATACTGCACGGAGAATGCAAGAGATTTTTTTCCTTTGGCTACGTGCTTCCCGCGGTATACATCGAACAGTTGCACGCCAGTCACAAGATCTCCCCCCGCTACCGAGAAGGCTTCCAGCACGGGCCCCACATCCTGCTGTTCATCCGCCACCACAGCCACGTCCCGCGACATGGGTGGAAACTCGCTCAGTGGTACAGCAGCAGCAATCTGTTTTTGAGCACACAGAGAATTCAACATCAGCTCAAATGCCACCGCCCCGGCCGGGAGTTTCAGTTCCTTTAAAATACCCGGATGAATCTCCCCCAATATCCCAATTTCCCTGCCGGCAAGGAATACCGAAAGACAACGTCCAGGATGCATCATGGCCGTATTCTCCGGTACCCTGAACTCTGGCGCGCTGCCAGCCATTGCCTGGCAGAATTGCGAGGCAATGCCTTTGGCATCAAAGAAATCGTAACGCCTTTCGGGCTCACTGACCCACTGTTTCGCATAGCCATCAAGCACAACCGAAACCCTCACCATTTCACAGGGAAGCGTCTCGCTGGTCGGATGATAGGTTCTGGCCACCTCGAACTGCGCAAAACTATCCATATACCTTGAACGCGTTCGCTTCAGGTTTTCCAGCAAACCGGCCAGCAATGTGGTTCGCATGGTCGCACGCTGGGCATTCAATGGATTGGCCACCGCAATCACTTCATTGGCGCATCCCAGCGTCTGCAACATGGTCAGCGGGACAAACGCATATGTGATTGACTCCATCAGCCCCAAAGCAGAAAGCACCTCTTTAGCCTTTTTAATGCTCTCAAAATTGTCCCGCTGCGGAATATGACACTGAATACGAGGCAGTTTCGCTTCTATCTGATTCATGCCAGTCAACCGCGCCACTTCTTCAATCAAATCGATTTCACGCTCCATATCCGGGCGATGGGTGGGAATGGTTACATTGAAATTCTCTCCGGCGGGTGTGACTTTGGCGCCAAGGCCTTCCAAAATTCGTTCCATTTCCGATGATGGCACAGAGTGCCCCATCATCCGCGAATATCGGGATGGCCGAAACATTACTTCGACGGGAGCGATGGGGATTTTGTAACAATCCACAATGCCTGCCAATGCCTGTCCACCGGATAATGCACACACCATGGCATTGGCAGCAGCCAACACCTCGGGTTCATGATTGGGATCCACGCCTCGCTCAAATCGATAGGATGATTCGCTGGATAACTTGAGTTTCTTCGAAGTCTTGCGAACACTGGATGGATTGAAGTAAGCGCACTCGATGAGAATGCGCGTCGTGTCATCGGTCACTTCGCTTTCAAGTCCACCCATAACGCCAGCAACTGCGACCGGTTTGTCCGCATCGCAAATCAGCAGATCTTCAGATGTAAACGACCGTTCGACCTCATCGAGCGTCGTCATAATCTCGCCATCTTTGGCCTGACGCACGATGATTTTACTGCCACTCAGTTTGTCCAGGTCAAACGCGTGCAACGGCTGGCCGTATTCCATCAGAATGGCGTTGGTCATATCCACCAGATTGGAAATGGGACGAATGCCAAGGTTGTGCAACCGATATCGCAACGCAAGCGGACTGGGTTTAACAGTCACATTCTCAACAATGGACGCTGCATACCGGGGACATCCCGCCGTACTTTCGATTTCAACAGTCACCACGTCTGCTACACTCTGAGAGGCAACGACCGCACCAACCGGCACCGGAGGCAAAAAGGGTTTGTCATAAAGCAAACATATTTCACGAGCGAGGCCACGGTGACACAATGCATCGGGCCGATTCGGGGTGACCTCCAGCTCAAAAATCCAGTCTTCCAAATCCAGCGCGTTCACGACGGGTGTCCCCAATGGCACATCAATGTCGGTGAGCACTATTATTCCATCGCTCTCAGGCCCAAGGTTCAGTTCTTCTTCACTGCACAGCATCCCGAACGATTCGTATCCGCCTACCTTGCGTGGGGCAATGACCAAATCCCCAAAACGCGCCCCCTCTTTCGCCAGCACAACCGTACCGCCGGCGGTGGGGCAATTGGACGCTCCGCAAACAACGGGCCAGATGTTCTCCCCATCATCCACTTTTACCAGACTCAGTTTTTTACTGTCCGGGTGGGATTCTTTCTCTACAACTCTTGCAATAACAATATTGTCGAACTCGGCCCGCCGATGTACTACGCCGGCCACTTCCAACCCCGAAAAGGTAAACTTCTCTTCCAACTCCTTTGGAGAAGGAGAAAATCCGGCCAATTCGCAAAGCCATTTGTAACTTGCCAGCATAACTTACCTCCAGAACCTTTCGAGAAAACGCGGATCGTTTTCATAAAAGAGCTTGATGCTGGAAATGCCTTCGTATCTCAGCATTGAAACACGGTCCACTCCCAATCCAAATGCGAATCCACTGTAAACCTCGGAATCGATGCCCACGCCCTCCAACACATTGGGATCCATCATCCCGGCGCCAAGAATTTCTATCCATCCCGTCTGAGAACACAAACGGCAGCCTGCTCCCTTACAATAAATACACTGAATATCCACTTCCACAGATGGCTCCGTAAATGGAAAGAAACTGGGCCGAACCCGCATCTGCACATCCGCTCCAAATACCTGATGAATGAACGTATTCAACACCCCTTTGAGATGCCCGAAATGAACCCCTTTATCCACCAGCAAACCTTCTATCTGAAAAAACATGGGACTGTGTGTGGGATCGTCGTCACGTCGATATACGGCACCGGGCGCCACCACCTGCACTGGCAGAGGTCGATCAAGTAACGAGCGAATCTGCACGGGTGACATGTGCGTTCGTAAAAGTGTTTTACCTTCTTCAATAAACAACGTGTCCTGCATATCGCGAGCGGGATGGTCATCGGGAAAATTCAATTTCGCAAAATTGAATTCGTCGGTTTCGATTTCCGGTCCCTCTGCCACATCAAAGCCCATCGAGGTAAACACATCAACAATGTCATACATTGCAATACTGATGGGATGCATGGTACCGCGCAAAGGCAGACGGCCCGGGAGCGTGACATCAAAGTATTCATTCAGATAAACATCTTCCGCTTTTTTTACCAGCGTTTCGATGGCTTCCGACACGGACTGAACAATAGCCTGTTTGGCTTGATTGAACGCCTGTCCCACTACTTTGCGTTGAGCGGGTTCAACCTTTCCCAATGACTGCTGCAGTTCTCCCAACTTTCCTTTTTTGGAGAGATACGCCGCCTGCAGGTCACGAATGGCCTGTTCAGTGGGTTGATTCTGCAATTCACCTGCAAACTGCTCAGCAAGCAGCTGCAGTCTGGCAATGATCTCGTTAGGATCCATAGCAAACTCCCGAAAATATGTTTGGTTGAATTGTTATGAGAGGGGGCAAATCATTCGCCGCGGTTACTTGCCGCGAGCCATGGATACGATTGCAGTAAACCCCGAGGGGTCTTCAATCGCAATATCGGAAAGCACTTTCCGGTTCAAATCGATGCCGGCTTTTTTCAATCCACCCATCAATTTGGAATAGCTTATTTCATTCAGACGGGCCGCTGCGTTGATACGCGTAATCCATAACTTACGCATGTCTCTTTTACGCAGCTTACGACCAATGTACGCATCCATCTGTGCGTGCATCACCGCATTATATGCGGCCTTATACATTTTGCTGCGTGATCCAAAGAAACCCTTGGCGCGCTTCAAAATTTTATTACGTCTTCTTCTAGCTTTAAATCCTCTGGTTACTCTCGCCATCTTAACGCTCCTTTTGCGTATTCAGGAATTCGCCTGTCCGTGAAACCCACCTGTGGGTCTACAGATAAGGCAGGAGCCTGCGAACCTGCCGTTCGCTACCCTGGTCAATAACGGTGTCCTTACGAAGTTTCCGTTTTCGTTTGGTAGACTTTTTGGTCAGAATATGACTTTGATACGGCCGGGCGCAGCGAACTTTTCCTTTTGCTGTTTTGCGGAATCTTTTTGCCGCCGCTCTGTTGCTTTTCATTTTAGGCATAACGTTTTCCTATTATCTAATGTTTGCGGAACAGATATAACCTGCTTCCGTCATCCAAATATGAATAACGGGTAACCGTGTTTACACATCCTTTAAACACAGTGCAAGAAAAAAATATCAATAATGGACTATGTCGCTATTCGTCGTCCTCGAGCTCTTCTTCCTTTATGAGAGCACGCTCAGCGACCGCAGATGCTTTGCCGGAAGGCGCCAGAATGGTTGTCATTGCTTTGCCCTCCAATTGATATCGCTGCTGAACTTCCGCAATATCTTTCACAGCATCCACCACCTTATCGAGCAAAGCGGCAGCCATCTCGGGGTGCGCCACTTCACGACCGCGGAAACGAATGGTGATTTTCGTTTTGTTTCCCTCGGCGATAAACCGTCGAATATGCTTAACCTTAAAGTTGAAGTCGTGAGTATCCGTTTTTGGACGCATCTTCACTTCTTTAACCTCGATTATTTTTTGATTCTTCTTCGCAGCCTGTGCCTGTTTTTTCTGTTCGTACTTGTACTTGCCGTAATCCATGATTCGGCAAACTGGAGGCTTGGCATTGGGGCTTATTTCAACCAAATCCAGACTCATTTCCTGCGCAATCGCAAGAGCCTGTCGGGTTGTATAAATCCCCAGTTGCTGCCCGTCGGGATTGATCAATCTAACTTCTGGCCTGCGAATCATTTCATTGATTCGAGTTTTCTGCGGCCTCTTTTTACCTGAAGCCGATGTTGATTGCCTGGACTGAATAGCGTTTTCTCCTTTTAAAAGGACGGTTCGTCCTTAGTCTTCACGTATGCTTGCTTTTTGCAGTGTACTATACAAATTGGCTTGCCACAATATTACACTAAATTTCGGGGGGAGCCGCCTTTTCTTCCATAAATCGGATAAAATCTTCAATGCTGATAAACCCTAAATCCCCATCGGCACGCGTTTTAAGAGACACGCCCCCCTGTTCAACTTCCTTATCACCGATTACAGCCATGGCTGGAACCCGCGCCAAACGTGTCTGTCGTATTTTAGCACCCAGTTTTTCATTGTCGTCATTCACACTCACTCGAAACTGATGAGATTTCAATGTGCTTTCAAGCTTACGTGAATATTCCACATGACGATCTGCAACAGTTAAAAGCGATACCTGAACAGGTGCAAGCCACATGGGGAACGCGCCGGCGTAATGTTCAAGCATAATGCCAAAGAATCGCTCAATGGACCCCAGAAGCGCGCGATGAATCATAACGGGTCGATGTTTTGCAGAATCTTCACCCACATATGTCAAATCAAATCGCTCCGGCAAATTGAAATCAACCTGTATAGTGGAACACTGCCAGACGCGCCCAATGGCGTCTTTAATTTTCACATCGATTTTGGGACCGTAAAATGCACCGCCGCCCACATCGATGGAATAGGGAACGCCTTCGGCTTCCAGTCCCGCTTTCAATGCGGCTTCAGCCTTCTCCCATGCCGCAGGATCTCCGATTGACTTTTCTTCAGGACGAGTGGCAACCATAATGTCCAAATCGGTAAATCCGTAGTCACCAAGCAGCTTGAGGGAAAAACGAACAACGCGCCGAATTTCTGCTTCCAGCTGGTCTGGGCGCATAAAAATGTGTGCATCATCCTGGGTAAACCCGCGCACCCGCAGCAACCCATGCAATTGTCCCGAACGTTCAAATCGATAAACCGTACCCAATTCTGCCCAACGCAGTGGCAAATCCCGGTACGATTTCAAAGAATTCCGATAAATCGCAATATGAAACGGGCAATTCATCGGTTTGATGTAATAGGGATTCCCCTCAATATCCATAGGGGCATACATGTCATCGGCATAGTTTTCAAGATGCCCCGATGTCTCCCACAATTTGCTTCTTCCCACATGTGGCGTCATAATCAGTTCGTATCCATGTTTCATATGGACACTGCGCCAATGATTCTCAATCAGCGTTCTCACCAAAGCGCCTTTGGGGTGCCAAAGCACCAAACCGCCGCCAATCTGGTCGTCAATACTGAACAAATCCAACTCTTTGCCCAGTTTTCGATGATCGCGTTTTTTAGCTTCTTCCAACGCATCAAGGTGGGCGCGCAAATCTTTTTTGTCGGCAAATGCTGTCCCATAAATTCGTGCCAGCATTTTATTTTTTGCATCGCCACGCCAGTATGCTCCTGCAGTGGACAACAGTTTAAAGGCTTTTATAAAACGGGTATCTGGAATATGCGGCCCTGCACACAAATCCACCCAATCCCCGTGATAATAAAGTGTCACCGGAACATCCTCGGCAATGGCGTCCAACAATTCCAGTTTATAGGATTCGCCCATTCCATCAAAAAGTTGCCGGGCTTCCTCGCGCGTTACCAGCTTTCTCACAAATGATTTGCGATCTTTGAGAATTGCCTTCATCTCCTTCTCGATGGCCGCCAAATCATCTTCAGTGAAGCCTCCCCCTACTTTATCAAAATCGTAATAAAATCCGTTTTCAATGGAAGGTCCAATGGTGACTTTCGTACCAGGAAACAGTCGCTGAACCGCATCAGCCATCACATGCGCAGTAGAATGGCGAATCACTTCCAACGCATCGGACTCAGTTGCATGAACAGGAGAAATTGACGCATCCTCTGAAATCGCTGACTGAAGGTCAATTACCTTTCCATCTACTTTCGCAGCAACAGTGTCATGACGGAGCAGTTCTTTTTCAGCGAGAAAGGCACCCGCTGTTCCTTTTTCGTATCGTGAATCTGAATTGTTCATAGTGATAATTTGTTTGAAAGGGTTGTCTCGCAATTGTTGGCAATAAAAACCAAAAGTATAGGCACGAGCAGGATTGAACTGCCGACCCCTACCGTGTCAAGGTAGTGCTCTCCCACTGAGCTACGTGCCTCTAACATCGCTGCATTCTATTTGACAGCGAGTGATTCGTAGCAGAACACCAGAGGAGCGTCAAGCCAGAAATGTTTAATGTTTGGCAAACTAATTCTTATACAATTCTTCAACGAGATAACCGTAGTGTTCTTCGATGATCTTTTTACGAAGCTTTAGGCTGGGTGTGATCTCTCCATCTGCAATGGTGAATTCCCTGGGGGCGATGGCAAATCGTTTAATGGTTTCATACTGCTCAAGGTGGCGGTTCATACCGATGATTTCCGCTTCAATCAGTTTTCGCAATTGGGGATTTTGAGAAAGCGCTTCCATATCCGCATCTGCCAAACCATTCGCCTCGGCCCACTGTTTTGATGCGTCTCTATCCAGGGTGATCAGCGCTGTTAAAAATTTTCTTCTGTTGCCAAACACTAACGCCTGAGACACATATTTCAGTCGTGTCAGGTGCGCTTCAATTGGGGACGGCGCGATATTTTTCCCCCCAGACGTCACAATGATATCTTTTTTTCTATCGGTAATCTTCAGAAACCCATCGCTATCCACTTCGCCAATGTCACCTGTGTGCAACCAACCACCTGCGTCAATCGATTCCGCTGTTTCCTTTGGCAAATTCAAGTATCCCTTCATCACACCGGGGCTTCGCACCAGAATTTCACCATCATCAGCAATCAGCATTTCCGTTTCTTTAAGGGGCAGTCCCACTGTTCCGAACCGATAGTTATCCAGGTGATTGTGATGACTGAGAGAGGCATTTTCCGTCATACCATACCCCTCGATAATAAGCAGACCAGCGGCATGGAAAAATTCGATAATCTCCTTTTGCAATGGCGCCCCGCCGGAAATCATCATGCGAACCTTGCCTCCCAGTTTACTCTGTAATTTCGAAAACACCAGCCGATGCGCCAAACTTGCCTGAATCGCAAGTCCCATTGGCAGCGATTCATTGGCCTGCATCAGGCGACTCACTTTCGCACCCACGTCGGTTGCCCAATTAAAAATCTTCTTTTTTAGTGTGCCCCCCTGTTCTACCTGTTCCAACACGCCGGCATAAATTTTTTCGAACAGGCGCGGCACCGAGACAAAAAAATCGGGATGCATCGATTCCGCATCCTCAACGGCGGTGAGCAGACTTCGGGCGAACGCAATGGTAAATCCATAGCGCATTTGTGCATGGTAAACCAATTGTGCATAAACATGCGCCAACGGCAAAAAAAGCAATGTCTTATCCGAAGGTTTCAGCCGAATTGTTTCTTCCAGGTGTGCCGTCACCGACGTCAAATTCTTGTGAGTGAGCATTGCTCCTTTGGGAACTCCGGTTGTGCCAGATGTATAAACCACTTTGGCAATGTCTTCTTCCGATAAATTGCGCAGACGTGATTCCAGTTCCGGTTGATTTTGCCCCAAAAGTTCCTGCCCCTTTTTTATGTAGTCTTCAAAAGAAACAAGCATTGCCTTTTTATCAATGGGCACGGTCTCTGCCAGGGTAAGCATTGATGGTGCTGGTTTGCCAGCACGACTGGGTGGTTGCTGGGAACTCTGAAAGTACACGATGCGTTTCAGAGATGGCGGCAATGGCGCGTTGCCCTCCTGCCCAAATATCGCTCTCAACTGAACAGGCCCTTCGGCGAACACCACTTTTACCTCTGCATCTTTTAAAATACGATGAACAGTCTCACCGGCGATGTTCTGATAAATGGTCGCTGTTCGGGCGCCGCACATGAGTATCCCCATATCGGCTTCCAGCCACTCGCGACGGGAATACGAGAAAACGGAAATACTGTCCTGTACCGATATATCATCAGCAATCAGTGCGGAAGCCACAGCGCGGGAACGTTGCTCCCACTCACAAAAACTCTCTGAAACCCATTTATTTTCCTGAAATTCCATCAGGGCGGATTTAGATGGAAAACGCTCAACAAGTGAGAGAAACTGACCCGGAATGGTCAAAAGGGAAGGCATATTAACCTCCGAAACTGATCCCCAGCATCAAATCGACACCAAGGCCGAAAGATGAATTTTCTCCAAGGACAATGTCCACTGGCATTTCTACTACAAATCCGAACTTTTTGTTCAGATAGTGCGCGTATCCAAGCCCCAGTTCAATATTAATCATTCCAGGTGTTGCAACAACTTTATCCTTCTTCCCATCCACATCAACATCACTGACCTCCGGCGCAAAAAACAAATGGCCATAACCGAGACCACCAAAGAAAGATACCTGATTGCCTCCTTTGTTTATAAATCGTGTTTTCAGCCTGGCATTTACGAGCCAGGCATTCTTCATTCCCGATCGCGTCGTGGTCCGCACTGCACCGGGCAGAGAATTCTCGTCACTCGGATCCGGCGCATCCCGCCATGCACCAAAAGCCAATGGCTCATCGGCACGAGGCGCATCGCAGATAGCCTGCTCCCTCTCGTTAATTGCACCATTTTCGTTTGGATTCGCATATGCACAATATAGTACATCCGTCTGTTTTCGCCAGGCTGCAGAAATATCCAAACGCCCGCCAATCTCAAGAGAAAATTTGGAACTAAAAACGATACCCACATGCGCACGAATGGGTACCCCTCCCCATCCGCCCCGTTTTATTCCATCGTCGATCATATAGGCAAAAAATTCGTCAGGGTCGTACACTCCCCCGTTGTAAGTGGCTCGAATGTACCAGGCTTCCGGTGTATTGGCATAGCCAACGCCGGTTCCACCCATGACTTGAATATAAAATTTTTGTGGCGAATCAGCTCCCATTCCGAATCCATCGTCACCGTCCCCGCCCGTGGAGTCCCCTTCACAAAACCCTGCATCGGAACACCACTGTCCCTGCAGACATTCCTCATCCGAAAAACAGGGGGTCTGACTGCCTGCAGAGCCACCACCATTATGGCAATCCTGATCCCATGGAGGGCACTCAGAACAGGTTTGAGGAGTAGGCATCCCGGCCAGACCGGTTACAATGGACGCGCCGGGATCCATGATGACCGTAAATGGTTGTTCCTGGGACCCTTGTCCACAGACCTGACCTCCCAAATCATCGTATCCTACAATATAATAGGTAACCTCCCCGGGATCGAACGCAGTGATTTGACCTTCATCGCAGGTCAGCATCGCTGTGACCCACCCCTGGTCCCCTTTTGTCATGTCCATTTCGAAATAGGTACCCCCACCGTCGTACGCATACTTCAGAACGATTCTATCCAGTGTTGCCAGTTTGGCAGGTTCAATTTGTATCATTAAGGGCAGTTCTGTGGATTTTCGCTGTTGAGCAGGCGAATTGTGATTGCCGCACGGCGGCAACATACCCGATTGAACAGGTGGCAACGGCTGCTGCGCCTGTTGTTGTGCGGCCAACAGGTCATCTATTGATGACTCGCCACCAGTTGGCCCGGCAGAGGGCAACCCTGTGGCGGAATTACCCATGTATGCAACATTGGAAAGGAGCCCGGGGCAGACCTGCTGATTCGCCCTGGCCTGGGCCATTTTGAAAATCATGTCCACCTCAGGAGACGAAAAAAGTGGGTCAATGGAAACACTGGCATCCAGGCAACGAGCGATGGTGAATGCATCCTGGCCGCGAGCATTATCGCCGTGTCCACCGACAAAAACGACTCCATAGCCGATATATATCTGTGCCACTGTATTCGGAGCCAGCTCGGCGCCCATCGCGGCGGCTTCGTCCAATTTACTCATCGCACCGTCCAGGTCCAAATTGCCATATGCAGCCATCGCTTTCTTTTTCAATGCGATGGCTTCGGCATCTACCCCTTGAGAACGAGCAAGGGAAGGCATTATCAAAACACCCAAAGTAGCTGTTACGAAAAACACAGATATTTTTGAATAAAACCCGCTTTGCACAATATCCTCTCCATTCTTACGAAATTAGGCTGCCATAAAACCACTGACGGCGTTTTAACCACATTAAAACGACACCCCAGATTGCACGTTTTTCTGTGCAGATGTCAAGCGTTTCATCACACAATTGCACAATGTACCTGTAATTTGGGCAGGTGGCGGGCGTATCAGAAACGGAGAGCAAGTCCCATTTGGAGGTCAAGATTTATTGTGAAATTTTTTGGGAAAGTAATATCGAAAATTGTTCCAACGTTCAGGCCAACATTCCTGGTGAACCAGTAATTCATGTCAAAACCCAACTCAACGCCCAAATATCCGGCCCGTCGAAACCCGGTAGTTTCCACCTGTTCATTTGAAATATCTTTCCAATTGTCATATTTACAGACCACATCCTCAGCGGATTCGCCCGGTTTAAGTTCTATCCAGCTTTTGCAATCCTTGAATGGAATTCGATGCATTATCTGGACCCATCCAAAACCAGCGACCCCATACATTTGAAATCCGCTTTCGGCATTGCTGCCAGCGATGCGATAGGCGACGTTGGCAATGATAGATGGTACCAACGCATCGTAGAACTCAGCGAAAAGCGGCAAGTCCCCCCTGAAATTGGCGCCAACTTCAAGTTTCTCTGTCAACGGAATCATCGCTCCCACTCTAAAATGCAACTTGGAAAAACCAATTCCCGGATTATCGGAACCAATCGCTGCCACACTTCGTTTATTGGGAAAATCATCGGCGGTGTATTCTTCCTTGGGCACCAATCCGAGACCAACACCGCCATTTACGAATAGGCGCACCCTGGCTGTCATCGCTCCTGGTTTGCCTTTAGGTTGGCTTCCCGCCTCTTCACACACACCATCCACGCAGGCCATCCCCGAACAACAGGGTTCATCGTCGGAACACAGTTCGGCGTATTTACCACAGTTTCTGGCGTTGCAATCCGGATTCCACGGTGGGCAGTCTTCCTGACAGGCAGGAAGAGGCGCCTCACCGGGGACAGACGGTGGTTCAGAAGAGATGGAATGACCGATTTGAATGGTAAACGGCTGAGCCTCCGACCCTGCTGTCGCCAGCAACTGCCCTGATTCGTCCGTCACCGCGATATAGTATTCAATGGCAGAGGGATCGAGCGTGGTGAGAACATCACATTCAATATACGCGGACCATCCGTCCCCCTTTTGAACCAAAGGCAACTGCTGAAAAATTCGTTCCCCGACTGTCCTGTAAAATGTCACGACACTGGCAACATCAACATCAGAATTGGTGACCACATAAAACGGGATGGGAACCATTCTTTTTTGCTCAGTGACCGACGTGTGACGCAGCACGTCGTTTACAACTTCAACCGGCTGACTCACACCGGACGCGACAGGTCGTTCCGGTTGAGATGTCGGAGGTTCCGGAACGGGCGCAACGGGAGTCGTTCCCACTGGCGGTGTGCCAAGCAGATCATCCATTGAGGAATCTGCGCCAGCTTCGGAAGCGGGCCCTATACCGTCACAGCCTTGAGATTTTACCTGAGCGTGAGCACCACTGAACAAATCCGCCATTTCAGGGGTTGAATTCAGAGGATCCAACATCACAGCGGAATCGTGACACAACGCCTTTTTGAAATATTCCATCGCCACTGCGTTGTCGCCATTGCCTCCCATTTCCACAACCCCTCGATTAACCAGGGTTCGCGCCATCTGGGGACCGGAAATATTGTTATCAATACAAATCTGCTCTGCTTCCTTTAGTAGTCTCAATGCAGTTTCAATTTCCAGATTGGCGTATGCGTCCATTGCATCGCTGTTCTTCTGAATGACATCCGGATTCGACTGCGCAGACACCAATGTAGAGAACATTGTGCCCAAACAGAAAGTTGCAGCGTATAAGAAAATTTTAAAAGTCAAGGGTGGTTTCAAGAGGGGTCTCGTCATACTCCAAATCATTCCTGTATCTCAATGCGCGGAATCAGTTCTTACAAACTCCACACGTCTGTTCGCGGCCTGGCCTTCTTCTGTCAAATTGCTGTCAATCGGTTTTTCCTCGCCCCAGCCGACGTACCGCAGCCGATTACGTGCCACGCCTCCGTTACTGACAAGATGTTCCACAACAGCTTTTGCTCTTTTAGTGCTCAGCTTCTTGTTATACGCATCTTTCCCCTTACTGTCTGTATGCCCCTCAATGCTCAGGGAAATATCTGGATTTTCCCGAAGCACTTTCGCGACCATTGCAAGTATTGGGTAAGACTTATTCATTATCTTTGCTTTATTGTATGCGAAAAATATCTTCTGATTGATTTCTATCCGGGTCTTCGTAATTTTAACACCCTCATATTTTTTGGGGCAGCCCTTCTCTTCTGCTACCCCTGCAGTGTTCGGGCACTCGTCATCAAGGTCAAAAATAGTGTCGGCATCGTTATCATTATCCGGACAACCATCCGAATCCTCGTATGAATCGGGATCTTCAGCGTCGATGGGACACTCATCGGTCGCATCCGGAACAGAATCCAAATCGTTGTCGAGATCCGGACACCCATCCTCATCTTCAAATCCGTCTAAGTCTTCTTTATCAGTTATGCATTGATCGATTGAATCAAGAATACCATCCATGTCCGTATCCTGATCCTCCGGACAGCCATCAGAATCTTCGATACCATCGTAATCTTCAGCCTGGCGCGGGCATTGATCATTTTCCTCGCAGATAAAATCCCTGTCCCTGTCCACACAGTCCGGCGTCGTGTTTACAGGTGCGTCGCCGCACTCTCCCGGCACTGTTTTCTTTTCAGCCAGCACCAGATTCCGCATAGCGATGTCGTAGTGCTCCCTGGCCCTACTTCCCATCCCCTGCGAAATTTCGAGCAGAGCAAACTGTATTTGCGCTCTGGCCACTGCCAGTTCCCGTGGGGCGCACTTCCTGCCACCATTGGCTTCAATCTGTTGAACCCGCAACTGGCCATCCGCTATTCCAGCGCGCATCATGCGAGTGGATGCACATCCTGTCATTACAACAAAACCTGACAATAAAAAAAGCAGGGCAGACAATCTCATCGTCATCTTCCGCTCCCCCCGCTCGAATTCACCGTTATTTCTCTGGCCAACTGCGCATACTTCCTTGCTTCTCTGGCGTACTCCAGTGCCGCTTCGTAGTCAGAATACCCCACTTCTTCACGCGCTTTTTTAAGGTATTCCACAGCAAGATAATACTCGTAGGGGGCGCCACAAATCGGCCCGGCGAAAGATGTGCCCGACATCACTTCGGTGGATGCGACTTCGGTGCCTGACTCCAGAGCATTAAATCGCGTCGCCGGGCTTAACTCTGCCAGCTGTTGCTCGGTGCAGGAAGCGCCGGACGCCTCTGCCTTCGCTATCGCATCGGAGGCGCCAACGATGACGACAGAATATTCAACAGGAGCACAACCTTCCAGGCCCATCGATATGCCCAGAAGGAGTATCGCTGTAAAAGCTGAAAAAAAACGATACACAGAATATCCTCCAAACAGGTGAAATGATTGGATACGACCAATAATGCCCTGGATGCTATTATTGCCCGGTACTATTTCGAAACAGTATCCAAAGTATGTAATGAAAGTCAACTTCTCATTTATATTAATTATGGGTATAACAGAAAATAACAGAAAAACGCAATGTCGCAGGATAAACATCGGAAATGCGTTTGACGCCCCATCGTTCAGTAGGGCGTTTGCCACGGCGATTGAATGCGTGGTTACAATGATAAACGCCAATGCTCCTGTCGGTCATTTCTCATTCGCAAAACGATACGCGCGACACTTGAAACCGAAGAAAACTGCTGGGCCACTTCCTCTGTCAGGGTCACATCAAAAACGGACTCCAGCAGAGTCAGGATTTCAAGCTTATCCAGAGAACTGAGCCCCAGATTCTGCAACCCGTCTGCGTCATCCGCGAGTTGCTTCCCGGTTACGGACGATATAATTTCCCGGATTCTGCCTTCGATAGCATCACTGCTCGGACGCGAATTTTCTGAGTTGTTCATTTTCCTTGGCCTGCTTCCAAAGCTGCTCGAGCTCATCCAGTGAGTACTCGCGAATCGAGCGGTTGTTCACCATTACTGAATTTTCCACATGTGCGAAACGATTACCGAAACGATTGCAGCACTGACGCAACGAATCCTCGGGGTCCACACCGATGTGTCTTGCCCATTGAGCCATCGCAAAAAGCACATCCCCCATCTCTTGAAAAATTGAATCGGCATCCTGCGCTTCCAATGCGTCATGCAATTCCGCCAGTTCCTCGTGGACCTTTTCACGCACGCCCTCTATGCTGGGCCAGTCAAATCCAACCCGTCCGACTTTCTGCCCCATGCGATACGCACGCAATAATCCAGGCAACGCCCTGGGGACGCCATCGAGAATACCTTTGTCCTTTTTCTCTTCAGCCTTAATCTGCTCCCAGTTTTTCAGTACATCCGCCTCGCCATCCACCTGAACATCTGCAAAAACATGGGGATGGCGCTGAATCATTTTTCTGGCCAATCCCGAAATGACGTGTCCAATATGAAATTCCTCAGATTCAAATGCGATTTGGGAATGCAGCATAATCTGTAACAGCACATCCCCAAGTTCCTCTCTTAAATGGGAAAAATCATTGTTATCAATTGCGTCCAATGCCTCGTAGGTTTCCTCGATAAAGTACGGTTTCAACGTTTTTGACGTTTGTTTTCTGTCCCAGGGGCATCCGCCTGGAGATCGCAATGTGTCAATAATGTCGATTAACTCAGCGAAGGCAGCCAGTGCTTCTGTTTTTCTTTTTTGTTTGTCAGTCATCACGATTATTGCGATATCATTTTCAACCGAAGGACGCAAGCGCATCCGCTGCCTGGTGTCCTCTTCATGCGATTCGGTAGCTTTGTCCGTTGAATACATGTCCGGGATTCTCGTTGACCAGTGATCTGAATTTTTCGGGATTGTGATATGCAAGACGTTCCAAAGCGGACTCAATGATACTGAAATCCGACAACCGGTGGACGTCTGTGGCGGCCAAATCAGCCATGCCATTGTCCACAAACATCCACGCCAGCTGTCGCGCGCGATGACCATTTTTTCCAACCAGAGACCCCAGATTGATTTGCATTAGCATGCCGCGCTCTTTCAATGACAACAAAATGCTCGGATTTTTCTGAACATCGCCATAGCGCTCCGGGTGGGCCAGGATCAGCGTTCGATTTGCCATGCGAAAATTAAACACCATTTGCTCAAGTGCAGGAGTAAACAATCCTGGTCGATTCTCAAACTCCACCAGCCAGGTGTCACCTACCCCCAGAAACAGCCCCCGGTCAAACCCGGAAACGAAGTCGTCTCGACACATTACTTCGCCACCAATTTTAACGGTCACGCCTTCTTTCTCCATATCTGATGAGATGGATGCCAACCGCGCCTCATAGACATCAAAAGGGAATGTCTCAAACATCCAATGGTTCAAATGAGGCGTCGCCACCACGCCCTGATACCCCAAACGGGCATACGCTTTTAAAAAAGCAACGGAATCCTCAATCTGCGACGCGCCATCATCAACCCCCCACAGGATATGACTATGCGTGTCGTACAGCGCAAAATCCCGCTCTTGTTGAATCGTTCGCTTTTTTAGAAAATTGAACCAGCGCATAAATTATAATTGAGAGGTTGTGCCTTCCGGTGTTGTAAACAACCACCTGAAATTATCGATAATCACCAGGGAATCATACAGGCCATCTGCCTCGTCGTGAATGGAAAACTTCAAATAAAACACGCTGTTTGGCGTCACCGGCCACGTAGTGCGATACCATCCGGTTGCCCCACCCAGCTGTATCTGCGCATCTGCATCCCAATCAAAACCGGTTCCCTCAATACTGGTTTCCGGCGGATCCTCGAAAAAGGCGGAATTCACACTTATCTCGTTGTGTGCCGGCGTATCGTCGAAGGCGATATTGGTGGTGGCCCAGTTATTGGTGGAGCCGGATTGAATGATGGCATAAAAGGCGTCATTATATGCATCCCCCACGTACTCCGGATATTCTGTACTCATATAAATGAAATCAAACGAAAAGCCCCTCACATTGGCAGGAACAAACAGCGTCACGCGCAATTGTGTCGTGTCAAACGCAAACGCATTGTCCGCAACAAAAGGAGTCGACCCATTATATACGGGCATGGGATCAGCGCTCAAAGCCCCCCAATCGGTCCCCTGCTGATGGCCAACGGTATGAATCGCTCCCGATGTAATTATGGTATATCTGCACCCCGCCAAAACCGCCAAATCATTGCCGGCAGCGCCATAATGCGGATCCACAGACAGCGCGTCCAGCAAAGACGGGTCCTGCAAAGTCGCATGCCACTTTGAGGGACTGAAATAAAACCGTTCATCGCATAAATCAATTCCCGCCACCCAGTCGGCCCCACTGTCACAATCGCAGGGGAAAACAGGTTCGTCAATGCTGCCATCGCAATCATCATCGTATCCGTTCACGAGCACCTCGAGGGCCATGGGACCAATTTCAGAATCACAATCGTCACAGTCGCCATCCAACTCGGTATATCCATCACCATCCATATCGTCATTTATACCGCCGCACCCCCCAATCGAATCGGATTCGGATTCAGAATCAGAATCAGAATCCGCAATTGTTTCAGTATCCACACCTGTGTCCACACCCGTATCCACACCCGTGTCCACGCCGGTATCCACCCCCGTGTCCGTAATGGAATCCGTATCTGCAGTACCGGTGTCCGTAGCATTAATGGTAGCCGTATCCAGTCCGGTGTCGGTATCCGTCCCTGTATCCGATGTGTCTGTGGTATCCGCCCCGGTGCCCGTATCCGGATCGGTTCCCGTATCCATGTTATCCGAGTCAGTCTCGGATTCCGTTCCGCTTTCCGTGCCTGTTACGGAATCGAAATCCGTAGTCGTTTCGCTGTCCGAACCTGTAAAAGTGTCGATATTCGTATCTGTTGCGGAGTCAACAATTGAATCTGTGACAGACTCCGTGTCCATTCCGGTATCGCTGTCCGTATGGGTATTGGTTTCTGTCTCGCTGCCAGAATCCGTTGGCGAATCGGTCTCACTACCGGTATCAGTGCTGAAATCCGAACCAGTGTTCGTTCCCGAATCCGTATCCGAGGTTGTATCGGTCTCGAACTCGGTTCCCGTCGTTGAATCCGTCCCGGTAGAGGTATTCGAATCTGCCTCCGTCCACGTATCTTCCAGTTCATCGTACGACACACATTCACCTTCAAGGCAAACGTATCCAAATTGACATTCATCATCACTGTCGCACCCGTGATTAATTCCGGTTCGCGTACCACAGGAAATATGCAGCAGTAAAAAAGACGCCGCCAGGATTCGCTTCAGATGGAACCACCATAATAAACTGTATTTTTTTGTCGACCTTGTCTGTTCAGCTGGAAATCGCATAAATCACTCCCATACAGAGTCATTCGGCGATAATCCGTTTTACTTAACTTCTGATATGAATCAAAACAGGATATACACGCGGCAATTTGTTAAGAATTTCGTGACCGTGCCATTGCCAGAAGAATGTCTCTCTGATTGTCAGCAGGCGTGTCAATCACGTGTGCCAGCAATTCATTCAGCAAATCGCCAATATGGGGACCTGGAGCGGTGTGCAGCTCGCGAATCAGGTCTGCACCATTCACAGCCAGGTCTGCCACAGACAAGGGCGCATTCCGCCAATCCAATGCATCGACAGCCTGATTGAATGACTCAACTTTTTTTGCATCCAGCCATCCTGCAGTCGCATGAGCGTCCAGCAGCAGCAGAAAATCCGCCATGTAAATTTTTCCGACTCTCGATACAAATCGACGCAATGACCTTTCATCAAGAGCTTCATCCACAGAAAAAGGAAAGAAAGAAAGCAAATGGGAGACCTGTTTTTTAGTTCGCTTATCAATTAAAAATCTATCCATCCAGGCGATTCGAACCCCATCGTCCGCATCCACCAGGAGTGTCGCAAGACGCAAATGAAATTCGGGATAAACCGCGTCCACAAGTTGCAGGACGCGCGTCCAGTCGTCCTTTTTTTCAGTCTGGTCGACGATGGGACACACATACTTGAAAACCGCATTCTCCAATAAAATCCGTAACCCCAGAGAAGGCTGCCGGGCCAGCAGCATCTTCTGAAATTCATCTCGCTTGCGCTCAACAGACACATTTTCCAGTCGATGAGAAAATTCGCGAATGGCGCACCGTGTGGTTTCTTCCACCTCGAACTCGAGGGTTGCTGCAAATCGGGCAGCTCGCATAATGCGCAGACCGTCTTCTTCAAACCGGGCCCGAGCGTCGCCCACGGCCACAATACGCCGCGCCACCAAATCCGCGCGCCCACCAAACGGGTCAAATATCTGGCGCGACAGAGGGTTCCAGGCGATGGCGTTCACCGTAAAATCCCGCCTTGACAGGTCTTCGTCAATATTTGTGACAAATCGCACCGAATCGGGGTGTCGCCCGTCCGTATACCCCTGCTCCGACCTCAGCGTGGTTATTTCGTAGGTTTCTCCTTTTATCAAAACTGTAACGGTACCGTGATCGATTCCCGTGGGAATCACGCGACGAAACAGTTTCATCATTTTTTCAGGGGTGGCGGTTGTGGCCAAATCCCAGTCTCCCGGCGCTTTGCCCAATATCAAATCGCGCAGCGAACCGCCCACGAGATAACCTTCCTCCCCATTATCATTCAGGGTTTTACAAATCCGAACCACATTGTCGGGAATCTGAAAATCGAATTTTGTGCTCACCATCGCGAAACCACTCCTCGTACAGTCTTTAAAAGTCACTTCCACATTTTTTGTAAATCGCCCATATAAACTTTGCACACCCCACTTAGATGTTACATTTACTAAAACTGTCAACGGTTTATTACTTTTTCCAACGCTGAACGATAGTTATGAATACAATTGGCAAATACCGACTTGAAAAAAAGCTCGCACACGGTGGGATGGCCGAAATTTTTCTGGCGCGGGCCATAAACGCACCAATTGACGACCCGCCTGTTGTAATCAAACAGATACTGCCAAATATGGCAAACGATGAACGATTCGTCGCCATGTTTTTAAACGAAGCACAACTCGCCGCTCACATGCATCACCCCAACATTGTACATGTGCTCGAATTTGGAGAAGAAAACGACCGGTTGTACATGGTGATGGAGTTTGTGGATGGGCTGGACTGCTGGCGTTTTGCAAAACGCTCCGACCTGTGGGGTGAAAATCGAATTGGCGTGGCCATCTATATCATCCGGCAGGTGTTGGCCGCGCTCGACTACGCCCACAACGTGCGGGATGTGAACGGAGAGCTTTTGCAGGTGGTGCATCGCGATCTCTCCCCTTCCAATATTTATTTATCGTACAACGGCAGTGTTAAACTGGGCGATTTTGGTATTGCCCGAATTGAGTCCAACCGATTCCGACCGGTGGAAATAATCCCCAAAGGAAAGTACGGATACATGGCGCCTGAACAAGTGGAAGGAGGCCCGATTGACATGCGGGCGGATGTCTATTCCGCGGGTGTTGTGCTGACAGAACTGATTATTCAACAACAGCTTTTTACCGGAACCAGTCCATTAAGCGTCATGCTGGATATACGCGATGGCCGACTGGAAAAACTGGAACGCAATGCAGAAATGCTCCCCAAAGGCCTCAAACAGATTCTGGAATGCGCCCTGGCACGCAATCCCACCGATCGATACCCAACGGCCAAAGCGTTCAAAGAGGCCCTGATGATGTTTGAAACAGCCAGCGGACGTCTGGTATCCCGGCTTGAGTTTGCCGACAGAATTCAGAAAGTTCTTAGTGAAACCCGTTCCGGGCGGGACGTCACATCGGACATTGGCGCAATTGCCCGAAATCTGGCGGGAAAGGAAATACTGGGGCTTCAAATTGCCGGCGACAATGGCAGTACAGCGGTGGATGCACTGGGGAATCTCAACATCGATGGCACTCCGGTCACCATGCAATTTGATGAAAACGTCCCCGGACAAACAATATACTGGGCACGTCTGTCCGATGAACAGACCATCGGCCCCACCGCGTTTGCTCACATCTTGGAACTCATGTACAGCGATCAAATCTCTGCGGACACACTCATTTCCACGGACGGACAGCTTTTCAGGGAGGCACGGGCCTTTGAAGAACTGGTGCGACATCTACCGGTGTACACGCCCACATCCACACGGGATGTGGTGAATCAGCCCAAACGACGCGGTTTGCTGGAGATGGAATCCCCCTCCAACATTCTGTTGTCTGTGGCCTCTGCCTGCGACACCGGCGCCCTGATCTGTGAAAAAGATGGCCACCGCAAGGAAGTGTACGTTCGCAACGGGATGGCCGTTTATGTGGGCTCCAATCAATCCTCTGAACTGCTGGGCGAATATCTGGTGGAAAATGGCGTCGTTGAGCGCATGGAGCTGGAAATGGCCCTCGCGCTGCTGCCCAAATTTCACGGACATCTGGGTGATACGCTGATTGCACTGGGCATGTTGACGGCGGTGGAACTGTTCAAACACATCAGCGGGCAGATTGAGCAGCGCCTTGGCGACCTGTTGTCCTGGAATCGCGGAAAGTACGAATTTTTCGAGGGTGTGGAGGTCCGTCAGGGAGTGCTGGAGGTACAACTGGACCTGGTGGGCTTTGTTCGCAACAATTTGCTGTCGCGAATGGACCGCGTTAAGGGACAGGAATTGTTCACAGCCCTGGAACATCGAAACATCTGTCCCACCAACCTCACTGCAGCAGTAATGGACCGCTTGCGGCTCCCGGTGCAAATCGACAATAAAGTGCGCGCCATTCAGAACTGGTGTCCCGTATCCGCGCTTCTGTTCGAACCGGACGATACCGTGGAGTCCATCGGAAAAACATTATTTTTCGTTATAGAATCGGGATTATGGACCTGCGACGCGCCAACCATCCCCTGGCACGCCTCCTGATTCCAACGCCGCGCCTCCCCCGTTACAGGGCAATCGCAAAGTCGAAATTGATAGAAAAAAATTGTAGGGCGGTAGTTTATCTGCCGCCGCAACCAGTTTTCGGCCGGGGAT
>JAFGQN010000061.1 GCA_016935665.1 Deltaproteobacteria bacterium | reverse complement strand
CGCACATCAAATCGCAGAAAGATATCTCGAAGTGTACTTTTTCAGCACTGATTTACTTCTCAGGGATCATTTTTTAAGTCCGTCCCTAAACTTCCCTGGCGTTAAACAATCGAAGAAGCGAAGAGGGTCTTAAAAAGTTGAAATATTCAACTTAAATGTCAGCTTTCTCAATATTTTTAAGTTTTCAATCCGTACCTAAATATCCTCAATATGTTGATTCGCATTCAAATATTATTTCGTCATGTGATTTCAATACGTAATAAATCGGCCAAAAGTATTCTGGGAGACTTGTCATGTATGGGCAGCTTATTGCATTTTTTTCCTGGATGGCACACTGGCACACACTGCCGAGCGAGATTAGAGGCAGAAACCAACCCAGGCAGCTTTCACATGTCACAGATTGTCGCAGTGAAGTCCCTGGATGTCGCCCCAAAAATCGTTGGTACAACATTTGCAAGTACGGCAATCCTACAATGGGAATAATAATCGTATAAAAACCACATCGATTGGGAGAAACGGATGAAACTGAACATATCTATAGCGATCATCTGTTCGTGGGGCATTGGACTGTTTACGATGCTCGGGTGCGATGCAACAGAACCCGATAATAAAACACGAAACAGCGACGGCAATTACAATTCAGACTCTGATTCAGACACAGACTCGGATTCAGACACAGACTCGGATTCAGACACAGACTCGGATTCAGACACAGACTCGGATTCAGACACAGACTCGGATTCAGACTCTGATTCAACCGAGAACAGGAACGCGGATTCGAATTGTGATTCATCCTGGGGCGCTTTTGATGCAAATAACAACCTGTGCTGGCAGATTCCAGGAGACGATAACCTGTACAAAATGTACGAAGGCGAATATTACTGTGATGCTCTTGAGCTGGGTGGTTTCACCGACTGGTATCTTCCTTCCAAAGATGCATACATCAATTTGCTTGGTGATTGCGACGATATTGTTTACGACTGCCACGGCATCGGTTACTGCAATTCCTGCGGAGAAAGCGAGGACTGTGTCGCTCTTTTTGGTGATGACCAAAACATATATGTCTCATCGACACTCATACCAGACCCTGCGGATGATACAACGTGGGTACAGATATTCGATTTCGAAACGGGTCAGTCAGGAAGGGGATTCTGGTCCGGCCCGTACCATATTCACTGTGTGAGGGATGTGAAATAGTTTTTCTGTCAATGGATTATTTTTGTTGGGAAGGGGATTATAATGTGTCAACCGGGCACCCAACGGAAATCAGTCCATTTTTTTCAGCAGCCACGACATGTTTTCGCCCAGCACCTTCATGGTGCGCATGCCTTCCTCATCTTCAGTGACTTCCCCCTGCCCGCGGCCAATGCCCATATTCCAGTAACAGGACCCGGGAATGATCATTTGACCGATGAGGAAAAAGTGATTGATGGAATCAAAGGCGTGCACACTGCCCGCCCGGCGCACCGCCACCACAGCTGCGCCCAGTTTTCGCCGAAAAAGCTCGCCATTGGCCTTGGCCACCAGTCCGGCACGATCGATAAGCGCTTTTATCTCGGTGGATACATCGGCGAAATAAGTGGGGGTTCCCAGAACAATCGCATCGGCTTCAATCATTTTTTCAATACAGTCATTTACATCGTCATTGATCGCGCACTTTTTGTTGGCATTTTCCATGCATTTGAAGCACGCCTTGCAACCGCGGATTTTTTTGTCGGCCAGTTGAATCATTTCCGTATCGATACCCTCTGCGGACAACGAATCAAACAGTTGGCGAATCATAAAACCGGTGTTTCCTTCCCGATTGGGACTTCCATTAAACGCAACGACTTTGGGCATGGGATCTCCTTCCATATCGGTTAACATTGAAAAAAAAATTGGTATCAACAGAGAAGCGATATGTCCATATGAAACCACGTCAATGACAGGATGCCTGCAAAAACCGAAGGTTGCCACAATGCGCCAGGTTGCGGTATTCTCACCTGTCTTAAACGGAGAACATATAAGGAGTGAACAGATGGTTTCTCGGGTTTTACCAATTTTGCTGTTGATTTTCAAAGTCTGGCTACTGGTGGATGTGCACAAAAAGCGCAGACCACAATACTGGTTTTTTATTATTTTTTTCGTGCCCTTTGGCGATGTTGTTTATTTTTTTTTGCACAAGGTGAAGGATTTCAAATTGAAATCGCTGTTTAACGCCCCACCGTCGCTTGCGGAAGTGGAATACCGTTATCAGACCACCCCCAGCGCCAATAATCAGATTCTGTATGCCAATGCGCTGTTTGATACAAGCCGATGCGATGACGCCCTGTGGCACTACAACGCCGTGCTGGAAAAAGACGGCGAGAACCTGGAAGCCATTTATGGAAAGAGCGTTTGCCTTGTTGAAAAAGGACAACTGGCGGCAGGCATTGCCATCCTGCAGCAATTGACAGACCAGAACCCCGGCTATCGAGACTACCAGGTATGGATGGATTTGGCCAATGCACAATGGAAACACGGCCAGCAGGAAGACTGCTTGAACACATTGCGAAAACTGGTGCGGATGCGGGCACGCACAGACCATCAGCTGGCGCTGGCACAGGGTCTTGAAGCCACCGGCCGCCACGAGGAATCCCTGCAAGTCATCAACAAAGCCTTAAGCGAGTATGACCATTCGCCGTCCCATACACAGAAATTATACCGCGCCAGCGCAAAATCCCTGCGCGCCATGCAAAACAGATAGTGTCCCTAAATCAATGAAAAACAATTTTCAACACGTTGGCTTTGACGCCGCCGAGGCATCCACTGGATTCCGACTGCGCAGGAGACACCTCTTTTACTCGTACAGCAAACTGTATTCGTACATAAAAGTTCAGATTCGGCATCGTCTGGCGCATGACGGCAAGTTGCTTTCAGCTGTGCTGCGAATTTTTCTGCGGGTGGTGAATTGATCGGGACTTGCTCGCGATACCCGGCAGCTTATTTTGCGCCGCAAAATGAGCGAGAGGGGTGGTATCGTAAGCACGCGAAAAGGATGGGGATAAAAGAATCGCCTTGTGGTTCGATGACTTTTGCGCAACGTTTCGGGAGTGCTCTCAATCTCAACCCTCATTTTCACAGTTTACTGCTGGACGGAATGTTCAACACAAAAACAAATACCTTCCATTCTGCTCCTTCCCTCAAAGATGAAGATGTCATAGAAATTGTGGAAACCACACATCGCGTGATTCGCATGCTCAAGCGAACTTTTTTTAGTCGCTTTTCAACAGGAGGCGCCGAACCACACAACGCGCTGTAGTGGATATTGAGTCGCTGCAGCAGTCGCGCATGGTTTTTCAGGCAAGTTCGCTGCTTCGCCTGGCATAGCGTTTCTTGCTCGCTGCCATCATCGTCACAGTTGTTTCCCGTGTGATTTACGAAGAACGTTGATGCTCACCGATACTTGAGATTATTGAATATCAACACAAAAATCTTCAAGCTTCAGCTCGGTCACGGGGCCGGACCATATTTCAAATCCGATGGCGACTGCCAACACATCATTGCCGGGCATATCGTAGCCTCTGTCCTTTGCGTCCGAAATGAAATCCATAATATCAAACGCCAGCGCATGGCTGTCGTCGCCTTCAGCGCGGACATAGTTCACAATGGGCAAACGGTTCACGGTACCGACAATAATGTCCCAGAGACCGGGAACATTGGCGACGGTTACTCCGCTCTTGTCAAGAGACCCGGCGGGTTGCTCCACCGGCGGGTCTCTGAGCCACACCATAAAATAGCTCTGAAGTCCCCCGCCGCCAAACGGCGAAGAAGGCGCACTGCCGTCGCCCAACCATACGTCGTACGCAACGTTATAGGTCCCGTCGCCTTCCTCGTGACTCCAGCTCGCGGCGGTGTTTATTTCACTGATATCGACGAGCGGTTTGGGGAGTCCACATTCCAGCGAGGTGTCCGAATACCGACCGCAGAATACAGACGGATATCCGGCGGGCGCGCCATTGGTTTGTCTGCTGCCGTCGTAATCGTGGACGGTCATGGAGGTGCCAAGCCAGGAAATATCATGGCTGACCCAGTTTTGCCCCCAGCCATTGGTTATCATTTTGTAATTTTTGCTGTCCCGTTGAACGTCCGCCCCCATATACTGCTCCGTTGTTTGACCTGATTCGGTCTGCTCCCCTGCACCTATCGTGCAGGCGCCGGCGGTCAGTGACGCTTCGGAGTCCGTATCGGTGTCACTGTCCGTATCGGTGTCGCTGTCACCATCGGCATCGGTATCACTGTCGGTATCCGTGTCACTGTCGGCATCGGTGTCACCATCGGTGTCGGAGTCACCGTCCGAATCGCTGTCACTGTCCCCATCGGAATCCGCATCACTGTCACCGTCACTGTCCGAATCGCCATCGCTGTCCCCGTCGGAATCCGTATCGCTGTCGCCAGACGTCGACGTTTCGGTATTTGATTCAGTGCTGCAGCTCATGGCCAACACGCCTGCCAATGCGACCCACAGGGCCAAATAATGTACGTACATAGATCCTCCTTTTTAATCCTCACAGTCGCGATTTAAAGTTCCCTATCCGCCACAATATATGGATTCTGTCAAAATCAACAGCTGGTAATTCCTGTATTTAAGGGCAAACGTCAGAACTCTATGGCCACTTTTAAATTACATGCGTTAGACACCACATGAGACGAACAAGGCGGGACGAAGAAATGGCTTGCATGCATACGGAAAGAGACAGAAGTTGGACAGACGGTTGCACTCGGCACAAAGCCGTTTTTATGCACCACCGGCTTCTAACGACAACTTAGCGATTGCCCAAACATCCACTGATACAGCACACCATCCTGATAGGGGGGTTTGTCCCAGTGTTCCATATCGATATATTCACTAAAACGAAACACAGCCAGACCATTTAGTGTAAACGTTTTGGTAATACGGTCAAAGCCCAGTACATTGTCTTCTGAGCGTGTTTCTTCTGCTGAGTCGAAAATGCTGTGCGCTTTTAAATTTTCAAACGCCGTCAACGCAACTTCGTACTGATTATATTCGAAATCCAAATTTCCAATATTGTACCAAAGGGATGTTTTGGAGAGTACTTCGTCGGACAGGTCTGTCTCACTCCCACCCGCACAGCGCACAACCGCCGCGAAAAACATGCCCTTCTGCGCAAAACCTCGGATGAGTTTGAACGTAGCGACGCCGCCTTGCGAGAAGCCGGTGAGATAAATGCGATTTGTATCCACACGCAGACCATCGCTAATCGCCTGTTTGACAATTTCAGCCAACGTCGCGCCCTGTGCGTCATTGTCGCATTTCTGGTACTCTACATGAAATGACGGATACTCTTTACGTACTTCGTCGTTCATATATGTCAGGGTATACCCCCAGCATCCATGGACAACGAGAGGATAATCTCGATTTGTGTTATCGGGCCTGTAGTACCCGTAGGGCGTTGAAAAGGTATACGTCTTGTCATCGTAGCCAACAGAGATATCAACTGGAGCATCCGCAGAATCAAAATCCTCGTTCGGTGCAGTGATGTCCGGGCACCCTCCTGCGACCAAATCACTTAACGGAGGCAGCGTGCCCGTATCAATAGTACTGGGGTCGTTGCCGGTCCCTGTGTCCGTTGGCGTATTGCTGCCAGTTCCTGTATCCACTGGTGTGGTGACGCTGGTGTCAGTAGAATCGGTACTTCCAGGAGTTGTCGGTGAACCTGTATCCACACTGGAGGAAGAATCGGTTGGTGTACTCGCATCAGAAGAAGAAGAGGTATCCGCTCCGCCGCACACTGGACGGACGGCACAGCCCGGATCGTTGCAGTCGAAAAGTCCATCTCTGTCGTTATCTGCACCGTCATTGCATTCGCCAGGTGCGTCTCCTTCTTGCTCGCCGCTCCCACTCCCTGCATTGGTGCCATCGCAACCGGCAACGATTAAACTCACCAGAACGCCGTAAAGTACGAGCAGTGTCGTCAGTGCTTTATTTGTTTTCCTCATTGTTTTTTCCTTTTGTTGTGCAACCCCGAAAATTCGCGCGTGTCTGAAATAAATAAAAAAAAAACATACGCGATCAACAAATAGTGACATTCACGATTTTAAAAAAAACAGGATACCACGAGAACTCCGTTTTCAGGTTGAATGAGAAATGAATGAGATACTTAATAAGCGTGAACTCAATATTGCAACTGATATTGAATTTACCACAGGTTACGAGGTTGATTTTGACTTATTAGAAGAATTTTTGTTTACCGATAGCGCATTATCTGCAAATAGCCGAAGTCAGGCGTCTTCAGGCATCCTGCGTATGATTTTCGAAAGCCGGTGGTTCACTTCAAAATTGACCTTTGAAGTTTGTCCTCTTCTTTATGCGTCTGACCGCACACGACACCCCCCAAAAAAAGTCCCCACAGGCAAGATTGAGAGCTCTTGTTGGGAGCAGCGTTTTCAGTCATTGGATTTTCGCAATATTAAGGTATAGTGGCGATGACTTTTAAGGGATGATTTTTGAAGGATGCAACAGTTAAAATCCATTACTGAACTGATTAATACCTTTTCGTGGGCCAAAGCGTTGCTGTCAGAAATGTTTGAAAAGCGGAAGTCGTTTTCGTATCGGTATGATCACGCGGTGGTTGTTGGAGGAATCTCTGTTGCTTGTGGAAGCCCATGGCTCTCGCCGCATTGTGCATTGCCCAAATCCCGAAGCACTGTTGAGGTATCTGAAAAATCGCCTGAAAATCGATTTGAAAATGCATGTGCAGAATCTGCTGGATGGAAACCTGTCCCGTGCGGATGGCGCAAAGGCGGGGGCAAACTCCAAACTTTACGGCGCTCGCAGCCTAACGGGGTTCCTGGTCAATGTCCTGGCTCCAATTACGGCAACGCTGGATGGTATTCCCTGGACCATTGAACCGCAATGCGGGAGATGTCCTTTTGTGCATTCCTTTTTGCAGTTCACACTGCCCGAAGATGTGACGGTGGTGGGGGTGGAGAATGCAGAAAGTTTTTTTCAAATCCAGGCGCAACGATATCTCTTCGAAAACATAACCCCCATTTTTGTGCTGCGTTTTGCCAACAGCAGCGATATAGTGCGCTGGCTGCAACGCATTCCCAATGACTATGTGCACTTCGGTGACTTTGATTTCAGTGGAATGCGACTTTATCTGTCAGAATTTAAACAGAAACTGGGCACCCGCGCCCGCTTTCTGGTGCCATCCGCCGTGGAAGCGCTGCTGCATTCCCATGGCAATCGAAACCTGTATGACATTCAGCGACAATACCGTCCCGGTTTGGAGATGCTCAACGAACCGGATATGCAGCAATTGCTGAAATGGATAGATGATGCGCAGGCTGGGCTGGAGCAGGAGATTTTTATAACCCATCGCAGCCAGGATTAGTGTTCCACGCAATAAATTAATCCGCGGGCAGCAGGCTCAATGCTATTTCGCATGCCATTCGCCAAAATCGTTTTTCACCCCTAAAAGGCAAACCGCGATTTCAACCTTCCTGGCCCCATCTTCCGTTCATACAGCCATATGGACCAGCAAAGTCCGCCGGGAGACTCAGGGATGACAATCGTATAACTCGTAGTTTGATCCGGTATCGCTCATGACCTGATATAGCAGGCCGCCCGATTCAAGAACGCGATAGGTACGAAACGGTCGGCCGGGATTATTCCCCAAATGCTTTTGCATTTCCGTTTGTCCCACAGGGGCGCCGGCGCTGTTAAAACACGCCAGAAAGCTTTTGTCCGCATAGAACAGCACAACGTAAAGCCGTCCTTTGGCATCCGCACCAGTATACGCAACAACATCAATAGGTGGTGGAACCTTGTAGAACCTGGTAAAAATGTGTTCCGGTTTGGTTCCGCGAATAACGTTGATATAAAACTCGCCCGTTTCCGGAGAAACAATTCCCGCAGAAACAACAGTCGTATTGTCCGGAGCAACCGCGCCAGGTACCATGCCATTTTCGGCCTGTGTGTAAACATTGGAAGAATCGATTTCAGTTAAACGTATCGAGCACCAGCAGCTTCCCCTCGGAAGTCACGGTAAATCCCTGTGGCGGCAAATTTTCCTCAGTAGTACTGGTTTTGAATCCCAGCTGTGTTTCATCCGAACCGTATTGGACGCAAGCAATTACACGGCGAGTTGCATTAGTGCCTGGTTCAGGCAGAGAAAGCCGTTCTGAATCTATACCAGCTGTATCCATGTGATATATTTGTATGTCATTAGCAGTCGCATTGTCCGTTTCAATAGTGTTGTCAATTATCTCTGGCATCCTTTGCTTGCGACTTCCAGAAGCCCTGGCATCCGAATTAACAATGATCCCCGCTTTGTCCTGAATGTTCGGGGCAAATGTGGCCGAACGCATAGAGATGAAAAAGTAAACAATACAGACGGCGCCTGATAACATCAGCAGCAGAAAAACAATCCGTTTTTTATATGACGTCATAACTGTTTTGCCCTTTGCATATAGTTATTTGTGTAAATTCTGTTCGTGTAAGACGCCAAATGCCCTGGTTTATCAAACATCAACATTAAAATGCCTACCATCCGCTTCTGGTAACAGCGACGATATTATTCATATTAAAAAGGTTTCTTCTCATTCGTCTGCATTTATCGTCACATCCAACACACTATTTCCATTTGCCGAATGGGTGCAATTGGGGCAATCGCCCGAGCATACCCCTCGATTACCTGGCGTCGCACCGCCACTGCCTGTACCATTCCATCGTCCATGCCCCACCAAATTCTCCCATTCATAATTGTGGCTCTTTGCCATTAATTGCGTCGCTGTGCACATTGTCGCATTTTGAATTTTCACTCACGGACAACACGACAAGAACACAGATTGTGACTGCGTTATCTCCACGTTTCCACTGCATACAACGGACCGGCACAATGAAATGACGCGCTGACGTCAACCTGCCCCGGTTGGTTCCGGCCGTTTCTACTCATATCATTTATTCGTTGTTATCAAAAAAACCGCACCGAAATCAATTGCCTGAGTCCGAAATCGAATCACTCGCGTTCGGAAGCCCGTCACTCGCGCGGGTAAGTTGCTCACTCGCGCCCGGAAGTGGATGACTCATGCCCAAAAGCAAGTCACTCGCCCTT
>JAFGQN010000060.1 GCA_016935665.1 Deltaproteobacteria bacterium | reverse complement strand
GTGGACGGGACTCGAACCCGCGGCCTTCGGCGTGACAGGCCGACGTTATAACCAACTTAACTACCACCCCAATTTTCAAAGAAAAATCTCACAGCTATTTACCATGAAATTCCCTATGGGCAAGACAGGGATTGAACCTGCGACATTCGGCTTGTAAGGCCGACGCTCTCCCAGCTGAGCTACTCGCCCGAAAAGAGTGAGGGGTATCTATCATCGCCAACACAGGGTGTCAATAAAATATTTTTCGCGAAGTTGCTTTTTTTCGCGTGTTTCACATGCCGCGCATTCATGCTGCAACCAGCGGAAGTCTTTATGGAAATCCTGAAATATACAGGCGAGGTATATATATCATTAAAAAGCGTTCCATGTTGATTTGTTCCAATTGGCGCCGCAATATTAGTCGGGAATGTATCGTCAGTAATTTGCGATTCGGGATTGACATCTTTGAGCAAACATTGTCTGTTCTTTGCATGCGGTTTGTTCCGAATACTAATAAATGATTAGCGTTGTGCACATTCGCAAATTAATGTATGCATACTTCCCCGCGTTCGGGGGGAACGCAAAAGAACAAACACAGAAACACAACCATAAAGAAGTAAAATGGCGCGAATAATATCCATTGCAAATCAGAAGGGCGGAGTTGGTAAAACAACTACCGCAATCAATTTAGGCGCTTCGCTGGCTGCGGCAGAGAAAACCGTGCTGATAATTGATTTGGATCCGCAGGCGAATGCCACTTCCGGGCTGGGGCTGGTTCCGGACGATTACGAGTTTAGCAGTTACGATGTATTGATTGGTGAGTGTGACGCACAAACAGCCGTTACAACCAGCGAACTGGATTTTCTTGATGTAATTCCGGCGAACCGGGATTTGGCGGGAGCTGAAGTGGAGTTGGTCCATTCTGAAGATAGAGCAACTCGTTTGAAAGAGGCGATGAACAGTGGTTTCGCTGACAAGTATGATTTTGTCATCATCGATTGTCCGCCGTCGCTGGGCATGCTGACGCTGAATGCATTGTGTGCGGCGGATGCGGTCATCGTGCCGTTGCAATGCGAGTATTACGCCCTGGAGGGATTGACCCGGCTGTTGGAAACCATTGGCATGCTGCGCAATCAATTGAACAGCAATCTGGTCATTGATGGAATTGTTTTGACCATGTACGACAAGCGGAACAATCTCTCCCGCCAGGTGGAAAAGGAAGTGCGTGAGAATTTTGATGGTCACGTGTTTAAAACAATAATTCCCAGAAATGTAAAACTTTCTGAGTCGCCTTCTTTTGGTAAACCCGCAATCCTATACGATGTGCGGTCGCCGGGCTCTCAGCAGTATTTGAAATTTGCACAGGAATATTTAGCGATACAGTGATTCATGTCATCATTTAAGAATCAACCCAAACGACGTGCTTTAGGTAAAGGTTTAGATGCGCTCATTCCCGGGGCGTCATCTTCAATGGAACGTGGCAACGCTGATCAGGGGCCTAAGGAATTCATCAAATGTCCCATCAATCGCGTCAAACCCGATCCGGATCAACCTCGGCGTAATTTTAACAAGGAAGCCCTCGATGATCTGGTGGTGTCCATTCGGGAACAGGGCATCATTCAGCCATTGATTGTCCGTCGCGTTGGCGACAGTTACGAGCTGATTGCCGGTGAACGGCGGTGGCGTGCGGCGCAATTGGCCGGGTTGAAAGAAGTACCGCTGGTTATTAAAGACGTAACCGAGGTGCAGGCCTTCGAAATGGCGCTGGTGGAAAACATTCAGCGAGAGGATTTGAATCCCATCGAAGAGGCCGAAGCCATCAACCGTCTGTTGTCGGAACACAATTATACGCAGGCGCAATTGTCTGAGCGAATCGGACGAAATCGGTCCACCATTTCAAATAGTTTGAGACTGCTTGGATTGCCGCTCGAAGTAAAACAGATGGTGCTGAATCGCGAGATGACCGAGGGCCATGCCCGCGCGATTTTACAGGCAGGAAAAGAGGCCGCCATGGTGAACCTGGCTAAAATGGTGTTGGCGAAGCAACTGTCTGTCCGGGCCACTGAAAATCAGGCACGAGCGTTGGCCAAAGGCAAGGAATTGGCCCAAAAAGCCGCCAAAGCGGTTGTGAAAGAAAAAAGTCCGGAAGTAAAGAGCCTGATAGAACGGCTTCAAAAGGCCCTGGGCGCGCGAGTGGATATTGTGGACAAGGGCGGCAAGGGCAAACTGGAAATTTCATATACCAGTTACGAAGAACTGGATGGAATTCTCGATCGTATTTTGCGATAACTGTTTTCGAATTATACTAATTGCTTCGATGTGAACGCAAACGCGCCACAGCATGAAACCAAATTTGTTGGGGGCCGTCATGAAAAAACGCTTAACCTTTGCGATTGTTCTGTTGCCGCTGGTGGTGGTTGGATGTGGCGCCACGACTATAACGCCTGGTGAGCCATTTCAACCATCTGAACAGCGGTTTTTTGACGACGGTATTGATGTGGTTGCCGACATCAATGCACTTCAGGGACAATTCGGTTTTGAAGCGCGCGAAGACATGGATGCCCGCTGCAACCTCGCCGATGTGATTGCTCAGGTCACCATTGAGTCCGTTCATTCCAGCACGCGAGGCGATGGCGTTGCGGAAACGTTGATAAGTGTAAAGATAAATCAAATCATCTATGGCGAGTTGTCCACGGGGGAGTTTCAGTTGAGGAGCAACGCCAATTCACTGGGGTATACATTGCTCAAACGCCATGAAAGCGCCATAAATGGCGAGAAGTTGCTTTTCCTTAGAACATTCGAGATGGAGAACGAAACAAATGAACGAGGTTTATCAGGTGAGACGCCTGTGAAACAAACTGTGGGACACCATTTTCATCTGTCCCCCAATAGCTCTGCGGTTTTAGGGTTGGTTCAAAAGTACATTCAAAAACGAAAAGGCGCCGAATCGGGGAAAACGGACGAGTCCGTGGAAGGGAATACCGGCGCCAGTGCAAACTGAATCCACGGATATGATTTATTCAACTCCAACAGGAATTGGCACAGATTACTGAATTGCGCTCAGTTTTCTGCCGCGAGGAAATCTCCCAGCGAAGTGGCGATGTAGGCGAGCAGATCCGCGGTTTCGCGGGTAAATCCCTCCTTTGCCGTGCTGTTCATCAGCTGAATGGCGCCAATATTTGAATTCCCGGATACAATGGGCGCACAAACGATATTGTCCACTGACAGACCGGTTTCTCGAAGCAGAGAGGCCTTTATTTCCTTGGGTTGATCAGAGCGTGCCACCTTGCCGGTTCGCATACAAAATCCGATCAGACCGTCCGTGATTGAAAGTCTCGCTCCCAGACGGGTTTCCGGAATAGCGCCATCGATTGCAGAAATGTACAATTCGCTCTGATCCGGTACCAGCAATACGCAGATGGCTGCTTCGCATTTTATTAGCCGACGTGACAGAGAAAGCGCAAATTTAGCTGCATCATCATGGTTTTCGGCACCGTATAATTCCTCCATGCTTTCGAATGCTTCAACTACCAATCCGCCTATTTCCGACGACATTGGCCCGGATACTCTTGAAGGAGCCACTGATACCCTTGCTTCAATGGGTACCGTTTTGCGATGTTTCTCGTTGTTCGCGGCCACCACAAGGGAGACACGGCTGGTGCGATCGTTGTGGGACAAAGCTTCGAAGGATGTTTCGTTATCATCCAAAGGGACGGGACCGTCTTTAAACCGAATCAGTTGAGAGAGAAGCAACTGGTCGAAACCCATCACCGCACGCATGGAGGATGACGGGGACGCGAGCCTGGCGATACATGCCATTTGTGGGCGCGTTAAAACGATATCCTTGTCGCGAATCACCTGGATTGCCATGCCGGTATACATCAGCAGCAATTGCTCGATGACATACGATGATGGGGGTGTATTTTTGTCACCAGACGCCAGGACAGCGCACATCTTTCCCGCGTTTCCACCTTCGATACGAATGGTGAAATCGGAACGTTTTCCTGGATGCAACAGTATTTCTTCAAGGGATTTGGGCACCGGTTCAATTGAAGGGACCAGGACGTCTTCAAAATATACGCGTTCACCAAACCCTTCATGGGGGATCATCAGGCTCAGGATTTGGAAAACCACCGTGACCACTTTTTTGTCGAATGCCGCCGTTGCGGATTTGGCCTGATTTTCCCAGGATAGCGACGGTGGGATGGTATCCGCAATCATATCATCTGCGGAAAAAAAGTTCTGGATGCGGGTTTGGTGCATGGATTCAACGGATGGTGGCGCAGGTATATCCAATTCATTGTCCAGGGAACCCAATGACATTTCGAACAGCTCCGGCGTGCTCTCCATGTCTTCTTCCTCGGGATTCATTTCCATTTCTTCGTAATACAACGGATTGACACTGGTCTCCTCGAACTCTATCGACGCCTCTTCGTCCGGCGGGTAGGGGGGGGGATGCTCGGAGGGGGGTGCGGTTGAAAATCTTTCTTCAAATTCCTGTTGCGCGGGCGAGAGCGCGGGGGCAGGTGTTGGAGGCGGTGCCAGCTGTTCGGAAATGGAAACCGAGATTCCATACCGGTCCAGTTTGTCCATCCCGGTGATGGTCACCCCCATGGGCATCACTGGACCAGAAGCAGACGCATCTATCCAGGAAACAATACCTTTGGCGCGGTATGTGTATTCCTGACCTGGGAATTTGATGTCCATTTGTACCAGCGTGCCAAGTGGATAACGCACGTTTGTTTGCAGCATCAGACCGGAACGCGCCGGCTCACGACGTTTGGAGTTTTCAATGGTCAGTACTTCGCCACTGCCGGAATACATGGGTTCAATGGTATACTTGCAGCCCTCGCCAACCTGTTTGTACGTGACAGCCATTTAAGACTCCTTGTCCCTGTTATTAAATCGGACGGAATCATTTTCCCTTTATATGTGGATTGCACTGTTGTTTCGGAGCGATTCAGCAGGGACGAAGAGTGATTCTGCGTTATTGAACATCGGTCTTTTCTGGGCGGTGTGATTTATGTAAAAAATAGATTGATGACATTTTCAGAAGAAATAGTCTTTTGAGGCAAGGTCATTTTTCGTCGCGTGGGTTTAAAAGATTTAAAAATATCGAGTTGTTGCGTATGGATGCCATCGGTGGCATCACTTTTGCTGAATGCAAACGCATGAAAAACCATCATTGCAATAAAACAACAGATTCAAGGCCAGAGAGGAAGATGATGCATTCATCACCAAAGGGGCACAAATGGGTACGACGCATAAAATGGTTGGGACTGATGACGCTGCTCCTGCTGGTTCTGGCCGCATTTCTAATGGGATGGTATCTTCTCCCACTTTTTACCTCTGATGCAGCAAATGAAATTCCGCTCCTGGCGGTCAGCAACATAGTGCATCCACCGCGGGATGTATCATCGTATGCCGTGAAGCATACGGCGCTGGGCTGGTTTCAGGCGATAAGACCTTTTAATCACCCAAAGAGAATTCTTATTCTTGGTTTTGACCATGAAGTGAGCCGGCAGACTGGTCGAACCGACGTGATAATTGTTGTCGAAATCCATCCGAAGAAGGGTATAGGGATAATCAGTGTGCCTCGCGATTTATGGGTCGCTGTGCCGCAGGCACTCTCTGTGAATGGAAAAACAATTCAGACAACGGCCAAAGAGACCAGCGACGCATCGATGATGCAGCATGCGGATACCTCCTTGAGCATTCAAAATCCTGAAGTTTCCAGCAGCCAGACAGAGAAGTCGCCGGTACACAATCGAATTAATTCGATTTATCGTCTTGGCAACAGATATTTTGGCAAGGGGTTGGGGCATTTGGCATTGAAAAAAGTTTTGCGGGACGAGTTGGGGCTGGTTGTGGACTACACTGTGGCGGTTGATTATAATGGCGTCAAAGAGATAATTGATGCGATGGGCGGGGTTGCCATTGATGTGGATTGCCCCATCCATGACAATTTTATTAGTAAAACCTCCGCTACAGGGTACGAAACACTTCGTGTTGCAGCTGGTCGGCAACGATTGTCGGGCAGAGAGGCGTTGCTGTTTATGCGTTCCAGACACGGACGCACTGACATGGACAGATCTCGTCGACAGCAAAAGGTACTGCTGGGTGTGCGCGAGCAATTGTTGAGCAGTGAGAATTTCCTTCTTTTGCCGCGGTATATTTCGCGAATGATGCGACATGTTCAGACCGATGCCGAAATTCAGGCGATAATGCGGTTGGCCGTTTCTGCACGGGATTTAAGAGGCAACCTTCATGGGATGGTACTGCGGTCCCCTGCTGTGTCAAAGATGACCACTCCCGACAACAAAAGCGTATTGGTACTGAATCAATCCGAATTTCAAAAAAATTATCGAAGCTTATTCGCTGCACCACTACCAGGCGCAAAGATTCATCGCGTGTGTCCTTTGGCGGACGTGGCTCTGAACTGGCGGGAACTGAAGCAAAAACATAAAAAGACATCCCTTTCTCGGGAATTGTCGGAAAAAGCGGAGTGAAATTTCATTTTTTTCATATTTTTTTTAAATTTTTTCTGTTCTTTTTTCAAAAGTGTGCTTCAATTCATTCAAACATGACACTTTGTGCGGGTATTTGAACGAGTTGAGATCTCTGACATGGTGCCAGCGGTGTCATTGTTGTTCAACCCGAGAGAACAAATTAGTTCTGCTAAGGAGGAAAAGATGAAAAAAGTATTTGCATTGGTTTTCGTATCTCTTTTTGCGCTGGTCATCGGTTGCGGCGGCTCTCAACCTGCTGCCGATACAACTACTGTCGACGAATCCGCGACGGTAATACCTGATGCAAACGCAGGAGACGCTGCTGGAAACGCGGAAGATATGGCGCAAGGCGCAAGCCTCGACGCAACAGCTGATGCCGCATCAGAAGCCGGAGCCGAAGGGGATGCTGCAGCTGCGACGGAAGGCGATGCTGCCAGTGCAGATGATGAGGCAGCTGGGGCGGAAGAAGACGCTATGTAGTAATTCCTCGCCACAATTCCTTTCAATTAAATCTCATTTTTCAGAATTATTTCTCCTTCAACGAAATTTGTAGACAAAAATTGTGTTTCATTCGATACAATATGGAAACTATTATCCGAGCATGTTATCCCTTTTGTTAAAGGATTTCAGCATATTTAAACGCAAGGAGTATTATCGATGGTTCGCCTTTCCAGCTTTTTGGTCGCGGTTCTGTTATTTCCAGCTTTTTGTTCAGTAACTATCGAAGCGAAAGCCCAACAGGATTTCGTTGGATACAACGAAGAGTCTGTGGGTGTTATGAATTACAACGATAGCGAAGCGGCGGGGGAATCTTCTGTGCCCGCTGACGAGGCGGCAGACGAAGTGGTGTCGGAAGCGTCGTCAGCCGACGCTGATGTGGCCACTGCAACGGAAGGCGACGCATCTGGTTCAGTGACGACGCCGGAAGTAGCAGCGGACACTGCAATGGGAGCAGAGGTTGGAGTTGGAGGCGGTGATGTGTCCGCCAATGCAACCGTGGCCGCAGCCGGTGGGACTGCAGCCGGCGATGATGCGGATCAGAATCAGGATGGAGAAGTCCTCCTTGCCGGTGCCGCTGCCAAAGGGGACAGCGGCGAAGAGACTCGTGCTGATCGGTTGGATTGGGAATGGGGGGCGATTCGGCATTATATGAGCTGGACGTCCACTTCGGGGCTCATGGATCTGAAAGAGGCCGGGTCCAACGAGTGGGGTACAATCGCCATGGGCATTTATGCTGGGTTTTTCAAGTACAGCGACTACCTCGAAAAAGGCGATACAAACGTGGCGATGGCTGGAACTCTGAATATTCGGGCGGTGGTCTGGAAATATCTGGAAGTGCATACGGCCATTCGAACTTACGCCAATCACAATAATATGGAATATCCGCAGTTGTTTCAGACCATTGGCGACCTTGAACTTGGGGTAAAGGGATTTTACAGTTTCAATGAGTTGGTGACTGCGGGGCTTGATGTGGGATTTAACGTGCTGAACTCCGTTGGGGAGGTGGGCATGGACTGGTCGGGAACCAGTGTTGGTTTCGATGGGCTGCTCACGCTGGATTTCGCAGCTCTGAATGAGCGCATCCCACTGCGTACCCATTTGATGGTGGGGTATCTTTTCGACAATGCTTCCAACATCATCGAAGATGTGGAAAAGGCGGGAGGCGGGTGTGGCACCGATTCCGATGGGGACGGTGAAGTTGAATTCGCCGGTTGTCTGTCACCCATAGAGCGAACGGCACTTGGTATCGACAGAAATGATCAATTCCATCTGGGGGTGGGCGCAGACGCCTCGTTTCCTTACATTTCGCCCATTTTGGAGTATCACATTGACATTCCCGTCAATCGTCAGGGCTTTACCTGTCCGCAGATTCCAAACAGCTATGATTCCTGTATGGCCGATGCCGGTGCAAAAGCGATGCGTCAGTGGATGAACGTCGGCGTCCGGGTGTTGCCACCCGTTAAAGGTCTGGCGTTGGATGCGGGGGTTGAAATTGGTCTCGCTGGATATGCGCCATCGGTTCACGAGTTGGCAGCTCAGGAACCTTATATGGTGAAGTTCGGACTGAGCTATCAGTTGAATCCCTTCGAGGAACCGCCCAAATGCGAACCGGTTGAAAAAATCGTGGAAGTGCCGGTGCAGGAGGAAGAGGCGCCAGCTGCGCAGATAGTGGGTATGGTACATGATTCCGAGTCAGCGGAGATGCCTGTGGCGGATGCAGTCATCGTTTACGAGGGTATCGAATTGAATCCACAGGTGACCAGCGCCGCCGGCCGCTTTAATTCCTACGAATTGCCGGCAGGAGATGTGTCGTTGAGGGTCAGTGCGCCTGGCTACGAAGAACAGCAGTTCCTTGTTACTCTGCCGGAAACGGGATTTGTGGAGCAGTTGTTCCCGCTGGTGCGGAAGCCAATGATGGGTGTTGTCACCGTGACTGTCGTTGATGAAAAAGGGGAACCGGTGCCCGAAATGGAGGTGCAGGTTGGCGGCATGACAACAGGGACACATACAACGGATGTGGATGGAAATGTGCGGCTTGATACTGAAGCCGGGATGCTGACATTCGTGGTGAGCAATGAAAAATATGTGTACAAACAAATTTCAGTGGAAGTACAGCCTGAAGCACACGCCAAAGCGACTATGGAACTGAAGAAAAAGGGCAAGACCGCCCTGGCTGAAGTGAAAAAAGATATCATCCGTATTCGTCGCAAGGTTCATTTCCAGACAGATTCTGATGTGCTGACAGAGAATTCGTATGCGCTGCTCGATGAGGTGGCGGACGTTCTGATGAAGAATCCCCAGATTCGCGGGGTCGAAATTCAGGGCCATACCGATGATCGCGGCAACCGGGACCACAATGTGGAATTGAGTCAGAAACGCGCTGAGGCCGTGCGTCAATATCTCATCAACGCGGGTGTGGAAGGAGAGAGACTGGAAGCCAAAGGGTATGGACCCGCTCGTCCCATCGCACCCAATGTGATTAATACGGGACGCGCTAAAAATCGTCGCGTGGAGTTCCATATTATTCAGTCGGAGTGATATGTCGCCCGTGGCCAAATCCCTGCCTGTCTGATAATTGATTTCCCGGTACAAAGCACTGATTTTTTCAATGGACAGTGGACTGATTCATTGTTAATCATCCGTTCACCATTTGAAGGGGGAGAAAAGGAATAACATGTCGGAAGTACGAGTAAGATTTGCGCCGTCGCCCACGGGTGTTCTGCATCTGGGCGGCGCCAGAACCGCATTGTTCAATTATCTGTATGCCAAAAATCAGGGCGGAAAATTTTTGCTCCGCATTGAAGATACAGACAGAGAGCGATCCACCGATGAATCCACTAAAGCGATTATTGACGCCATGAAATGGATGGGACTTCATCACGATGAGGAAATCGTATTTCAGTCCAAACGTGTGGATGCACATCTTGAAGCATTGAATACGCTGATTAAAAAAAATGCGGTTTATAAATGTTATTGTACTGCCGAGGAGCGAAATACGGCTCGGGAAAAGGCTGAGGCAGAAGGCGGATCCTACATTCATCGATGCGACTGCCGGGATGCCACCAACGAGAAGGAGCTGCCCTTCGTCTGGCGTTTCCGCATGCCCAAGGAGGGCGAAACTGTTTTTGACGATATTGTCCAGGGGACAATTGTGACTCAGAACCTCGAAATTGAAGATTTGGTTGTCGCCCGGCAGGATGGTTCTCCGCTTTACAACTTTGTTGTTGTGGTGGACGATGCATTCCAGCGGGTGAGCCATGTGATTCGCGGCAAGGACCATCTGACCAACACGCCCAAGCAGATTCAAATCTACAAAGCACTCGATTTGCCTGTGCCCCGATTTGCACATCTTCCGCTGATTCTTGGTTTGTCCAAACGGCTTCGGTCCGCGGGTGTGGAGAGTTATCGCGATCAGGGGTATCTGGCCAGTGGGCTGAACAATTATATTTCGCGCCTGGGGTGGTCGTATGGGGATCAGGAAATATTTACATTTGACGAGATTATCGAAAAATTCGATTTAACCACTGTTAATCGGTCGGAAGGTTCCCTGGATTTACAAAAGATGGAATGGGTGAATCAGCAGCACATTCAGAATGCGGAAGGTCGTCTGCTGGCAAAAGAGGTGGTTGTCTTTTTGGAAAGGGAAGGATTCTCCGTTGCCGCAGATGACGCAAAACTGCTGGCTGCCGTGGAAACCATGCGTGCCCGTGCCAAAACTCTGGTGGAACTGGCCCGGAATCTTAAATTTTATTTTGTGGCCGACGATGCGCTGGAATACGACGAAAAAGCGCGCGAAAAGTTTTTTACATCGGTGGCACTGGATCGTTTGCGGGGAATGGCAGAAGCCCTGACATCCGTGGACGAATGGAGTGAAGAAAATATATCGGCCTGTATCAATGATTTTATTGGAGCGCAAAGTTTGAAACTGAAGGATGTGGCGCAACCGTCCCGACTGGCATTGGTTGGACGCGCCGCTGGCCCCGGCCTGTGGGAAACCATGGTGGTATTGGGGAAAACGTCGACCATCGCTCGCTTGTCTCTGGCCGAGGCAATTTAGTGGCGCGTTGCTGTGAGTGACCTTCGTTTCAGGGATTTGCATCCAAAGCGTTTCTTTTTAGAGACGTGGCGTTCCATTGATGATGAAGTCACTGCATTTCGCAACGCTCACAACGGGAAAAGCGACGCGGCCACAACTGCCTATGTGTATATTGTAGCAGCCATTTGCCTCACGCTTTCCGACTTGAATTATCTGGGGGGAATGCATGCATCCACAGCGCTAATGCTGTTTTTCGACAATCCGGCCACCCCAACTCAGCATCCGGTTTTGTGGTCCATGTTTGGGTGGCTTAAACCATCTTCACCGATTTATTTGTCTTCCTGGACAAATTTCTGGCATTTGGCGTATTGGGCCGTCATCAAGCTTATTGCGTATTTGGGAATTCCGGCGATTGCCATTGCCGTGCACCCCCGATTGAGTTTTAAAGGTATTGGCCTTTCCACCAAAGGGTTGACGTCGCATCTGGTTATTTACGCCATTTTGTTTGTGCCAGTGCTGCTTGCTGTGGTAGCCGTCTCATTCACCGAAGAGTTCACCACGTATTATCCCTTTTACGAAGAATCAATGCGCTCCGCCTTTGACTTTTGGATTTGGGAACTTTTATACATCGCACAGTTTTTCGCGCTGGAGTTCTTTTTTCGCGGCTTTATGCTCCAACCCACGCGCAGCGCCATGGGCTCCAGCGCCATTGTTGCCATGATGGTGCCGTATGTGATGATTCATTACGGAAAACCACTTCCGGAGTGTTTTTCAGCCGTTATCGCCGGTACCATTCTTGGAACTCTGGCGCTGAAAACCCGATCGATCTGGGCGGGCTTCTTTTTGCATGTGAGCGTGGCATTGAGCATGGACATCGCATCCAATCTGCAAAAGGGCGGTCTCTCCTGGTTAAAGTCAATTTTTTAAACATTCCCGATATTGTCCCGCTGGTTGTGCAGATACCCTGGTGTCCAGTGGACTGTCTTCGCAAATTTCGAATCGGAAACATCTCAATTTAATTAATTTTGCAAAATTTTATTAATACTGTTGAGCGTGTTTGGGAAGGCATTTAGGGATTATTCCACACTTGGGGGAGATATTGCGCTTTTTTGTTCAGAAGCATGATCATTTGTGAAGAATCGTACTACACGCGCGTTTTGTGGGCTGGAAATTGCAATTATATGGTATGCTGGAGGCGGTTTCGTACGTCTGGCTAAAACCAATGCGGAGTTGATGGTGGCAATTGTTGTTTCATGTCAACTGGTTCGGTTGGATGTCGAGCGCTGCAAAACAATTTGATGATTGACCAGGTCTACTCTGAACTTTGGGGATTTACCCGAGCTGAGGTGCGTAGATTTACACAATAACAGCCATCAAACCAGTGTTGATGGTTTTAGTTTTCCTTAATTAGGAGGTTTTTAGATGAAGTATTTATTGTTTTTATTAATGGCATATCTGATGTTTATCGTTGTTGCCTGCGGCGATTCGCCCGCTGAGACAATTTATGTCGACACTGATAGCGACAGCGACGGTGACAGCGATGGCGACGGTGACTCCGATAGCGACAGTGACAGCGACAGCGACGGTGACTCTGACAGCGACGGTGACAGCGACAGCGACGGTGACTCTGATACCGATGGCGATAGCGACAGTGATGGCGACAGCGACAGCGACAGCGACAGCGACGGCGACAGCGACAGCGACTCTGATGGCGATAGTGACAGTGATGTACTCCTTGGTGGCTATCACGAACACGGCGACTGGGCTGGTTTTGCCTTTACCTTCGCAACCGATGCAAGTATAGATCCTGAAAACTTCGAGGATATGATCGAAGATGACGGCCCGTATTGCGCAAAAGGCACCGTAAAAGCAACTAAAAAGTATACTTCGATTGCCGCGGTGGGCTTTAACGTGAACCAGGCCAGAGTTGAAGATGCAGAGGTATTAAAGGCATCAACCTCCGGTGAAGATGGATTGATGGTAAATATTGACAACCCCGGCGGGCAAACGTTGCGTGTTCAATTAGAGGACGGAACAGATCCGGATGATCCGGACGCTGAAAAGCATCGTTGGTGCGCCAACCTGGCAACCTTTGGAAAAGATCATACCCTCGTCTGGAGTGGGTTTACTAATTATTGTTGGGAAAAGGATGAGGAAGACCAGGGGGATAAATTTGATCCGAGTACGCCTATTGCCAAAGTGATCATTTACGTGCCGGATGCCGGTCCGAGCGGTTCAGACGAGGATTTCGACTTTTGCGTTAATGATATTGGTCCGGCAGGAGTAAAATATAGAGGTGAAGGAGAAATCGTTAATTCATGTGGGGCCAGCACCAGTTGGCCAGGAGTTTCATTGCGCGCCAACGAAGCCACACTAAGTTCAGACGGCTCGTACGGTGCTCAATCGAATGGTTGGAGTATGGATGGCGGATCAATAGAGATTGGTTTAAAAAATTCCGTAGGATTTAGTGTTAATACTCACAGTGGGTGCAGCAAAAACGATGAAACTGATGGTCCTTGCTCATTTCCTTCCGTTTTCCGAGGCGTAAGATGGGATAAGGAGCACGTTACTTCCAGCGGCGGATTCCCTGCAAAGGTGAGCGATATTTCGAGTATTCCCACCTGTTTGGGTTGGTCTGCCGGTTCTGGAAATGGTTACAACGTTTCTTTTGATGTTTGGTTTAACAGCAATTCAGGCGCGGGACAGGCCGAAAAGTTCCTGATGCTTTGGTTCAAAATGCCCGACAAATGGAGCCCGGCCGGGGGAAAGCCTGAAGAAGACGGTGTAGCGATTGCCAGCGAGATATGGACAATGTATTACGGTAAAAATATTGAAAATCAGAACGTTGTAACCTACTTCAAGCCAAATTTTGCAGAAGGAAAAGCGTTCTCCTTTGATTTAAAAGACTTTATAGATGATGCAGTGGAAAGAGGATACATCAGCAAGAGTGATTACCTAATCGCAGTAATGGGCGGACTTGAAATTTGGTCTGGAGGTCAAGGTGCCAGCATTGACAGCTTTAGTACTGAAGTTAAATAGGGTTTTGTCAGTTATATTTCATTTTCCTCACTCCACCATCAAAAAAAAGTAAATTCCCGCTCCCGTTGGTCCTGATATGTCAGACTGACAAAGTAACTGTGTAAAGAAAAATTTACCACCTGTCAGTTTGCCGTTGTCACTATTCCCGCAACGTTCCTCTAACCTGTCTGTTATATCCGGTCAGAATAATTCTTCAGTTTTTCACCTGTACTCGCACCACCTGCGAGGGATCAGCACTGAACAGATCCTTCTGTCAGGACCAACTCTTTTCAAAACTGGCCTCACTCTACATCAAATTTTAAAAATTCATACTCACTCATCGGAATGACACAACTGATAAAGCAATTGGTTTCGCAGAATAACCAGTCCTTTATTCACATGGGATTCGTCGCTCTATAACTTTTTCACGATTATCTGGCAGGATTTTTAAGCTTATCAATTGGGGGAATTCACTACCGAGCTAGTTTCATCAGCGTTGAATCATCATAATTTACCCAATAGAGCGCGTCAGCGTCCACTATAAGGCTTCCTGGGCAGGCCATGGGGGGGAGAATTAGTGGGATGCGAACTTCGGGGGATGATGGTTCTGTTTTATACAGGCCCCAGTTGGTTGTGCATGCAGGAGCTCCCCCCGAATCTCCGTCAATATAATATAGTGTTCCGTCGTCAGCTACGATCACATCTCTGTCTATGTACGATGTCACAAGTTCCGGCTGTGCTGATGATTCCGCTGATACGCGCAATATGCCTTCGTTAATAGATCGGAAATACACGTAGTCATCGTTTGAAAAATTATTCAATAAGTGCAGTTCTTCTGGCGCACGGTAGACGACGGCGCCAGGATCGGTTAGCGAGCAATGGCGAATGAGATCGTATGTACCGCCCAGGAACAGACAGTCCCCTATGACTGCAAATCGGTCTATAACATAGTCGGAATAAACGACCCGTTCGGTATTTTTTGAGAAATCAGCTGGACGAGCAAATATTTCGGTATGGTCACTAAATATTTGGTCCCAGTACACAATTCCGTTATTGATTATGAACTGTTTCACTGGTTTTTCGAGTTGGTCCGCAAAAATACCTTTGGAATCAGGATAAGTATATATGGTTCCTGATTTGTCAAGAGTGCTATACGCGTCCCAAACGATACTGCCATCTGCTGAGACTGTTGTGGCAGTTGCATTCGCTTCTTGCGAAAAAAATGGGGTCATTGTCCCCCCTGATTTTTGAATTCTATTCACATAAAATTCTCGCGCGTTGAACTTATTAAATTCATATATATGGGTGTCACTTATTGCAAGAAAACTGTTCCGATCTATGTTATCGGCCATTACGAAAGACTGGCATTCTTCATCTACACAATCCCCGCCCAGGCAGTTATGTCCGCATGCCCCGCAATTGTCTGGGTTGTTCTTCAGGTTTATGCAGGTATTATCACAATTCGTTAAGCCACCTGAACAAACACATTCACCCGCAGCGCAAAGAGCGTTTTGTGGACAGGCGGATTGGTTTTCCCATTGGCCCAATGTGTTGCACAGTTGTGGAACGCCGGTTGATTCATCGCATCGGATTTGGTCGGGGTAGCATTCACCTGTGCAGAAACCATTGTGACACACGTATTGGCATTTTTGCTCGTTTTGCCAGATGCCTTGTGCATCGCATACTTGTGTTTGGTTAGCGACTTCGTCGCATCGTCGTTCTTTCAAAACACAATTGGATGAATCCGTTTCCGAATTCGAATCGGAATCAGCGATACCGGAGTCGCTGGAACTGTTGGT
>JAFGQN010000059.1 GCA_016935665.1 Deltaproteobacteria bacterium | reverse complement strand
TGCCGCCGCAACCAGTTTTCGGCCGGGGATAAACCCCGGGCCCTACATTATTTTGCTGCAGCGACGACTTTGCGATTGCCCTATCCCCCGTTACCCACTACTTGACATTCCTTCAGTTTTACGATTTAAGTTCATCAGCCAACTGGCGGTTTCAGACAGATGTTTTTCCGGGAATTGCTCATACCGGATTTTTCATAATAACATATCCGTACTTAATCAAAGGCAATAAGTATTATCTCAGGAGATATCAACATGAAACCAGGAACGCCATTTCCATTTGTCGTGCTCGCATTGATGCTGTTTCTGTACGGGGCGTGTGGCGATAAAGCCAGTAAAAGCACAAAGCACGAAAAACCTCAGAATACCGTCATAGAAAAAGTCAGACTCGACATGCACATCATGTCCAAATGCACATGGTCGGCCAAGGTGCTGACCACCCTCTTTCCCATTCTGGAAAAAATGGGCGATAATATTGATCTGAATTTACATTACATTGCCCGCGAGGAAAAAGGGGAGTGGAAATCCATTCACGGCGAATCGGAAATAACCGGCAACACTATTCAACTGTGCGCCAAAAAACACGCCACCAATGCCCAATGGATTTCATTCCTGAAATGCCAGGTGAAAGACTGGAGCAAAATCCCTGCGGGTTGGGAAAACTGCGCCCAAAAAGCCAAAGTCCCGGCAAACGCCGTTAAAAGCTGCCTCGAAGGTGACGAAGGCAAGACGCTACTGGTGGATTCGTTCAAGTATTCTCAGGAAAAGGGGGCGAAGGGGTCTCCCACCATCTTCCTTGCAGGCGAACCTTACACTGGCGGACGCACTGAAGCGTCCTTTCGCAGAGCCATATGCGAACAGTTTACCGGCGTAAAACCGGACTACTGCAAAAATATACCAGAGCCTGTCAAAGTCCCGGTCACAGTTGTCACGGACAAGCGATGTGTGGGGCGTTCCTGCAACCCAAGGCGTTTTATGGCATTTGTTCGCAGCACGTTTGAAGGTGCTGAAATCAAAACGCTGGATTATAGTGAACCGGAAGGCAAAATCGTATTTGAAAGCTCCGGTCAACCCTACCTGCCAGTGGCTATTTTTGGCTCGGCCATCGAAAAGGTGGAAAACGGGTTCAACCGGCTGAAGCGCCACCTGGTAAAGAAGGAAACCACAGGCGAATATGTCTATCCCCTTGGCGATACAGGTAAACCCCCGTGGGATCCTGGAGCAGAGATCTGCGACGACGAAGTAGACAATACCGGCAACGGGAAGGTGGACTGCGCGGATGAAAGCTGCAATGCCAAAAAAGTATGTCGGGACGAACTGAAAAACCGTCTCGATTTATTTGTCATGAGTCATTGCCATTACGGTGTACGGACGGTGAACGCCATGATGCCCGTTTTGGAGCATTTCAAAAAAGACCGTTCCGAAATCGAGTTTCATCTGCAATTCATCGGTAAAATCGAGGATGACAAGCTCACCGCTTTGCACGGTCCGCGAGAAGTGGCAGAGAATAAACGACAAATCTGTGCGCAGAAATACTACGCCAAAAACTACCGATTCATGGATTATGTCATCTGCCGCAATCAGGCGTTTCAGAAAAACAACGGTCGCGAAGATGAATCCGCATGGGAGGAATGTGCCCGAAACGGGATCAATTCCGCGATCATCCAAAAATGTTCGGAGGGCGAAGAAGGAAAAGAACTGCTGAGCGAATCCTACGAAAAAGCGTCCTCGCTGGGCATTACCGGGTCTCCGGGGTGGCTGCTGAACAACCGCTATGATATGCGCGCGCGTTCGCCACGACAAATCAAGGATATGTTCTGTGAGAAAAACAGCGGCAATCCCGATTGCAAACAACCTATCGCACTCGACACGGAGCAGAATCAGGCCAACATTCCGGCGGGGTCATGCGACGGAAACCCCCTTCCCATTCCCAAAAGAGTGATGCCGGATTCTGACGCAGACGACACTGAAACGGTTGGGGATGAAAATGAAATCACCACCGATGGGACTGGGGATGCCAGCAAATCGCCAGCTGATTCGAAGTAAATCCGTTTGCAGCATCTGCAAAAAAAAACACGTCCTTATCTGTTTTCGTTTGACACATCAAAGTCACAGTGATAGACGCCTTTTCCAAGGTGATACCGGCGCGAACCGAAGGCCTCGATAGAGGAAGGCGGGCCCGGAACTTATACCAGCCCTTTACGGTCCTCGCCTGGACAACATTGGGACGTAGGCCAATTGGTAGGCCCCAGGTTTTTGGTACCTGTCATTGCAGGTTCGAGTCCTGCCGTCCCAGCAACCGGCGAGGGCTTTTTTTTTGCCTTCCCGCGTCACCCCAAGGAGATTTTACATTATGGATATGCAACAGACACTGCTCGTTGCAGGCACCGCAAACATGCCCCTGGCGCAGAAAATAAGCGACGCTTCGGGCATTCCACTCTGTGCCGCAACTGTGAAACGATTTTCCGATGGTGAAATTTTTGCACAAATAGAAGAAAGTGTCCGTGGGGTTCACGTGTTCGTGGTGCAGCCCACATGTCCACCCGCCAATGACAATTTAATGGAATTGCTCGTCATTATCGATGCGCTCAATCGCGCATCAGCCGCCTCTGTCACCGCAGTCACCCCATACTATGGATACTCCAGACAGGACCGCAAAGTGTCTCCCAGAACACCGATTACCGCCAAACTGGTGGCCAACCTGCTCACCGCCGCAGGCGTGGATCGCATCGTATCTCTGGATTTGCATGCCGGTCAGATACAGGGATTTTTCGACATTCCGTTTGACAATCTTTACGGTCTGGAAGTGCTGTGCAATCACATCCGTCATCAGGTTAACCAGAACGTGGTGGTGGTTTCTCCGGACGCAGGGGGGGTGCGTCGGGCCAGAAGTTTTGCCAAAAATCTGAATGCCAATCTTGCGATTATCGATAAGCGTCGACCTCAGGCGAACGAAGTGGCTATCATGCATATCATCGGTGACGTCAAAGACGCCAATTGTATTATCGTGGACGACATGATTGATACCGCCGGAACCCTTTGCAGTGGCGCCAAGGCTATCAAGGATGCAGGCGCCAAACGTGTAATGGCCGCGATTACCCACGGTGTACTGTCCGGTCCAGCCATTGATCGGCTGGAAAATTCCGTTCTCGACAAATTAATCATCACTGACACGATTCCGCTATCTGAGGAAAAACAGAAACGCGCCAGAATCGAAGTGGTTTCCTGCGGCGAACTGCTGGGAGAAGCGCTGCGCCGGATTCACCTCGGCGAATCCCTCAGCTCCCTCTTTCAGGAAAACTACAAAGATTAACCTCATTTGAATAACAATAAATAAACATATAAGAAAGACAGGTGAAAAAATGGAATTCATTAAACTCGAAGCACTGGCAAGAGAAAGCAAAGGAAAAAGCGCCGCACGTCGTATGCGCAAAGCCGGTCGTGTTCCCGCAGTGGTCTATGGGAAAGACACCGATACAAGAAAAATTTCAGTGGACCCCGAAGCGCTCATCAAGGCCCTGGCCGGTCCCCTGCGCGTCAACACACCGCTGGACGTCGTTATTTCAGATGTCAACAGTGAGAAAAAAGAAGATGCGCTGGTTATCGTTAAAGATCACCACTATGATCCAGTAACCCGCGAGTTATTGCATGTGGACTTTTTGTCCATTTCTGAAAGCGCCCCCATCCGCGTGGATGTTCCGGTGGTAAAAGTGGGCCGTTCCAAAGGCGAGCAGCTGGGTGGTATCCTGCGCATGGTACATCGCACGCTGCCTGTTATCTGTTTGCCCAAAGACATCCCTGCCAAAATTTCGGTTGACGTTTCCGCCCTGGAAGGCGGCATCACTTACCATGTGAGCGAGCTGCCGCTGGCTGAAGGCCTGACTGTAGCTATGCCACCTCAGGAAGCTGTTTTAACCATCTCCCCAATTGTGATCGAAGAAGTCGCTCCTGAGGAACCCGCTGCCGGTAAAAAGAAGAAAAAATAACCGCGCTGCCAATCCGGCATGACGGGAATTTTGCCATTCTACAGTCAAGGTTTTGAACTGACGCACGTTTTGAGCTTCTTTACATTCTTTCATTAGTACAGGTGATTCCATGGAAAGCCCATTTCTGATTGTCGGTCTTGGAAACCCAGGGCCCAAATACGACGGTACACGCCATAATATTGGTTTTGCGGTGGCAAACGAGCTCCAGTCCCGATTCGGTTCCTTTCTCACCAGATGGCAGGAGAAATTCAATGGCGAATTCTGCAAAGTTAAAATTGCCGGTTCACAGGCCGTATTGCTCAAACCGCAAACGTTCATGAACCTGAGTGGCAGAAGTGTTCAACCCGCGATGAATTTCTTCAAATTATCTATCAATCAATTAATTATTATTCATGATGATATTGACCTCGACTATGGTATGGTCCGCTTGAAATCCGGCGGCGGTACCGGTGGGCACAACGGTCTTAATTCATTGAAAAAAGAGTTGGGCACAACCGACTTCCACCGCATCCGGATTGGCGTAGGCCGACCCATACACGGAGATGTTTCAGATTTTGTACTCAAACGTTTTACTCCGGACGAACAAATTGACTTAAGCGCAATTATCGACCGGTCCTGCAAGGCAATTGAGTGCATTGCTGAATTTGGAATCGTTAAGGCAATGAATCAGTTTAATCAACGTCAAGGAGACAACCAATGAACCTGAGCACACTGCTACTTATAGCACCAATTGCAGGGGTATTAGCACTGGCATATGCGTTTATTAAAACGGGTATGATCAACAAGGCTGATGCCGGAACAGACAAAATGAAAGAAATCGGGGCACACATTCGCGAAGGCGCGATGGCCTTTTTGGGACGCGAATACAAGGTGCTTGCCATCTTTGTAGTTATCGTCGCCATCCTGTTGGCAGTTGCCAACGGCAGCATGGATAACTCCAGCCCGCTGGTGGGACTGTCATTTGTTGTGGGCGCCATCTGCTCCGGTCTGGCGGGATTTTTTGGTATGCGCGTTGCCACTGCGGCAAACATTCGCACCACCGCAGCTGCCCGTGACAGCCTCAACAAAGCCCTGGCCGTTGCCTTTGGCGGCGGTGCAGTGATGGGTATGAGCGTTGTGGGGCTGGCCACATTGGGACTGGGTCTTTTGTTGCTCATCTTCACCAACATGTGGACATTCGACACCATTGACAACACCATGCTGGTGCTGAACACCGTTACCGGATTCTCACTGGGCGCCAGTTCCATCGCGCTGTTTGCACGTGTGGGTGGCGGTATCTACACCAAAGCCGCCGACGTTGGCGCCGACCTCGTTGGTAAAGTGGAAGCCGGTATTCCCGAAGACGATCCCCGCAACCCCGCCACCATTGCGGACAACGTGGGCGACAACGTGGGCGACGTGGCCGGTATGGGCGCTGACCTCTTCGAATCCTATGTCGGCTCCATCATCGGCGCCATGGTTCTGGGCGCATCCTGGATTGGCGCATTTGTCGCCGCAGACGTTGCTGAGGGCTCTCAGTACAACGCAATTTTCTTCCCGCTGGTAGTTGCTGCCGTGGGTATCGTGCTTTCCATTATTGGTACTTTTTTCGTTAAAACCAAAGAAGGTGGCAACCCTCAAACCGCATTGAACATCGGTACCTTTGGAACCGCCATTCTCACCGCCATTGCAACTTACGTACTGGCCAACGTTATGCTGCCCGCATCCTGGACAGTTGGCGACGACGTTTTCACCTGGTGGGGCATCGCCACTGCCGCAGTTATCGGTCTCGCAGCCGGTACCGCCATCGGTCTCATCACCGAGTACTACACCGGCGAAGACAAAAAACCCACCAACCAGATTGCAGAAGCATCCATGACCGGTGCTGCCACCAATATCATTAAAGGTCTGGCAGTGGGCATGTCTTCCACCACCTGGCCCCTGATTGTAATCGCCATCGCCATCGTTGGTGCATTCAGCCTTGCCGGTCTGTACGGCATCGCCATCGCCGCTCTCGGTATGCTCTCCACCACCGGTATTCAGCTGGCCGTTGACGCATACGGGCCCATCGCCGACAACGCCGGTGGTATCGCCGAAATGAGCGAGCTGCCCAAAGAAGTTCGCGGCCGCACCGACAAACTCGACGCTGTGGGCAACACCACTGCCGCTATTGGTAAAGGCTTCGCCATCGGTTCCGCAGCCCTGACTGCGCTGGCACTCTTCGCTGCTTTCAGAACGCAGATTGACAGCATCTCCACAAAAGGAAATCTGGGCATCAACACCATGCTCGACATCGCCGACCCCATCGTTATGGCCGGTCTGTTCATCGGCGGCATGCTGCCCTTCCTGTTCAGCTCCTTCGCCATGGACGCCGTAGGCCGCGCTGCTCAGGCAATGATTGCCGAAGTACGTCGTCAATTTAAAGAAATCCCCGGTCTGATGGAAGGCAAAGCCAAAGCCGAATACGCCAAATGCGTTGACATTTCCACCGCAGCCGCCATTAAAGAAATGATCGTTCCCGGCCTCATCGCCGTACTCGTTCCCGTTCTGGTTGGTTTCATCAGCATCCGCGGTCTGGGCGGCGTTCTCGCCGGCGTTACCGTTTCCGGTGTTCTGATGGCCCTTTTCCAGTCCAATGCCGGTGGTGCATGGGACAACGCCAAAAAACACATTGAAGGCGGCGCCAATGGCGGTAAAGGTTCCGAAGCTCACGCAGCGGCCGTTACCGGTGACACCGTAGGTGACCCCTTCAAAGATACCGCAGGTCCCGCGCTCAACATTCTCGTTAAGCTGATGAGCGTTGTATCTCTGGTTCTGGCTCCCGTATTCGCCAAATGGGGCGACCTCCTCTTTAAATAATCTGTTTCAGGATTATCAATCCCTTCCATTTAACGCCCCAACATTAACGTCGTCAGCTGATTGCAGCATTCTATTCTGTGTCATTGTGTTCGCATTACACTTTTGTTAGAATTGTGTTCCAACAGGATTTTCGCCAACCGGATATGGAGCTTAATTATGAATATTATTCAGATTAGAATGCGACAGGGTTTGTTTTGTGTTTTTCTTTCAATCATTCTTTCCAGCTGCGATGACAACGATTCAACACCCCCGGCAGACACACAAAGTGACAATGAGACGGACAGTGAACAGTCTTCGGATGATACCGTGCAGGATTCCGACCCGTCCAGCGATACCCACCCCACCTGCAAAACCGAATGCCAGAAATGCGACGTGTCCGATGAGGGCAAAGTTATTGAGAACTGTTGCGAAGGACTCGCCTGCCACATGCGGCAACTGAGCTATAAGCCCAACACTCCAAACGACGAGGTGTACGAATGCATGCCCATCGAAACCACTACCGACGGTTGCGCCGCCGCATATGAAGACTTGCCCGAAACCTGCAACAACACAGCACTTTGCTGCGACTGGACGTCCGACTTTGACGCAGTCACCTGCCGCTGCAACTGTGACAATCAATGGAATTGCAGCTGGGATCTGTAACCCGTTTGCCTCATACCTGGCCATCCACCACAGTTCCTTTAAATCGACGGGCAGACAAAAGGACCTTGCTGTTTCCCGTATCCGCATTGACAATCCATCCGAATCCGCGTCACGGTGACTTTGTCGAATCGCATTTCCAAACGCCGCATGATGGATTTTCCCCACGGCACATTGTCCTTCAGCAAAGCCTCGTCGGTCAAAGATGAACGGCCTCTCCCGGGAGGCACCCCCAATTATCGTCACTGTGCGGGCATGTCTTTAAAATATGACTCAACCGTATCGACAAACGCTGCCGGCGCGCCCGAAAGTACGCGTCTTTTGTGGCAGATTAAATGGAGTCCGGTTTCCAGGGGGTGACACCAGTCAAGGGCAATGAGCCTGTTGGACCCCAAAGTGGACTGCGCAATCTTTTGGGGCAGCAGGGCCACGCCCAGCCCTGTTGCCAGACACTGAAGGATGGCGGACAGACTGTTCATTTCAATAATGGCTGCAACATCCACCGCTGCCTCACGCAGTGTCTGTTCAAGTGACATGCGATAGCCACAGTCATGCTTGGGAAGCAACAGCGTCTGGCCATGCAAATCAACAATCGTGAGCGCTTTTTTTTGTGCCAGCGGCGACTTGCGATGTGTGAGGTAGACCAGGGTTTCGCTGCACAGTTTTTGAGACGACACTTCCGCTAAATCAACGTTATCGCACAGCAGAAACGCCACATCAATTCGCCCGTCCCGCAGTTCGTCGGTCAGGTTGAAGTAACCGCAATTGGAAATATCAAATCCCACGTTGGGATACAAACGGCAAAATCGAAAGAGAATTTCGGGCAGATACAAAAACGCTGTACTCTGGGGGATGCGAATGGAAATCGTCCCGGCAACTGCCGTATCCCCTCTGACAACGCTGTACACGCTCTTTTCATATTCCAGCATTCGCCTTGTATGCAGCAGCAGCTTTTCGCCGGCCGGCGTCAGCAGAATGCGACGTCCCAGCCGCTCAAACACAGGCGTTCCCAAATCGTCTTCCAGCTGCTGAATCTGGGCGGAAACGGTGGACTGTGTAACATGCAGCACCTCCGCTGCCCGCCCAAAACTCATCAAAGATGCAACTGTCTCAAATGTCTTCAACAGTTTGAATTCCATGGAGCTATATCCATCAATTTTCCCGATAGGGTCAATCGAAAAGTATCGTTGGACGCATCGCGCGCCATCTGACAGTTAGAGTGCAGCACAAAGGTGTGCAAACAGTCGCGTTGTACAACAATAGGGTGACAATGCGCAAAACGAAAAGAGGGCATGATGCGCAATTTTACAAAACGAAAAACGTTCCACATTTCTGTTGCTGTACTGGCAATTGTCGCCGGAACAATATTCTCAAAAATCGCATGGAACACACCGGCTCAGCCAAATGAAAACAAGACACCATCCTCAGATAAACAGACAACAGACACATCATACAATGTAAAAGTCTCTGTGCGCGAAATCAAAAACCGCATCGTTGAAGGCCAGGTTCGACAGCACACCATTCGCGTGGATCAACCCAAAGCATTTGGCGCCGACGATACCGCCCCTACCCCACCGGAAATGCTGGCGTTCGCGCTGGGCAGCTGCGTGGTATCCACCGGACGCCTGCTGGCCATGCAAAAACAGCTTTCCATCCGCCATATCACGGCCACCGTGGAAGGCCGGCTGGATTTCGCCAAAGCCCTGGGACTTCCCACCTCCAAACGCGCCGGATACAAAGGACTCACCATTCGCGTCCATCTGGACAGCGACATGTCCGGCAAAGAAAAAGAAGCCTTCATTGAGGAGATTCAGTCAAAGTGTCCCATGTGCGATAACCTGGAACATCCCACCGGGTTAAAAATTGAATTGGCAAAAATGCCAAAGGCAGGTCGCTGATTCATTGCAACCAACACAGGAAAGCATGACGGGATAAGGCCTACTCTGCGCCTTCATCCAGAAGATTCGGGGACGCAGCACTGCAGATTCGGTATGCAGTATCTCATTTCAGCTCTACCGCCGCGATAGTGATACAGGCTTCGTCCCCATCACTACTATTTCGATGTGTCCATTGCCTTCACATCTTTGAGCACCTCGTTAGCGTGAAGGCCCGGATCGACATCGTCGTACACCTTGACAATCTTTCCTTTTTTGTCGATGAGGAAACTCACCCGCTGATACATTCCCAAAAAAGATTTCACTCCGAACGCGTTGCCCCACGTGCGATTTTCATCCGCAATAAGTGGAAACGGAAGCGCGTGTTTGTCGGCGAATTTTTTATGGGATTTAACCGAATCGTCTGAAACGGCAAAAATTTTCACACCGGCAGCCGCATACTTCTTCCACGCATCTCGAAATGCACTGGCCTCTTTTGTGCAGCCGGGGGTATTGTCTTTGGGATAGAAATAAACCAGGGTGAACGCCCCTTTTGTTTCCGAAAGTGTATGTGTTTTCCCCTGCTCATCGACCCCACTCACATTGGGCGCAGTGGCGCCAACAGTAAGCATTTTTGGGCGGTCTTTCGCCTGTGCACTGCTGCCAAGTACCAACAGGACCGCTGCCAGTAAAACGATTGCGATATTTCGTTCCATAATGTTCTCCCCTTTATGCTTTTTCCTGCGTCGCTTTTTTGTCGTTGTTATCCATGCATTCACAGTAACGCATCCTCGGCATTTTTCCTTTGTAACAGCTCAAATAAAGCAATTATTTGCCTATAATTTTGTTTTTTTTGAGTTTTCCAGGGCAGGCCAAAGGAAGGGACCTCACTGATAAATCCAGTTTATATACGCATGTTGGAAGATGTGGGCTGCCATTTTGAGGCGACCATTTGCCTGTTTTTTTTAATACGCATATGGGGTGCGACCAGATAGCTGCCGGTTTTGGGCGTTTGCCTGCCTGTTTTTGGCAAATAGATGGTTTCAAATTATTGATGTGCATTCCGTTTACCCTGCCAGGCTGCCATTTTGAGGCGCCGATTTGCCTGGCTTTTTCGAGAAGCATATGGGTCGAGAGAGGTTAGTTGCCGAATTTTGGCGTTTGCCTGCCTGTTTTTGGCAAATAGATGGTTTCAAATTATTGATGTGCATTCCGTTTACGCTGCCAGGCTGCCTTTTTGAGGCGCCGATTTGCCTGTTTTTTTCAAGAAGCATATGGATTGAGATAAATTAACTGCCGGTTTTCAGCGTTTACCTGCCGGTTTTGGGCAAATAGAGGCTTTAAATTATCGATTTGCGTTCAATTTGAGCGGCCAGGCTGCCTTGTTTGGTTACCCACCATTTGTCAAAGCGCGGTGTACTGAAGGAATACAGGCAGTTACACTGCCTCTGCGGCATCATCGTTTAATGGTGCGATGGTGCGGGCTTTTTTGGAGATCTTTTGGCGGTATTCGCTAACGTAATTGTTGTAGCGGTCTGTACCTTCAAATAAAAAGCGGCCGGCTTCCTTTATTTCGTCGGCGGCGATTTTGAAGTACGTGTACGCCCGGTTCATGATGTCTTTGGATTCCTCAACCGTTTGGGGATCCACACCGGCTTTGGCCTGTGCGTCCATGATGGCGTCGTGCGTGGCCATGGCTTCTGCAATCTTGCTGTAATCAAATGCCGGCATGCTCGTTAATGGCTCTGGATTGTCTCTGCCGATAATGGAATATGATTTGAGGTCCATGGTCATGTCCCGGCGTCCGTGCCCCCGGCGCAGTTCGTCCATTTTCTTTGAATACGCTTTGTCTTTGCGATAGGCGTACGACATGAACTTATCGAGATATTTTTGCAGCTTATACCCTTTGGGAATAAGCGCCTTTAGTCTGGCCTCCGTCCCCAGGTTTTTCCTCCTGCTGATTTTTTCAAAAACGGCGATTTTTGAAGCAGAGAGGCTGTGTGGGGCACGACATTACGGGAGTTACAGCTGAGCAAAACAATCTTTTTCTCTATTAGGAATCACTCGAGCGCTGCTTTTGGGCAACAGCCCCGGAGAGTCTGCCCCCTTGCGCTCCAAATCATATCGGCGGAAGAATCAGTCCCCCAGGAATATGCCTATTTGAATCGATGGCCAAAATGACCATTCGTAATTTCCGGTGTTGGCCAGGGGGACATTCGGATTCGGTTTGCGAAAACTCCAGAATCGGGTTGCATTCAGTCCCAAACGCAAGTGAAATCCGCCCTTGAAAGAACTTCGTTTTGTTTCTCGGCCAATATCAACAAACTGTTCCAACAGTAGCCCGTTGCTGTAACGTATATACTCAGACGGGACCTCTTCCTCGCCTGTGGCGTTGTGTTGTCGCATCGTTTTCAGGAAGCCATATCCAACGTGCCACCCCATACTGAACGTAAGCCACTTCCAGCGATATTGCCACGGTAGAATTGTCACTCCAACCTGGGGATACACAGCGTTGGCGCCAAGTTCGATAGGTTCTGCCGAAGTGTTTATGCCCGTCCCGGGGGGAAGCTTTGGGGAATTACTGTATGTATCACAACCCCAGAGCCGCAGATATCCACCGATAAACACTCTGCGATGAGAAAGTGGAAGTTGATGGAGATAATACACTTCAAGGCCGCCACCCCGGACAAAATCGTCTGTGATGGCATCTGGCCCGACAGGACGCGTGAATTGAAGCAGCACTCCCAGTTTTTGTGCAGTTGAATGCGAGTGATGTATCGGTGTAAATGGAATCGACACGGGTGAAAAAGCTTTCCGGTTCATTGAGGCGCCATTCCTGCGGTTGCGCTGTTTCAACCTGGATATGAACGAATCGCTCATAATCATTGTGTCTGTTTCATCCTGCTCCGGAAACCGAAATGCGAACATCTCTGAGAGAGCGGCTGACCTTTCCTTGAAAACCTCGTTAAAATTATCATTACACTCGCGAAGGTCATCACTAAACCAATGAGTTTTCTGGCCAACCGCGAAGCAACTGCCGGACATGTCATAGGCTCTGGTCAAATGCATTTCAAATGCGGTATGAAGCGCATCAGCAAATTCAGGAAACTCAGAACGCGCCGTTCCGGCTATGCGAAAATAATCCATCGCCAATCCCATATGCAGTTTGGCCAGTGCATTCAGTGTTTTGATATAAACATTCGGAGCGTAGGTCTTTATGCTCCGGCGAGCTGTCTCAATGAGCAACGGATACACATCGCGCATCCGCTCAGCCCATGCCACATACTTAGTGAGAAGCCATCTCTGGAAGGGATTCAATGATGGGGATGAATGTTGTCTGGCCCCCCTGTAGATACTGCTTAAATGAGCGGGGACGGGAAAAAGAGTATCTCTGTTCGTTGGGGAGCGCTCCGTTGCGCTTTGCAGTTCCCAATGCAGAGCAAAACTGTTTTGTCCCAGAGATTGCATTGCCGTCTTCAGGGATGATGCAATTGCAGGTTTCAGTTGTTTCACAGTATCTTTGGGGAGGAATAGCGAATGCATTTTTTTTCGCTGGATATCAAATAACTGAAAATGCGCTTCTGCCGATGCAATGGTCGCACCTGTAATTCTGGGATATCGGGTTTCCAGAAGAGTGTCTGTGTACCGATCGTATATCTGAATTGCTGCCTTGAAATTCATGATGGCCTGCGACTGCTTTTCCGGAGAATCAAGCATGAGGATATTCCCCATCAATGTGCGTGCCTCCACCGTTAGCCATGGAAATGCTTCAGAATAAGTCTGGAAAAAGAAATTCAGATATGTTTGTGCCAATGCGTAGTTTCCGGTAGTGAATGACAAACGAGCGAGAGCAATGGCGCCTGATGCAACCGATGGCGACGACATCCCGAGCAGGGTCTTTTGCACATCGAAAACGGCGACAGCGTTACGAATGTCCCCCAACTGAATATACAACTCAAACGCCTGCTGCAAAACCAGAATGACGTCCTTGTGAGTGGGGAATCGTTTTGCAAAAAGCACGAACAGCTCTGCTGCTCTATCGAAGATGCCCATGCTTTTAAATTTTGTTCCGAGTCGAATCAACTGAGTTGCATCGGGGAGGCAACGGCTGTATCTGCGAACTAGAGGTGGAGCGAATTCAACCTGGATATCAGGATGGTTCCGGCGGAGCATAGTTTCCACGAGGTAGCCTGCGAAGGCACATGCGGATTGAGTTGAAATAGCGGATTCACATTGATTGAGTGTATTCCTGGCCATACGGAAAACAGCAAAGGTGCCCTTCTTTTCAATGTCATTATACGTTTGCCAGATACGCATTTTACAGGCGCGAGACATGTCTCCTTCGCCCTGCAGCGTGTTAATGACAATCGTGTCATCGTAAAAGACCTGTTGCGTTCGATGGTTTGAGTGATTTTTATAATCTGTTGGCAGACCAGCCAATACGACACAAGGAGAGAACATCATCAGGATCCATAATACTCGAGTTGATAATACTATTTGGTTGGAAATGCGATGCGTCATCATCAATATCCATTCGCGTCAATTGAATCAATCATTAAACAGAGAACGAACAAAGTAAACCGTTTTCATCGTTCCCACGATTATACGACAAATATCAAAGGCTATTAATCTGTCAAAACGCATATCCTGCAGCCGTTGCGCGCTGCCGAGGCAGAGCATGTGCGTAAAAAATCAAAAGATGATGTTTGGACCGAAGATGACGTCGCCCCCGGAAACGGAATCCGCCACAGGATAAGTGATACCTTTTTTATGGTGATTCATTACTTTTCCAATTTGACCATTTCGACGATTCGCCCAATCCAGCATGGTTTTCGTTCCGACGAGCGTGCCCAAAATTATGTCCCTGGTAACCTCTTTTAGGATGGGGGTGGCGCCGTTGCCGGTTTGGCAGGCGAAACAAAATTCAAAGACGGCACCCCACTTTCCGACAAATGCGAAAACAAAGGCTACTGTATTATATCTCTACATCAGGATTCTGAATCCTTCGATTCAAAGAAACCATCTTTGCATATACTCTTTGTGCCAGTGCCCATAAAAGCAGAATCAATCCAATCAGAAAAGCATCTGCGATGATAAAAATCGTTCGTCCCCACTCGAGTCTTCCACCAATATCAGGTTCGCAACGACAAACTTTAGTGGCAATCCCCAACACCAGAATTCCTATCGCAAAACAGCTTCCCTGAAAGAATTCAAGTTGGCGACTGAGCCTGCTGTACTCATTGGATATGAATTCACAATTCACCTTGCTCAGTGTCACGACTCTTAAAGCGTATGACTCCGCATTTTCACCGCGACGGATATCAGCACCCCATGCACATAGCTTTACGGTAACCATTCCTGTAATATACGAAAGAAACAGCAGCGGAACGGCGATTGCAACATGCCACACTGCCAGCGAATACAAATACTCAACATATAATTTCATGTCGATAAATGCGTGTATAATCAACAGCCCCCCACTAACAATAACTGAACCAATTGCGACAAACCCTGTTGTCTCATCGATGTTCAACTGTTTCATGCAGCAAATTCCCCTCATAAACTGCAGTACATATTCACTTTTTGAAATTAAGGCACACGTTGTTTATGCTACAAACGGAAATCCAATTTTTACATATTGATGGAATAGTCATAAAACAGTTCTACTTTTTTTTAAACGAAAATAGCGCAACAGGAACGGTCTTTAACGCTTAACGGACTATACTGATTTTCACGATTCAAAATCCAATGCAACTCTGGTTCCAACGGACGGATTTGCTTTCTGATGATAGCCTTAAAAATCGGTCTCTGATGGTATCAAAATCCGGCAACAGGTTTGGGAGCCTCGTGACTGCGCGGCTGTATCACCAGGAAACTCCAGGCGAAGTGGCGTTCAGTTGGCGCCATACCGATATTATTCGCTTGACCTGCACAGGATAAGTGGAACACTATTCGCCATTCCGTTACATTGCGAAAGAGACGACAGCGCGAAAGTCGCCGGAGGTGGTTGAATGCGAATCGCTTTGTCCGACAGACGTCGTTTGTTACTGAGCTTTGGGTTGATTATTGGCCTGTTTGCACTCACCGGCGCATTGACTCTGTACAGCCTGTTTGTCCTTGGTACGCTCACTGAAACCATTTATCAGCATCCCCTTGTCGTTTCCAACGCCGCTTTGCGCTCGGCAGTGCAGGTGACCAAGATGCACAGGGGAATGAAGGAAGTAGTACTCTCCGACGCGCCTGAATCGCGTCATGAGGCGTTGGTGCGGGTGACTGAAAATGAAAAACGGGTGTACACGCAACTCGACCTTGTTCGCTCCAATATTCTTGGCAAGGAGGGCAAAGCCCTTGAACGAAAAACGCGTGCTCTGCTAAAGGCATGGAAGCCCATTCGCGACAAAGTGGTGCGACTGAAAGAAGCCGGCCACACCGCACAGGCCATTTATATGACACAAAATCGGAGCGCAGAACATGTGGCAAAACTGGAAAATAAAATGATGGCGCTCACTGCGTATACAAGGCAAAACGCAGCTGATTTGCGTGCGCAGACATTGCGTCATCAACGTCACTTTCAGGTGTTGATCATTGTGATTTCTTCTTTTGCAATTCTTTTTTCTGTCCTTATAGCCCTGCTGGCGACTCGCCGGGTCACTGCTGTGCACACGGCATTACAGACAGAGAGCAACAGGCTGGAAAAAGCCCTTGCGGAAATCAAGACACTTCGAGGAATTATTCCCGTATGCTCAAACTGCCGCAAAATTCGCGATGACGAAGGGGTCTGGAAGGCAATGGAGGAGTATTTGCATGAACATTCGGATGCCAGCTTTTCCCATGGCATTTGCCCCAAATGTTTAAAGGATTTCTATCCGGATATTGCGGATGAGGTGAACAGGCGGCTGGAGAGTAATCGCGAAAAACACTAGACCGGTGATCGGTTTGATTCCGCTGGCGAAATCGCGGGAATACGAGCAGCTTTGCTGCGCGCCCGCAAGGCCCGGCCGAGGTGTCGCCATAGCTACATCGACCGAGGGACTGAGGACGAAAGCGCAAAGATGCCGAATTGCTGCGATAGCAGCAGGGATTCAAACCGGTCGCCGCTCCAGGAGACGACTATCCCAAACCGGCACGCAACGATATTATTGCCTACGCCACGAATGTCCTGCATCGTTTTGGCGTCAATCGGGAAAAAAGAGCGGCGGAATTGATACGCCGCACCCCAAAAGGAGAATTGTCCCTGGAGGCAATGGGATTGCTGATTGAATGTGTAAACGGGCAGCCACAATTATTCAATCGATTGCCTGGCACCGCAAAAAACAATATGACCCTCACCGCGTCGCGGGCGCATCTCAAACAGGCGCATACATGGAACACGTCATTTCTTTTTCCGTCGCATAACCGAGTGGACGCCATCTGGCTCAATGCGCTGCGCAATGTGAATCCCAAACACCCGCTTGTTGGCAGATTAATGCGCGGCGTGCTGGCAGAGCGCACCAATGGCAGATGGGAGAGCACCGATGTATGCCCCCGAAACGTTCGGTCGCACCGGAGCAGACGCGGTGATTGTGAAATAGGTAGAACCGACCGAAGACATCCTTTACAAATTCGACTTTTGGGAAACACCAGTGTATTTTTCCGGAATAAAATTGGCTTTGATAAGGATTACACAATGCAACCAAACGAAATTGTCGACGTTTTTGAACAGATGGCTCCCGGGTACGATACCCTGGCAGCGAAGATTGCCCCTGTTTACAATGGCTTGTATTTCATGCTGGAGGCCGTGTTTTTTTTCCTTCCCGAAGACGCTCGGATTTTGTGCGTGGGCGCGGGCACCGGCCAGGAGATGGCGCACCTGGCCAAAAAGTTTCAACACTGGCGATTTACCGCGGTCGAACCGTCACCGGCCATGATGAACGCCTGCCGTGCGCGGGCAGAGAATAACGGTTTCGCAGACCGCTGTGATTTTCACGAGGGATTCCTGGATACGTTGAATATGGGCACCACCTATGACGGCGCCACCTGTTTTCTGGTATCGCAGTTTATACTTGAAACCGACGCGCGACGGTCGTTTTTTCACGCTATTGCCAAAAGACTCAAGCCCGGCGGCATCCTGGCAAGTGCGGATGTGGCAGCAGGACCGAACCAGCGAGAGAAAGACGCTCTTATAAAGCAATGGTGTATCCTGATGTCCGGGGATGACTATTCCGTGGAAAAACTTGAACAGATGCATCGCGCCTACGACGACCGTATTTTACTGTTGCCGCCTTCGACAGTCGCATCAATCATCGAGTCCAGTGGCTTTGATTCCCCTTTTCAGTTTTTTCAGGCAGGACTCGTCCACGCCTGGTGCGCCACGCGAAAACTGTAACAATCAGGCGCCATAAACGCCCAGGGGACATCAGACATACTTCATGTTTCCCTGGAACAAATCCGTTTGTTCAATGTCCATTTCGCATCTTTTACAACCATTGCAGACAGGTGTCACATATGAAAACTGTTTTACTCTCCGCGTTGGGGTCGACTGGCGATATTAATCCGTTCATCGCCATGGCCTGTGCGTTGCAGCAATTGGAAATGAAGCCGGTTCTTTTTGGCCAACCCCTTCGATATTCCCGCCATTGACGCCCACGGCATCGAAACCATTCCAGTTGGCGATGCGTGGAATCTCATGGAGATGGTGGCACACGATTCGAAATAATTGATTTTCGGCAATAACCGTTATTCCAATGCATGTACAAATTGAGTGGATTCGAACCAGGGTCTCTCAAGTTGGTATCGGCCACTTTCTATTGTTCACATTTATTTGAAACCCAAAAACCGCTAATCGTTGCTATTATCTGGTGGCTGTTTTACAGTTTTTAAAATGTTTTTAATTCGAATCATTGTATGTATTTCTGTGCTGCTGATTGCGGGATGTTACAAAAGCGCCTCAAGCGAATCGGAGCGAATTGCTGCAGCGGACGACCGCGACGACGCGTCAGACGCATTTGAACATCCGCGAGAAGTGTATATGAACGAAGACGACCCTCACTACGACATTTACGAGGGAGCCGGCATCGAAAATCGCTGCCAAAATGATACCGACTGCATTGTCACCGGGTGTGTCGAATCCACCTGCGCCGCCGAGCCAATTGAAATAAATGACGACGCGTTTTGCAATCAGCTCCTGATGACCAGCGGACGCGAACCCCTTTTCGGCAGTTGCGGGTGTCTTGACGGTTTATGTACATGGTATTTTGAATCGGATTTTGACAGAGAATGCACCGATAACGAAGACTGCAACGGACTGGGCGTACCGCCTGAAGGTATAACCCAAAAAGGCATTTGGTACTGCAACAGTGACATGGAATGCAGTTTCGGCTTTCCAGCGAACTGGAACTGACCTTTTGACTGAAAAATGCCGCCACACCATGACACAGCTGCACACGGCCACCGCATGCCAAATGCAATCCACCCGCCAGGCGGATTCCATTGCCATCAGGAAAAATCTGTGGTAGCGCTTGTTTTGTGCATTACACACTGCAAGACTACTCGTTTGGAAGCGTTACCATTAATGGTCAGCGCCACACAACAGACCTCATTATTTGCGGCAACAACGTTGTCTCCAACTGGCAGCGGGAACAAGGCCATTCTCTGGTCCCCGACGATATTGCCCTCCACTTGCCAGAGGGAACCCGTGTACTTGTAATTGGCTGCGGCGCCCACGGCATGCTCAAAGTACCACAGAAAACCATCGACTGGTGCCGTACAAAGAACATCACTCTCATCGCCGAGCCTACCGCCATTGCGTGCAAAACGTACAACACCATGGCTCACCAGGGCAACATCGTCGCCGGCCTGCACCTCACCTGTTGAGTCACAGACATACAATTGCTGTAATTTGTGCTGTAAAGTGCCGCCAATTGGGGCACTTTTTTCAAAATATGCGCAGAAAGCCCTGACCTTCGACTTGCGTCATGCAATTTCCGAGTCAGTATTATCTACTAGTTTCAAAAATCAGTCAGGTGAGCAGATCTGATTTAATGATTAAAATACATAAATTCAGACACGCTGATGGTCGCAAGTAAGTAATCAAACCGGGGGACAAATAGGTGAGGACTTCCCCCCCGTCAGGAGGAACAACAAATGGTTCAGCAGAAAATTGTGATACCGATACTCTCACTTTTATTTTTCAGTTGTAGCATTAGTGACAAAGATCGATGCGACAAAGGTCAGGTATACGACAGCCAATACGGCGGCTGCAGAGGCCGAACGCCCTTCGATGACAGGGTAACAAAGGCGGAAGGAGTGGATACAGGTGCGGGTATTTTAAACCTGTATTGCAATCCAGGTGCCGGCGAAACCTGTGCAGGAAACGGAGAGTTGGATTTTTGCATGCTTGGACCTGACTACGTTTCAGGTGTGTGCACTAAACCGAACTGCACAACAGGCAGCTGTCAATCGGCGGACTTTGCATGCTGCGACTGCAGCAAATCACCGACTTTCGCCGCACTGTGGCCAATACCGATTTGCGGTGTCGCGGAATATGCCGGCACTTTTGAAGACTACGGATGCAACTGCAGCAACGTAACGGGAGGCAGTACGGATACCGATCCCCCAGATACCAGCGGGGGCGTTGTTGGGCTGCAATGCAACACGGCCAACGGACATGCGGATTGTGCCAGCAATGGCAATATTGACTATTGTTTACCCAATGGGATGGACCCGTCCCTGCCTGGGACGTGTGTACAGGACGATTGTACTGCCGACAACTGTCCCACCGGGACTCAGTGCTGTGACTGTACTTCGCAACCCCAGTTTGGCTGGCCATCGCCACTGTGTACAGAGGACGCGTTTGTTGATTATATGACGGGTTGCGTCTGCAGCCCCAATACCGGAGGTGGCACGGACACCGCAACCGATTCCGATACCGATTCGGGTTCGGCATTCAGCTGCGCGACATCGGCGGATTGCGCCACCAAAGCGCCCAGAGATTATTGTCTCCCCAACGCTCTGGACACTGCTCAGCCTGGCATATGTGTACAGGACGAGTGCACAGCGGGCGGATGCGAGACGGGCTTTCAGTGTTGCGACTGCAGTTCGCACCCGGAATATGGGTGGCCATCGCCACTTTGCACCGAGGAGTTGATGGTGGCGGCAATGGAGGGCGCGGGATGCACGTGTCCGATTCCACTGAAGGAATGCACAACGGATACGGATTGTACCGGCAACGGGACCATGACGACCTGTTTGCCCAATACTATTGATACTGCAGTTGATGGAAACTGTGTTCAATCAAACTGCACCGTTGGGGGTTGTCCAGCCGGACAACAATGTTGTGATTGCAGTGCCGTCGCCGCCATGGGATGGCCATCGCCGCTCTGCTGGCTCGATGCATACATAACAGGCGATTTTGGCGTAGAAACAGCTGGCTGTACTTGCGAGTAGGGGAAAGACAACATGAAAACAATTGAATTAAAAACCATACTATTTTCAATGTTAACGATTGTGTTTTTTGCGGTGAACGCTGTTGCACAGGAGGCCGAAAAAACGAACGTGACGGACTCAAATGCCAAAGGCAATAACACCGCCATGTCTGCCAAAACAGATGCGGGCACTGCCACAGCAGCCAACGCAACTGTCGCCGAGAGACTCGAGGCACTGCAGGCAAAAGTTGAAGCGCAGGAGGAACAAATCAAAACGCTTTCACAGCAGCAGCAAATGGCGAAGGAGGACCGGGATGATTTATCGATGCAGGTCATGGAGGCCAACGCTGCCGCGGCAGACGAAAAATTTACAATCAGCGGTTTTCTGGATTTGAGTCATACCGCATCATTTGCCAAATACGACGATGCCATCACGTATTATTACCAACCCAAGTACAATTCTTTTTATCAAACCGGCGTAAATCTCTATTTGAAGAGTCAGATGACAGAAACCCTGTCGGCGCTGGTGGAAACGCGCTTCTCGTATTCTCCCAATGGCAACATCACCAATAAGAGCCAGGTGACACGCGTCGACGGAGTGGAAACAGCACGCACCGGCGATCCCGATCCCAACAAAGGGTTTGAGCGAACCGATACATATGCCAAGTATCAGTTTGAAGGGGGCACGCGGTTGGGCGGTGTGAATATTGAACGGGCACATCTGGACTGGAAGCCGCGAGACTGGTTTGGCATTCGTGCGGGCCGCTATCTGACGCCGTTTGGTATCTGGAACGAAGATCATGGGTCGCCGGTGGTATTGACAGTGGCGTTGCCGTTTCTTATCAGCTGGGACGTGGTGCCCACGGCACAGACGGGTCTGATGGTATTTGGTTCCATTTTTCCAACGGATTTGCTGAAACTGGAATATGCGGTCACCCTTTCAAATGGTCGCGGTCCAACGGAAAATTTCTTTGATACCGACCATAATAAAGCGATTGGCCTTAGAACCAAAATTCAAGTGGCGGGCGAAGATTGGCTGATTTCTCTTGGCGGCTATGGATATTACGGAAAATACACGGACATTGAGACCGAAATGATCACAGAATATCGCATAGACGAAACCGGAACCCAGGTGCTGGATGATGTGAATTACGACCTTGCCCAGCGTTCAAACGATGTGATTACCGACAAGCATAAAGAATATATCGGCACCGTGGACTTAAAACTGAATTGGAAAGGTCTGACCCTGTTTGGGGAGGCCGGCGCCCGCAAGTCGGAATATCTGGTTCGCCCGGAAACAGTTTCCTACGGAACAACAATATGGGCTGCCGACTTCATCACGAACAGCGCTTACGGTATGTTGGCGTACCAACTGCCTTTGGAGAAAGTGTTCGATACACTGACCATTACCCCGTTTGTTGGCGTGGACTATCTGGATTTATCAGACGCAAACGACACCAGCAAGTTTGGCATTTATCGCTTTGGAATAAACATCAAGCCATCGCCCTATGTCACATTGAAGGCGAATGCGTACCGTGTGGATTCACTCGGCGAAGGTGTCGACGAAAAAACGTGGTTTGTAAAAAGCCAGGTCGCTGTTTCTTTTTAACCGCCGATTGCGCTGGGAAAGGAGTTTTCAATGGATACTGATTTCTATCGAAAAACAATTGGTGGCTTGCTTTTGGCTTCATGCGTGTTGTTGTTTAGCCAGTCTCCGGTGATGGCAGAGAGTCCCAACGATTTATTGATTATTGTGAACAAAAAATTTGAGTATTCCAGCTTAACCATCACGGAGGTCAAACGAATTTTCAGAAAGGAGATGACTACTTACAAGGGAACCAGCGTAAAACCTATTCATGCCAAAATGGGGTCGCCTCTTCGAGATATATTTGTAAGCAAAGTACTGGGCATGAATGTGTCTGCTGAGCAAAAGTACTGGCAGGACATGATGGTAAAAAAAGGGATGCGCCCGCCCAGCGAACTTTCCAATACAGTGCGTGGTGTTTTTTCTGCCCCAGGAGCGATGAGCTACTGTTTCCGAAGGGATTTCAGCCCGATTACCGCAAAAATCGTTTTAGAGCTGTAAGACTTTATAAACTTCGAGTTGCGCCGATAACATGTATTGGAGACGTCCACAAAATGAGCGTCGAAAGGGATATGAGATGCTAAAGCTGCTGAAATCAAAGAAAATCGTTGTAATGTTTACCGCGTTTTTATTGCTGTTCAGCCTGGTTCCGGCTCAGGCAGAAAGCACCGATGATCTGGTGGTAATCGCCAATAAACGGTTTAGTGCCGACAATTTGTCGCTAACAGAGGTAAAACGAATATTCAAAAAGGAAATTACCAACTTCCACGGCACCAGAGTAAAACCCATACATGCCAGGGACGGTAACGCATTGCGACAACAGTTTGTGAATAAAGTGCTGGGAATGAACCCCTCTGCAGAAAAAAAATATTGGCAGGAAATGATGGTGAAAAAGGGAATGAACCCACCAAGTGAACTCACCAACACAGTGCGCGGTGTATTTTCCACACCTGGCGCAATCAGCTACTGCTTCAGAAAGGATTTCAATCCAACGACTTCCAAGATCGTATTGTCCCTGTGATACGTGTCTCATACGGTTCAACATTCGTGTACCTGATGTTCAGTTGACCCGCCCGGGTCAAAATAAACCGATATAACATCCTGAATACACAATAGAATTTTATCTTTTCACCTGTTGTCTATTGGTGAGCTGCGCTGTTATAATCATTCATAAGGAGAATGCGTATGAAACTATTCAAATCAAAATTTATATCAGGTATTTATTGGCTTATGTGCAGTTTTTCATTCTCCAGTGCCATGCCCGTCCAGGCTGAAAGTCCCGACGATTTGGTGGTCATCGTAAATCACAAATTCGCAGGAACCGAATTGTCCGCAACCGAGGTTCGGCGAATATTTAAAAAAGAAATGACCACATTTATGGGAAACCGCGTAAAACCCATTCATGCCAAAACGGGAACATCATTGCGCCAGGAGTTTATAAGCAAGGCATTGGGAATAAATTTAGCAGCCGAACAAAAATACTGGCAGGATATGGCTGTTAAAAAAGGGATGAGTCCCCCCATCGAGTTATCCAATACAGTGCGCGGCGTATTTTCAGCTCCGGGGGCCATCAGCTATTGCTATCGCAAAGACTTCAACCCGGCAACGGCCCGCATTGTTTTGGAATTCTAGTTTTTAAGCAGGCGGTTAAGCCGTCCAACTACAGCCATTGGGTATCAATCCACGCAACGCGTGTGAGAAGCCAATTGCGGAGAATTTCGATTTGCTCCTCCCACGTTTGACTGACTGGCGACACGAAGACCATGAAAACCGTCGGTGTCTGAAGATTGTCCCACTTCTGGAAATTGTGGTACGCGGCATTTTTAAGCGGTGCGGCCAGTTGAGTAATTCTGGCGGACAGGGCGTCGTTCGATAGCTGCCCCTGTCGAAGCACCCGCCAGCGTTCTGCAAGAACAGCTTTAAATTCCGGATCCTGCATCAGGGTATAAAACCAATCATTGGATGGTGCATCCCGCTTGTTATTTTCCTCGTACATCCAACCCGCAGTATCCAGATTTTCTATCCCGTTGAAATCAAATCCCGTTCCGAGCGACAGGTTGTAATCCCAAAGCGGACCGGCGACGATAGGGCCATTTCTATCCATATAAAACCAGGCGCTGCGGAGATAGGAATCCGCTTCTCTGCCTATCTCGTTCATAATAATTTGATCTGCAAACGAAATTACATCGATATATTGACCATAGCCACCGTCCGGTGTTTCCAGCGACGACGTATGAAGGGCATAACTGAATTCATACAGTTTATATGCAAGCAAGGTCGCCTGCTGCGGTGTAATATCTTTAGGGTCCACAATCTCCATCTCGGTCCAGCAGTATTCCTGTCCTGGACAATTGAGCACTGGTGGCTCTGATGCATCCCACTCAAATTTAAAGATATAGCCACCGGTAATTACATCTGCATCTGTATCCGTTGGATGCAACTGTTTCAAATTCAGTCGATTTTTTGAGTTCTTGATATTTTCCACGATCATGTACACGCCCTGATAATCGCTTTCATCCAAAACGCCGCCATCCAGATTCGTATATAATTCACAAAACCGATACCTGGGAGATGCCATCCCAATATCTCTGCCCAAATCGTAATGAAATGCGTCTCGAATCAGAGATTTATCCACATACGGTCCACGCATGACCCAATCCGATTCCGACGGCAACCCGAGCACGGGCCAATCCATATCTTCTTCCCTTTGGTCTCTCAGTTCTACGCGATATGGGCTTTTAGGAAACATCCTGGTGGATTGGCCACGCAAATGAAACGCTGCGTGAGATCCCACATGCGCAGGTACGGAGATGTCAGCGATGCCGTTTACGGTGTCGAACGCCAAAAACATTGTTGGCATGTCGTCACTGCCTGGTTTCCCTTTGCCCATATTGTCAAGGACAACGATGGGAATATCACTTCGAATGTTTCCTGTTGTCGCCACGTAAAAGCCGCTGCCCTCGGCAATCGTCTCGCCGTTTTGAAAAATGGCGGCTTGAACTTTTGAAGAGGCCGACAATACGATTGGGGTTTCATATACCGGAGAGTTTTCGTTTGGGGCTGCGCCGTTGACGGTGTATCGAATCACGCCATCAATACCAGCCCGCGGCGAAATGGTGACTTCTCTCGTCCCCGTGAACGTGCCACTGGGGGGCGAAAAGACCAGCCCAAAAGAATCAGTGGGAGTCGGGGGGCTGCTGTCCAATGAATGAGTATCTGAATCTACCGGCGAGTCGGTTTCCACATTATTTCCAGCCTGCGAGGGTTTTGAATCTTTTTCGCCACATGCGAAAACAGATGCAAGAGTGAATAATATCAGGCTGAAACGGATGGTATTGAAAATATAACTCATGAATGCACTTTCTTTCATGTCAATTGTGTGACCGCGATAAACATTGTCACAAATGTGTGGTGATTGTCAAAAATTCATGGAGGGAAGATTTTGTTGTGCTCCAAAATTCTACACCCAAAGGAGTAGCTCAGATAACGGATGACATCTCCCTCATCGCCGAACCTGTCGCCATCACATGCGAAACGTACGACCACACAGCCCACCAGAGCAACATGGTCGCCGGCCTGCACCTCACCGTTTGAGTCACCGATACACAATTACTGTGATTTGTGATGCAAGTTTTTCACCAAAACGTTACAACTACTCCATTTGATGGAAAACGGGCGCGCAAGGTCTCGCTGGGGGGATCGATACATCTGCTGCAGCAATTGCGTTCGTTCTGAGGATGAGGAGGCTATGACTGTTTTCGCACTCATATCGCTGCTGTCTTTTGTTTTTGCCGTATTCCTGGCTGCATTTCTGTTTTTCAGAGATACCGGGAATATTCTGAGTCGACTTTTTTTGCTGGTAACAATGTCCGTGGCGTACACGTCGCTGATGGAGTTCGGTTATCGTCAGGCGGACAGCTTTGAAGCCGCCGCAGTGTGGTGGCGCTTTGATGTGCTGTGGTCAGTTCATGTGTCCGCCTGGCTGCATCTGACTCTGGCATTCACTCGCCCTGGAAATTGGCTCAGACGCAAATGGCTTCTCGTGGCGCTATATGCGCCCAGCGCTGTTTTTATATTCTCGGACATCTTTTTTCACGCTGTCACCGGCCCTCCCAGGGAGCAACCATGGGGATGGGAGTACACGGTACAGGATGGCATAATGAGCACACTCCTGTTTATATGGATGTTTCTGGTGACCGTCGCGTGTGCCATTCTGTACACCATTTCCTATCACACGGCATCCGAACCTCGTAAAAAGAAACAGAGCCGTTTTCTCCTCATTGCCAGCGTGGCGCCAGCGGTTAATATGGTTGTTGGCATTTTAACGGCTCACTACAAATGGCCCATCCCCGCATTGGATGTAATAATGTTCATTTTTTCAAATACCATTATTGCGTATGCCCTCTGGAAATATGAGCTGTTTCAGCTTTCAGTGTCAAGGGCCGCTGAAAGCATCATCGCCACAATGGGGGATTCATTACTGCTGGTGGGACTGGATTCCACCATTATTACGGTGAACAAAGCCACCATTCGCATGCTGGGATATGCGCAATCCGCGCTGTCTGGAAAATCTGTACTTGAGCTGTTTTCAAAAGATGCCCTCATCCCGGAATGGATACGCGAACTCGACCCCAAAAAAGCAGATACGTTTCAAAGCAGGGACGTCGAAACCGAATATGTTACCGCCACAGGCCGGGTGATTCCCATCTCGCTGTCCGGCGCCATACTGTACGACGAGAACAAAGATTTGCGCGGATTTCTGCTCATTGCCAAAGATATTACGGAGCAAAAAAAAACAGCCCAGGAAATCACGCGACACCGGGAAAGGCTCGAAGAACTGGTGGCAGAACGCACGAAACAGCTTGAACAGGAGATGAGCGAGCGCCAGAAAGTCGAAACATCCAGGCGTCAGCTGGAATCGCAATTGCATCAGGCGCAGAAAATGGAGGCCATTGGCCGACTGGCCGGCGGGGTGGCCCATGATTTCAGCAATCTGCTTTTTGTGATAAACGGCTACGCGGAAACCATTGAGGAAAATGCGAACGCCACCGACGACATCCGGCGGGATGCCTCCCAAATCCGGGAGGCGGGCAACCGGGCTGTGGACCTGACGAGGCAACTGCTGGCATTCAGCCGAAAACAGATTGTCGATCCCCAGGTTATCGATGTGGCGGAACGCATCAGTACTTCCTGTAAAATGCTGTCCAGAATGATAGGCGAAGATATTCAAATCCATATCTCCAATAGCGATGCCCCATGTAACGTCACCATGGATCTCATCCAGCTCGATCAGATTGTCGCCAATCTGCTGGTCAATGCCCGGGACGCCATGCCCAAAGGGGGCACCATTCACATTCACACTGAAACTAAAAACATATCCGATGCGGACGGCCAAAAGGATGCGGGACGACGGCCCGGCGAATACGTGGTTATTACCGTGAAAGACACGGGCACGGGTATTCCCACTGAGAACCTGAAAAATATTTTCGAACCATTCTATACATCAAAAGAACAGGGTAAAGGCACCGGTCTGGGTTTGGCCACGGTGTACGGAATAGTTCAGCAGAACAACGGTTTCATTGATGTCTCATCCAGAGTCAATGACGGCACCACGTTTTGCATTCATGTTCCCAGAAGCACCGTTTCGGGGCGCACCGAAGAACAGAATCAGAAGAGAAGCAGCGCACTGCACGGCCACGAAACCATTTTGCTTGTGGAGGATGAAGCACAGGTGCGGCACCTGGTTAAAAAGCAGCTGGAGTCGGCTGGCTACCGCGTGTTTCAGGCCGCAAATGCCAAAAAAGCCCTGGTGCTATTCGAACATCTGCAGGAGCGAATCGACCTTCTGCTCTCCGACGTGGTCATGCCGGGCATGAGCGGCGTTGAAATGGTGAAACAGATTACCGCACGATTTGGCTCCCCATCTGTCATTTTCATGTCTGGCCACAATGAGGAACTCACTGATACCCACGGCGTCAGCGCTTCGCCCCATCCGTTTATCTCCAAACCATTTACAGCCAGGGATCTGTGCAGCAGAATCCGCACCGTACTCGATAGCCGAACCGCCAGAGGTTCCTCATCTGCTGCTACGGGATGAATCATCTTTCATCGTTCAATAATTGAAAAATTATTTGCCCCTTTTAAGAGGCTTCCAGTCGTCCACACCGCAGGGGAAATTCAAAACACCTGCCCGAACGTCATGACGCCAATGTTATGCGCGGCGACTCGCTCCGGAAAAAAACCGTCGTTCCAGCAAAATACCAATGAGCACACCGGCGGTGTAGGCAAACAGATCGGACCAGATAAATGTAAAGCCCAGGACCAGTCCTCCCAGACGTGTTTGCCGGATACTGTCAATCCACGGGGCGTGATAAAACTGGCTGATTTCGATGGCAAAGCAAAATCCCAGCGCCATCGCGCCCACCCATTTCCACGACTTTTTGGGAAAGAGAAAGCCAACAATCAGAAAAATGAGCAGCGCGTACAGACTATCCCCCAGATACGGATAAATAAAATCAGGCGTAATTGGCGTGCGAGACAGTAGCCCAATGGAAATTACAATCCCCATCAGAATTAGCCGCGTTATTCGGTTTCGTTTTGTGTCTGCCATGCAACGTCGTTTCCATGAATTCATTCCTAATGTCAATCGATACAGCGCCTGACAACGAACTACACACGAGATTAACACAAGATAGGAACAATTATCTCAAACTCAAAAAAAAGACGCAGTTTTCACGTTCGTGAATTCATCTGTACACAAAAAGCGGCCAATATGTTTACTGGAAAGCAAAAACAAATACGTTTTTTTTATCGAATGCCCACCCAATCGTATTTGGGCGGCAAATATGGTACCAGACACGATTTGTGATGTTTCTGTGAATGCATGCTTTTTTCGTGTGAGCGAAGTGGTATATGTTCATTCATGCGTTCATTACATCCAATGAAAAACAGAGTAGAATCCATACATCAAAGTGGCTGAAGCACACACGAGGTGTGAACCATTGCATGAAATCATTGTTATTGAAAGGAGACTCATCCGTTATGTGGTATATTTTAGAGCGCTCGCGCTATCTCAGTATTGTGGCTGTGCTGTGTTCACTTTTAGGCTCAGCATTGCTTTTCGTTGTCGGCGCAGACAAAACCGTTCGGGCCTTTTTATATTACACTCACGTCAAAGCTGTGGATATCAAACTCGCACACCTCTCGCCTTCAGATATTGCCATTACATATGTCATTCGCGCATTGGACACCTTTTTAATTGCACTGGCCCTGCTGATTTTCGCATATGGCGTTTACTGTCTGTTTATTCGAAAACGCGATGACGTCAAGAAGCAGATTCCTGGCCTGCCAAACATTACCAGCGTTGGTTTTCTAAAGCATACTTTGGGAGAGGTTGTCATTGTGATTATTTTAGTGACGACACTGGAAGAAGTATTAGTCAGTCTGGAGACGTTAACGTGGCATCTTTTGGTTCTGCCAGTCACTGTTTTACTGCTATCTCTATCCATGAAATTTCTGGGGATGCGTGACCATTAAAAAAATGAAAAAAAACAACAATTATCGGCTCAAATTATGGTGCCCGCGCGAAATGGACAGGAGCGAATTGGTATCGTATTATTCACAATCTCAATTATGCTTAGGCCCTCGGGGCGATCTGAAGAAAACGAACCTTTTGAGACAAAGCCTAACATCAAGTAACACCGCCCCTTTCAAGTAGCGCTATTTCTGCTAAAATGAAAGACGTTTCACCCAACGGGGGCACGCCACTCTATCTGGCAATCATGTGAAAACGAAACCCGTGACATGGCACTGCACGCTCCGGTTTTCCAGAATCAACAGGGCAACAGTTACCTGGTTGTCATTTCGGACGGCACAGCGGAGGCGAATCTTCCAGATTGAAGCATCAGATGAAACAGATTTGGACAATGCTTTTGAAACAATTGCATTGTCCATAGTATCAGCTTGCAATGAGGGGTCACCTTATTGTTTTTTGTTTCATTCCCGAAGAAACAATTGGATGCTGCTGGGCGGTCTGCCATGGCAGGCTGGGCCACCAGCGCGTTACAGGAGGCGGCGATGCGGGTTCCACAAACTCGCCGGGCCAGGGTAGAACGTATGGTACGCCGGCATCTGTCGCCGCAATCATCAATCGTTCAGCCGGTTCCACCCAGCTGTGCATGGCCAGTTTAAACGTGGCCCAGTGCACCGGAATAAGCAGTCCTCCCTTTGCATTATTCACCGCCTGCACGGCCTGCTCCGGCCCCAGATGAAGGTCTGCCCATAACTGATGATATGCGCCGATTTCCACCAGTGTGGCATCGAACGGCCCAAGGCGATCTCCGACTTCGGCGAATCCAGGAAACATCCCGGTATCCCCGGTGTAGTACACCCGGTGGGTGTCACCAGTGCATGCATACCCGGCCCAAAGGGTTTTGTCCCGATCGGCCAGAGACCGTCCGGAAAAATGTCGCGCCGGCGTGGCAGTCACATAAATATTGTTTATCTTTGTACGTTGCCACCAATCCAGAACGTCGATGGAGGCGGAATCCACGCCAAAGCCCTTCAGACGCGCATCCACCCCCAGCGGGACCACGAAACGCACACGACGAATTGCCAGCGCCTGAACTGTTTTTTTGTCAAGATGGTCGTAATGATCGTGTGAGATGAGCACCGCGTCAATGGCTGGCAGCTCATTCAAAGGCAACGGCGCCCCATAAAATCGTTTGGGACCACTCCAGGAAACCGGAGAGCTGCGTTTGGACCATATCGGATCCAACAGCAGTCGCGTGCCATCGATTTCAACCAGTGACGACGAATGCCCCAACCACGTGATACGCAGACCGCTTTGGGGAAACACATCGAAATCCGCCCGCCGGCGCTGCACGGTGGACACCTCTGTGTTCGGTTCGGTGTGGTCGGCCCCCTTCATCCATTCCTTCATGGCTTTGAATCCAGATACCTCCCGGGCTGCCAATCGATTGAAAAATCGTCCGTTTTTGTAATTTGGGGATGCCGCCAACATATGTTCATCATCTCCTTTGGGCAGTCTGCCCATTGTGTTGCAGGAAATCGCGATTCCAAGTAATAATGCCAGACAAAACACAAACAGCGCCAACAGCCACGCCCATTTGCTTCGCCTCATGACGAACCGCGGTTTCATCATGGTTATCATCACATTCCCGCATCCACAGCATCCGAAAAAGAAGGTGCATCTATGCGTTTCAATTGGTAATCGCAGCTGCCAAGTCCGATTTCTTCGGCATAAGAGAACGTTTTCTTTGCGCGCCTGAACTTCTTACCCAACGCCTCGGCCATATCAAAGCAGGCTTTATCTATTGCCACCGGATCAGTGGCAGCGAATACTCCCATATCCGCCATCACCGGTTTCATTTTCCTTGCTTCGCAGTCACATCCCGCAGAAATGCTCATGGCGAAAGTAATGTAAATATTATGCTGATGTTTCCTTGCGGCGTACGCACCTTCCACCAGTTTTTCAACAAAGGGATTCCCAATGCCCAAAAACCTGGCCACACTTTTTAAAGTAAACAACGATACCGCCTTGCTGGGACAAATGGCAACGCAGGCGCCGCAGCCCACACATTTTTCCTTTTCAATCCAGGACCTGCCACTCTTTCCTTCGCCAATTCTAAGAGCATCCACATTGCAGCAGGACAAACACTTTTTGCACTGAGTGCACCTGCGATTTTTAATATGGGGCTTCTCCCCCATATGCATAGCCAGTTTGCCGCCCTTTGCTGCGTATCCCATGGACAGCTGTTTTATGGCGCCACCAAATCCCGCCAGCATGTGCCCTTTAAAATGGGACAGCACAATCATCTGATCATAATCGAGAAACGCCTGACCCACTTTGAATGTTTTAAAATGTTTCTGATTGATGGCCACATCCGCAAACGCTTCACCATGCTCTCCGTCGGCAAACACAATGGGCAGCTGAGTAAATCCGTGTTTCTTTGCCGTTTGTGCGTGCAGTTCTTTTTTATACCGCTGCCCCCCATACAGCACCGATGTTTCCATGAAGCAGGATTCCACTCCCCGCTCCGCCAGATAGTCTATGATCCCCTGATAGTTGTCGGGGCGGATGAACGTTACATTTTTGGGTTCGCCAAAGTGCACCTTTAAGGGAATTTTTTGCCGAAGTTCAATTTGCTCAGCACTGACCAACGTATCCAAAAGCGCTTTTGAAATCTGCTGCACCGCCGAAACGGACGTTCGCTCCGACACGGGAGTAAAATATACAGTTGACGTCATTCCATATTATCCTTTTCGCCATCGTTTCAGGCTCAACAAAGTACACTACCCAGTGTAATTTCAAGTTCTCCAATGTCAACCCAAAAGTAAACTACACGGTGTAGTTTATAAAACTATCGATCTGCCGTACCGAAAAAAATGTTTCCTCGTAATATTGCAAAAGTACACTGTGTAGTTTACTTTAAAAGACAGAGATGGTTGAAAAACGAAGAGATACTACAAAAAAGCGTACCCAAATACTCGATGCGGCGGCGACGGTGTTTATCGAAGACGGATATGAGCGTGCCAGCATGGATCGTATCGCGGAAATGGCCAATGCGTCCAAACGGACCGTGTATAACCACTTTTCCAGTAAAGAAGAACTGTTTCAGGCTGTATTGGAACGAGTCATTGATGAGGCAATGGAACTCAAACAAATTACTTATGATTCCAGCAAATCTCTGACGTCACAGCTGGAAAAATTTGCCGATGCAAAAATCGCGTTTACACAGAAGGACGACTGGTTGGGAATGATTAAAGTGACGGCAGGTATTTTCTCCAGCCATCCGGAACTGGTACAAAAAACGATACAGCAGGCCGAAGATAACGATACACTCGCCGTCTGGTTGCAGGCTGCCACCGATGACGGACGCATGAAGGTGGAAAACCCCAGACTGGTTTCGACAGTATTCTGGTCCATGATTGGCGGTGCGTTTTTCTGGCCTGTCATTTTTTCGGGCCCGTTTCCCAAAATGGATGTCATACCGCTAAAAAAAGAAATGATTAAAATGTTTCTGGAGCGTTACAGCGCCCTAAATGACCGTTAAGCCCCAAAGGTGAATGCGAATCCGGGATTTTTGAATCCTCTGCCACAGGCACAGGCGCCTGCCGCTGTAAACAGGTGAATGAAAAAGGATTTCTGGACGGCTATAGTCCAAGATTGGGCAGCATATCGTCGTATTCTTTAAAATCATCGCTGTTGGCCATCTGGACACCGCCCTGCCAGGTAAACATGGCATCGCCCCATGAACCACTGCGGGTGGGTTCCCAGAAGAAGGTGCCAAGGCCGCGTCCCCCCTTAAGGTTTTTCATCATCATGTTGGCCTCAGTGCGAAAGGGATTGTACTCGGCAATAATAAATTTTAGATCCGGATAGGTGGTAGCCAGATTGCTGAATGTATTTTGCCATACCGAGGGCTGTCCCTGGAACGCAGCGTAACAGGACAATCCGAGAATGTCGAACTCAACACCTCTGGATTGGGCATTGTTTACCCACCCCTTTACGCCGTTCAGACTGTCAGTGTTTTCAATGTGAAGCACCACCAAAATACCGGGGTCCTCTTCTCTTACGGCTTTGATGCCCGCTTTCAGCAGTTTGGCCAGATTGTCCCAATTGGAAGCGCTTCCGCCAATTGGCGCGGCGTTGACACCGTTACCCCAGCAGTCGGTGGAGCTGTTGGGCACATTGGCCAGCATACCAGGGGTAATTTCGTTGCCGACCTGTACCATATCCGGGCGAGCGCCCGCAGCGATGGCGGATGAAATGACATCAGCGGTATAGGCGTATACAAGGTCGGCCAGTTCATCAATGGATGAGACGCCTCGCCAGGGATGTGGAATAATCTGTTTGCCTGGATCTGCCCATGTGTCGCTGTAGTGAAAATCGAGCAAAAAACCCATGTTCGCATCCTTGATTTTTTTACCGTACTCAATCACATGGGCCTTGTCCCCAAAGGGTTCAGACAGGCCTGCACACCCGTTGGTGGTAGACGCGTATCCATATGGGGCACTGGGGTCCACAAATGCTTTGATGCGTATGAAATTGAACCCGTGGTTCTTCAGCAATTCAAAAATACTTTTAGTCTGACCGTCCGTATCCCGGAACGTATCTCCTGTCTCCTGGGTGCTGGAAATGTCTGCCCCAAGAATAAACGGCACATTAAAATCGCTGTCCGTATCTGAATCTGAATCGGAATCTGTATCCGTATCGGTATCGGTGTCAGAATCCGCATCGGAATCCGTGTCTGTATCGGTATCGGTATCGGTGTCAGTATCGGCATCGGTGTCAGTATCGGCATCGGTATCAGCATCGGTGTCAGTATCGGCATCGGTATCAGCATCGGTATCGGTATCGGTATCAGCATCAGCATCGGTATCGGTATCAGCATCGGTATCGGTATCAGTATCCGTATCACCATCTGCATCCGTGTCTGTATCAGAATCGCTATCGCTGCTGTCGGCATTCCCATCACCCGATTTTCCGCAGCTTGCCAAGAGTGCCGACAATATTAATGCCAGAAACCAAATAAAACGAATTCTCATTTTTCTCCTCGAGTTTTTAAGATTCCCACCAACACGTGGGTGTCCCTGATGTTACATCACGGGTCAGCAAAAACAAAGAGGCTGGAACCAGAAAATTGAGATGCCAGAACATTGGAATCTGTGTACCAGGAGCAGTCAGGGATTTGTCCACCTCCTCGTACACAATACTTTCCGACGTGCTTTTGATCAGAGTAACGCTTAAAAGCGCGGGGACCATGCCGGTATTGCACCAGATCGACGCTGCGTATCCGAGTTATACCAACCGTTCGCCACAAACCGTTCAATATGTTGAACACAATGAAGATAAGCGTCGCGAAGCGCCCATTCCTCTCCACGCCGAAATGCATCCAAAAGGCATCTATTTCCTTGAAGCAGGGTCATTAGTTACAAATTCCACAGTAGCGTCAGGCTGGATAATTGCTCTTTTCCGTTCTATACATCACCAGCCTTCGAATAGTCATAGGCGCACAATCGCCCACTTATTGTGTCGGGTTGCACTTCGTAAAGCCTTCCAAATCCACGGTTACATCGCTATCGGTAATGGCGACACGCGATCACTGCATCGTGTCTTTGCACGTATCAATTTTCGCAATACATTGAGGCATGGTGCATATTTACTCGTTTTTAAATGATCACTGCCAATATTTTTTTTCGGGTATTCAATTCCATTATCGTTCCATTTGAGTACCGCCAAATGCAGTGCAATGGGTATCGCGACATTTTGACAATTTCCACATCTCCTTAAGAAGAGGAGACGATAACCAACTCGTCTTTGGTCATCACTATATCCCTTATTTGTTGTGCTCGAGACTGCAATATTTAATTTTCCGAATCAAGTCATAGACAGCGTAAAACAATCAGATAGCCGAAAGAAGTCAAGCGTTATACGGAAATATGACAAATGACCGCGCATTTTTCGCGACAATTCCTGATGCGGTTTGGCTACCCATACATAATGCACCTCGCTATCATGTCATCTCGTCTCACACCGGGCAGTTGGTTCAAAACAGAATCGCTTTTGCAACTGGATAACACCTTAAACGGTTTGTTTGCGTCATCTCTGTTTTCACAAACGAACTGCATATCGTCAGCGTACCGCCGACAAATGGACGGGGTACCATAATGCGGGCCCACCCTGCTCCATTGTTAAGGAATAAGGCGGCAGTATCGTACATTGAGTATCGATATTCAGAACGTATGCCAGAGATATTCAAAGTGTTGGGCGAAGGCGGTCACAAGCGTTGCATCCTCCTGGACCGAGATGTCTTCCCAGTTTTGGGTGGACGCACTACGGGTCCAGTTGAAGGAACCGTGGATGACCACCTGACCATCGAATACGGCGAACTTGTGATGCATGTGGCCCGGGTCGTTGTCATACTTGACCGGAATGCCCTTTTTTTGCAGCCAGTGAACGTCACTGCCCATATCCAGTGCCTTTTCATCATCGGTAATGACTCGCACGCGGACGTTGCGGTGGTGGGCGTCCAGCAGGGCGTGACTGATGCGGTCGTCGGAAATCGTGAACACACATACCTGGATGGTGTGCCTTGCAGAAGCAATGGCCCCAAGAATTGCATCGGCACAATCAGTGCCCGGACTGAACCAGGCCTCTGAATGGGTCTTTGGAGCGGGTTGTACCACATCCAGCAGTTTGACCACTTTTTCGAGCCATTTAACCGCTTCAAAATGGTGCTGCGTGGACG
>JAFGQN010000006.1 GCA_016935665.1 Deltaproteobacteria bacterium | reverse complement strand
TGGCGATTACCTCATTGAGGTTGAGATAGACAGGCTTCATTGGCTGTCGCCGCGCAAATGCAAGCAGTTGCTGAATCAGCTCTGCCGATCGCTCCGCTGCGTGCTGCACTTCCTTGAGCGAATGGTGCGCATCTTCATCCAGCTGCACCTGTTCCAGGATGAGGTCCGTTCGGCCCAGGATGACGCTGAGCATATTGTTAAAGTCGTGGGCAACTCCGCCCGCCAGACGCCCCACTGTTTCCATTCGCTGCGCCTGATGGTATTTCTTCTGCAACACCTGATTTTCGTCTTCCTGCAGCTTTCTTTCTGTAATATCCCATACGGTGCCAATGGAGCGCAGTGGTTTGCCATGAATGTCCAAAAATGTTTCGCCCTTTTCCTGAACAAACCGAATGCTGCCATCTGCCCTCAGCAATCGGTGAGACACTTCATATTGTTGGTTATTTTTAACAGAGTTGCTGTACGCGTCGTGCACAAGTTGGCGGTCGTCCGGGTGGATGACTCCCAAAAATGCCTCGTAGGTGGCCTCAAACCGATGGGGATCGATTCCAAAAATATTATAGATTTCATCGGACCAATACAGTTGATTGTGTTCCAAATCCAGTTCCCATGATCCAATTCGCGCCAGCCGCTGCGATTCTTTCAGACGCATTTCACTTTTTCGCAACGCCCTCTCGACCTGCTTGCGTGGGGTGAGGCCCTCAAGCACGGCAGTGGCGCCCAACATTTCTCCGGTTGCTTTTTGAACTGGAAATACGTTGAACGAATACCGATTTTGTCCTTCCGGACGATGGGCAATGGTCATTTCGGTTTGCACTGGAGAATTCGAATTTATTGATTCGGCCACTGGGCACGGAAAATGGTTTATGGAAATTCCGGTCACATCTGCAGGGGACGTCCCAACCAGTTCATCTGCCCCAACGCCCAATATCTCGGCATAACAGCGGTTCGCCCACTTGATGTGCCGGTTACAATCAAAAAAAGCAATGCCCATAGGCAATGAATCCAGCCAGAAGGGACTCATTGAAAAGATGGCCTCATTCGAGGCAAATTCTGATGTTAGCGGTTTCATATCCATATTTCAGCCCAATAGACGCTTACGGTTCTGCCGATGCCTGGTAGAGGTAAAAATTCAGTCACTCTATACGTAATATATTCGGTTCGGCATATAATAGCATTTTCGTCGAAGATGACACTCTGTTTTTTCATTAAATGTCACTTTTCCACTTTGCTGTAACGCAACAGTGATTCACCGGTTATATCGTCTCTTCATAAAACACATCGAAAACCATTCTAAAATGACTCGATTGAGTGCTGAAACGACGCAACGTGAAGCGAATTTGGGGGTTCGATTGGAATTATTGAAATGTCTTTTATTTACTGGATAGTTCGGGCATACTGAAAAAATACAGTGAGCAAGGTGAAAAATGAGCAAATTGCAAAAAAATATTCTTTTCGTTTTGATTGGGCTGAGTGTTGCTCTGCTTGTTTCTAAAATATTGGCGCCATATCCATTTCGCTATCTGATGCTGCTGTTCGAAGTCATCCTGACTGGGGTTGCTATTGGAAATACAGTAATGACCAGGGATAAGCGCACATCACTGATTCTGGCCGCGTTTGTATGCATGACGACTGGGGATGCCGTAATTAATTTCACACCTTACGTGAAACTGCAGATTGTGTCATTTGCGCTCTGTCACATCCTGTTGAGTATTTATTTCTGTCTGGAAGCCCCAATCAGGAGAAGTGACCTGAAACGCGCAATCATTATATTGGTGATTTCGGCAGTGGTGTACGTCCTGGAGATGGTTCCTGTGTGGCCCAGTGAATATGGATTGATATTTGCCGGTTATATCGTTTTGCTTTCATTCATGCTCTGGCGGGCTGTCAGCTACAGAAACAGAGAATTCAATCCGCGTAAAACGGCTATACTTGTAGCCGGCGCAGTTTGTTTTTATCTGACAGATGTCCTTGTTGGCGTTCGCATCCTGTATGGCAGTGACATCGTTAATATCCCAATTTACATTGTGTACCCTCCCGCCCTGCTGTGCATGGGGATATTCAATTGGTATCACTCAAGTATAAAATGCTGGAAAAAGAATAAGCAGATAAATAATTTAAATGCCGAAATACAAAACTCCACTTCTGAACAATCACTGGAAATCAGCTAAGGATATGGAACAGTGAGGTCTTTGAGTTTGGGTATAGCCTAAAGATTTTCGTCCAGCCACTGGGTGCGGTTGGTGAGGAATTCGCGGATATGGTCAATTTGGCCCGCCCAATCGGGAATATCTGATACGCTCCATTGGACGCTGTCTGCCGGCCAGCGGGCCATGTCGCGCGCTGCGGCGTCTTCGCCAATCCTATCGGCACATTCGTCGAGGGTTGCATTCATCGACGACTCGGAAAGTATTCCCGCGCGCAGCTCGTCCCACCGCTGGCGCACTCTGGCACGGAAATCCGTGTCAATACCCAGGATACGCCACCAGTCTGTGGCGCCGCGGTGTCCGGTTTCAAACTTCCATCCTTCCCAGTTGTTGGTCGTTCCCCCCCCTGGCATCATCGACATGGAAAACCCGAGTGCAAAATTATAGTCCCAAAGGGGCCCCGCTTTCAGCGTTTCATTGCGGTCTTTGTGGAAAAATGAACTGCGCGCATACGAGTCCACGTCCATGGTCAGTTCGTTGATAATAAAATGGTTTACGAATGAATCGATGTCCACATATTCGGTGAACGCCGCGAACGATTCCTCGTGCAGGGCGTCATGGAGGGTTTGAATGTAATCTGTAATCCAGGCCAGTTGTTCCGGATTGACCGGTGATGGATCGACCAGCTCCAGATCAGAGAAGCAGGTCCCCTCATCGTTCGTATCCTGTGGCTGGCCCCATCCACCGAAACCGCCGCCGCCAAATGGCTCTGAACCCACACATTCCAGTCCAATTTCGCCTTCCGCTTCATTAAGTGCGGCAAAATCGAATTTCATGATGTAGCCACCGCTGATGTCGGGTTCGGTGGTGTCGTCCTCCTTAAGCTGCTTGAGATTGAGTCGGCCTTTTTTGTTTTTAATGGTTTCGGCGATCATGTAAACGCCTTCATAATCGGTTTCCTCAATGGGACCGCCATCCAGATTGATGTAAACTTCCGCAAAGCGAACATCTACAGTCTCCAACCCCATTTCTTTGCCCAGGGAATATGTAAACGCATTACGAATCATGGATCGATCTGAGTATGGTCCGATAAACGCCCAATCCCCATCTCTTTCCATGCCGGCGATACCGTAATCGGCCTCTTCGTCATCCACATTTCCCCAGAATTCCAGACGATAAGGGGCTTTTTCAAAGCTGGCCGAGGATTGTCCCCGCAAATGCCATCCGGCGCGTGTGGCAATGGTGGGAATATTGGACAGTTTGCTGTTTTCACCTTCGGCAGGTTCAAAAATCATAACGCCCACATCTTTGAAAACCGATTTGTCCTGCGGTTTTCCACCACCGTATCCATCCAGTATTACCAGCGGCAGATTGGAGTTTGTGTCAAAATTGCGTTGAATATAAATCGCTGTTCCGAGTTTTCCAACAGGGCTGTCGCCATCAAATGCCTGCACCCGTAGCTGAGTGGTTTCCGTTACATTCATTTCTGCTTCGCATTCTGCAGACGTGGCGGTGGGTAGTGTGCCGTCGGTGGTACACCTTAAAACGGAGGCATCGACTACCGACTTAATGGTCACTTTTATTCTGTCTTCGAACGTCTGACTTTCCGGATCAAAACGAATATCGCCAATCAATTCGCCTTTGGGGCCAAACGGAACCACGTCGGTGTCTCCATCAGAATCGGAATCGCCGTCTGAGTCGGAATCGCCATCAGAATCGGAATCGCCATCAGAATCGGAATCACCGTCAGAATCGGAATCGCCATCAGAATCGGAATCACCGTCAGAATCGGAATCGCCGTCTGAGTCGGAATCGCCATCAGAATCGGAATCCCCATCACTGTTCGCTTCAGAGTCGTCTGTCGACGATTCGCCGCTGGGTTCGCCCGTGCAGGCAATGGAAAAAAACAGCGAAAAACTGCAAAGACTCAGTAGAATGAATAAGTTTCTGATCATGGATGCCTCCAGACTGGCAACAGACCAAACAGCATTCGTACAGAACAATGCAGTTGGCCCTTAGGGGTTTAATAAAATTGTAACGTTACTGTCATCAACGTGTCAATTGGGGCGACTAATTGGTATTGGTCAACATGCTTGACATACATATTGATGTTTCCAATCTGACACCATACAATTGACATTCCGTTTGGCCAGATATTGAACCATTCCCCTTTTCAGTGTCATTGTTATTCGATAAGAAGGGGAAAAAAATGGGAATAAGCTGTTTTTTCTCTCATTCAGGCTTCGGATTAAAATATCCTATTGGAACAAAGCCCACATTTGTTTAAACGGTTGGCGATTTCTTTGAAGGTTCTGGTAGTATTTCGGAACTGGGAAGTGATTGAGACAGTTGCCAGGTCGGCGGACAAAGCACTGTTCACGGAAATGAGAATGGGGATATTCCCTGAATTATATAACGAAAGCTTGAAAAAGGTTAATTTTAGATTTTTCATGCGCATTTGATCAGAATTTCCATTTGCAAACATTTATGTGTAGTAATGGTGTTGCGGTTAAACCGAACAATAGGTGAGTGGGCACATTGAATCAAAGAAGTCGAGGCAACACGGCGCAAGGAGATTTTGACGCGCTTTTCGATAATTATGCGGAGCGTGTATATCGCTGGGCGCTGTTTTTGGGGCTGGCAGCGGGGGATGCAGAGGAAATTACCCAGGAAGTGTTTGTAACCGTGTTTAAAAAGAAAGAGAGACCTCAGACGGATCATGTGCTGGCCGCCTATCTGTTCCAGATAACGCGTCGTCATGTGGCCAATCATCGACGCAGCGGCTGGGTGAAACGCGTTTTTGGCATGGCGAATGATGCGATTGAATCTGCGGTGGATGCCGATGCGGGGGGAGTTGCTGGCGATGTGATGCAAAACGCAGCCATGCGTCAGGTGTTTAAGCAGTTGCCAATTAAATGGGGAGAAGTGTTGTTGCTGCATGACCTTGAAGGGTATTCACGTCGTGAAATAGCGCGCATTCTTGGAATCGCGGAGGGGACAGTAGCCAGTCGGTTGAGATACGCCCGAGCCGCATTCATCGAAAAATGGACGGAGCAAAGCCATGCGTGATCTGAGTGTAAAGGATAAAAAGCAGATCATTTCGCGCCTGGCAAAAGCCTATCAGGAGACGACCCTTTCGCCAGAAGCCGCCCTTAGAATTGGACAACAGTTGAAAACCCGTATCGTAACTAAACATGTTTCGCATCGGTTGACAGATATGCGATATGCCTGGCTTTTTGCGGGGGCTCTAATTATTTTGGCAGGTATTGTTGTTATATGGATGTGGATTCAGAGAGACTTAAATGTCCCCGGGCCATCCAGCGTGGCAGTCACCGGAGTTGAGGGGGTGGTGACCACAGGTGATGGCGAACAACTTCGCACAGATACCCCCATTGCAAACGGAGAAACATTGCGTACGCGGCAAAATAGTCAAGTGGTGCTTGAGTTGGGAGCGCACCAGGTAACGGTGGCACAGCAGAGTGGTATAATTCTGGAAAATACAGACCGCAGCCATCTTCGGTTTCGTGTCACTCGCGGCAAATCGATATTCAAGGTGGCAAAACTGCATCGTAATGAAACGCTTCAGGTGGTGTCGGGCGACGTGACGGTGCATGTGGTGGGGACGCAATTTTCGGTGGAGAAAATAGATGCATGTGTGTCTGTTGCTGTTTTTGAAGGTCGGGTTCGAACGGAAATCGGCGGCGTTGACACATTTGTCAGCGCGGGGCAGTCCAACAGATATTGTCCCTCATTAAAAAACGCGGATACCACCGAAGAGAAAAGAGTGTCCGTTTTGGAGAAGAACGCAACGATGATTCCCCAAACGCCGGCGGAAACTACCGTACCGAGCGAGCCTGAGCAACCACCTTTGGTATCGAAGGAAACCGAATTTGAGGAAGGCCAGCAGTCCAGTGGCGCTCGACGTGAGAAATCAGCACAAAATGCTGCTTCTTTGGCGTTTGATGATGCGATGGTGGAGACAGATATTCCCATCCCGGTTCATGGTCACGGCGTGGGTTCTGACAGTGAGGAAGTCCTTCTGTTCGACAACGCACACCGCGCATTAACCAAAGGGGTGTTACCTGCCGCATCGAAAATGTTTCAGGAGTATCTGGCGTCCTATCCGTCTGGTATTTTCTCTGAAGATGCCGCCTTCCGTCTGGTGCGCATCGCGTTTCGTCAAAGAAATAGTAGCGGCGTGATGGACTGGAGCGAACGATTTTTGGCGCGCTTTGGAAATGCGGCGAGTCATCGCAGCGCTGAAGTGCGAATTTTGCGTGCACGGTTTCTGATTCGGCAGCAGCGTTATGGTGCAGCCCTGCGAGTATTGCAACCACTGACGAACACGCTAAATAGACGCACTCCCATACATCGGCATCAGATTGCCGCACTGCGGTTCACCGCTGCATGCGGCGCGCGCCATGAACCCCTGTGTTCGGATTTGGCAAAGCGATATTTGCAAAATTGGCCAAACGGTGCGTTTGCGGCACATGCCCGGCAGTTTTCCACTGTACCAGAATAATCAGGCCGTTTCGGACGATATCCGAACAAAACCTGCAACCATCCTGGTCCTTTTGTTATATAGTTGTCATTCAGATATGTATGGAATATTGGAATTGAGAAAGATTCTGCAGACGATTCAGAGTTGAGCGTTTGTTTTCTTTAATTCCAAATGTGGCAGGATGGACAAAAGTTGTATGCGTGGAAAAGCGATTGTTATAACGATTTGGGCATGGGGGCTGATACTCGCTTTGCACTAATGCACCTTCTGCAGAAATTGCACAATTTTCCAGTGATTTGAATTCGCATTTGGCGGTATCCCACGTGTCGATGATACTGTCGTGTGGGGGCGCGTCTATGTTCACTGGTGGCAGTTCAGGGATTCTGGCGGTATCGTTGGCCAAAGATGGGAGTGGGCTTTTTTTAACGGCGCAACCCGCTGCAGCTATCGAATCGAATGATTCGGCGGAGGCGCGCAGACGACAGATCACCTGGAACGCCTCGCTGGATTCCTTTATGCAAGATACTCGCGCCCAAAATAAAATAAAAACACTGGCGTTGCTCATCGATAATATGGTTCTCGATTATGTCAAAATAACATTGGCGCCGGAGGGGGCACTGAAAACCCCGGCCAGGGACACTGCGGACTATTCAAACAATGAACCGTCTGGTCCGATACCCATGATTCCCAGCGACGAGAGCCAGGAGTTTTCTTCGACATCGGCACAGTCTGCAAACGGAGAGGGCAGATTGCGCGGGAAAACGAACATCTTGCCCGATGTGAGAAAAAGCTGGCGCATACCCAAATGCAGCTGGAAGATGAGGCGTTGTAATTGGAAAAATGTACGACGCCGTCTGCGATGCAAAAAAATGGGTGGGACAGGGCCGATACGATTGTAGGTGTTTCCGGTGGTGTGAACCGGTTTACGCCAGACACTTACGCCCCACAGCTGGCGATAGACGTGACGGCTTTGCGCCGACCGGTGGGGTTGGTCATTCGTGGCACGGTGGAATGGGATTCGAATTTTGAGATTAAGTCGCGACCTTTTAAAACGCGCGCCGCTTCATTGGCGCTGGGGCCGGGGATGCAAATGGGGAAAAATCGATTTGGTTTGGCAGTGGCTCTGCTCGCGGTGTTTCGTTACTGGGAAGTGACCCGGGCGGATATTGTGGATGCAAAGGAAAAACTGGCGGTGGATTTCGGGGCGGGGTTATATGTGCGGGGATTTTTTTATCTCACCCATTTTGCGGGCCTATACCTGCAGTCAGGCGTTGAGATGTTTCCACGGGCGAGGCAAATTGTTATCGAAGATGGTCCCGGAAAACGCCTTGGCCTGTTTCATATTCCTTTCAATCTGGGCATTTTTATTCAATTCTGAACAATTCCTCAATGGGGTTCAACAAAAAGAATTGAATAGGTTTGGCAGCCTTTGTGACTGCAGGACACTTTCATGATTATCGCAAAAAAAGTGATTTGTCAGTATTTTCTCAACTTGTGGAGTATGTGGTGCATCACCCTTGCGGGCGTGATATTCGTGGGCGGCTGCGGCAATCTGGTTATGGAACCCGATGGACTGGATGATTCAGCAAGTGACACCAATACTGTCCCCTTTGGAACCGATGGTACCGACGGCAGCGACCTGTCCACAGCGGGAACGGATAGCGTTCCCGAGGATACCATGAGTGATCTGGGAGACACGGTAACGGCTTCTGTGGATACCGAAACGTACTCGGGCGATACGGATTCCGAGTCTGACGCGCCATTGCTTTTGGATGAGTGGGAAACGGTCACCGCATTGACCGGCTGTGGGTGTAATGATGCGATAGAAGTGTGTGGGGAAGGGGGGAGCTGTATTCCTCGCTGCGATACTGAGGGGAGATGCCTGCTGGGCCAATTGCCTTCAAACGTGAAGCTGCATAAAAAATGGGGCACGTATGTGACGCTTTTCGCTGAACCGATTTATGACCAGTTTGAGAATATCATTGAAAGTCCCAAACTGTGGAAATTTAACCTGGAAGATGGGGCAGCAACTTTGATTGACAACGATTATCAGCCGAACACGCTGTTCCAATTGGTGGGCGTACGTGAAGACGGCGAGTTTATATGGCGTGACAGAAACCCTGATTCCACGCAAGTGCATCTGGATAACCGTGAGGGGACAGCGTACATATTACCCGCAGAGCTTGAAGGCGAAATGTTGATGCTATCTGATGGTTGGGTGTACTCGAATGGAACCGTGCCAATGGGAACCTTCGATACAGGGGGCGGTATCCGCAGGGCTGCCCTCGATGGGGATGGCACTATTGAGATGCTCCTGACAAACCGGCAACTAATGACGCTGGCAGAGAGTGTCACCAGTTTGGCAGACTACAATTCAATATTTACGGCGAATATCCGTACGGTTGACGGAAAACTCTGGTTTGGCGGGGAGTCTTTTGCATGTGTCTGTGATGTGACGGATCCGATAAATACAGCAAAATGCGTTGATATTGACCCAACAATGGGTGTGATACATGGCATGGACGGAAACTATTTGCTCAAGTTTTATTTGAGGATGAGTTCACAGGCGCAATATGTTTCTTCATTCGATGCGACAGACGACTCCGTTACGAAGGTTTACAACCACGAGCCATTTTATGGGCCAGGGACAGAATACTGGGGTGTTCGTTCATTTGTTATGAATGTCGGTTGGGCATACTGCATGGATAATCCTGAATCCGAAAAGATTATCGCATTCCCACTGGATATGGCACGGGAGCCGATTGATATATTTCCGAAACAGTTTTCTTTGAATGACGAGCTGACAATCACCAATTTAGAACAGCTGTCTTTTGCAACCAAAAACAGTTTGGTGTCCATCAATCACGTGTCAAATCCTCAAACCAGCGTCACCAGGACCCTGTTGATTCAGCTTCCTCTCCCACCGAAACCCTGTGATGCCACTCTTTTGTGTTCCGGCGAAGGGGAAACCTGCGGTTCTGATGGTTTTTGCGTGAAGAACTGATTCGATACTGCTTTTTTTGCAACGCTCCTTCATGGATTAGTACTGTTTGTGATTGCCCTCCGAACCGTGACCAACCTTGAAGGGGCGTTTTTTTGTGCGTCAAACAGAGGAGACCGCGCCACCTGAGTCACACAAAACGCATCATGTCAGTGACAACCGAAAGCGACCGAGAAGGAGATAACGTGTCGTGTCGGTTGTCGATAGGAGTGGATGAATTTTTGTATTGGGAAACGCATTTTTTGAGGGAATAAAATGGAATTACTAGGGTTAACCATTTGAAAACATTGATTTAAAAAAAATGTTATCAAGCACTTGACCGTTGACAGACGGTGATTATTTTGATCGCGGAACGAGGTGACGAAGATGACCAATACAGCAACAACGGCTTTAGCAAAAGTAAGTGATCTTGACCGATACATGGCGCAGATTCGGCAGTACCCCGTTTTGTCACGTGAGGAGGAAGAAACACTTGCTCGCAAATGGATAAATAAGGGGGACACGGCGGCCGCGCATACATTGGTGACATCCAATTTGCGATTCGTTGTTAAAATCGCCAATGAATACCGGGGATATGGCGCCCGAATTCTGGATTTAATTCAGGAGGGCAGCATTGGATTGATGCAGGCGGTAAAGCGATACAATCCTGATAAAGGATATCGTTTGATATCGTACGCCGTTTTTTGGATTCGTTCGTACATTCACAATTTTTTGATGGCCACCACCCGGATTTTTAAAATCGGAACATCCAGAGCTCATCGTAAACTGTTTTTTAAGCTGCGCTCCTTCAAAGCCATGCTGGGCGCAAAAGGTACCACGGATTCGGCTGAAATGCTGGCGGAAGCCAGCCGGGAATTTGGTATCAGCCAGGCGGAAATCGCCGAAGTTGATAGTCAAATGAATGCTTCGGATGCATCTTTGGATGCGCCGGTGGCTGAAAGCGGCAATGCTTTGGTGGAAGTGCTGCCTTCGGAATCCGACAACGCCGAAGATATGATTTCCCAACTGGAGCTGGAATCTGAAATGGGCGCCACAATGACCATGGCCCTTGAAAATCTCGATGAGCGGGAGCGTACCATTATTGAGGAACGCTATCTGGCCGAGACCCCTATTCAGCTCAAGGAACTGGGGGAACGTATGGGGGTCTCCAAACAGCGCATTGCGCAGATAGAAAAGCGCGCGCTGCAGAAAATGCGAGACACGTTTGAATCCGCCCGGCTGGATTTCGTCGCGTGACGGTTTATAGTACGCTCAGCAATGCATCTTTATCGGATTTGGTCAGACTGTGAACGCGAACATTTACAGCAAATTGTGATTCTCCGCGTTTTTTGATGGCCACCACTTTGGCGTGAATGGTGGCGCCCGCAGCTGTAAATGAAATTCTAGACCCCGGCGGGAGTGGCTTTCCGGTTAGAACGGTGGCCATATCTTCAATTAGCGATTCAACAGAGTTGATTTCCATGGGGCGTTCAAACGGGTTGGTCATGGATCGCTCCTTTTTATTGTCTAGTGTCGGTGGGAATGGGAGCGCATTTCCCGTCGCTCCTGTTTGGCCAGAATTTCCTGGCGGTTGTCGTATTGCTTTTTCCCTTTGGCCAGCGCCAGGGTCACTTTAACAAAGCCGTTTTTGTAGTGTAAATCCAGCGGAATGAGTGTGTACCCCCGTTCCTTGATTTTGGTGGTCAGCTTAAATATTTCCTGACGATGCATCAGCAGCTTGCGGCGGCGCCTGGGTTCGTGATTGAAATGGGCGGCGTTTTCGTATGGTGCAATATCCAGGTTATATAAATAGACTTCGCCTTCCTTAATATTGGCATAGGCGTCCACCAGGTTGGCATGTCCGGCACGGATGGACTTCACTTCCGTCCCGGCCAGCATCAGTCCCGCTTCAAATGTATTTTCAATATCGTATTCCCGGCGTGCCCGTTTATTCTGGCATATGGTATCGGGACTCGTTTTTTTCTTTTTGCCTTTGGCCATGATTCGCCTCTTGTACACAATTTAAATTTCAGTGGCAACAACTGAGCGCTGTCCTGGTCGCTCCGGAGCGCATCTTTTTTTGGGCAATTGAACAGTTGTCAGGACAATTTCCGAACTTATCTTGAGAAGAGGCTTTCCAAGGCATTCCAACAAAAGGATTTGTATAATGGAACCGCTGGATATCAACTATTGGGCAATTGGCGTGGGCGCCGTGTTGTCCATGGTCGTGGGCGCCATCTGGTATGGCCCCCTGTTTGGTCGTTTGTGGATGAATATTATTGGCGTCACCCCCGAAGGCGAAGTGGCGCGCAAAGAGATGCAAAAAGGGGCGGGGCCACTCTATCTGATTCAATTTGTGCTCACCCTGTTTCAGGTGCTGGTGCTGGCGCACCTCGTCGCCGATACGACCCGGGTGGGCGGATTGGCCCGGGCTCTTTGGATTTGGGCGGCATTTATTGTACCCACTCTGGCCGCCGGAGCCATGTGGAATATGGATTCCACGAAGATAAAGTGGAGCCGTTTTCTGATTCAGGGGGGCTATCAGCTGGTCATGTTCGCTATTTATGGCGCTTTGCTGCAATTTTGGACGTAGGGTGCTATAGTGTCACGGTCCCTGTTTCAACAGGCGAATTCAGAACAGAGAGGTTAAAGAAATGATAGTAAAGAAATGGGCTCGGTTTGGATATGGATTATTGTTGCTGACGCTGGTGGGCATGGGGTGCAACGAGAATGACGCACCAGGGACAGTCAATGATTCGTCGGCCGCCGAGGTGCAAAAGGCTCCTCCCTCAATGGATGCGCCCGCCGCCGCTCCTGTCGTGGCAATAGCGGATGGGAATGCCCTCCCCAACTGTCCCCACGCCAAAGATGGTGGAAGTTGCCCCCACAAAGGGGCGGGCAAATGCGAACACTGCCCCTATGCCAATGCCGGTATAGATGACAACAGTGCACACAAAGAGGCCGGGAAATGTGACGGCTGTCCCTGTGCCAATGCTGGTGGCAGCGGAAAATGCGCCCATCATGACGCCGCTGAAGACGATACCTCAAAGCCCACCGGATGCCCTCATCACTGGGAAAACGGGGCATTTCAGCCGTAAATCTGTTTCCGCCTTTTCCAAAGTTGGCTTCCAGCCTGTCTGTTTTTGTAAATGACGTCAAAAGATCTGAATGATACTATGTCGAGATGGGGCGACATCTTCAGGAGCGCGTGATGAAAAAAATACTTTGGCGATATACCCTCTTTTTGTGGGTTCTTTGGGTCGCGGCTGCCTGCGGCGGTGGTGATGGTTCGAGTGATGGCACCACGGCAGACACTGAAAACAGTGGCGACACGGACAGCGATTCGGATACAGACGGTGACTCTGATACAGACGGCGATTCGGATACGGATGGTGATTCGGATACGGACGGCGATTCGGATACAGACGGTGACTCTGATACAGACGGTGATTCGGATACAGATGGCGATTCCGACTCGGATGGTGATTCGGATACGGATGGCGATTCTGATACCAACAGTGATGCAGATGGTGATGGGGATTCGGATACCGACGATGTGGATGGCGGTGACGACGTTTGCGGGTTTGATTCTCCAGTGCAATTGGGACCGGCGGAGGCGGATGGCATGGTGCGGGTTTTGCCCAATCATCCCGACATTAATTATTTTGGGCGGGTGGATTGTTCTACCCCGGATGCCCCCGGTTTTGCCTTTCCCGGTATCTCCATTCGCGCGCGGTTTACCGGCACCGCGCTGGATATGATACTGAGTGACAGCGGCAGCGATGGCCGCCCTAATTTTTACAATGTGATCATAGACGATGGCGAGCCAAAGAAACTGAAAATGACCAACGGGGAACACACGTACGAGCTGGCGCGCAATTTATCAGACGGGGCGCATACGGTGGAAGTGTACAAACGCAACGAAAGCGACTATGGCCCGGGTGAAGGCGCCTTTTTGGGATTTCGCATTGCAGACGGGGAGTCGCTTTTGCCCGTATCTCCAAGGCCCGGGCGTATTGAATTCGTAGGGGACTCCATTACGTGCGGATACGGCAACGAGCTTTCTGTAGATGTTCCCAATGAAGATGACCATTACACCACCGCGAACTCCAATGCATACAACGCATGGGGAGCTCTTGCGGCACGTGCTCTCAATGCGGAGCATGTGCTGGTGTCGTATTCGGGACGCGGCGCGTATCGAAACTACGTTGGGGCAGACGGCGAAACCATGCCCCAGTTATACCTGGAAACCCATCCCGGCACCGGTAGTGGCACTACCTGGGATACCGCGCAGTTCACCCCTGAAGTTGTGGTGGTGAATCTGGGCACCAATGATTTTTCCACCGCCGCCAACGACCCGGACGCAGTGCGCGCCGGGTATAAAGACGCCATGTCCACTTTTGTGGAACGCCTTAGGGGATACTATCCCAATGCCGCCATCATCCTGGCCGATGGCCCCATGCTGAGCGGCGACGCGCTGAACACTGTGCAGACATTGCTGAATGAGGTGACGCAGGAGCGAAAAGACAAAGGCGATACCGAAATTTATCAGCTGCACCTTCCCCCGCAACAGGCCCCCTATGGTGAAGACTGGCACCCCACAGTGGCCACTCATCAATTCATGGCCGATCAATTGGTGGCCCTCATCAGGGATGAGGAGTTAATGTAGCCCATTTCATATCACCCAAATCCGGTGACGACAATTCAACGGACAGCCCTGCCTCACCATTGGCTGGTTTTTTGTTTCAACGAATAATTAAGCAACTGGACTTACCTCGCCACTCAGATACAGGAACTGGCTCAAATCATCGAACAACATACCCGCACCCTTTACGGCGACGAAGACGACAACAACCGGGGTACCCGCAAAAGTGGCGAAGCGGGCTAAATGCGAAGTTGCGGTGCGTTTGTGCGTTGTTTTCCTCTTTGCGGCGATAAAATAGACTATCGTGCCTTTTGGGGTTTACCCTGGCAGCGGCTGAGCCCAAATTTTCGAGAACTCGAATACCCAGCGAAAGCAACCTACAGCATACTCACCGGATCAATATCCAGCCGGATACGTACATCGTTTGGGGGGGATTCGATGTCGGGGGCGATAGCTTCGAGGAGGCGGCGGATGAGGGGGTAGGTGGCGGCTTTAATAAAGATTTGCCAGCGGTGGCGGTTCTGCAAAAAGGCCAGCGGGGCGGGAGAGGGGCCCAGAATAGTGATATTGGCGCTTTGGGTAAGGTGCCAGGCTTCGCGCAGTTTGACCATAAGCGTGCGGGCGGCCTGTTCGACTTTGTCGGGGTCGGGGCTGTTGAGGCGCAGGGCGGCCAGTTTGCCAAAGGGGGGATAGCCCAGTTCTTTGCGCGCTTCCATTTCCTGTGCGGAGAACGACAGATAATCGTGGGACTGTGCGCAGGCGATGGCGGGGTGTTCGGGGCAAAAGGTTTGCACCATGGCGATGCCGGGCAAATCACCACGTCCGGCGCGTCCCGCCACCTGGGTGAGCAGCTGAAAGGTGCGCTCTCCGGCGCGAAAGTCGGGCATGTGCAGGCCCACATCACTTTGGATGACACCCACCAGAGTAACCGAGGGAAAGTCATGGCCTTTGGTGATCATCTGGGTGCCCACCAGTATATCTATCTCGCCGTTTCGAAGCAGCGAAAGAATGTTTTCGGCGCTGCTGGCATCGGCCACATCTCTGTCCAGTCGGCCCACACGGGCGCCAGGGAAGAGGGTGGTGAGCATTTCTTCGATTTTCTGGGTGCCGCTGCCCAAAGGTTCGATGGCGGGGGCGTTGCACTCGGGACAGCGTGTGGGTTCCGGCCGGGTGGCGCCACAGTAATGACAAATCAGGCGCGAGGGTCGACGGTGCAGGGTCATGGACACCGCGCAGTCGGTGCACTGAATTACTTTGCCGCACGCCTTGCACAGCAGGTTGGGAGCAAACCCGCGCCGGTTTAAAAACAGTATGATTTGCTGTTTCCTTTTGAGAGTATTTTGAATCTCTTTAAAAAGCGGGCCGCTGATGAGGGATTGCCCCATTGGGCCGCTTTTGTGATTCTTCATGTGTATAAGGTCGATTTTGGGAAGCAGAGCGTTGGTGGCGCGCTTTTTTAAAGTGAGCAGTTGCAGCTTTCCCACGTCGGCGTTGCGAAAGCTCTCCAGCGATGGTGTGGCGGAACCCAGCACGGCAACCCCGTTGCACAGGGACGCCCTAAGCAGCGACAGGTCGCGGGCGTTATAGGCAAATCCGCGCTCCTGCTTGAAGGAGCTGTCGTGCTCTTCATCGACCAATATGAGCCCCAAATCCGAGAGGGGCGCAAACAGGGCGGAGCGTACGCCAATGGCCACCTGTACTTTTTTTTCACGCAGCATTTTCCATTGATCGTAACGTTCCCGGTCGCTTAAGCCCGAGTGCAGCACGGCCAGTCCATCGCCAAACCGGGCGCGGTATCTGGAGACCAGCTGAGGGGTCAACGTGATTTCGGGAACCAGCACCAGTGTGCCCAGACCCAGTTTTCGGGCTTCATCGGCGGCGTGCAGGTACACTTCGGTTTTACCGGAGCCGGTGATGCCGTGCAGCAAAAAGCCTTTGTAGCAGCGCAGCTGCAGTGCGTCGCGAATGCATGACACGGCGATGGCCTGTTCATCATTGAGTACTGGCGGTTTATCCCGTGGAATTTCAACGTTGCGAAAGGGGTCGGCAAAGACGATTTTATTTTCCGAGCGCACCAGGGCCGCCTTTTCGAGGGCATTCACCTGCGCCGTGGCGTCGGAAAAGGTTTTGCGCAGTTTGTCCAGCAGCACCGGGCCGTTGAGGATAATGGCTTCCAGCACCTCCGCGCGTTTGGGGGCCCGGGAGCGGATGGTTTCCAGCGCGTCTTTACCTTTCGTTGTGGCATGCACCATTCGGGTCTGCCTGTCTTTGATACGCGGGCCTTTGAGTTCGCCCTTTTTTTCCACCCAGTCGATGCCGGCGGGCAGGGCGGTGCGTAGCACTTCGCCAATGGGATGCATATAGTAGTCGGCTGCGCGCTGTAAAAAGGCCATTAAATCTCCAGGCAACGATGGGACGTCGTCGAGAATCTGCAGGATGTTTTTAAGGGGATAGGGAAACGTCACGTCTTTGGGCACTCGCTCCAGTAAATAACCGGTGAGGCGCCGTTTGCCAAATGGCGCAAGGACACGCATGCCGCTTTTAGGGGCTATAGGCGTTTTAGGCACATGGTAGGCAAACTGTTTGCGCAGGGGAACGGGGACGGCCACAAACCAGGTCTCGGATTCGGTTGGAAACAGGTTGGGATGATTGCCTGGTGATGATGTTGTCATGCTGCTGCTCTGCTGTGGACAGAAACGGGTTGGTTTCACCGGGATTTTATCCACGGTGGCATCTGTCCGAAGGCCAAAATGTTGCAAAAGGCACGCTTTGTAAAGGGAAAGTTATTTGGGGTTTTGGGGCGGGCTGCTTAAATTGCATAAAGTTGGATTTTTCGATAAGTTGAAATTCGCTTGAAAACTCCCATTTGGGAGAACTGTTTTTGTCACAGGAGAGTTGAATGAGAGGCATTCTGTTCAGTGTAGTTTTCATGTTGTTGGCGATATTTACTGTTGTTTTTGCAGGTTGCGGCGAAGAAAGTGAAAAAGATACCGATGGCGATGGTGTGCCGGACAACGTCGATAATTGTGCGGATGTGGCCAATGCGGATCAAAAGGATGCCAACGAGAACAGTATTGGCGATGCCTGCGACAAGGTGACCTTTGCGCCATTTTATACGGTACTGACCCACGACCCGGCCAATGCGGCGCTCGGTGAAACCCTGTTTAGTGTCATTGGAGGGGAAGGCATTTTCTTTAATGAAGCATGGGCCGGTTTTGGCTACATGGCGTCGGTGCCCATGGCGCCTCCTTCGGTGGATCGCAAAGTGCTGGTGCCAGAGTGGGAGTATGCCAATTTTGACGAGGGGGAATTCAATCTGGTGGAGGTATTGTCCGATGGCCATCTGATGGGCATTCGCGGCAAGGGCGGCGGCGAGATGATAGTGGAAATTGACCCGCTCACCGTCACGGTGGTGCGCAAGTTTGATGATAAAGAGTACAGTCACGATATTGTGGAACTGCCCGATGGCAATCTTCTGGTGATTTGGAGCGAGACCATTCCATGGGAGGGCAATACCCCGCAGACACTGAAATACGAGCATGTGGCGGTCATCGACCGCGCCGGAAATATGCTTTGGGACTGGAATCTTTGGGAAGAGGCGCCGGATGCGCCCGCGTCTGAACAGTATGTCGCTGTGGTTGGATTGTGGAGCAACTGCAACGCTCTTGATTTTACGCCGAGCCCGGGATGGACCGTCGGACAGGTTGTGACCGGCAACATTTTTCTCAACTGCCGGGTGCAAAACCGCCTGTATAATATCGCGTATCCGTCCGGGGAAATAGTGTGGATTATGGGCGATGACGGGGATTTTGGCGAGGAAATGTTCCACCATCCCCACGATCCGCAAATTACATACGACACCAACGAGAATGGCGAGCGCGTCATGACACATATTCTGCTGTACGACAATCGGGAGGCGCCCATTCTGGGAACCGCAACCGCCTGTCCACCGGATGAGACATGTGAGGATGACATCAATCCCTATAGTCGCGCCATGGAAATCGCGGTGGACAATCAGTTGAATGCGGAGATTGTGTGGAAGTGGCCCAGTCCCTCCATGCGGGATTTTGAGAAATATGCGGTGTATTCGCCCATTGCAGGAGGGGTATCCAGACTTCCAAATGGAAATATTCTGGTGACCAATGCCACGGTGGGGGGCAATCCGTTTATCGGTGCGGTGACCAACGCCCGCATTTGGGAGCTGAAGCGGGATGGCACGCTGACGGGGGCGCAGGTGGTCTGGGATGTGGAATTCAGCCGCGGCTTCAGCACGTTTAAAGCCATTCGGTTGCCCGAAGGCACCACCGACACCTGGGCGTCTGTTCCAGTGAGCGCCATTGATACCCCGGAGTGATGATCGGCCCTGGCCGTTTTCAAAGAGTATGTCAGACAATCATTTATCCAACCCGATGATATGCGAACGTGTTGCGCCATTCAGCGACGAGTGGCATCAGGTGAGAGAACTATGCTACATCCTGTTTTTTCAGAAGCACGGATTGCCACGAACAGTGCTGGATGATGGGTTGGATGAAGACGCCCACCGGGTGTGCATTAAACGCGATGGTCGGGTGGTGGCATCGGGGCGGATAACAAAATTGCCTTGCAACTGGTACGATGTGACCGCCATGGTGGTGGCATCCCCGTTGCAACGTCAGGGCTTTGGCGCGGCCATTATGTCCTGTTTGATTGATATTGCCAGACAGCTGGGGGCAGACGGCCTGACTCTGAAAGCGCGCACCACTGCGAAAGGCTTTTATTCCAGATTCGGCTTTGTCGCTAAAGGGAAGGTTTTTCCCTCGGCAAAGACGGGCGTGCCCCATGTTCGGATGACGTTATCATTAAAATAACATTGTCACCCCT
>JAFGQN010000058.1 GCA_016935665.1 Deltaproteobacteria bacterium | reverse complement strand
GGGGGGACTCGAACCCCCACATCCTTGCGGACACAGGCACCTGAAGCCTGCGCGTCTACCAGTTCCGCCACTTTCGCGACTTCGGACGACAGCTTATTTACACGAGTGATTTTCTGTGTCAAGCACTTATTTGAGTCGCAATTTCATAATTTTCAATTGATGGTTACAATTTTCACAATAAATGGGGCCCAAACTGTTTTTTTACATCTTCAGAATGAACCCACTTACGCATAAAAGCCCGTTTTATTGACAGTTTTTTGTTAATGTATGCAATCATATGGTTCTCGTTTTTCATATATATGGACCTTAGATAGAGTCAGCCATTAATAAAAAAGCAAGAATACGAAAAAAATGATCACTCAATATTACTATCAATTTCTTATGAAGACAGCACAGGCCAACCGATCCGTCAATCGGCTTCTTCTGTGCATATGCAGTATGTGTGTCACTGCCATGGGCTGCTATGAAATCGAAGATATTCAGGGGCGATGGCAGGATCACAACCCAAATGAAACCGACCAGGAAACAGACGACGTTGTCACCACATCGACAGATCGCGATACAGCGTCCACTGACAGCGATACCCGCAGCAATTCTTCTTCGAAAGATTCGGACAGCCCAAATAAGGATACAGGGCGCCCGGATTCAGACGTGTCCCCACCAGTCAATCGCTGCCTGGCGCTGGATGGAAAAGGAGACTATGTTCGCATTCGTCATAACGATGATCTCTTTCACTTTTCCGAGGAGTGGACCATGGAGGCATGGGTCTGGTATCGGGATGATGATACGGGTTTGCATCCCATTTTGCGCGGCGCGGACGAAAGTACGTCCATCTCCGCCTATTTCATGTATGCCCAGTATGACAGCATGGAGGGAAGAGACAAACCCATGGCCGGTTTTGGTCACACCGCATCCGGTTATGAAGCCCTGGTGGACGATCACATGCTGAATACGGAACGATGGATTCACATGGCGTACGTACATACCCCAACGAAACATCGATTTTTTCTAAACGGTGAGCAGGTTGATTCGGACACTGTCAATGAAGATACCCGCCCCATCGCTGATGACGTTATTATTGGCGCCATACTCCACCCTCGAAAAACCGGCTATCTCAACGGTTACCTCGATGAAATTCGCATTTCGACAGTGGCGCGATACAAACGCAAATTCACTCCATCCAGACAGCTGCTATACGATGGCAACACACTCGTGCTTTGGAATTTTGATGAAGATTTTGGAGAGGGATTCACCATGGACGTCACCGGGACTTACTTCTCTGAATTGAACGACGATGCCCACATCGTGGATTGTGACTCCATCGACGATTGACCCCAAAGCCAATTGCCAACGCTGCCAAATTCCATCTTCAGGCGTTTGCCGACGGCCGTCGGCAAAAGTACCGCAGCAAACTGCATTTTTTCATTTTTTTCTGGTAGAGTTGCCTGCAATGAGTACTGCCAAACCGCATAAGGCCCAAAGGCCTATTTTGTCTATTCGAGATCTTCATGTGAAGATTACCGGCGTTGCGCCCCGTCCTGTGCTAAAGGGATTGAGTCTGAACATCCAGCGCGGACAAACCGTGGCACTGCTGGGAGAATCCGGCAGTGGCAAAACGCTGGCGGCATATTCTGTGCTGAATCTGCTGCCCACCGTGGCGCGCATTACGTCGGGGGAAATTCTTTTTCAGCAGACCAATCTGCTCCAGTTGTCGCATGGGAACATGCGCAAAATACTGGGAAACCAAATCGGCATGGTCTATCAGGAGCCGGCCACATCGCTGAATCCATTGATGCAGGTGGGCAAACAAATTGGCGAAACCCTTAGACTGCATAAAAGTCTGGGCAGAAGCGCGGCCCGGGAACAGGTACTGTCACTGATGGAGCTGGTGGGAGTGCCCGATCCAATGCGCCGGTATCGACAACTGCCACACCAGCTGTCGGGCGGCGTTCGCCAAAGGGTGGTGATTGCGATGGCGCTTGCCTGCAGGCCGGATTTACTGTTGGCAGACGAACCCACTTCGGCCCTGGACAGTACCGTGCAGGCGCAAATACTGGATTTGCTATCCAGATTGATTCAGGATTTGCGCATGTCGGTGTTTCTCATCAGTCACGACATGGGTGTTGTGGCGGCACTCGCAGATAGAGTGGCGGTGCTGAAAGGGGGAATCGTTGTGGAAGATGGACTTGTTCGGGATGTGTTGAAAGATCCGGCCCACCCCTATACCGCCGCCATGCTGTCTGGAGACATGAAAGGCGGAAAAATGCAGGTGGCCACTTCTGTCGCCGAGGAAAAGAGCACTGAAAACGCCTGCCCATTTCTGGAGGACTGCAAGTGGGCTCAAAAGGCATGTCACCTCGCAACACCCGATGAAACCATGATAGACAGCAATCGCAGTGTTCGCTGCTTTTTACACAACAAAAAAGCAGCCGCAAAAACAGTCAGGCAACACAGTCGATGAATGACACCCTCGAAATAATCAGCGAAGCCGTTGAAGTCAGTAAATCGTACTCGTCGCGTCTTGGATTTCAGACGGGCAGCACCAAAAAGGGGCTGGTCCAGGCAGTGGACAGAGCGTCTTTATATATTGCCGCAGGCGAGTCTGTGGGGCTGGTGGGAGAATCCGGGTGTGGCAAGAGTACACTGGGACGACTTCTGCTGCGCCTTGAAACCCCCACCGACGGTGACATCCTTTTCCAGGGGGAAGATATTACCCGTATCAAAGGACGACGACTGCGCCGAAAGCGACGGCAGATGCAAATGATTTTTCAGGATCCGGCATCCAGCCTCAATCCCAGATTCACAGTGGAGAACACGCTTACCGAGGCCATTACTGCCCACAAAAAAAATCTTCGCGGCAGGGCTCTCAAAGCACATATTGCCGCGTTGCTCAACATGGTGGGACTACCGGTGTCCTCCCTCGATCGAAATCCCCATCAGTTTTCAGGGGGCGAAAAACAGCGCATCGCCATTGCGCGTTCTCTGGCCGTTGAGCCAAAGTTCATTATCGCAGATGAGCCGGTGACGGCTCTGGATCTGGCGAGCCAGGAACAGATTCTCAGTCTTCTGGAGTCTGTTCAAAGAGAGTTGAAAGTGGCGTTTCTGTTTATTGTGCACGATATGAAAACCGTTCGTCGCATGTGTAACAGAACGGCGGTCATGTACCTTGGGCGAATTGTGGAGTGCGCGCCCACCGACCTTTTGTTTAAAACGCCCAAACATCCGTACACCAATGCGCTAATGCTTTCACAGTTGTCAAAGAATCCGGATTTAAGGGAAAACCTGCACCTGCTCCCCGGTGAACCCCCTTCACCACTCGACCCGCCCACTGGCTGCCATTTCCATCCGCGCTGCCCCTACACCGATATGCGTTGTAAAACACTGGTACCGCAACCGAGACCGGTTGGCGAAAATCACTGGGTCCGATGCCACTATGACTTCGAAGGCAATCAGAAAAGCGCCCCCAAAGGCATCGACGCCCCAGACCTCGTGCCGGAAAAGAAACCCCCTAAACGGTCCAAACTCAAAAAAAAGTAACATCCACGATAACGCCGCAGACATGAGTGTCCCGCGAGTTATGCCGTCATTTCTCTGGTGTGAGGGGGTCAAAAAAAAAAAAAGCGACCCTGACACCCGGTTAGTCCAATACCGTTGCTCCCGTCAAGGCCTGGCGGATTCAAGGGTAACCGTTGTCAGGGTCATAATGAAACCCGTAATTCGAGTCTGCTGCCATTTAGCACGAGCCGCCCAGGGTTTCAAGAGAGTTTCCTTAAAAAGGCAAAAAGTTTCTTTACCAATCCCAAAATTCCCGAACTCTTTAAACAATGACAATTTGACAATTACCCCTGGTTCGCTATCATTTCTCGCTCTAATTAAAAACAACGTATTTTAATGAAAACAATAGGTGGAGGCTGAAATGAACGATCAATTCAATGAAGGAAATAACCCGAATCCCTCTGAAATGGGCGAAATGCCAGATGCGCCACAGCCCGGCGCGCCCATGTCACCGGATCCGATGGACGACATTGATATTTCGAACAAGAGTCAGCGTATGGTGGCCATTCTGGTGGTTATCATTCTGGTGGCCGCAGGTATTGGTGGATTTATTTTTTATTCCCAAAAGCAAAGTAAAATCGACGCGCTGGAGCAACTGAAGGCCGATTTTGCCACCCAGCACAACGCGGGATACGAAGAGTTCTGGAAAGCGGCGAAACTGGACCTTAACCTCATGAAAACCAACGTGGATTTTGAAACAAAGATTACCGAATATCTGGAAGTCAGCTCCATCGCCTACAATAAGCATCTCAAGGAAAAAGCCATTCCGATTCTGGAAGGTGCTATTCCAAAATACAAAATGCTGGAAGCGTCTGAGCTGATGCTCCCCGAATTAAAAGCCAATTCACGCGCTCTTGAAAATCTGCTGGAAACGTGGAACAAATTCACTAATGAAGTGGCCCTATACGAAAACTATCTGGAAAACCGCTCCAAACTGACTGAGATGAGTGAACAGTGGGCGGGAGCGCAGGGGCAACCCAAAGAAGACAAATTCAAAGCCGGCGCAGCTAAATATCTGAAAACCGTGAACTGTATTCTGGCGCAGAAAAATAAATCCGCTATTGACTACGATCCGGTTGATCTCAGCCTGCGCATCAAAGACACGTGCGCCATCGCAGACGAGCAGGCCGGGTGGTTTCGCCGCGTGGCATTTGAATGTCTGGACAACCTGGGCAAGCCGACCGAGCCGGATATTGTCTATGATGAAACCGTTAAAAAATACTCAAAGGAAGATGGGTTGAATCAGGACACCAAATCCGTATTTTCCATCAATAATTGTCTGGATCTGTCCCGGAAATCCTTTGAAACGGAGTTGAGCAACACAATTGTTAAAGCGTGGATGGAATACGGGAAAACCAAAAACGAACTTCTCAAAGCCATTGACGCGCGGATTGCAGAAATCTAAAGTGCGCCTCGCCCGTTTAGACGAATCATAAAAGACACGCCTTAAAACAAACAGGAAACAGACAATGACCACAAAACGAAAACTATTTGGAACCGATGGCATTCGAGGCGCCGCCAACATTTATCCCATGACCGGTGAGATAGCCATGGCCCTTGGGCGCGCGCTCACGCATGTGGCACGAGTAAACGGCAAGCGAAAATCGCCTCGCATTGTCATTGGCAAAGACACACGCATCTCCGGATACATGCTGGAAACAGCGATTGCTTCCGGCATCTGTTCAATGGGTGGCGAAGTCATGCTGGTGGGACCATTGCCCACTCCCGGCATCTCATTTATCACGTCATCCATGCGCGCAGACGCAGGGGTGGTCATATCGGCATCCCACAATCCGTATAACGACAACGGCATCAAACTGTTCTGGTCCGATGGCTTCAAACTACCCGACAAAGTGGAGCTGGATTTGGAAAAAATGATTCTCGACAATGCGGGCTGGAATGGAGATGTTCCAGTGGGACACGCCGTTGGCAAAGCCATTCGCATTGACGACGCCCTGGGACGATACGTGGTGGAGCTGAAACACACCTTTCCCAAGGACCTCAGTCTGGACAACATTCGCATGGTGGTGGATTGCGCCAATGGTGCGGCATACAGAACCGCGCCACTGGTATTCGAAGAGTTGGGCGCCACCCTCACCACGCTGGGAACGTCGCCCAACGGTGTCAATATCAACGACAACTGCGGTGCGCTGCATCCCGAAAAGGCCGCCATCAAGGTGTTGGAACAGAGCGCCCATCTGGGTGTCACGCTGGATGGCGACGCCGACCGGCTCATTCTCATTGACGAAAAAGGACAAGTGGTGGATGGAGATGCCGTCATGGCACTGTGTGCCTCCCACATGATTAAAGAAAAAACCCTCAATGACAATACGGTGGTCACCACCGTCATGAGCAACCTTGGCCTCGACAAAGCCATCAAACGCCGCGGCGGCCGAGTCCTGCGAACAGCAGTGGGCGATCGCTACGTGGTGGAAGCCATGCGCAAAGGCAACTACAACCTGGGCGGCGAACAATCGGGACACCTCATTTTCACCGACCATTCCACCACCGGCGACGGCATTCTGGCCGCGCTGCAGATTCTGGCCATCATGGTCAAAGAGGAAAAACCGCTGTCCGAACTGGCCGGCGGAATTATGCAGCGCATTCCCCAGTGTTTGCTCAGCTTCCAGGTAGCCAAACGGGTCCCCCTCGACAAATGCCCCAAAACCCAGGCCGTCATCACCGGCTTCGAAGAAAAACTGGGCGACAACGGCCGCGTCTTCGTTCGCTACTCCGGCACCGAAGCCAAAGCCCGTGTCCTTGTAGAAGGCCCCGACCAGGAAGACATCAACGGTTATGCTGCCGAGATCAAAGAAACAATGATCACGGAACTGGTGGAGTAGACAGCCCCCTTTTTTATACCACCGGTCCCCTGCACTGCTATTGTCCCCAACTATGAGCTGTCCTGGTATCACATCTCGTTCTGCCTTTGACTGAAAGGTCAGATGTTGCATATATCCAGTGCAGAATGTACGATACCGCCCCGGTCAGGATGCGTCGGTAGTAATCAAAGGGCAGGCTAAATTCGAACAATATTCTAAATTTGACTGCTGCAGGGGGCCCACTGCAGGGAGCTACCCATTTCGAAACCATTCTCATATCCAAAACGACGCCAGCTGTTGCCCAGACATATCAGGGCGACGACTTATCATTTCAGTGTCCTTACTGTTTGATTAAACTATTTACTCAACAGAACCACGTCACGCAATTGCTCCGTGCTCTTTGCCGCCATCCAGCGACTTTCGAATTCGGGATGTCGCACAACCTGGGCGATACGCATCAGCGCACGCAAATGATAGTTTCGTTCATCCATGGAGCCAATCAGCGCAAAGATGGTCTTTACCGGTGGCTGGAGCTCAGAAAACTGCACGCCTTCACGGCACCTCACCAGCAAAATGTCAAACCGCTTTTCTCCCTCGATAATCATATGGGGGATGGCGAGGCCTGGCTGGATAACGGTGCTCGATTCTTCCTCTCGGGAGAGGAATCCATTGTACAGGACATCCTCATCGACATCGAGTCGCGGCGCCAGCACTTTTGCCATTTTTTGAAACAGCCCCTTCGCATCCATTTTTTCGTCAACATCGACAATCGTACATTTCTGAATGAGCCGGTCAAAGCGATCCAGCTCCTCGCCACTGCGCTCAAGGGATATCTGACGGAGTTCGTCCTCCAGAGTGGTGCGAGAAATGGCTTTGGCAGAAATGCGTTTGACCATGTAAACCAAAGCAGATTCCCGCCGAATGCGTCGCCATACATAAAACGTGAACCAGACGCTGGCAATCAGACCAAAAGCGCCCGTGAGCAGAAGAGGAATGGTTCCCATCTCAACGATTAGGAACGAATAGAGCACAATCGCAAGTATGGGCAAAATGGGATAAAGGGGCGTTCTGAACACGGGCCGATAGCTCTGCATGCCACTTTGGCGCATGATAATCACTGCCACATTCACCAGGATAAACATCAGAATCATCATCGTGGACGCCGTTTTCACCAAATCCTCAATGGATAAAGCCGCAATTACCGAAATAATAAAAATGGCTGTGATGATAACCGCCACGTGGGGCGTACCAAACCGCTTACTGGTTTTTGAAAGGAACGCGGGCAAAAGCCCGTCCCGGCTCATGGCCATGGGCGACCGGGACGCCGACAGGATGCCCGCATTGGCCGTAGTGATAAAGGCGAAAAGCGCCGCAACGTCCACGATAATCATTCCCACTCTTCCAAGGGATACCCGGGCGCTCTCTGAAATGGGGACCAGTGACCCGGACAGTATCTCAGGCGGCACCGTGCCCGCTGTAACGAAAATGACAACGATATACAAGCCGCTGACCACCCCGAACGCCAAAAACATTCCTCTGGGGATATTGATGTCCGGACGGGTCACTTCTTCGCCCACGCTGGCCACCTTGGTCAACCCGCCAAACGAAACAAACACCATGCCGGCGACAGCGAAGATGCTTCTGAGATCCGACTGAATGAACGGGATGTAGGCCGCGCTGTTGGTTTGCGGCACCCCGGCCCCAACGACCAGAACCAGAATCAACAGGAGCCCCACCACCAGAAAAATCTGCAATCGGCCAACACTTTTAACACTGACAAGGTTTAGCACCGTGAACACCACACAGCCCAAAATCGCAATCAGCTTCATGGTCAAGGGGGTCGCCCCCGGGATGAACTGGGCCCCAACGGCGCCAATTCCAATGAGTGCAAACGCCGCTTTGAGCGCAATTGAAATCCAGTTTAACAGACCCGCCCAGGAGCCTGCCAACGGGCCAAGGCTGCGTTCTATAAAAAAGTAGCTGCCCCCCGCTTTAGGCATCGCGGTAACCAGTTCCGCCTGGGCCAGCATGGCCGGAATCATAAACACGCTGGCCATGGCGTAGGAGAGAATCATCGCAGGTCCCACCATGGCGTATGCAATCCCCGGAAGGACAAAGAGTCCCGAACTAATCATGGCCCCCGCCGCAAGGCAGAAGACATCCAACATTTTCAAATCCTTTTTAAGCATCGTCATTCCTTCCCATTTATTCTCTCCTCTATCACTTACACAAATCCGGATCATTTCGATAGCGGCTGCAAACCGCGCCGGACAGAGCAATAGTATCCGTTTAATTTTGCGCTCTACTCGACAGCATAGCCATAGAGAGGCATTAAGGCCAGCCCCCGCTTGTTACTCTTTTTCAACAGTTTCCCATATTTTTACTGCGTTGGAAGCTTCAGATGCCCGGATGCTTCAAAGTGGAGCGCTGAAGTTCTCAACTTGCAGACTGGAACGGCTTCTGGTTTGATTTCGCCAGCGAAATTGCGGGAATTCGAGCATTTTTTACTGCGCGCCTGCAAGGCCCAACCAAGGTGTCGCCAAAGCTGCATCGACCGAGTCTGTAGAGCTGCGTCCCCGAAAGTCTGCGTCCCCGGAAAGTCTAAAGCCATCTAAAATTATACCAGAAGTCCAAGGTCGGACGCAGTCTGAATTCTGAGATTGATCCAGTCTTTTTGCCAATGCGTCAGAGGTGAAATCGGTGAGGTTCAAAATGGAGACGGTGTTTTTGTCGAATGAAAGCGCAACGGTGTGTTCGTATCCTGAGGATGCGGTTTTAAACGGCAAAGTTGGAAAGCAAACGCTGGTCATGGTGGCGCTCTCATTTTCTGTGTCGAGTATTGGGTTGAAAACACTATATCAATCGATGTTTGCCCGCCTTCGCCAGGGCTTCGGCGGGTTGACGCTTTAAAAATATCTTTGGAATTGACAATCCAAAGAAGCGCTTGCGCGAAGTGCGGACAAACGAACATTAAACCACCGGTCTTCAGTGACATGAAGGCTTAAAGGGGCCCCTGCCGGATGATGGGAAACTATCTTGTCCAGTTCTTAGGAGGCGACGGGGGGCGTAAGTCCCCCTGATCTACCCGGACGCCCCTCCAAATTGCAGCTTGACCACCGGACCGAATATGGTATTATTTTCAGTCTGGAGGTGAAAAATGTCATTAGAAACAGACATTAGACCAATTACTTATTTGAAGGCTCGAGCATCGGATCTGTTAAAACAGGTCAACGAAACCCATCGGCATGTTGTAATTACGCAAAATGGAGAGGCCAAAGCAGTTCTTCAAGATCCTGCCAGTTTCGAAGAAATGCGGACAGCGTTGACTTTAATGAAGATGATTTCCCAAAGTGAGGATGCGATTCGTCGTGGTGACATCATGTCAAACGAAGACGTCTTCAATGATTTGGAAAAAAGGTTAAAGGATAGATGAGGAAAAAATTCAGAGTTAATTGGGCAGGACCAGCCAGATTAGATTTGATTGATATTTCCGAGTTTATTGCAGAGAAAAGTCCCACATCAGCGTTAAAATCCGTTAAGAAAATTCGAGAAAGAGTTTCGTCTCCCTATTTCGAACCCGAACGATGCCGTGTTGTACCAGAGTTAGCAAATCAGGGAATAACCAAGTATCGAGAACTAATAATTTCGCCGTGGCGAATTATCTTCGAAATCGATGACAAAACTGTCCTGATTGTTGTTGTTGCAGATGGACGGCGGAATCTTGAGGATCTTCTGTTTAAAAGACTGTTGCGCTGAAGGATTAAGGGGTCATGTGTTTTCAATTGACATACTTTTCAGTTCCTTCTCTATCCCACTGCCGCATATTTCAACTGCAATTCCCCAGGCTGTTTTCCTCGTAAAACTCCACCGCAGACAATACATTAATTCCCGCCGAGGTGAGTACTTCGGCGGCACGTTCCATATTGCTAAAGCGAAAGACAATTTGTGTGTTGCCGTTGCGCCCAAAAGTAAAGGCATACATGTACTCCACTGTCAATCTGCCTTTGCTGGCCACCTGAAGGATTCGATGTAGACCTCCCGGTTCGTTGGGCACCTCAATAGCGATGACCTCCGTGACGTTGACTGCATATCCCGCATTCTCAAGCACCGCGCGCGCTTTTTCCCATTCGCGCACGATAAGCCGCAGCAAACCGAATTCGCTGGTGTCTGCCAGCGTTAGCGTTACCAGATTGATGTTCGCCTCTTTTAGAACACCGCAAATCTGATTCAGGTGCCCTGGACGGTTTTCCAGGAAAACAGAAATTTGTTTGAGTTTCATTGGGCGCCTCCCTGTTTGTTGCGTCGATCTACGACACGCTTCGCCTTGCCTTCACTGCGTGCGATGGCTCCTGGTTCCACCAGATGGACCGGTACCCGCAAACCGATAATATTTTCGATGGCGTGTGAAATGCGTTTTCGCATTTCTTCTATTTCTCGAATCCGGTCACCAATAAGGTCTTGCATAACTTCAACCTCGACATCTATTTGATCGAGCCCCCCTTTATTGGTAAGAATAATCTGGTAGTGGGGCAACGTCTCCCGCAACGAAAGCAACGCCGCCTCAATTTGAGACGGAAATACATTTACCCCTCGAATGATCATCATGTCATCACTGCGGGATCGGATTCTCTTAATACGCTTAATGGTGCGACCGCAGTCGCATTTTTCCTTTATAATCGAGGTGATGTCATGTGTGCGGTAGCGGATCATTGGAAACGCCTGCTTGGTGAGCGTGGTAAAAACCAGCTCACCTTCCTCTCCATCGGGAAGCGGTTCGCCAGTCTGGGGATCAACGATTTCCATGAGAAAGTGGTCTTCAAAGATATGCAGTCCGGCCTGCTCCGGGCATTCAATTCCCACGCCTGGTCCGATAATTTCGGAAAGACCATAAATATCAAAGGCTCTAATGCCGGATTCCTGTTCGATGTAGTTGCGCATCTCGCAAGTCCAGGGCTCGGCGCCAAATATGCCCACACGGACCTTCAGGTCTTCAAACCCAAAAGCGCCCGCCTTAATTTTTTCGATAATATGAACAAAGTAACTGGGAGTGCAACATACACCGGTGACACCGAAATCCTTCATCACCATGATTTGACGTTCAGTATTGCCGCCTGAAATTGGCACAACTGTGGCACCGAGACGTTCTGCACCATAATGCGCGCCCAGTCCGCCGGTAAACAGTCCATAACCATATGCATTCTGAATGACATCTCCGTGTGTAATGCCGGTGGCCGCAAAGGAGCGCAGCATCACCGAGCTCCACACGTCGAGGTCTGCTTTTGTGTAACCGACAACAATCGGCTTGCCTGTTGTGCCGCTTGACGCATGAAGGCGAACGACCTGGGCCATCGGCGCCGCAAACAGACCATACGGATACGTGTCCCGCAAATCGGATTTTTCCGTGAAAGGCAGTTTGTGCACATCTTCAAGAGAACCGATGTCTGCAGGCGTGATTCCGGCTTCTTCCATTCTGCTGCGGAACAACGCGACATTTTCGTAGCAACGGCTCACCGTGTGCCTGAGTCTTTCAAGTTGCACTTTGCGTAAAGCATTTAAATCGAGATAGTCCGGCATGGACTCCGGGTGAATATGCGTCGTCATTGTTTTTCTCCTTGTGCGATGGCGCGGCCCAGTGCGAACGCATCATCGTTGGCCGCGTGAATTTTAGGAGGCAAATAGTCGTGAATGACATCGCGCCAGGCATCCTGTGAAAAATCGAGTTCGCTGCTGAGCAATCCAAGCATGGCGATGTTCAAAGCGCGTTTTGTGGCCAGGCGTGTTAACGGAATCTGCGATGCGGTAAAAACAGTGGCGTCTGCGCTCAAATCCATTTGATAGAGCGGAAGGTCGGCCTCTTCCATGAGAATGAGATAGTTCACTTCGCCCGAAGGAATCATGGGGCTGCCGACCGCGACGCCGAACCGGACATCACTGCAGACCGAACCCCCGCGTTGAGCCATTCCGTGGACTTCGGATTTCTTTACATCCAATCCATTTCGAAACGCAAGTTCCGCCAAAATCAGGGAAGACCTGAGAACGCCCATGCCTCCGAGACCAGCGATCCGGACGTTAATTGTTCTGTCGTTCACAGGGCGCCTCCTTTCGGTTTTTTTTGCGCGCCCAACCTTGCGGCTGCCAGCACACAGGGACGCCGTGCAATAATGACGGTGAGTTCATTTTTGGCGAGCGCATTTTTTAGCGCCTGTTCGAATGCGTCCTTTTCTTTTACCACATCAAAAACAAACACATTTGGAATGTTCATTGCTTTGGCCACTTTTGCATAATCCAGTTGACTGGCGGGCTCTGCATCCAGAGTGCGTCCGGTGCCGGGATGTTCCTGTTGACCGGTCATCGCGGTAGTGCCGTTGTCGAGAATAAGGAGCACGTGACCGGTCTTTGGGACGTTATACGCCATCTCCGCCAACCCTGTCAGGCCACTATGAACAAAAGTGCTGTCACCAATCACACTGACAACTCGTCTGGCGTCCTTTTCGGGCAATGCGTGGCGAAGCCCCAATCCCATGCCAATGGAAGCGCCCATACAAATCTGAGTGTCCATGGCTTCCAGTGGTGGAAGCGCCGCCAAAGTGTAGCAACCGATGTCTCCAGCGACAATACAGTCGTTTTGCTTTAATATGCGAAAAACCCTGTCATGGGGGCATCCGGCACAGAGTCCAGGAGGCTTTCCGGATGGAACCGGCTGTACTTCCGGCGTATCATCTGAAAGCAGCCCCCGAATGCGATGGACATTCAGCTCGCCAAAGCGCATTTCCTCCGACACATGTGACAAATTTCCACCGGCCGCCAGAATGGCGTCGCGCATGCAGGGATCGTTTTCTTCAATTACCACCGCTCGCTTCATGTCGTTGCAAAATTCGATGAGGTTTTTCATTGGAAGCGGATAGCTCATTCCCACTTTGTAAAAAGCAGCGTCGGGCGCGGCCTCTTTCGCGTGGGCAAACGCGACTCCTGCAGTGATAATGCCGAGGTCTCCGCATCCTTCGATTCGCCGATTGGGGCCTTCTTTGATATTCCACTCCGCGATTTCCGCAAGTTTTTTTCTGAGCTGTCGATGGGCTGGGCGCGCATGTCCGGGAACCATCACGTGGCTTTTTATATCTCTATTAAATTTCGCTACAGGGGCCTCGGCATCTTCAGGGCGTGGCACCACCACCGTTCCCGAATGGCAAACCCGAGTGGTCAGCTTTATAAGCACCGGGATTTTCCATCGTTCTGAAACAGCAAACGCCAGACGGGTAAAATCGTAGGCGTCCTGGGAATCAGCGGGTTCCAGCAAGGGAACCCCGGCCGCCACAGCATAGCGAGCCGTGTCCTGTTCATTTTGACTTGACGCCATGCCAGGGTCATCGGCCACAACAAACACCAGTGCGCCGTCCACCCCACTGTATGCCGCAGTAAACAATACATCCGCCGCCACGTTAAGCCCCACATGTTTCATGGTAACGAATGCGCGCGTACCCGCAAAGGCTACGCCAAGCGCAACTTCGGCTGCCACTTTTTCATTCGGCGCCCAGGCTGCAGCGCCGCCCAAACGATTAAACACATCGAGAATTTCGCTGGAAGGCGTTCCTGGATAGCCGGTTCCCCGTTTCGCGCGAGCATGAAATGCGCCCAAAGCCACCGCTTCATTACCCATCAAAAATTTGCGTGTCAATTTTGTCTCCTTAATTAAAAAAAATACGAAAAAACACATGATATCAATTGATCGCCCGAATAACAACAATACTGACCAATAACGAACTATTTTGCGTTTCGCCCTTTCATTTTGGCGCGATGGACTGTCCTGCAGATTTTGTTTCAATATCGAAGTTCTCCGTCCCCTGTATTAGTCCCTTGTATTAATAGCGGACTATTTATTTGGACAGAGATTGCCCGAAAACGCTTTGGCCAACAATATAGCACAATGCACTGGTGCGTCTTTGCATTCCAAAATCATGGTCCTTCGCACAATTTAACTGGTTGCCACGGATAAATTGTCTACATATTTCCGCATTAACCAGCTTCACAGAACAGCCATCACGGCTCTCAATGATAACGCGATATTGTCTCAATATTTTCAGCTTGGAGCGCGGATTCTGATGCCATTTTTTTTGGATGAATGCGATTTTCATGTTTACGAAATCAAACTTGAGCGGAATAACAGGAATCATAATGAATAGAAGGTAGATTTCAACTGGCTTTTTTGCGGCCTGTATTCGGGAATGGATATGGCCAGATATACAACAATCGTTAAAAAAAAGGGGGATAGCATGAAAAACATTAAAGTTAGTGAATCGATTTTAAATCATGTTTCTGACGTCATTGAAGACTCGAGGGATGAGCTGATTGAGCTGTGCCAGAAGCTGGTGCAGACTCGGAGCATCAATCCGCTTAGTGCGGGAGTGGACACTGAAGCTGAGCTGGGTGGCGAGAAACGATGCAATGAAATTCTCCGGGATGTGGTGGCGCCGCTTGGCGCATCGATTGACATGTTCGAGGTGGAACTGGATCGAACCAATCTGGTGGCGACGTTCACGGGTGAAGGCGGTGGCCGTTCGCTGATTTTCAACGGACACATCGACACGGTACCGGTGGGAAATTTCGATGACTGGAAATGGGGTAATCCGTTCAGTGGAAAAATTGAACAGGGAAGAATTTATGGTCGCGGCGCCTGCGACATGAAAGGCGGCCTGTGCGCCCAGGTGATGGCGGCAAAGGCAATCGTCAGCGCCGGATTCCGGCTGCGGGGGGATTTGCTGTTTGAAAGTGTCGTGGGGGAGGAGACCATGAGTCATGAACTGGGCACCACCGCGGTGATTGATCGCGGATACCTTGCGGATGGAGCGATTGTCTCGGAACCCTCGGGTCCGCCGGTGAATCTCGCAGTGGAGCCGTCCAGTTGCGGGCTCTTCTGGATGCGGATAAGCTGTATCGGAAAGTCCACCCATTCTTCGGTGCGATGGCATATTATGCGTCCGGGCGGAAGCGGTAGTAAAATTGGTGTCAATGCCATTGAAAAAGGCGTGTTGATTTTAAATGCGCTTCAACAGCTGGAACAGCAGTGGGGCATAACTAAAACCCATCCGCTGTTTTTGCCGGGACAGTTTACCATTCATCCCGGTGTCATTGAAGGTGGTCCAGCCGGTACGCCAAACCCGTACATCGTATCGGAATACTGCCAGATGGATTATGCCGTGTGGTTTCCGCCTCATGAGAATTCCGAGAACGTGAAAAAGGAAATCGAAACCTACATTCAAAAGGCCGCCAGTCTCGACCCGTGGCTTGAAAAGAATCCGCCGAAGGTGGAATGGATGCTCCACTGGCCGCCGTTCAATGTGGATGTGGATTTTCCCCTGTGCACCATCTGCGCTGCAGCCCACGAATCGGCGACCGGAACGTCCGCTGTGTTTCAGGGATTCACCGCTGTCAATGATGCCGCCTATCTGAATGCCCGCGGGATTCCCGCTATTACCTATGGCCCGGGAAGCATTCTGGTAGCTCACGCCGTCAATGAGTTTGTGGATATCGAAGAGCTGATGATCGCGGCCAAAACCTATGCCATCAGCGCGTTGGAATGGTGCGGTGTGGTGGCGTAGTGGGTTGGCGGTCGGAGTTGGACGGGGATGTCGGCGGCAACTGCGGGCTACAGGTAAAACACGCCCTTGAGATCTTCGGTGGTGCAGATAGGGGTGCCCGCATCGTTCAATGAGGTGACCTTGAACGGGCAATACATGCCGGGGGTCAATGCCGAAAAAAAACCGATTACCCGATTAGGCTTTTGCCGCTATTTATTTTCTTTGAAAATGCTGTCATATGCGGCAAGAGTGCTTAACACCAATTGGTTGTTTTGCTTTAATCTGACCAATCCAGCTGCTTTGTCTTTTTTAAATATCGATGGACCTTTTATATCGTTCTTTTCCAGTTCGGATTTCGCACTACTAGTGATCACAACATCCCGGTCAGAACCATACTTTTTTTCAAACGCCTTTGAGCAGGAGACAAGATCAGGCTTGGCAGGCGCACAAGAAACGGGCATGTTAAATGGGAGAAATTTGACAATGTATATCGAAACCATCTCCCACTTCCCAAACCGAGGATTGCGCAAACATGCTGAGGGCAGCAATGTCATGCGCCGGCGGCCTTGTCAGCGAAACGGCAACCGGAGAGAACGCTCCGGTTACGAGGAACCGTGTGAGGGAAATCATCACGCACGGGTCTTTTGGGGACGTCGGGGGAAACCCCGGCTTCTACTCGGAACGTGGACACCCAACCGCGCTGACGCGAGGTCAGGCGCCCGTGAAACATGGCGGTACGCGTCAAGAAAGAATGGAACGAATCAGTGCCAGGTTTTAATTACATAAAAGTGTTTCGAGATGTTCTTGTGTTTTCAAGCATATGCAGTTTTGTGATTTTGATAAGGCCATACATGTTCTGGGATATTGGACGGGATCATGAAGATGTTTTTTTTTGGTACGGGCTTAGGGGTCTCTCTTTGGTTCCACCCTTAATTTGGTTAGATATTTCTCTTTTGACTACTGCGGTCGTTGGAATGTTGTTCTGGAAAAAGTGGTCTAGACATTTGTATGGAGTAATTGTCGTCCTGCATTCATTATATGCTGGATTTAATGAAGCACCATTTTTCTTCGTCAGCTACTTTGAGACAACCACAGTGATCGTGACATTTATTCAGATTATTGTTTTAATAGTTGCATACTCCTTTTTAACAAGAGAGTATTTTGAACAGAAACACGCATGAATCGCGTAACAACGGCAAAATATTGAAGAGGTTGCTGTTCATGGTGGCGCCCTCAGATTTGTTGAAATGTGATGGTGCGTAAATACTTGGCAGGCGACGATCATCATGGCGTGATCATACTGGGGCACAGGGGCGGAATGCCATTCTCTTTTCAAGGGTTGATGACGCGGCCCATCTGGAAACGCCAGGCTTCAGCTCCGCAGTTGCGCAGTGCCTGGAATCGCAGAGCGGAGCTGGAGCGTGGCGGTCCCAGGAAAAACGGCAGTCCAGATAGCCAACCGTTACCTTAAACAGCCAAAAACCGAGTGCCAATTGTCCTGTTACTCTAAAACGGCAATTGACACCACCAAAGTGTTATCTCCGCGACGAATCTGAAACACTGCGCCCCTCTCACTCATTTTGCAATGCAAACTAATTTGCCGGGTGTCGCGAACAAGTCGCGACTGGTCAAATACATAAAGATCAAAGCAGATGCAAATCCCTTTGATTCAAGGTATAAAGAGTACTTCATTATGCTCAGGAAAAGCAGAAACATAAACCCATTTCCTGCCAGTTTTAAACCGCCGGTCTTCCGCGAAACGAAGGCTTAAAGGGGCCCCTTGGAATGACGGGAAACTGTCTTGTCCGGTTCTTAGGGGGCGACGGAGGCGACACAAAGCCCCCCTGATCTACCCGGACGCCCCGTGGAGGAATATGATTTATCTGTCTGAATTCGAAGTAATTGAATCGATTTCTCGCTCACAAAGATACGAAAAAGAACGAAACGATCTTTTAAGATTATTTGAAGAGAATCAGATTCCCTGTCATCGTAGCAACGAGTTCTCATCGTATGAGTTAATTGAAAAAAGAATAAACGAATCTGATATTATTATTGGTTTAATAGATGATTACTGGACTAGCTCAACATGGAAATTGCATGAAATAATGTGGCCACTCGAACAATACAATTCAATGTCAGGTAAAGAATTGACCCCAAAAGACAGAATTGTGATCTTGTTTTGGATCGAAGATTCGATATGTATCCCGTTGAAGGATATTGAAAAAAATTCCCTTTCTGTGCATGATTTTTCAGAAGTCAAAACAATATTGGAAAATTTTTATCAAAAAAAATTGCGCTAACAAACGCTTGCTCGTGCCGAGGCTAAAAGCTCGGGACGTTTGGAATAGGGAGTGACGTCCCTTGAAATCGTCTATGTACCCCGTTCCCTCTCACTCTCTCAATCATTTTTATTTACACAAAATGATTTGTCGTGCACTGCTCATTTTGCATTGCAAAATAAGTTGCCGGGGTCGCGAGCGAGTCGCGACGGGTGGGTGTGCTGAAAAGTGCGTCCCTCCGGAACAAGGACTTGGAGCATGTGTATCTGCTCCAAATGCGTCACACGTGGTTTTAACCGCTGATTATTTAACTTGAACTATCTGAAAATCGGTTGTCACTCCCCTTTGGCGAGAAAAAAGATACCCCAGGAACCGTGTTCCTGAGTAGCCAAATCGAGATCGGATTTGCTCCGTCTGAAACGACGCATGAGTGCAAAATGCCCGGTTTTTTGGGGTTAAAACGCCGCGTGAGTGCAAAATGCCCGGTTTTTTGGGGTTAAAACGCCGCGTGAGTGCAAAATGCCCGGTTTCTTGGGGTTAAAACGCCGCGTGAGTACAAAAAAGGTGGTTTTTTTGGGTTAAAACGCCGCGTGAGTGCAAAAAAGGCGGTTTTTTCCGGCTTTTTTGCACTCCCGTCTGCGGATACTCGGTTTTTTTCTGTGATATGGAGATGTGCGATTCGAGAAGGGGTCTGTCCTTTTCGGCATCCACCATGGGACTGGGCCTCGTCGAAAAATTGAGCCGTGTTCATTCTGTGACATAGTATGACTATATTAGTATTGAGCGTATCCAGCTCATGGAGCTGTTGTACGTTCATTGCCCATGGGGGGGTATCATGCAAGTAACAACATCTAATCAACCATTAATGAACCTTGGATTTGGTGGTTACAGCTGCAACTGGGGCACCCATATTGCCGGCCTGTATGAAACGGAACAGGAGCGAGACCACATATTGCTCGGGTATCTCAGTCAGGGGGCCAAAGAAGGCGACCTTGAGCTGTATTGCCAAACAGAGCAGACGATGGCGGAATTTTCATCGAAACTTTCCGCCCATTGCCCGCAGTGCGAAAAACTGCTGAATGATCCCAATATATTTCAGGTTCAGTCGGCCAAAGAACTTTACTACCCAAACGGCGTTTTCTCGCCCGACGCAATGGATGATGGACTGGGAAAATTCTTCGAACAGAGCCAGAAAAATGGCCCCCGAAATATCCGCGCCACCGCCGAAATGGTATGGGCACTTGAAGCCATTCCCGGAAAGGAACATCTCATGGTCTACGAATCCCGGTTAAACTATTTTATTCCAGGGAAGCCATGGATTTCCATTTGCATGTACAATGTTACCAAATTCACCGGGGACATCATAATGAACGTGTTGCGAACCCATCCATTTGTTATCAACAAAGGGGTGATTACCGAGAATCCCTACTACCAGGACCCGGACATCTGGCTCAAAGAGAATGCACCGCAGTTTTTAAAGAAAAACAGGGCTTGAATCGGTGTTAAATGAATTTACCCCATGAACTCTTCCTGCTGCTTTTGAATCTGTCCCAAATCAAAAAGAGGGAACAGATAATCAAAATGTTTCTCGAAGCGATGGCCGATATTTTTCAATTGGCGGACGTGAAATTCGTGGCCAATCCCCCCTACGCGGATGGACGAGTCTTTCCAATAAATACGCTCAGTCAGGTACACGGCTACATTGTGTGTTCCAGTGACATATCCAGCCGCAGCAATATCGAGCAGGCGCTGCTTCGGAATGCGGTGAGCATGCTTGGGGTCATCATTGAAAAGAACGAACATGACCAGTTGCTTTCCGATGAAAAGCTGAAACTCGATGAGCTTGTCCGCCAACGATCGCAGGAACTACTCGAAAAAAACATCGTGCTTGAAAAAATAAATGCGGAACTCGAACAGGAAATGGCGCAGCGGATGATTGCGGAACGGGACCTTGACATGTTTTTTCAATTGTCTCCCGGACTATTGTGTATTGCCGGGCTGGATGGCTATTTAAAAAAACTGAACCCTGCCTGGACAACAACTCTGGGCTGGACCGCAGAAGAAATGAAAGCCAAACCCTGGCTGGAGTTCGTTCACGCCGACGACAGGGACGCCACAATTCAGGCGGGCGAAACATTGATGCAGGGCGGCGTGTTACTCAACTTTGAAAATCGGTATCGTTCGAAAAATGGCGAATACAAGTGGTTGAGCTGGAGTTCTTTTCCAAAGGTGGACGATGGATTGATATTTGCCGTGGTGTTGGATGTCACGGAAACAAAACTGCTCGAAGAAAAACTGCGACAGTCCGAAAAACTGCAGGCGGTAGGCCAGCTGGCAGGAGGGATCGCCCACGATTTCAACAATCAGCTGAGCGGCATTTTGGGATTTGCAGATTTGCTGAGTGAACACCTGCAACAAGAACCCATGCTTTTGGAGTACACGGAACAAATCATCAATGCCGCGAAACGTTCCGCCGATTTGACCAGTCAACTGCTTGCCTTCGCCAGAAAAGGCACATTTCATGCGGTACCCATCGACTTGCATGAACTGATTTCGGAAGTGATCACACTGTTGCATCACACAATTGATAGACAGATTGAACTGGTCACCGATTTCGCCGATCAACCATTGTGGGTCAAAGGGTCACCGTCACAACTGCAAAACGCCATATTGAATCTTGCTCTGAATGCGCGAGACGCGATGGACCAGGGCCAACGTCGGATTCGCTTTTCGACAAAAACAGTCGAAATCAACGACATATATCGCGCCAGCAACTCCATCGATTTAAGGGATGGTGTGTATTCGGTCGTCGAAGTGGAAGACAATGGCAAAGGCATGTCACCGGATGTGCTGGCCCGAGCGCTTGAACCGTTCTACACAACAAAGGAAGCTGGAAAAGGCACCGGCATGGGACTATCTGTTGTATATGGCACAATTCGGCACCATAAAGGAGACATGGTCATCAGCTCCACCCTGGGTCAAGGCACCACAGTACATCTTTATTTACCCCTCACAGAAGCCGCCAACATCGAATCAGTTCATTGGGAACACAACACGCACCCTGCACCGGATGACAGGGCCGCATCACAGAAAAAAAACGTCCTGTTGGTGGATGACGAATCAATGCTCAGGGCAATGACTGCCGAAATGCTGATCCGGATGGGGTATACAGTGACGTCCTGCCAGGACGGAATGGAAGCGGTGGCATACTACACGGACCACCACGACCAGGTCGATGCGGTTATCCTGGACATGATAATGCCCAAAATGGATGGCAGTAAAACGTTCAGACGCCTCAAGGAAATCAATCCCAGCGTGCGAGTGGTACTGGCTTCGGGATACAGCGAAGATGCACTGGCCAATGAATTGATCACTGAAGGCGCTGCCGGCTTTCTTCAGAAGCCATTTCGCAAACAAAACCTGGCCGAAATGATGTCTCAAATCCTGGCTTAAATTCATTTATCGGGTCTTCAGAAGAATCTGTGGGTTAAAACAGTTAAATCGTAAGCTGAACAGTCAATTTTTGGCGATTTAAAAGGTGCATCCTGCACGCTGATTTGCAAATCGGACGGATTCCTCAACGGTGATTTCACCATCCAGAATATCCAGCACCAGCGCGCATTTTTTTGGGGGAGACAATGGGCGTGTCATTTTTCCTCTCCCAATCCAATGGGCGCCTTTAGCGATTGAAGCCACGATGCGCCGCGAAGCGACAATCTGTGCCGCCGCGTTTTACTGTCGTCCTGCGCCAAATCCCCATCCAGCGCCACGCAGCGGTTGTCCAGGTTAAACGACATTTGTTGCACCACACCATCTTTGCCCACAAACGTCATGCGACCATCACGGCGACAGTCCTCTTGCCTCAATTTCAGTCGCCGAATAAATTTTCGGAAACGGCCGACCTCCTGCTGATTATCTACCCGATACTCGGTCAGTTTGCGGATGGTTTGACCATTCATGTATTTGGAATCGTAAAACGTGACAATCACCTCATTTGTGCGAGAGACTATCTGCTTTTTAAATTGCACAAACGAATGGGTTGCGCATCCACTCCAGAATAAGAGAAGAATCCATACGCCCAGTTGTCCCATTTTGCGCGCACCCAAAAACATGTGGAGCTAATACGGGTCTTACCGATGAAAGTCAATCCCTCACGCGGCTTCAATCGCGGTTCGCAACAACGCGGAAAAAGTATCAATCTCCCTGGAAATGTCGCTAATGGCCCCCATTTCCAACAGTCGTTTGGCGTGAATTTCCGCTTCCTTAAAATTAATATGACCAATGGTCTTTTGAACATCGGGCAAAAATTGCGGGTCCACACTCAACTGCCGGATGCCAATACCAATGAGAAATGGCAGATACGCCACATGACGCCCCATCTCCCCGCAAATGGAGACGGGTACATTGGCAGCGTTGGCAGTTCGTGCAATATTCGCCAATCCCCTTAATACCGCGGGATGATGCATGTTGTAATAGTCGGCCACCAACTTGCTGGTGCGATCGGCAGCCAGCATGTATTGCACAAAATCGTTGGTGCCCACGGAGAAAAAATCCACTTCCCTGGCAAAAACATCCAGAATTTCAAGCACCGCCGGCAACTCCACCATCATGCCGATTTTCAATCCACTATTATATTCCGAGCCTTCGGTAAAAAGAGCCGCCATGCAGTCAGTGACCACTTTTTTGGCGGCGCGAAACTCATCAACAGACGATATCAGCGGAAACATGAGTCGTGCGTCTTTTGCACCTGCGGCTGCGCGCAATATGGCACGCACCTGGTTTTCAAACACCTCCCGATGTCGAAGCAAAAATCGAATCGATCGAAGCCCCAGCTCCGGATTTTCCTCGGCCTGAACATTGGAATACGCCAGAGCTTTGTCGCCTCCCGCATCCAGGGTGCGAATGGTCACCGTCCGGTGCGGCATGCTGTCAAACAACCGCTTGTAAATCACGTACTGCTCCGCTTCCGATGGAAATGTACTTCGAATAAGAAACGGAAACTCCGTTCGATACAATCCTATGCCTTCGGCCTTGAGAGTAGTCGCCAGCGAAATTTCGCTCAACAGATTGATATTTGCCATCAACGTGACTTTTTTGCCATCTGCCGTAAATGTCGCTTCACCCATCCAGGCCCCTTTGGCACTGACACTCTGGTGGGCGCGCTGCTTCTGCTCAAAAATCGCCACCGTCTCAGCAGCTGGATTCACGTAGATATTCCCCACATCCGCATCCATCAGCAAACTCGTTTTGGGCTTCAACTCCAAAAGTCGGGCTTCATCCGAAATAATCAGGGGAATCTGCAGCGAACGGCATAAAATGGCCACATGGGAGGCGATGCCACCACCCACCAGCACAATTCCCGGCACTTCGCCGGATGCGAGTTTCAATACGTCAGAGGGAAACAGCTCCGAAGCGATAAAAATCTTCTGGGGGCGAATTTCATCCGCCTTTTCGTCCAGCATGTGCGAAAGAATGCGCAGCGCCAAATCCTCCACATCCAGTGCCTTCTCCTGCATGTACACATGGGGACTTTCAAGGAACAGCGCAATATAGTCCAGCGCCACGGTTTTTACGGCGTCCACAGGCGCCGTGCCTTCATCTATCAGTGTCGCCATGCGACCGGTAAAGCTGTGATCCTTCAGTATCAGAAAGTGGGCCGTGAATATCAGCGAAGCGCTTTCCGGCAACCGCCTGGCAAAGCCCTCCTGCAGCGACTGCAACTCCCGGGTAGTCATTTCCAACGCGCTCTCAAAATCGGCCCTGGTACATTCTTTTTGAGATTCGATGCGCCGCCGAAGAAGCACACTGCGCGCCTTCTGCATCACAAACGCATCACCGTAGGCATATCCCGCCGCGCCACTTGTGCCCTTTATCAGGCTGCCGGCTGTAAGCGGTGTCTCTTCGATTTCCGGTTCTGCCACGGGCAAATTTCCCGCCTGCCCCACTTCCATCAGCACGCGAACATCCTCCAGGGACCCTGCCAACTGGGATGCGGCGGCCTTCAGGGCTCGAACATCGTCATCGCCGAACCAGTTGCGTTCGCTGTGTTGAACCACCAGTGCACCGATTTTCTCCACACCGCGCCGAATGGGCACACAAATGAACGAGTGGAACTTGTCTTCATCTGCCTCTGCAAAATACTTGAAATTGGGATTTTCCTGCGCGTTACCGTCATTGATGACCGCGAACACCTCAAATGATATGCCCACCAGACCTTCACCGCTTTTCAGCTTCACCACGTCCACCGCGTTGCGATTCAATCCGTGGGTGGCCTTCAACACCAATGCATCTTCCCGATCATCAAACAAATAGATCGAACAGACATCCGCCTGTAGATGTCGAGCGACCAAATCAACGGACTGTTCGAGAAACATGCCAATATCGGCTGTATCCGACAACAGATGCGCCAATTCGCCGATGTCGCAAAGCAACTGAAAATGAGTTCGTTTTCTTTTTGCCATAAATCGTCCCTGCCATGTGTACTAAAATGAAATGCCGTCCTACGTGCCGTCTTTTTTGCATTTTTAATGCCATCAAAAACAGCCCGTTTCCCTGCCGTGCAACATACAATAATGTACAAAAACGCGCCAGTTGATACACAATTGAACAATTCAACTACCGATGTTCCGCCGTGTCACAATACATATCGCGGTTGCAATCCTGCCATGGAGGAATTATATTCGCCCGGCCTGGACTGAAACCGGCTGAAAGCACATATGGAACATGATACACAACACACGTAATCCTCTTGGTCCCGAACACCTCCAGCACCTCACCCCGGAAATGACACAGGCTTTGATGGCCTATCTCAATCTGCCCCCCGTGGGATGCATCAATGACCGAACATACATCCCTGGATGGGGAGAAGGAACTGAGGATCCTTACGAAATCGCCCCCCGGACGCGAAACGCGTTGCTGGAACGTCGCGGGCAGGAAGGCCGCTTCAACAGCCTCGGGCAGTTACTCGATGTTTCAGATTTTGGGGTGTCCCAATTTGAAGATATTATTTTGAGACTGAGTAACCTGGAGCGTTATGGCAACCGTGTAAGACCGGTCTGGGGCGGTCCACAAGCCAACGAAGCGTTCTTTGAAATTCTCGAAAGTGCCCAAAAATACATTCATATTTCCACATATATCGTCGGGGGACAGGCGGGGCTGAAGCTGGCCCGATTGCTGGCGCGCAAAGTGAAAGAGGGCGTTAAAGTCCGCATCATGTTCTGCGCCACCGGATTTGTCATATCCGGCTCTCCCTCCGGAACCGGTTTTGTCAGCCGCTTTTCAGAACTGCGTTCGTGGCTGTTCAACGACATGTACGTGCGCAAAAAAATCATTGCCGAACTAAAAGAAAACAACGTTCCTTTCATTAATAACGTTCCCATCGGTCGCCACTGGCGGCGACGGGATTTGCGGGCGCAGGGCGTCAAGAACGAGAAAGCCTATTTTCAGTGGCTCAAAAGTCGCGGTATTCCCGATGACTGGGCGCAGGAGCAGGCCATGATCGACCGGGAATGCACGTTTGGTTTTTCCAATGTGGACCACCGGAAAATGGTCATTGTGGATGGGGACCGGGCGTTTATCGGGAGTCAGAATCTGGCGGACAGCTATTTTTATGAAAACGAGCTGCATGAGGATCCCAATGTGAACTGGCGCAACTGGCAGTGGCACGATAACTCGGCCATTCTGGAAGGGGGCGCTGTCCGCCAGCTCAACCAAATGTTCGCCCAGCGCTGGATGTTGAGCGGTGGCGACATGTACGACTATACCGATTCGTTTTACAATCCACCAGCCAAACGCGTGGGCAACGCGGCAGTCGCCATCGAGGCTACCATCCCCGGCGGTGTCAAACTGCCCATCGCAAAAAACTGGAAAGGATTTCTTGCCACATTCTTTGGGTTTGATGTTCGCCCGGTGTCCGAAGGAAAAAATCCTATAAAGGAACGCCTGCTGCAGTTGCCCAGGATGGCTACAAAAAATTTTTACGTGGAGCACTGCTATCCGGCCGACGCATCCCTGCTGGAATACTGGGCCGGTCTGGCCGCAAACGTACCCGAGTTTCAAATGGTGGTCCCTCATCACTATGACACCAAAGTACTGGGAACAGAGTGCGATCGCTACTACCCCGAACTGACAGAGGCTGGCGTACAACTGCACGGTTTCAACCGCGCCATCATGCATTCAAAAATTCTGGTAATGGACGGTTACTATGTGGCTATGGGTTCCTACAACCTCACGCTGCGGTCGGCCAGAGCCGATTTGGAAAACGAATTTTTCATTCAATGCGCCGACTATGGCATTGCCGTTCGTGACCGCATCCGGGGCGATTTCAATGAATGCACCCCTGTCGTTCCGGCGCCACTCGATCGCTATCGTTCACGGCGCTCAGTCCCGGTCATCGACGCATTATTTCGGTATTTGCTGCTTTAAGAAAATATTGCGGAGCCCACCTTCGCTTGCTCTGCACGCTTCGACGGATGTCGGCATACAGCTGAACCGATTCAACAACGCAATCGGGGAGTTCCACGGTTCCCGCGATTTTCACCCATATGCCGCTGGCCACAGTAACCTGTCCCAGCCAGTGGCGCCATCACCGCCGAGTGCTTCTTTGTAAACGGGCGGTGCATGCAAAGGTTCGTTCACCACATCAATGATGGCAATGTCGGAGTAACGCTCGGCCACAGCCGTCATAAACTCTTCCAACTCTACCTGTTGCTCGTCAGCACTCAGCGTGGCCAGCCAGGCCGGAGACTGGTTGCCCCAGACAAACGTGTGAAATTTAAAAGGCAAACCGTTTTCTTTGGCGGTGTTGTAGGCCAAATCCAGCAGAGTCCAATCCATTTCGTCTCGGGTGCTCTCGATACTGTCCCATTTGCCCGTGTTCTCGGGCGTGATCTGATTTAAGGTTATTCAATACATTAATATACGTATTCTCACCCGCAGTGGCCCTCCCAAAGAAACGGTTATCAATCGCCACCAGAACTCTTTCACTGCCCTCCCCTTCATTGCCGGCAATGTCCACTGCTTTGGCCGTGACCGTTTAAACGCCGTTATCTGAAGCCGTCAGATTCGCCGTCACCGTGTTCTCCTCTCTATGAAACGACTTAGGGGATGATTCCCCGCTCCCCCAGCGGGGAACGACCGATTATTAAGCATTGCGAATATTTCTATCAATGGCGATATTGCATGATTTCATCAATATTGGATATATGTTGCATAATCGAAAAAACGCGGCTCAACTGATAAGCAGGAATCTGTCGGGCGATACGTTGCACACGGGACAATCCTCTTTAGGCTTGCCCACATGAACATAGCCACATACGGAACACACGTAATAATCGGACTCTGTATCGTCGAGCATGTGTTCGATGGCATTTTTGTACAGCTTGCCATGCACTTCCTCGGCGTCTCTGGCCTGTGAAAAACTGATTTCAGCGGCTTTATGTCCTTCCGCAATTGCCACCTTAATGAGCTCGGGATAGATGCCCTCGCTGATTTTAGTTTCGCTTTCAAAACTGTCCTGCAGATTTTCCTGTGTGGATTTAATAATCTTAAGAATACGCAGGTGCTTCAAGGCGTGAATTTCCTCTGCAGCACTGATGGCCCGAAACAGGCGCGCCATTTGCGGATACCCTTCTTTGTCGGCTTTTTCCGCATACCCCTTGAGGCGCAGGGCGGCGGTGGCTTCTCCAACAAACGCTCTATGAAGATTCTCTTCTGTTTTTACTTTCATCCCTTGCATGATTCAATTCCCTTTTCTGACATTCGATAAAAAAAAATTATTTCGGATTATACCAATCCTTTTAAAAGCGTGGCAATATTATCTAGCATCAAGATACCAGTATAAGACGCCCACCTGAAAAATCCATATATCAATTGCAAAATAGCGCACTCCGGCACACATGCGTGTCACCGCCGCCACTACCGTTTCACCATTAAAAACCGATTGTTAATGGCGATCACGTCTCATCGTCCGCCTTGGAACGGTGTCTGAGAAGGGGATATATCTGGGTAATTTTTACTATCGTTATGGCCACTTTATTATGGAAACGTTTTCCACATTCTGGTTTTTGCATCCGATCAATGGAATCAAAGAGTATCCCCTGTTTTTTCACGCGCCATCGACTCAATACGCCAAAGGTCGGGGATTGAACAACTTTAAAAAAAACCGGCGATTCCAACAGACAACATCATTGTTGTGAAAGACCCAATTCGGGTCCAAAAGCGACTGATCCCACAGCGGGCGTTTCAGTTGTCCCAAAACCATGAACAAGGCCATGAAGCCTGTCTACAGCCGCATTTCCGAAAGGGGCTTTGAAATCATCTTTCCCGAAAAACTCCCATTAAAAGACAATTGAAACGAAACTGGTTGCTGTTTAAAAAGGGACACCCGATAACAACATACGCAAATTCAAGCACATAAGTCTGATGTGGCAGACTGCGCTCGAAATATGTGTGCCAGAAAAAAAGATAATCCAATTCGACGGTTGACGCGCTGTTTCACCCAACTGTATTTTGCGGTGCGCGATCATTGGAGCGCGGGGCATAAACGACATTCGGAAGAGAAGCATGAAGAATACCAGAACGCACGCAGAAGAACAGGGACAGCTTAAAGCAGTGCAGCAGAAATTGAGACTGGCATATGAGGCGCTAAGCGACCGCGCACAGCGATATGCAAGGGAAGCCAAAGACCAGAAAACCTATTTGTGGGAAAATCGCAGCGACATGGATCACGCGGAGAAAGTCTCCACCCGGCTGGCGGCCCAGCAGATTGTGCAAAGTGGCGAAGTGGCAAAGGGGAGCATGGCGCGAATCGCCAAATTGATACAATCCCCCTGGTTTGGTCGCATCGATTTCCGAAAAAACCAAAACCAAAGCGTTCCTTTGAAAATCTACGTGGGAATTCATACGTTTCAGGACGCAAAGACCCGCGAAAATCTTATCTACGACTGGCGCGCGCCCGTATCCACGATGTTTTACGACTACGAACTGGGCCCTGCGAAATACAACTCCCCCATGGGCATTGTGGAAGGTGAACTGGAGCTCAAACGCCAGTTTCGTATTCGCAATGGTCAAATGGAATTTGTGCTGGAAAGCGGCCTGAACATTATGGACGATGTGCTCCAGGAAGAACTCAGCCGCACGTCGGATGACCGCATGAAGAACATTGTGGCCACCATCCAACGGGATCAGAATGCCATTATTCGCAATGAAGACGCCCCTGTGCTCATTATCCAGGGGGTCGCCGGGTCAGGCAAAACCTCCATTGCCCTGCATCGCATCGCTTTTTTGCTCTATCGGCACAAAGATACGCTGACCGCACGAGATATTCTCATTATTTCTCCAAACAAAGTGTTTGGCGACTTCATTTCCAACGTGCTGCCCGAGCTGGGCGAAGAACAGATCCCCGAACTGGGTATGGAACAGCTGGCGGATGAGCTGTTGGAGCGAAAGGTACGGTTTCAGAGCTTCGTTGAACAGACCAACCTGCTGCTGGAAAAAGGCGACGACGCCATGCGCGACCGCATCGCTGTTAAATCCACTGTTGAATTCATGAAACAGCTGGATGCGTACATTGGCCACATAAAGGCCACCCGGTTCACGCCCACCGATATATTTATTGGCAACTATTCCGTACCCGCAGGGGTGGTGGAGCTTGCATTCAACAAACGCGCGGACCTGCCTTTGACCAAACGAATCAAATGGACTGCCGAAAAGGTGAAACACGAAATATGGGTCAACTACCGGGTCGAACTGGCCACCTCCGAACGTGCGGAATTGAAACGCGCCATTGGACAGATGACAAAAAAATCCACGCTGAGGGCATTTTACAAAGACCTGTTTGCATGGATGGAAAAGCCGCATCTGTTTAAACCGGCATCCGGGGGCCGACTGGAATACACAGACGTTTTCCCACTCATTTATCTGAAAATGCACCTGGAAGGCGTTGACTCCCCATACACGGATGTCAAGCATCTGCTGGTGGACGAAATGCAGGACTACACCCCGATTCAGTATGCTGTTTTGTCGAGCCTTTTTGACTGTGAAAAAACAATTCTTGGGGACGCGTTTCAATCCGTCAATCCGTACAGTTCCTCCAGAGCAGAAACTATTGGCACAGTGTTCCCGCAGGCGGAATCTGTACAGTTGCATAAAAGCTATCGCTCCAGCTATGAAATCACTCAATTTGCCAACGCCATTTCACCGAATACCAATCTGATACCCGTAATGCGACACGGTTCGGCCCCACAGGTGATACCCTGCAAAACCCCAAAGGCGGAACGCGCGCATCTCCTGTTGGAACTGGAGCGATTCACCCAGGGACCGCATCGCACGCTGGGCATCATCTGCAGATCCCAAAAGCAGACGGAGACACTCCATACAGCCATCATTCGCCATCATCCGGATGCCCACTTGCTGACTGCTCAGAGTACGGCATTCGAAGACGGAATCACGATTTGCACCGCTCACCTTTCAAAGGGGCTGGAATTTGATCATGTCGTGATTCCCGAAGTGACGCACCAGAACTATGTCAACGAAATGGAGAAAAACCTGTTGTATGTAGCATGTACACGCGCCATGCACCGACTCACCCTGACTCACTCCGGGACGCCGTCAACGTTCATCCCCAAAGCTGGCGCCATTTAAGTCCAGAAAGAGTGTGCGGCCCTGTGGAGCCGTCCAACAAAGGACTTCCCCGAATCAACCTCTTCGAAATATCGCAAAATAAGCACAGTTTCGTTACGAAACAAAAAAAAAACGCATCCCCCCCTCCCCAAAATCAAAAAAATGGTGTAAATGAGAGTAAGTTGCTGATTTATGCAAAAAAATCATCACATCCCTACCGGCATTCTGCATTAAGCTGCGCTGGTTAGATTAAGTTACTCATATAACAACACCTATCGTAATGGACATAGGCCCTGTGCACATGGAGGAACAACTATGGAAAAATTTTTTGAAACACTCAGTCGGGAAGTTGCTGAAAACGACTCGATTTCCAACGATATGTTTAAAAAATTTAATGTAAAACGCGGATTAAGAAATGAAGATGGCAGTGGTGTACTGGTAGGATTAACCGAAATCTCCAGTGTAATGGGCTATACCAAGTACGACGAGGAAGTGGTCCCGGTTGAAGGTCGACTGTTCTACCGCGGATACGATGTAAACGATTTGGTAAACTCCGATGCGCCGCTTCAGGGCAAACACGCCATGTTCGAAGAAACCGCCTATCTGCTTCTGGCCGGTAAGCTGCCCAACAATGAAGAGCTCACATTTTTCCAGAAACTACTGGCCAGTCACCGCGAACTGCCTAAGAACTTTGTTCGTGATCAACTTTCCACTTTCCGCACACCCGATATTATGAATGCACTTGCCCGTTCCGTGCTCACTTTGTATTCGTCGGACAAAAACCCCGACGACATCTCCTTGGACAATCTGTTGCGTCAGTCGGTGGATTTGGTGGCGAAAGTGCCCAGCATTGTGGCGTATGCATACCGGGTATATCTGGAGGCCTTCAAACGCAAGAGCCTGATCATTCACAAATCCAACCCGGAATACACCACCGCCGAAAACTTTCTCAGTCTCATTCGCGACAATGGCGAGTTTACGGAAACCGAGGCCACAGTGCTGGATACGGCGCTGGTTCTTCATGCGGACCACGGTGGTGGTAACAACTCCACATTTGCAGCCCGTGTGGTGACGTCCAGCGGTACCGATACCTACTCTGCCATTGCCGCGTCACTCGGCTCCTTAAAAGGTCCGTTGCACGGCGGCGCCAACCTGTTTGTCATGAAGATGATGGACGACATTAAAGCCAACGTAAAAGACTGGACCGACAAAGAGCAACTGCGCGCCTATATTCTGGAAATACTCAATGGAGAAGCCGGCAATGGCTCCGGTAAAGTGTACGGCTTCGGACACGCCGTTTACACATTGAGCGATCCTAGAGCGAAAATCTTAAAAAAATACGCCCAACAACTGGCTCAGGAGAAAAAGCGCAACGACGAATTCGCACTTTACGCCGCACTCGAAGCTGTTGTACCCGAAGCATTTGCCGAATTCAAGGGAGGCGGCAAGGTGGTGGCGCCCAACGTGGATTTTTACAGCGGATTTGTGTACGACTGCATGGATATTCCCAGAGAAGTCTATACGCCATTGTTTGCCATGGCGAGAATGGCCGGATGGGTATCCCACCGCATCGAAGAAATCCTTGTTCAAAAACGAATCATGCGTCCGGCATATAAAAATGTGACCACCATGAAACAGTACATCCCCATCTCCTCACGCTGATTCGAGCACTGCCCAAATCCATACCCAGTCCGGAAGCAACGGCTTCCCCTTGAACCTGTTTGGCTTTTCGTCCCCCAAAATCGTGGGTAGGCTGTGGTGTTACTGTGGAGTGTATCCCGCTTTGGTGATGGCTTCTTTTAGCGCTGACAGCTGGGTCTCATCCGCATCGATGAGCACTTTTTTATTGTCGGGATTGGCCGTTACAGATTTGACTCCATCCAGTTGGCACACGGCATTCTCAACGTTTTTCGCACAGTGACCACAGGTCATATCGTTTACGGTGAGTTCAATCATATTCGTTCCTTTTCGGGTTTTCAGTTTACGAACAATCGGCTGCAAAAGATAATAAAACGACAGCGCCAGCAAACCGGTCGCAGACACAATCTCATACCAGTCAAATGCAACTTCGCCATGCTCATGCGCGTGCTCGATTACCGGTGACGAAAATTGGGCGGCAGTGAACACCCAATCCGTCGCCACTCCCATTCCCAGTGTGCCCAGCGTCAGCACGGCCAGATAAATAAGCAGCGTTTTTTTGCCCAGCATGTTCGAAATGATCGTGACCGTTGCCGCATTGGTGGCCGGCCCGGCAATAAGGAATATCAGCGCCGCTCCGGGGCTGATTCCCTTGGCCAGTAGCGCCGCAGCCAATGGTATCGAACCACTGGCACAGACGTAGAGCGGAATTCCCACAACCAGCATCACCAGATAGGACAGTGCGCCGGTCCCCACAGTTTGGGAAAGCAAGTCGGCCGGCATCAGCGCAGTTATAATTCCTCCAAGCAGGGTACCCACCAGCAATGGTCTGGAGATGCCTTCGTATAATTCTGTAAACGCATACCGGATGGCGCTGGTGACCGGAGATACCTTATCAGTTCTGGCGCGTTCCTGTTTGACAGGCACAGGCGCCGCAGCGTCATGGTCTGCAAAATTTGTCAAAACGCCGGCTACAATTCCCAGAATAAACGATGCGGACACCCGCAACACCATCAGCGGCCACCCCAGCAGCGACCAGGTGGCAAACATGGAATCCACACCGGAGGTGGGTGTCGTTACCAGAAAACTGACCGTTGCGCCTTTGCTGGCGCCATTGTTACGCAGCGATGCGGCGACCGGGACCACACCACAGGAACAAAGCGGAATGGGGACGCCCAGCGCGCCCGCCTTAAAAACCACGCCAACACTCTTTTGCCCCAATCGCTTCGACACGAAATCAACAGGCAACAGCACATGCATTGCGCCAGCTGCCACGACACCGAGTAGCAGATAGGGCGCCATCATTGCAAACAAGGTAAATGATTCGACAAAAACAGAAATGAGTATCTCGGGCATCATGCCCCTTCTTTCCAGACAGTAGCTATCAATCCGCAATCCCCATTTTGCATCTAGATGCCGCCGCCGTCGCTCCAGGCGTCTTCACGCAATCGCGCCTGAGTCACAGTGCTGTAGGGTGGCACACCATGGGTCAGCCAAACGTTGCCGCCAATGACCGATCCTTGACCAATGCGCACCCGTCCTAAAATAGTGGCGTTTGAGTATATTGTCACATCGTCTTCCAGAATCGGATGGCGTGGTATGCCTTTCACCGGATTGCCATCCACGTCTTTGGGGAAGCTTTTGGCCCCAAGTGTAACGCCCTGGTACAACTTCACGTGTTTGCCGAATATACAGGTTTCTCCCACCACCACACCGGTACCGTGGTCAATAAAAAAACCTTCGCCAATTTGCGCCCCAGGATGAATATCAATCCCGGTGATACTGTGAGCGTGCTCGGTGATAATGCGGGGAATCACCGGCACATCCAGTTTGTAAAGCTCATGGGCAAGCCGGTAATTGGTAATCGCCAGAATTCCCGGGTAACAGAAAATCGCTTCATCCGGCGTATTTGCCGCCGGGTCTCCTTCAAAGGCCGCTTGTACATCCGCTGCAAGCATGCGCTGGATATTGGGCAATTGAGCCGTAAACTGATTGGTAATCCGCACAGCCCTCTGCTCGCAGTCGAAACATTTGGCGTCGCCCGCATTCACCTGCGGACACCTGAAACACAATCCTCGTCGAACCTGTTCGGCAAACGTCCTTAAAAGATGATCAAGAGCGGAGCCCACATGGAAACGCATGTTCTCCACGTTAATGTTGGATGTGCCAAAGTACCCGGGAAAAAGGACGCTGCGAAGTTCTTCCACAATCTGAACAATCTTGTCCCGTTTGGGCAGCGGCATGGGCTTGGGACTGGAAAAACCGTTCAATCTCGAGTCCCCGCAGTGACTGCAAAGTTCATTAACTATTTCAGCCAGCTGAATTCTGTTCTCATCTGCATTCGGTTGCTGCGGTGGTGGTGCGGTGCAGCAGCTGTGTTGGTGTCGTTTGCGATCAGTCATATGCGTCACTCCTGCTGGGAATTAACCGTTATTGTTCAAAAAGCCATGTGCTCAAATACCGTTCGCCCGTGTCACATACCACAGTCACAATTGTTTTTCCTATGTTTTCAGGTCGTTTGGCCAGCTGCAGGGCCGCATAGACATTTGCCCCCGAAGAAATCCCCCCCAGGATACCCTCTGTCTGGCCAAGCTCACGGGCCGTCTTTCCGGCATCCGCATGGTCGACTTTAATCACTTCATCGACAATGGCCAGATTCAGGTTTTCGGGAATGAACCCGGCACCAATTCCCTGGATTTTATGGGATCCAGGGGCGCCACCCGAAATAACAGGCGAGTCCATCGGTTCAACGGCTACGATTTTCACGCCGGCTTTGCGTTTCTTGAGAACCTCCCCTACACCGGTTATGGTGCCACCGGTACCAACACCCGCCACGAAAATGTCCACCGCACCATCCGTGTCGTCCCAGATTTCAACCGCCGTCGTTTCTCGATGGATTTGCGGATTGGCCGGATTGGAAAACTGCCCCAGTATCAGATGATTTTCGTTCTCGGCCATTATTTGGTCGGCGCGGGAGATAGCTCCTTTCATCCCTTCATTGCCTGGCGTCAACACCAGTTTGGCGCCAAGCGCCGCCAGCATTTTTCGACGTTCGACACTCATCGTATCCGGCATGGTTAGAACCAGTTTATACCCGCGGGCGGCGCACACAAACGCCAACCCGATTCCGGTATTGCCACTGGTGGGTTCAACCAGAGTGGTGTCACTGTTTATCTTGCCAGCCGCTTCCGCAGCCGCCACCATATTGGCGGCAATACGATCCTTCACACTGGACAGTGGATTGAACGACTCCAGCTTGACCAGCACCGTGGCATCCGCCGGCGCCATACGATTTAATTTTACCAGGGGCGTCCCCCCAATTAGCTCAGTAATATTATTCGCAATTCGTGACATTCCCAATCCTTTCATTCGAACTCAACCCGCTCAAACAGCGAGCTATGTATCCATTGATTACGAAACGAGGAATTAGCAAGTACTATACCATCGAATTATGATTTCGCCGTCGAAATGAGTTGCCCGCAAATATCCGCCCAGTGATGTCTCTGCATCCTCCCCCGAAGAATCATCACCGGGTTTGTATTACAATATTGTGAACTGTCTCATCTGCATTGAAACAATCCATGGGATATGAGACACATCCATCAACAGGCGACTCTTGAAACCCAATTCGTATGGAATGTGCACTTACGGCCATTATCAAATTGTCTTTGATTGAGCTTTTGGCGATTAACAGATATAGTGCATTACATGATTCAGCCGCAAACTATCGCACTCGCGACCGCAGATATTCAGTTACACCAGAAAATTAAAGAGGGGTTACAACAAGCGGATTGTTCTCTGGTGCTGATTTCTACAGAAGAAGAAGCCATTCAGGCAGTGGAAACCGGCCTCAGCCGGCTGTTTCTGATTGATACGCAACTAAACGTTGAAAAAGTGCTCGCACTCTGCCAGGCGCTGCGCGAAAATGAGTCCAGGCAGGTTGGCATTATCGCCATCATCGACGGCTATACAGATTTGGTGGGTCAACTCATGAATGCCTCAGTTGACGATGTGCTGGTGTCCCCCTTTACTGTATTCAGTCTGCTGGCGCGAGTGGGCGCCCAGGCCAAACGCATCTCCACCGCTGAACAACTGGCCTTTAAGGTTCGCGATTCGTGGATGCTCATCGAGATCACATCCAAGCTGGTTGGGACCGGAGATCTGCTCGATAGCCTGTACGACATGATCTCCATTTTGTCTGCGGAATTGCATGCGGACAGAGGTTCAGTGGTACTGGTCCGGCCGGAGGGCGACCTGGGACTGGTGATTGCCTCCAGCGATGATGCTGAAATTCAGGATTTAATTATCAATCTGGATGGATATCCCGAAATCAAAAGTGTTGTGGAAACTGCCAGCCCACTGATCGTCTCCGACGTAACCGATTCCAAGGTGCTGCACAGCGTATTGCCCAAGTTACGCAGCGTTAGCGTTAAATCCATCGCTCTGTTTCCCATTGTTGAAGAAGACAACGTTCTTGGCGTCATCTTCCTTCGGTATTCAGACAAACGTGAGATGTTTCATCAGCGGGAGCTGGTGTTTTGTCAAACTGTGGCCAACGCCACGGCAATCGCCCTTAGAAATCACGAAATCACCGAATCTCTGCATAAAAAGGACCAGCAAATCAAACGCGTTCAAAACGAGGCGCAAAACCGTTTGGCCGCGTTGCAACCCTACGAGGATTTTTTCAATGGCGCCGTGGACGGCATGGTGGTCCTCAGCGATTCCGGAGTGGTGGTCTTCATTAATCCCGAAGGCGCCGCCATTTTGGGGCATCAGGTGTCCGAGATAAAAGGGGTTCCGTTTTTCAACCTGCTGCCTCAGGATCAAATTTCCCAGTTTGAATCTCTGATTGAGCAAAGCGAACGTGGACGACGCATATCCATCGACCTTCAGATTTTCGCCCCAACGGATACCGAATCTGCCAAAAAAATAGTGTCCACTTCTGCGGCACTGCTCGGTTCCGAGGGCATGACACTGCTGACCATGCGTGATGTCACCGAAGAACGCATGACGGCAAAACAGTTGGTGGAAGCTCAGGAGCAATTAATAAAATCCGAAAAGCAAACCGCGATTATGGAAGTTGCGGGAGCCGCTGCACACGAACTGAACCAGCCGCTGACGGCAGTACTCACCAGCCTTGCCATGTTCAAAAGGGTGCTGAGCGATTCCGAGGGTCATACGACACGACTGTTGAATGCCATGGAGCAGGAAGTGGATCGCATGACTGCAATCGTCCGAAAATTGAGCAAATTAACCGAATACACCACCAAAGATTATGTGGGGCGTTCGAAAATCATCGATCTCGAGCGGTCCAGTGGTTCCAACGACGCCCCTGAGGATTCCTGATGATCAATTCTCTATCCACCAGCCCTCTGTTTATCCAGTCCCTTGTTGCTGTCTCTCAGGAAATTCACGTTACAATGGCCAAGGACGAGTTACTGCAATTATTTGCAAACACGTTCGAAAAACTGTTTCCCGAGTGTCTGCTCAGCTTTCGTCTACTGAAAGAGGAAAGCCACCATTTTGATTTGGTTTACGCCAACGGTCGCCTCAAGGCGTCTGAGCGGGAGCACTTTCGCATTACGTCTCGGGCGCTGGAAGGATTCACACTGAAAGATGGAGAACGAGATCTGGTTCTATCGCAGGCGGACATCACTCAGCACGACGCGTATGTCCCAATTTTTGAAGAAGGCGCTGCGGGATTCGGTTTGCTGCTCTGTGACAGAAAAAATCTTTACGGAATGATGAATCTGGAACTTAGGGAAGCCACCGACAAACTCGAAGTCTATCGAAATGCATCTTTACCGTTCGTTCATCTTCTGGTGGCATCGCTTCGAAACACCAAACTCATGAGCGACACGCTCGTGCTTAAAAACTACTGGAAAAAACTGCTCGACAACGCCAATGCCCCCGTGGTGGTGGTGGATCGTGACGGCAAAATATATCTGCTGAATAAAACATTTGAAACGCTCACAGGGCTTACCCGCGAAGAGATCATGGGAATGGAATTCCTGGCGTTGGTCCCTTCAGCCAACCGGGCCAGATTGCTGCCGTTCATACTCAGCGCGATACATGGCGAACCGGCAACCAACATCGAAATGAAATTTCCCTTTAAAGACAACAGCGACGAGGTGGCCCACATCGCATTCAATTCCGCACCGGTTTATAATTCACTGGGACAGGTTGAAGGAGTTATTTTCGTGGGGCAGGATTTAACCATGGTAAAAGACCTTCAGCGGCAGGTTATCCATTCGGAAAAACTGGCCACGCTTGGACAGGTGGCCGCCGGGGTGGCCCATGAGCTGAACAACCCGCTGACCTCCATCTCCGTTTATGCCAATTACCTCTCCCGCAAACTGGCCCCCGTAATAGAAGAATCCGACCGCCAGAAGATGCAAAGCATCATCGATGGCGCAGAGAGAATCAAATCCTTTACCAGGGATCTGGTGGCGTATGCCCGGCCATCCGCTGATAGCCCGGATTTTCTAAGTCTGGAAAGAATTATTCGCCGTTCCGTTTCGTTTTGTGAACACGTCATTCGGGAAACCAACGCCGACGTCACCATTCAGTGCGAAGACAATCTTCCAGGTTTTTTTGGAATCGAAGGGCAAATGGAACAGGTGTTTGTGAATCTTGTGACCAACGCCTGTCACGCGCTGAGAGAAAACACCGGACAGATTGTTATATCGGCACGCCGTGCACCGGAAGCCATGATTGTTATTTCCGTTCGCGATACCGGATGTGGCATTGAAAAGAAGCACCTTCGCCGGGTATTTGAACCGTTCTTCACCACTAAAGATGTGGGCAAAGGCACCGGTCTGGGGCTATCTATTGTTCGAAATATCCTGAAAAATCACAATGGCGGCATTGAAGTGGAGAGTGAACTGGGTATCGGTACGGTTTTCGTCATCACATTGAATGCAGCGCCGGAATAGTTGCGGGACACCACAAAAATCACGATCACATCAGCTGTGAAAAGAAACGAAACGCGTTATGGATGGAGTCGAGTGCCATCCGATTTGCCCAGAGCGGCATTGTAGATGGCATTGGGTTCAGTCATTTTATAGACCAGCGCACTGACGTTATTCTGAAGCAGCAACGTGGCGGCCGTCAAATCCATGACCTCCAGCTTTTTCTCAATCATCTCGTCAAAGGACAACGTGTCGTATCGAAGGGCATCGGCATGTCTGGCCGGGTCTTTGTCATAAACGCCATCCACCTTGGTCCCTTTTAAAAACAAATCGCATCCCAGTTCCGCTGCACGAAGGGCCGCGCCGGAATCTGTTGAGAAAAAGGGATTCCCAGTGCCACCGGCCAAAATCACCAATGTGCCGGCATCCATACATTGTTTGACATCGTCCCGAACATAGGGTTTGCCAATAGGTCCCAGCGGTCGCGCGGTGAACAGCTGAACCTGCCCCCCGGCACGCAAAATGGCATCTTTAAGTGCCAGTCCGTTTATCACGGTGGCCAGCATTCCCATTTCATCGCCCGTGACGCGGTCCATACCTTCCGCAGCAGCGCCCAACCCTCGAAAGATGTTGCCACCGCCCAGAATCAACGCCGCTCTGGCGCCTTCCTTCTGGGCTTTAACCAACTGCTGTGCGGTTGCATCGAGAGTTGCGCCATCGATTCCAGTGCCGGCATCTCCCGCCAGAACCTCTCCAGACAACTTGAGGACTACCTTTAGCGAGTCTTTGGACATGGATGGATTACATCATCTCCGCGACTTCAGCGGCGAGATCGTTGACTCGTTTTTGCATACCCTCGCCCACTTCGTATCGGACGAACTTGCGAATGGTTACGTCGTCACCAAATTTGGCAAGAAGCTTGGCGATAGTCAGATCATTGTCTTTGACGAAGATCTGGTCAACCAGGCAGTTTTCCTTTTTCCATTTACCCACTTTGCCTGCCACAATTTTGGGGGCGATGGCTTCGGGTTTGCCTTCCTCAATCACTTGAGCGGTGAAAATTTCCGTTTGTTTCTCCACGTCCGCAGCGGGAATTTCTTCTGCGCGAACATAGGACGGATTCATGGCGGCAATGTGCATCGCCACATCGTTGGCCATCTCGACAAAATCATCACTGGTGGCCAACGAAGCGTCGCTGGTGGCCACATCCACCATCACGCAAATACGACCGGCATCGTGATTGTAGCTTCCCACACAACCATTGGCTGTCTCGAAGCAGGCAACGCGACGCAATGTGGTTTTTTCTCCGGTGGCGGCTGTAAAATTGGTAATGGCCTGCTCAACCGTAATTTTCTCATCGCCCAGATAATTGGCAGCGAGCACCGCAGACACGTCGCCGGTTTTCATCTGAGCCACCTGTTTGGCGATGGTGTTGTACAATTCCTCAAACTTCTCACCTTTGGCAACAAAGTCTGTTTCGCAGTTTATTTCAGCCAGCGCGACCAGTTTGCCGCCCTCTTCTGCGAACATGCCCACTTTGCCTTCCGCCGCGATGCGTCCCTGTTTTTTGGCAGCTTTGGCGATACCTCGTTTTTGCAGCTCTTCAATGGCTTTCTCAATGTCACCGTCGGTTTCAGCGAGAATTTTTTTGCAATCAACCACTCCTGCGGCAGTTCGTTCACGAAGTTCTTTAATTATATCCATGGTAATTTTTGCCATAGCTCAAATCCTTTCAAAATAGCTGCGACAGGATCACAGCAATATCTCACAAAAAATTATTCTGCATCCTGCTCTTTATTGGATGCGGGGGCTTTACTTCTGGTTGCAGGGCGTGGCCGTCTGGACACTTCAACTTTGGGGCCGTCACCCTGTGCAGCAGTGGCAGAGGCTTTGGCGCCTTCCCGACGACGTTTTACACCGGCGTTTACTGCATCAGCCATTTTTGATGTGATCAGCTTAATGGTTCGGATGGCGTCATCGTTGCCGGGAATGGGCAAATCGATTTCATCCGGATCGCTGTTGGTGTCAATCAGCGCCACAACGGGAATACCGATTCGCTTGGCTTCCGCAACCGCATTGTACTCCTTGTGGGGGTCTACAATAAAAATAGCGGAAGGAAGGACCTCCATAGCCTTGATACCACCCACAAATTTCACCAGCTTCACATACTCTTTGTCGATTTTCAGACGCTCTTTTTTAACAAAGCCATCAAAGGTGCCGTCCTTGTGCATTTCTTCAATATTTTTCATGCGGTCAACGGTATTGCGAATAGTGGCGAAGTTGGTCAGAGTGCCACCCAGCCAGCGGTGTGTCACGTAATGCATGCCGCAACGATCGGCTTCCTCTGCAACCACTTCGGTGGCCTGACGCTTGGTTCCCACGAACAATACCTGACCGCCTTTCGCAACCACGTTTTCGATGGTCTCGTACGCCTGATTGAACAACTTCTGTGTAATTCTCAAGTCGATGATATGAACGTTGTTGCGGGAGCCAAAAATGTACTGCGCCATTTTGGGATTCCAACGTTTGGTGTGGTGTCCGAGATGAACACCGGCTTCAAGCAGTTCTCTTAAGCTAACAAGTTCTTTTTTTGCCGTTGCGGCTGTTTCTTCTGACATGATTTCCTCCGGGTTGATTGACCGACCAATGGGGCGGCCACCTCCGTCCATTATCCCAAAACATTTTTGCCTCACGCAAAACACCCGAAATGGGCTGATGCAATGCATCAGAAAGGACGTGCGTATTTTCGGCGACATTGCCGAAGGCGGCTCTATTACCACTCCGAGGACAATCAATCAAGTTTTTCCAGACTAAAATCAAACAACAGGAACGCCATCGCCACACGCACACCGTGTTCCGAATCATTTTTCAGCTAATTATAAAATAAAACCGTATATTAGAAGCACATCTAACATTAATTAAATGCATTCACCAACCGGCACACTATTTTTTATACCACCTGGGATTGACAACCCCCTTTGGGTGATTACTATGACCATCGCCGACGCCATGGTATGGTTCGCATCGGCTGTCAACAATAACCAAACCTATCGAAATGGTTTAGAAAATGGAGGATGCTATGGCACTGAAGCCACTACAGGATCGCGTAATTATTAAACGACTGGACTCTGAGGAAAAAACCGCTGGTGGGATTATCATCCCCGACTCCGCCAAGGAAAAACCGCTCGAAGGTAAAGTACTGGCAGTTGGTCCAGGGAAAAAGAGTGACGAAGGAAAAGCCACTGGTATGGATGTCAAGAAAGACGACATCATTCTTTTTGGCAAATATGCGGGGACGGAGATCAAAGTCGATGGCGAAGAGCTGATTATTCTCCGTGAAGATGACATTCTCGCAGTTGTGGAAAAATAAATAAATTAAGGAAACGTGAACCCGAAGTCGGCCCATCTCACAGAAAGCGGCAGGGACTTCATTAAGAATTTATTTTCAGGAGTTTTACGATGAGTAAAGATATTTACTTTAGCGAAAATGCCAGAAGCAGAATGCTCAAAGGCGTAAACAAACTTGCTAACGCTGTAAAAACCACACTGGGCCCCAAAGGTCGCAACGTGGTTATCGAAAAATCCTTTGGCGGTCCTTCCGTGACCAAAGACGGCGTTTCCGTTGCCAAGGAAATCGAACTGGAAGACAAAGTGGAAAATCTGGGCGCCCAGATGGTAAAGGAAGTGGCTTCCAAAACATCCGATGTGGCCGGTGACGGCACAACCACGGCTACCGTTCTGGCCCAGGCGCTCTTCCGCGAAGGTACCAAACTGGTCACTGCGGGGCACAATCCCATGGCTATCAAACGCGGTATGGACAAAGCGTCCGCTGCAGTTGTGGAGAACCTGGGCAAATTGTCCAAACCCGTTAAAGCGCAAACTGAAATCGGTCAGGTGGGTACCATCTCCGCCAACGGCGATGCCACCATCGGCAACATGATCGCCGAAGCCATGGATAAAGTGGGCAAAGAGGGTGTTATCACCGTGGAAGAAGCCAAATCCATGGATTCGTCACTGGAAACCGTTGAAGGTATGCAGTTTGACCGTGGCTATCTATCGCCTTACTTTGTAACGGATGCAGACCGCATGGAAACCAACCTGGAAGATCCTTTCATTCTGATTAACGAAGGCAAAATTTCCAACATGAAAGACCTCCTGCCCGTTCTGGAGCAGATTGCCCGCATGAGCAAACCGCTGTTGATTCTGGCTGAGGATGTGGAAGGCGAAGCGCTGGCCACTCTCGTCGTAAACAAACTCCGTGGCACGTTCACTGCCTGCGCGGTAAAAGCCCCCGGATTTGGCGATCGCCGCAAAGAGATGCTAAAAGACATCGCTATCCTCACCGGTGGTACAGTTATTTCTGAAGAAGTGGGTCTCTCTCTTGAAAAAGTTACTTTGGAAGATCTGGGCCGCGCCAAACGCGTGACGGTGGACAAAGAAAACACCACCATCGTTGATGGCGCCGGTGCAAAAGACGCCATTTCGGGCCGCGTTGCTCAAATTCGCAAGCAGATTGAAGAAACCACTTCGGATTACGATCGTGAGAAACTGCAGGAGCGTTTGGCCAAACTGGTTGGCGGTGTTGCCGTCATTAAAGTGGGCGCTGCTACCGAAACCGAAATGAAAGAGAAAAAAGACCGCGTGGAAGACGCTCTGAACGCAACTCGCGCTGCCGTTGAAGAAGGTATCGTAGCGGGTGGTGGCGTTGCGCTGCTGCGTTCCATTTCAGCTCTCGACAAAGTATCCGGTGTGGTTGAAGAGGAAGAACCCGGTGTGGCTCTGGTGCGTCGCGCTCTCGAAGAGCCGCTGCGTCAGATTTCCGCCAACGCCGGTGCGGAAGGTTCCATTGTGGTACAGAAAGTAAAAGAAGGCAAAGACAACTTCGGATACAACGCAGCAGCTGACAAATACGAAGACATGGTCGCTGCAGGTATCATTGACCCCACCAAGGTCGTTCGCTCAGCCCTGCAGAACGCTATCAGCGTGGCAGGATTGATGCTCACCACCGAATGTGCTGTTGTTGAAGCCCCCAAAAAGGACGATGATGGTCCAATGGGCGGCGGCGGCATGGGCGGCATGGGCGGCATGGGCGGCATGGGCGGTATGATGTAGTCCCCATTGGTCGAATTAAGACCCTGATTGTTCATAAAGGCGCTCCGGCAACCCCCGGGGCGCCTTTTTTATTTTCCGGGTAACAGTTCTGGAGAATTGCGCTGTTCAACAGACAAGATGCGCAACCGCTTTAAGCAGGAGGGGAAAATGAAGATTATGATGAACAACAGATTGGGTGGCGTCCCTGCAATTGTCTGGTTCTCAATTTCAATATTGATTGTATCGTGCAGTCATGCCGTGGGTTCTGGAATTCGCAGCCAGGAGACGCGAACGGTTGCCCCGTTTGAACAAATAATTGTGTCGGGAAAAATGAACATCACCCTGCAAGTGGGCGCCAACTACGAAGTGCTTTTAAGTGGCGACGATAATGTGGTCGACGCCGTGAAGGTGCGCGTTATAAACAACGCATTGCGAATACAGGCCCCAAAGGCTTCAATTCAAAAACAGCAGTTGCAGGTGACCATCGTCACGCCCAGACTAACGGGGATCACCGCATCGCTGACCGAAAACATTTCCATCAATATGTCGGGCAGTCCTGTCGATGAACTTCGTATCCGGCTCTCCGGCGTTGGAAGGCTTGATATCAACGGAGTACAGGCCCAAAGCATCCAATCGCAAATGGATGGCACCGGAAAATTAACCATAGAAGGGAGAGCGAACCATCTCAATTTCAGAATTTCCGGTCTGGGGCAGGGAAATTTCAGCCATCTTTGTTTGAGAACCGCCAGTATCAGGGTAAATGGCATGGGAAAAGTGACGATAAATGCCGCAGAAAATCTGGAAGCGACTGTCAAAGGGCTGGGTAAAGTGGCCTATTTCGGCGACCCCAGTCTGCAGCGAGACGTCACGGGGGGTGGGAAGATTGAACCCATCGAAAACACTGCGCCTTCCAGTTGTGGAGATGCGCAGCAACTGTAAGAATTACTCCTTCAAGTCATCGATTTGGGCATCCAGCGCATTCACCGAAATTTGAATTTCCCAAATCAGTATCCCAAGGGAAACCATCAGCAGGACCAGTGCCACCCCAAACACAAACTCCGCTATGCGCAGTACCTGAATATATACCAGGAACATAGTGACCACGCAGAGCAGCAGACTGCTTATGCCGGCGATTTGCATGGACCGGATCAGGCGAAGACGCAATCGAAGATTTTTTATCTGATACAGAATCCTTTTTTGCTTCTGCTCCAGATATTTATCATGAAGTCCACGCACAAGGGTCGCATAAGCGAGAAAGCGGTTGGTATAGGCGAGCATTAAAAGCGAGATGGCGGAGAACAGAACAGCGGGGGTGGTCAGTGTCAATTGCATATCGGGCACCGGGAGTCAGCTTTCCTGGGTTTGCAGCAAATCGTGCATGGCTTTGTTGAGTTCGTTTTGAAACAGCGGCTTTACAAAACATTTATCCGCACCGCTTTCGAGCAGATAGCCAATCTGTGCCGCCTGGTCTCTGCGGGCGATAAACGCCACTGGCACATCCGTGAAAATCCGTTTCAACTGCTCAAGTCTCGCCAATGAGGCTTTAGGGTCATCTGCTGCCTGAAACAGTACCACATGGGCATCCTGAATATGTGCGCCGGCTTCCGCAAGATGGCAATAAACGACGCTACATTGATTGGCAGAGCGTTCCAGTCGTTCCAAATCGGATTGGTCGTCCGAAATCACCAGAATACGCGGTTGGCCATTTGGGGCGGGGGCATTATCCGGGGCAAAAATGGCCGACATATCAAACGAGGGATCCTCGTTCCAGTAGGTCCGCAGCGCGTTTCCCAGTTCTTCGTCGGAATACCCCAGCGCTTTTCCCATCAGCAGGTAAGCCTCCTGTTCCTGCGACACAAACTCATCGTCGACCCGCACCATCCGTGCAAACAGCGCCAGCGCTTCGGCCACGCCTCCGTTGGACGCCACGGGAACAAACTGCAGTTGCTGGGACTGGACCAGCGCTTGCCATTCCCGTTGCTGTGCCTCAGAAATGTGCGCAGCGAAAGCGAACCTGGATAAAAAATCGGCTTCCCGCATATCCACCCGCCCATCGGCCAGGGCCAGAATATATAAATTCATGTACACAGATTGTTGTACGCTAATCATCGGTTACTCCTCTTCCATGCAACTCTTGAAAACACAATATATAAAGGAAATGGCATCAAGACAAATCCAAAGGGGCGGTGTGGCGGCGGGAATCCCAAATATGGGGCAACGATATGACTCAATCCCACAACAATCTCTGCGCGATTCGAATAAACAGCGCCAGCCGTCGGGCCATTCTTGTGTGGGTTGAAATGGTGGGATGATAGTCCACACCATAGGGCGGCTGCTGAGGTGACATTTCGAGCCAACTGACACGCCTTCCCCCGCTTTGATTGGATGCATCCACAATTTTACGCAGACATCGACGCACCATTTTGCGCACGTTGCATCCTGAAAAATATCGGTTGGACAGCATCGGTCCCATCACCAGAACAAACCGCGCCCTGGGGTAATACTGCATCATATTATGTAAAAACGCCTGATACCGCTGTACAAACCGCTGCTCCAGCGCATCCTGCGCCCTCCCCGATGTCATCCCCCGGGAAAAATCATTGGTTCCCAGATTAACAACCACAATATCCGGAATGTATCCATCGGGATTCCAACTGCTCCCACTCGGGTCATCCGGCAGCGTCTTCAGGTACATATCCGGTATGGTGAGCGCGTTCACGTCACCGCTGTTGCGAACCACACCGCGACCGGAATACGCCACCGCCACGTATTCGGCATTGAGCATCCTGGCGGCAATGGCGCCGTACGCCATAAACGCATCAGACATCTCGGTGCTGGGCGAGTAGTTTCCCGGCCGAAACGTGGAGATGCGATTTCCGTAACCACACGTAATCGAACCGCCAACAAACTCCATTCGCAGCGATCGACTGGCCGGCTCCAGCAGTGTCGCATCATCATCCACCATAAAGCCACCAAACGTTACCTTGCCCACATTGGGCGCCGCGCAGGTGCCGCTCTCACTCTGTTTAAACAGCATCACCTCGTGCACCGCATCCGACAAATGTTCGGCCAGACAATACATATGATTGTCGCGGCAGATTTTCAAACGCCGGGTCATCTCGCCATCCACCACCACGGCAAACCAGTTGGCTTGAGAATCATCGTTAGTGGGCGCATTATCGTACAGCAGCGCTTGAAGCGTACGCCCGCGAAACCGAATTCGAATATTAACGCCCGGAAACGAAAAAGATGGCATTTGAGAATTTGAAAAATCCACTCGCCCCACATACCTGATACACGCGTGGTCCGGCGCAATCGACCTCATCGACAATCTCCCTGCGTAGTGTTCGGGAATAGTTACTTACTGTCTTTGGAATTACAACGCTATTGGGGCAGCCGAAATAAAACAGGAATCAGCGAAGCGCGAAATAACTGTGCAGACCACAGAGAGTTTCAAAATGAATAAATACTTTTATCCATGAGATAGTCATCCATGACAAATCCACTGCCCATGTTCATTTTTTTTCTTAACTATTTTAAATCCGCGACGAAAGTACCATGAAACCGAATTGTAATTAAAACTATTCACAGTCAACCATAGTCTTTCGAGAATCAGGTTCAAAGTTCTATTTTCAATAAGTTGAGCATTGCTTTGCCCAATCGTTTACCCCGTACATCCATCCGTCCATAAAACTTGCACCTTGAAATGCAATTTCCATCGAGAATTCAGCTGTTTCCACCAATTCCTTCCATTCCCTCCCAAATAAAAATAAATTTTAGTCACAATTTCTGCAACAAAATCAAAAAACGGCCGAATAGGGGCAAACCTTTTTTTTAAGAAGGAGGCCCCCTGTGGCGAACCAGAGAAATTTATATC
>JAFGQN010000057.1 GCA_016935665.1 Deltaproteobacteria bacterium | reverse complement strand
TGGGGTTAGCCTGAATTCTTCCTTCCAGATTACCCTTGATGATTCATGCGATTTCGCTGGAGTCTCCCCGCGATGATTAATACGGCGCATCTGCAGAGACTGGACAGAACCAGCGTGGAGGCCAACGCCACCAGGTTTGCGCAGGCAAAATCTTGTAAGATATCATGGAATACTTGCGCCACATGCCAAATTGCGACCAGCGGTGGCGCCAAAAAAGCCAGGTAAAAAAATCAATGATAACGAATGAATATTACAGTTTCTGATACACTGTTTGCCCAGGGAAATGCTATTTGCGGTTCATGACATCAAATGGGGACAAAAAACGGCAATTGCGCGAAATAACAGGTAATTGCAGGATGGCGTTTATTTGCCTAAAGGCCTGTTGCTGAAATAGGTCGTATTGGGTAAAAATTGTCTGGGCAATGTCATGGCCCCCTGTCGGCCGTTTTCGAGATTTGTTTGCAGAAAAAATGAAAAAATGAAAAAAGTTTTATTTTTTTTTGGGGGGGACCCGAATAATGCAGTGTGCGTGTGCCCCGCGCGAAAACGGTTTTTTACACATATTGCGCATGTGTCCTTTTTCCAACGGATTGGCTTGCATGGACCATAATATGCCCTGGTCACAGGGATGAAAAACGAATTGATGCGGCTTTCTGACCAAAGAAATGAGAAATGTATGACAGTAAAAAATTTTGATGAACTCAAACAGGTAGCTCCCAGGTGCATGTCGCCTTTTGTGGCGGTGCCGGCGGTGCCCGTGCCGACCGAAGATGCGGGAGATGATGGGGATCTGGGCGATTTGGGTGGTGACGCGTGTCTCACCGGTTTTGAGTTGACCTGTACGTGTGGCCATACCAGTCACGTGGTACAGGGGTACTATCTGAAACACGCAGACACCGGGGAGCTGCTTTTTTATGGTCCCATCTCATTGAAATGCACGGGCTGTGGCAAATTGTCGTTGCTGTTTGATATTGCAAAACACGGCTACGATGCGGAATGCGGCCACGAGGTTTACGAGCAGCGGGGAGCGGGAACGCCGCAACCGTTTGAATGTGAAGGCTGTGGCAAAACCGCTTTTGCGGTGCTGTGCGAACTGGAGTATCCCGACGATTTGTTTGACCCCGAGATAGCGGACTTAAAGGGCAGGGCGCCGGAGTTGTTTACAATGGTTACCGTTGTTGGCAAATGCGATGCATGTGGAGAGGAAGCTCACATTTATGCGTCGGAGTGTGCGTAGCGCCGATTGCTACAGGCGGATGATGCAACGCTCGGGGATGAGCTCCATTTGAAGCTGCATAGCGTTGTCCGATGCCATGGTGACAAAGGCGCCGGCGATGCACTCGCGTGGGCTGGACGAATTGAAATGATGCACGGTCAGGTCGAGCAGGGGGGGGACTTCTCCCTTGATGTAATTCACTTCAACGGTCGTGTTGAACGCTCCGGGCGCATCGAGTACAATTTTGTCGAGGCTCTTTCCCGGCGTCCGGACCATGCGGGTACCGGCGTCATCGCCGCACATTTCGGATTCGTTTTCGGCCACATATATTTCGATGGGACCGTTTTGGTACTCCAGATATCGCACCGTTCCGGAGACATTTACTTTTACGGATGTCATTTTGCATCCTGTGGCGGACGCTTCAAGATCGCTTCCCTGCTGTTCACAGGAGGAATAGAGCGCTGACGTAACTAAAAGAGCCAAAATTGTTATCTTCATAATGCACCTTGCCAATTCAATGGCGGCTTGGCCATTATGTTCGGACAAGCTGTCATTTGATGCAACCCTCTTTTCAAATGAATTGATAAATATCTCATCCCACTGCGTTATGTTTTTTTTAAATTATACCACTGGTGGGTCGGAAATTCACCGGTTTGGGTGCCTATAACAGGGTGGAATTTTTGCCCTTTGAGCGATAGAAGGTGCCCTGCTCGGTGAAGTCTGCCTGAATCATGTCGGCGTCCTTGAGGCGCTTTAAGATGTTTTGGGCATGGGCCTCGCTCAGATTGTGGCTGTCGCAAATGTCTTTGAGGGTGCAGGGACGGCGCATCAGGGTTTCGCGGACGTTTTTGTCCACATCGTTGAATTCGTGCTTTTGCGCCGGGGTACGGTGGCGTTTTTCAAATGTGGCGATGGGGACGGCTTTGGGCCCCAGAATGGATTTGGCCAGCGCAAGTGTGTCTTCATCGCAGGGCAGAGCGCCGCGTTCGGGCACCGGGGGGCGTACCGGCGTGTTGATGTCGATGCGATCGCATTTGATTTGGCGCGCAATGGCGGCAATTTTTTCAATGCTTTCCCGGTCGTCATTAATATCCTTTATGAGCATTACTTCCAGACGCACTTCTCCCGGATGGGCATTGGTGACCCGGATGAGCGCGTCAACAATCTTATCGAAATTCAGGTCCGGGTGGGGTTTGTTGATGCGTTCAAAGGTTTCTTTATCGCCCGCATCCAGCGATGGCGCCAGAATATCTGCTTTTAAAGCCGCAGCGGCCATATCGGGATTGGGCAGGAGCACCGCATTGGTAATCAGAAGAACCGGCGCGTCGGAAAGTTTTTTAAGTTCATCGATAAGCTCGCCCAGGCGGGAGTACAACCCAGGTTCTCCGGAACCCGCCAGTGTGATCACATCGGGGGCAGGGCCTTCTGCCAGGGCCTCTTTTACATCGGCAATAATTTCTTCCACCGTGTAAAATTCTTCGGATTCAATCTGCAGGCAGTCGGTTTCGCCCAGTTGGCAGTAAATACAGTCCAGCGGGCAGGTTTTATGGGGAACAATATCTACCCCCAATGATAATCCAAAACGTCTTGAAGGTACGGGGCCGTAAATTCTCATGGTCCCCCTTTAAATGAATTTACCAATGTTTGCCACATATTTTTGGCACACTTACACAGAGGAATTTCTGGAAACGATACCTTGAAGCAACCAAAAAGTGACAAACAGTAACATTGATGGGTTTACAGGAGTGTGCTAATTCGTATTAGTCAATTATTTTACGTAGTCAGACGTTAAGCCACAGGGTGTTCATGACTGGAGTTTATCTCTGAATCATTAATTTAAAGGCGGGTTATATGAAAACACATGGTACTTCTATAGTTTGGGCATTGCTGGCGATGCTCATCGTTGCAGGGGCTGGACACAATGCGCAGGCCAAAGAGGAGATTCATTGGCAAATCAACCCTACCGGGTTTCCCGAGACAACTGCGGTGTTTTTGGATGTGGTGAACAATGGGGCCTACAACCGAAAGCTGCCCGGTTCGGCGTTTTCGCTCAGCATGGATGAATTTGGCGAAGAGCAGGGGGGGGTGATAACCAATCTGGCGTCCAAAGGAGCCGGTTCCACAGTGGCCGGATGGACTGGGGCGCAGGTGCTTATTCTGATTGATATTTCTCAATCGTATACATCGGAGTTCAACCTGGCCAAAGCAACGGCCAAAAATCTGATTAGCGCCATGGACGTCAAACGGGACGAAGTGGCAGTGGCCACCTTTCCTGCAACGGTTGCCGGCGCCGAATCCCAGCTGCACAGCGGCTTTTCCAACGATGCCACAAAGCTGTATGCGGCCATCGACGCCATTTCAACCGTGAATGACAAAAACAAGGCGGGGCGTCTGTGTGATGCGGTCTCCGAGGCAATTGATGTATTCACTACAAAAGATAAATATCGCGCAGTGGTGGTCATTACCGGTGGCGCTGACAAGGGGGAAGGCAAGGGCAGTTGCGTTCAGGATTCTCACGCGGCGGGCGTGGTGCCTGTGTGGACGGTGGGTTTCAAGCTCGACAACAAATATGACACCATGGGAAATTCCCACAAAGTGGAAAACGGCTTGTACGAATTATCCCAGAATACGGGCGGTCAATCCATCTACAAGAAGAGCAAATCCTCATATGACACATTTGTAAAGAGCACTTTCTGGAATCGCGTGCGCAGCCAGTATCGACTGCTGGTCAACTTTATGTGCTACGAGCCGGCGCCTCAGATTGAGCATGTATCTGTGCTGAAAGTAAATGGGATGGCGCAGGATCCCATTAAGTTTCGAGCCCGTGCGTCCAAAAAACCCACGCCGGTCATTACGGCGTTCTATCCGGCATCGGCGACCCGTGAGCAAATTGACAGCGGCAAGGCCAAACTCACCATAGATGGCAGCGGATTCTGCGGTGCGCCGGGGCAGATTGTGATTCGTGTGGGGGATCAGCAGCTGGCCACCGATTCCGCGGCGCCCTACCGCGTGGTGGGCGAACTGAACAAGGCCGTGGAAACCGGCATTGTAAAAGTGTCCAACAAATGGACCCAAAAAGGGGAAAGCAAAGATGAGTTTAAAGTGGCCAAACCGCCCAAAGGCGCTGATGCACTGAATGCGATTGTGGCGCTGGTGGCACTGCTGGTGGTGCTGGTGGCCGTCTCCATCATTGCGGTGGCGTTGAAATCCCGCAAAGCCACCGTGCCAAAGGGGAAATCCGTTGCCGCCAACACAAAGACCGGGGGGAAATAGATATGCCCACAGAACTGATTCGAGCCACCACTGGCATCATTACCATCGGTCGACTGCCCGACAATGTGTATCGCGTGGATCACCCCATGGTTTCGGGGCATCACGCAAAACTGACGCTGAAATCCGGCGGATATGAGTTAATGGACCTGGAAAGCGCCAACGGTACGTTTGTGAACGGCGTGCAGGTCACCAAACCGGTAATGGTGCGCACCACCGACTACATTCAGATTGGTCCGGTCCGTTTGCGCATCGCCGCGGATGGGGCGGTGGAAAGCGACGACCTGCGTTTGTCCACCCGTGTGGAAGTGCAGGGGATATGTTACGACGTCAAAGCGGAGATTCGACTGCTGCGCGACGTGTCGTTCACCATTGAGCCAGGGGAATTTGTGGCGCTGATGGGGCCTGCCGGTGCGGGAAAAACCACATTAATGGAAAACATGAACGGCAACATGCAGCCTTCTGTGGGACGGGTGCTGATTAACGGTGTGGATTTGCATCAGCAGTTTGACGCCATGCGCGGTCATATTGGATACGTGCCGCAGGACGACATCGTGCACCGCAAACTCACGGTGTATGAAGCCTGTTACTTTACCGCCAAGCTGCGCATGCGTGGTCTCAGTGAAAAGGAAATCCACGATCGCGTGGTGCAGGTGCTGCAGGAGCTGGATATTGCCCATCGCGCCAATACCATAATCGGTGGTCCCGAGTCCCGGGTGCTCTCCGGCGGGCAGCGCAAGCGCGTAAACCTGGCCATGGAGCTGGTGACCGATCCGGCCATTCTGTTTCTGGATGAGCCCACGTCTGGATTGTCATCATCCGACGCCAAAAGCGTGATGGAGATTTTAAAAGCGCTCTCCAACAAAGGTCGAACCATTATTATGACCATCCACCAGCCCGCTAAGGAAATTTACGAGCTGATGGATAACGCGCTGATTCTGGGGGTGGGTGGACGCCTGATTTACTTTGGGCCCACCACCGAGGCCTATGAACGATTTGGTTCCGACGACAATCCCGATTCGCTGTTTGAGAAACTGAGCCCCAAAGGCATGGATGAGTCGGACTGGGACCGAATGCAGGCGGATTTTACCAAAACACGCTGGTTTGATCATTATGTGGTGCATCGCGCGGCCAAAGAAACGGCTGTTACCCCACCTGTGGCAAGGGCGGTGCGTAAACCGGGATTTCGTCAGTTTTTTATTTTCTTTGAGCGGCTCACCAAACTGTATACCCGCGACGTGGGTTGGCTGGTGGGCGCTGCGCTGGGCGCCCCGGTCATGATGATGTTCCTGGCACTGCTGCTGGGCAAACCCGATCAGCGCCACGTCCTGCTGTTTATTGCCAATCTGCTGGCGTTTTTCTTTGGTATCTTCCCGGCTATTGAGATGATGCATTCGGAGCGCGCCATTTACCTGCGCGAGCGCATGGTGAACCTGAAAATTCCCTCTTACGTGATGAGCAAGTTTATCTTCCTTGGGGGATTTGGCGTATTCCAGGCGGCATCTATCGCTGCGATTCTTTCGTTTGTGGTGAATGTGGATATTAATTTTGAATCGGCGTTTCTGGTGCTCCTCTCAGTGCAGTTGGGGGGCGTCACTGCGGGGCTGATGTTTTCCACCCTGGCGGAATCCGGCAAACTGGCACTGCTGCTGATGCTGGCGTGGCTTGTTATCATGCTGGCGTTTTCCGGCTTTGTGATTCGCATTCCGTCTCTTAGAGACCAGGGATTGGTAGGTATTCTGGGACCGAGTTGCATGCGTTGGGGACTGGGTGGTCTGATGGATTTGGCGGGCGACGTCACCTGGGACAAGATTATGCTGTTTGGGTTTGATAATGAATCGTGGCGGCTCAACACCATCGCCAACGGCCTGTTAAGTGTGCTCCCGTTGGGATTCACCATGCTGGTACTTCGTCTGCGCGATAAGGTGTGACCCCATTGCCCACTCCATATCCTCAAAAAGAATTGCGTTTCTGGCACGGCCTGCTGGGGTTGCTGATGGGAGTACTGGTGATGATCGCGCTGGTATTCACCTTTGGATTTGTGTCCCAGACGATCATTCAGACGCCGCTGTATGTGACGCTGGCGGTCCAGACCGTGTTGGTGTTTATTGCGTTTGTGACTGGGGCGGCATACCCCGTGCTCAGCAACCGAAATCGATTTGCCGATGTGCTGTCGATGCGCGGTGCGCCCCCGGTGTTTTTTGTGGTGGCCATCGTGGGGGTTTTGTTTGCGGGCGCCCTGTGTGATGAGGCGGCCAGCCTGCTTCATCGATGGAAGCCGGACTTTTTTAGCCTGGGCACCATGAAGGAAATCGCAGATACCATGACAACAGTTGGTCCGGTGGGATTCGTCGTGCTTACCGTGGCTCTGTCGCTTTTCCCGGCGGTTGGCGAAGAGGTGATGTTCCGCGGTCTGGTGCTGCGCAGCTTCAGGCGCGATATGCCGATTCACTTTGCCGTCATTTATTCTTCCATTTTATTTGGTCTGGTGCATTTCAGTTGGCTGCAGGGAACTGCTGCCGCGCTGCTGGGATGTTTTTTAGGCGTTCTCGTTATTTTCAGTGGCAGTATCTATCCGGCCATGGTGGCTCATCTTGTGAACAATATCAGCTGGTGCCTGCTCTCCCGGTATGAGCCGACGTTCATGGCTGATGTGCTCAGCGAGGGGCATTCATGGCAGGTTTTGGGCGTTTGCACCCTTGTGGTATCCGCATCTGTTGCGCTGATGTGGAAGTTCCGCGTGCCCCGCCATCATTAAGCGAAACTGTTTTCGAATTATTCGTCGTAGAACATGGCGGTTCGGGTTTCCAGAAAGGACTCGATGGCGTCCTGATTGGCGCGGGAGAGATTTTTGAACTGAACCCCCATGCCTGGCGGCAGCTCCGGGACGTTGGGATTATACTCCCGTACAAAGTGAACCACTCCCAATGCGGATATGTTTTTATCCTTTGGCAATTTGAAGTTGACCACCACCTCCGAGCCGTTTTCTCTGGGTTCAAATGTTGCGATGAAAATGCCGCCGTCTTTTATGTCCTGCGAAAACCCCGTGTAAATCTGGTGATGACTGCCGGTGGACAGCATGGTGTCCACATCAACAGAATCCGCATATGGCGGCACGGACGGTTTTCGTGAGATGCGCGCTTTCATTTCCGGTGCGTCGAGAACCAGCGGATGCAGCAATTGCAGCGCCGATGCAATGGATTTGGCCGCCACACCGATGGCTTTTGATTCCTCCTCAATGTCCTGCAGGAGCTGAAGCGCCTGGGCCAGCGTTTCCATCGCCCGTCGCATCATTTCAATACACCCCGGAGATTCCACCGGGAGTTGGCCCGCCGGAAACAGCCGCCGCTGCGCCCGAGCTAAAAGATGGGTTAAATCTTTGAGAATATCTGCCAGCGCCGGATCTTCCTGACATGCTTCCAATGCGGCCATGATATGGGCACGTGCCTGTTCTGTGGGATGTGTCATGGGGCCATGATAGCGATTCACGTCTGAATTGCCATCATTGATTGAAAAAATATTGGCAAGGAGCGCTACTCTTGAATGCAATTTTCCGCATCGTTATGATTTTACATCTGCTCGGGATGTTGCCCTTTTTTCCACAACGTGGCATATGAATTCTGTAACGACTTTTAATTGATTAGTGAGCTGCATCTTAATCGCAGGGATAGTGAGTGAGGTTATGAAATATCCAGTGCTAGAACGAGACGTGAAGTTATCGGCCCAAAGACGGGATTTTTTTGATTCCGTGGCAAAGCAGCATGAGACGCCCGGTCCGTTTAAACGGTATTACAACAGCCGACTGAAAAAACTGGTTGGATTCAACGTTCCCAAAGGTGCATCCGTGTTGGAACTGGGGTGCGGCCTGGGGGATTTACTGGCGTCTCTGGAGCCCCGCAGAGGGGTGGGAGTTGATTTCAGTGCAAAGATACTGGCGAGCGCTCGTGAGCGACATCCGGAGCTGGAATTCATTGAAGCTGACGTTCACGAATTGGACCTGAAAGAGCAGTTTGAGTATGTGCTGCTTTCCAATCTGGTGGGCGATTTGGTGGATATTCAACGGGTGTTGGGTCTGCTCGAAAGTGTGTGCACGGAAAAAACCCGAATCATCATTACGGATTTTAACTATATGTGGTCTCCACTGGTGAAGTTGGCGGAACTGATTCGCATTAAACCCAGACAGCGGGAGCAGAACTGGCTGGAGTTGCAGGATTTGCAGAATCTGATGGCCCTGTCAGACCTGGAAACGGTGAAAACCGGACGGGACATGTTGTGTCCGGTGGAAATCCCCTTTGTTTCAACTTTTTTTAATAATTTCGTGGGCTCTTTGCCTGGTATTTCCCGGTTTGCCGCCAATGCGCTTATCGTTGCGCGTCCGCTGAAAATTTCTGAGCCCAAAGACTACAAAGTATCAGTGATTGTGGCGTGCAAGGATGAACGGGGGAATATTGAGGAAATTTTCCGCACCGTCCCCAAAATGGGGCTCGGCACCGAATTGATTTTTGTGGACGGCCATTCGGACGACGGCACAGTGGCAGAGATTGAACGCTGCATTTCAATTGTGAATGAGCTCAATCCCGACCTCGACGGCGTCAAAGTCATGGTTCAGCCGGGCAAGGGAAAAGGGGACGCCGTGCGCATGGGATTTGATGCCGCCACCGGCGACGTTCTGATGATTCTGGATGCGGACATAACGGTGCGTTCGGAGGAACTGCCCAAATTTTACAACGCCCTGGTCAGCGGCCGCGGGGAATTTATCAATGGTACCCGTCTGGTATATCCCATGGAATCAGAGGCCATGCGCTTTTTAAACATGCTGGGCAATCACTTTTTTGGATGGGTATTTTCCTATCTGCTGGACCAGAGACTCACCGATACCCTGTGCGGTACCAAGGTATTGTTTAAAAAAGACTATGAAGCCATCAAGGACGGACGCACCTTTTTTGGCGACTTCGACCCGTTTGGTGATTTTGATTTGTTGTTTGGCGCCGCCAAGCAGAACATGAAAATATGTGAAGTGCCCATCCGTTACCGAAATCGCGAATACGGCGACATCAAGATTGATCGCTTCAAACATGGGCTGTTGCTTCTGAAAATGTCCGCGCTGGCATACAAACGCTTTAAACTGTATAGAGGAACCGGCGAATAACCATTTTTGCAACGTTCAAACCTCCACTTTTTTGGCTATATATTGGTGGCTGGCTGCTTTTCTCAGGTGACTCTGTCCAGAGGTTCTTCGGGGCTGGTTCGCTACACGTGGCGTTTTGACACACAGTGGCGAAAATACATGGAAATTTGACATGTGAGCGATTGGACTTATTGGATTCATATAACATGGGAGGGCCTTTGCGCAAAGAAAGTGCTCATTGGGACTAGTGGCAATGCCGATCACTTAAGCGCCTGATTTTTTGAAGATACAGAAAAATTTTGTATTGCAATCCGAGGAGGAAAAAAATGGATTGCA
>JAFGQN010000056.1 GCA_016935665.1 Deltaproteobacteria bacterium | reverse complement strand
TTAACGAGCCGTCCTTGCTTTCAATGACGGACAAAAAAATGGGACAGGTCCCGTTTATGCTTGACGGGGACCCTGTTCATGGGAGGAGACCATGAAGAAGACATTTTTAATCCCACAATTGATCTTTATCGTTATTTTTTTGGCTGGCTGCAGCGATTCTGGCAGCGCCGAACAACCCGAACAGGCAACCGATGATATTGAAGTGACCGACAGCAATTCCGATGACGTCAAAGAGCTGGACAGCGACTCCACCATGCCTGGCGGGGACGCACGCGACACATCCCATGGCAACAGTGATGGACAGGATTCCCAAAGCGCAGAGAACGCGGATACGGCTCAGGATGACGACACCGACACCCGTGGACCGCAGGGCAGGGATACCGACAAAGGATCTGACGAACCATCCGGCACAGACGCCGCGTCGACCGATGACAACGATCCCGATGATTCCGACGAGGATACCGAAACCACCAGTACGCCCGATAATCAGGATGACAGTGACGACAGCACAAAGAATGATACTGATGTCGACCCTGATGCATGTGTCTATACTTGTCGCGCTGAAAACTGGTGTACCAATAATGATGGCGTCATCCACGAGGATTTGAACTGTGATGAAGCCACCCAGGTATGCTGCGAAGTGGAGGATGACAGCGATACCAGAGGACGTGGTGACGGAGGCGATGACGATACAGACAGCAGCATCAACAGCTGCACATACGAATGCCACCCCAATTCGTGGTGCACAGGTAACAACGCCACCATCTACGAGGACCTCACCTGCTCCGGCAAACAGGTATGCTGTGCGGTGCAAGAGTAATCCCCATTTTTAGTAAAAACCGCGTCGACGCCCTCTTTGCTCACCATTGAAGCCGTCCCGGGGGCAAAGAGACCGAGGCATGAATACACCTGCCCGGGCTCCCGACGTGTACTGGAGTGAGGTTGGTGCACCTCCCGCGGTTCGTATGTTCCAAATTCACTGTTTCACATGAGAGGCCAACTCCTCGCCTACGGCGTCCAGATAGCTGAGCAGGGCCAGTTGCGACTTGAGTCTGGCGGTGGCCAGATTGAGGCCGGCGGAGGTGTGGGCCTGGCGGGCCATGGTAACATCGAGGGAGGTGCCGCGACCGCCGCGATACGCCGCTTCGGTCAGTTGCAGTCCTTCCATGGCCAATGCGATTTGTTTTTCGGCTGTGGTCACGGACACCAGGGCGTTGGCGTAGTCTCGACGGGCCTTGCGCACGGCCAGCGATGCCTTTTGTTTGGCATTCTCCAGATTGATTTGTTCCTGGCGAATCTCCGCGCGCTTCATATCCAGGTCCGCATAGCGAAAGTGGTCGTACAAAGGGATGGTGAGCGAGAACATCAACGCCCATCTGGATTTATCATCGGAGCCCATGTCCGGCATGTCCGTAAACTGATAGCTGCCGTGCCACACCATGTCGAGGGTGGGCAAAAACTTCATTTGAACGGTCTTTTTCTGCCGTTCCAGCAATGTTTGCTTTGCGCCAATGATTTTTATTTCCATGCGCGAATCCGTCGCCTGTTTTTCAAGGGCGTTCACATCCCCTTTGGGCACCTCCAGGGTGGGAGAATCCGCCGGCAGTGGCAAGTCATCCATTCCCAGCAGCTGACCCAGTGTATCTCTCGCATTGTCAAATGTGAGCAGCGACGATTGGAGCGCCGAACTCGCCTGTTCGAAATCGGTCTCCGCGCGAATGACATCAATGCGCATGGCTCGGCCGGCGTTAAAACGTGCGTTGGCAATGCGCAGCTGTTCCTTTGCGGTTTTCATCTGCGAGAAGTGAAAATCAATGAGATTTTGAGTGGTGAGCACCATGAAGTACGCCTGGGACACTCCCAGCAACAGTTTGCGTTCTGCGTCCTGAATGGATAGCTCCGCCACATGAACGCCCTGTCTGGCTGTTTTAATTTGCAGCCACGCCTCGGGTTTGACCAGAGGGACCATCAGATCGATGGAGCCAACAATCTTGTCCTGAGGGTTAATGAGCAAGGGGTCGCTGTTGTTCATTCCGGCCAGATCTGACAATTGCTGAGGTGTAAATAAATTCAAATTGTCCGCAACCAGTGGACCAAGAATGTTTGACAATGGCCCCATGCTTTCGGCCAAATCCAGAGTGTCCTCATGGTCCATGTGCGTGTACTCAAATTTGCCCTGTAAAATGGGTAACACCAGTCCCCAGGTTTTCGACAGCCCCGCTTTGGCCTTTTCGATTTCCATGCGGGCACTTTGCAAATCCAGATTGCGGCCAGCGGCTTTTTGCAGCGCCTGATTCAACGTGATTTGCGGCCCGGGCGTCAACTCCGGCGGCGTTAAATCCTGCGTCACTATTGTCACCGCACTGGAAAGTCCCGCCGCTTCAAGAGGGGATTGTGTGTCCTGCTCGGACGCGGTGTCGGTAACTGTGTCGGTGCCAGTGTCGGTGTCAGTATCCTTTGCGTACACGGGTACTGCAATGCTCAACAGACACAATAGAATGTAGGGCGGTAGTTTACCTGCCGCCAGGTTCAGCAAGTGGCGTTTACGGCGGCGGGGCATAAAGCCCCGCCCTACATTCGCATTACGGAAGGCGCTCCCCTCATCACGATGGCAATGAGGATTCGTTCGGGTAAAAATAGCATATGCAATAAAAATCCTCTTCATCACACCGCCTCCTTTGCCGTTGCAGTTTCCGGTTTGCCAAAAAACAGTTTCTTCAACCCTTCGCCCATCGCATCAATGATAGTGTAAATCACCGGGACAACCACCAGGGTCAACAGTGTGGACGCAATGAGACCCCCAATCACCGCCACCGCCATCGGGGCACGAAGTTCGGAGCCCCAGCCGTGACTGGTGGCCACGGGTATCATCCCAAACACCATGGCAAGGGTGGTCATTAAGATGGGACGCAATCGCGTGGGTCCCGCTTTTTGCAGCGCTTCTTTTCGTGACAGACCATCGCGACGTCTAAGGGTGTTGGTGTAATCCACCAGCAAAATAGCGTTTTTGGTGACCAGTCCCATCAGCATCAGCATCCCAATCAGCGAAATCATGCTCATGGTGCCGCCGCCGGCAATCAGGATGGCGGCAAATGCGCCAATGACCGACAGAGGCAACGACATCATGATGGTGAATGGATGCAGCAAACTCTCAAACTGGGCCGCCAGCACCATGTACACCAGAATTATCGCCAGAATCATCGACACCGCCATTTCACCGGCGGATTCTCCCATTGCCTTCGCATTGCCGCCCCACTCGGTTTCAATCTCCGCGGGGACCACTTTGGCCGCAATGGTATCAATTATCTGCTGCGCTGCACTCAGTGGCAATGCGTCCGTATTGTTGGCGTTGATTGTAATCTGCCGCCGCCTGGATTCCCGCTCCACCTGGGTTGGGCCATTGATGGGTTCCAGACTGGCCAAATTGCCAATATCAATCAACTGCCGGGTGGTCGACGATCGCACTTTCAACCCGGTAAGCTGCCCTGGGCTGTGCCGATACTTTTCATCGAGGCGCACACGTACATCATATTCTTCCGAACCTTCGCGATATTTAGATGCATCCGCGCCGCCCACCAGCGCGTTGATGGTCTGCCCCACATGCGCTGTAGGCACCCCCAGTCCCACCGAACGCTCGTGGTCGATGAGCAGTTGCATCTCCGGCTTGCCCCCTTCGTAACTCATGGATATATCAACAAGACCATCAATTGTTTTCATTTCAGCAATCACCTCATGGGCAATCTTTTCCATTTGTACGAGATCATTTCCCCTGAGATTAAATTGAAGTTTGGCGCTACCCATAACGCCGTCGTCCCCAGTGACCCCTGGCTCTTTCACACTGATTTCCGCGTCATCAATATGCGCCAGCAGACCACGAATTTTGGCCACCGCCTGCAGATGCGATATGTGTCGTTTGTTCTTGTCGCTCAATTTTACAGCAATTTTCGCCAAATGCTGCGTCTGCTGCGCATCGGCGCCCACCTCCACCACTGTACCGGTGACCTCCTTCATGTTGTCCGAGATTATCTCTGCGATTTTAGCGGCTGTCTTTTCGGTGGTTTCCAGAGCCGTACCCGGAGGCAGTTTAACCGTCACGTTCACCTTGGCCATATCGTATGAGGGAAAGAACTCCATGGTCATAAACCGGGTGGTGTAAATGGTGCCCGCAAAAATACCAATGGTCAAAACAACGATGACAACGGGGTGATTGAGCGCAAAGCCAATAACGGACCGATATCCATGGTCGATACCGTTCAATACCCATTCAATACCGCGATACAGAAAGTTGGTTTTGTGTTTGCCCAGCATGCGGGAGCTGAGCATTGGGGTCAGCGTAAACGACACAAACAGTGAAATCAGCACCGCGACCACCACGGTGAGACCAAATTCCTGCAAAATCATCCCCATCATGCCACCGCTCACGGCGGATGGCAGGAACACCGCTACGATGGAAAGGGTTGTGGCCAGCACTGCCAGGGCGATTTCCTTTGCGCCCGCAAGCGCCGCCTCCCGTGGCGATTTCCCTTCTTCGAGGTGTCGGTAAATATTTTCAATCACCACAATGGCATCGTCGATGAGCAGTCCGATACATAAGGTCAACGCCAGCATGGTCATCACATTGAAAGTGTATCCCATGAGCCAGATAAAAGTGAACGTGCCCACTACCGATACGGGCAGCGCCAGTGCCGCAATGAATGTGGAGCGAAAGTTCCGAAGAAAAACAAATACAATGATCACCGCCAGCACGCCACCGAAGATCATATCGAACCACACCGAATCAAAGGACGCCTCGGTAATCAGCGTCTGATCGGTAACCACGCCGGTATGCCATCCCGCAGGAAGGGTTTTGCTGATTTTAGACAGTTTTTCTTTTACCTGTTTGGCCACAGCGACTGAGTTGGTGCCACTCTGCTTACGGACCTGAAGTGTAATGGTGGGATTGCCGTTGGACCTGGCGGCGCTGCGCATTTCCTCCACGCCTTCTTCAACGCGCGCCACATCTTCCACCCGCACTGTTTTGCCGTTAACCTGCATAATGGGAAGTCTGGCAATGTCTCTGACGCGCAGCAAATCGCCATCGACGCGAACGGAAAGCTCTTTTCCCTCTGCTTTGAAACGCCCGCCGGGAAACTCGATGTTGTTGCCTTTAAGAGCACCGATCAGATCAGTCACCGCCAGATCGGCGGCCTCCAGTTTCAATGGGTCGACCCACACTTTGATTTCTTTTTTGGCCCCGCCCACAATGTCGATAGCCCCAACACCCGGCACTGCCTGCAACGGCTCCTGAATACGGTTTTTTGCAAACTCGGTCATTTCATCAAGCGGTGCGTCACCAGTAAGTACAAGCGTGAGAATAGGCGTTGATGTGGGATTGAATTTTTCGACACTCGGCGCTTCCACGTCCCCTGGCAACGTGGCTGCAACGCGACTGATTTTATCACGCACATTTTGAATGGCCTGATCCGAATCCATCCCAAGATCGAAAACGATGATCACCTGGGATACGTTTTCAACACTCACGGATTTCAGCTGATCGATACCACTCAACTCGCTGAGTGCATCTTCGATTTTCTGACTGACTTCCTTTTCAACGGTTTCGGGGCCCGCGCCGGGATAAATGGTTAATACCGTTGCAATGGGCGGTTCGACGCCTGGAAACATTTCCAGACCGATTTTGGGAAAGGACACCACTCCAAACACCACCAACGCGAGGAGCGCCATGGAGATAAAAATCGGTCTTTTGATAGAGATTTCAAATAAAGACATGCGGCCCCCTAGTTTTTCTTTACGGAAATTTTCTGTCCGTCTTCGAGAGTTCCAGGGCCCTGGACAATAATCTCATCACCCGCGTTCACGCCGTCTTCAATCTGCACCCGCGCCCCTTCCACCACACCCAGCTTTACAAAGCGCTGCACGGCAGCATTCTTTTTTGCGACAAACACATATGGTTTGTTGTTTTTGTCTCTTTGAATGGCGTCCACAGGCGCAAAGACTGTTTCCCCGGACACTTCGTGCTGCAGCGTCACTCGTGCAAATGCCCCCGCTTTGATGCGGTGGTCCTTGTTGTCCAGTTCTATGCGAGCCTCAAAAGTGCGTGCGCCCTGGCTGATAATATCTGACACAAAAATAATCCGGCCCAAAACAACCACCCCCGCGGAGTCGATGGTCACTTTGGCCATATCCCCCGCATGCACCTGACTGGCGGCTTCCTCAGGGACATACACCTGCACTTCGAGAGTATCGGCATCGACCACAGTCATCAGCATGGTGGGTGGCATGGCGTGGGCCTGTTCGCCCAGTTCAATGAGTATATCGGACACCACGCTGTCATATGGTGCGCGCAGTACTGAATCCTTCAACGCTTTTTGAGCGCGTTTTAATGCGGTTTGCGACGCATCCACCTGAGCATCCACTCCGCGCCGCTGGGCCGTCAATTCGTCTTTGGAAGCGGATGGCGCCGCCCCTTCGGCCAGCAACTGATTGAGACGCGCTGTTTCGGTCCGCATCAGTTCCTGCTGCGCCACCGCCCCCGCCAGTGCCGCTTCGGCCTGCTCGATGCCCAACTGATACCCCAAACGGTCCAGCTTTAAAAGCACATCGCCCTTTTTGACCCGGTCGCCGCGTTTTACAGGAATCTCCTTTACCATGCCCGAGACAGACAGGGACAGAGTGCTCTCCTGTTTGGCCAATGCCTTGCCCGTCACTTCAATTTGTCTGGCAAACGGAACGGCTGCAAGCTTCTGAACACGAACAACCGTCTCCCTGTTGTCATCTGAATTTGCAGTGGCTTTCGTATTGTCTTTTTTACCGACATTTCCCGCGCTGGCATTTTCAATCCCACATCCGACAATGACTGCCAATAAACCCATAATCGCGAAATATCGAAAAACGCTGTTCATAATTCACCTCCGCTCCCCCGTACAGCACGAGGTGTGCCAGGAAAAACAGAGTACAAATTTCAATCACGCAGACGACTGGAATCGAAAACTCATGATATTTCACAAAACATATTAACGAAATATCACAAATTGGCGATATGTCGTCATTCGGTACCGTCGTTTCGTGCTATATCTCGCCTGATACGGGAAATTCACGAGAAATGGCACAAAATCTGCCTTTCATCAAAGAGACACGAGATTCAGTAGAGTCCCGGTCAATGGAGGTCGCCATGAATTTTGAACAAATCATCCAAACCATCACATTGAAGGCGGTGAGCACTCTCGATATTGAACAGGCGTTTATCAATACCCGTACCGAACTTTCCAAATGGATGCCGGCCGACGAGCTGTTTATCTTTCGTCTCTCGGATGACGACAACCGGATTTTTATTCTCGCACGTATCAGCGCCGACGGTAGCCGGTCCATGGATCCGCAGCTGCTCCTTGATATGAATGAGGAAGAAAAAAAGTTTCGCGACGAAACGCTGCTGAGAACAGAAAACCCCTATGTGGTACTGAGGCGCTGCGACATGCCCATGGAAGGCTCCAGCCTTAGACAGGCCAGCAATATGGAACGGTTTGGCCTGTCTGTGGATACAGACGATATGGTGTTGTTCAACAGTCATCTCAAAGCGGGAATTGGCGTTCTGTCGTATGCGCCAGACTGCTATACCCTGGAGCATGTCAGGCTGTTTGAGGCACTCAGCGAACCATTTTATACGGCCATCTCCAATGCCATGCGCTACCAGGAGCTGCAACGGGACCACAACGCCCTCGTCGATGACAATTTACTCTTTCGAGAGGTGACCGTTCGACTCACCGGGGAAACCCATATCGCAAAGGCCTTCAAACAGACCATTGATTATCTGGCGGGGCACATACCCTTAAAGGCAATGCCGATCACTTAAGCGCCTGATTTTTTGAAGATACAGAAAAATTTTGTATTGCAATCCGAGGAGGAAAAAAATGGATTGCA
>JAFGQN010000055.1 GCA_016935665.1 Deltaproteobacteria bacterium | reverse complement strand
TGCAATCCATTTTTTTCCTCCTCGGATTGCAATACAAAATTTTTCTGTATCTTCAAAAAATCAGGCGCTTAAGTGATCGGCATTGGACTTAGGCCGGTCACTTCGCCAATTTCCTCCTGCGTCATTTCGTCGAGATAATGATAAATAAAAATGGCGCCGCTGGTTTTATCGAGCCGTGCGGCAATCTCAGCAAGACATTGCCTCGAAAAGAGAGAATCGTCAGGCAAAAGTGCTGGTGGAACAGTAAGGAGATCACGTGTCTGAAGCAGGTTCCGTTGACGATGCTGTTTTCTCAACTGAGTAATGCATCGATTGGTTGCCGCTGCATACAGGTACGGAAAATCGAGGTCGCCTCGTTTTTTGTTCCAAATATCCATAAAAAGCTCCTGCACAATATCCTGCGCATCCTGTGTGTTTTGGAGCACACGCTCGCAACGCCGTCTCAAAGCGGGACCAAACTGGTCATACTGAGTCTTGATTTGGCGCTGCCAATGGGGTGAACAGTCTGTAACGGTGGTGAGTATCAGCATATTACCAGTAATAAATCCGCTCAATGACGGACTGACCTTCACCTTCCTTAACGATATTTAGCCAGTATTCCATGGTTTTTTCTGTAAAGATCTGGGAAGCGCCCTGTTTTGCAGAAAACACAATGGGGACGTCTGCCTGCCATAGTAGATAATTGTTTGGGTTTTCCAGAAAACAAGCATAGCGGCAAAACGAATCAGCATAGGTCAACCCATTCTTCATATGTATATTAAATAACTCAGCATAGTCTCCTGAATCATCTATTACCCCAGCAGAGACTTTTGATTCCGGAAGATATGCAACCCCTTCCAACACTGCTCTGAGAGTAACCCCCTTATCCAGCCGCGCCACTATTTCAACTCGATGCATTTCCCCGCTGACCTTTGTTGACAAAATGCATCGGTCAGCGCCCAACTGAATGCCTTCGTCTCCCGAATGCCATAAATCGATGACACGCGCACTGCCTTCGTTAATGATCCATTCGTTAATGAAAGCCCGTGTAGGTTCGCCTTCGTCATATCCATAGGACCATGGTGTATCATTCGAATTATCGGAATTAAAGTCGTCGCTGCATCCCGGCAAGAATAGCGCGTAGAGAATTAAACCAACAAAAATAGCGTTTTGGTAAAAGTGTTTGCTGATAGTCATATGTGTTAAAAGCTCATTATTCATGATGTGTCTCCTATGTTCCGCGCTGGTAATTCTACAGACCAATGCGTAGTCCTGCGGTTGCAATCCATCCACCGGCGTTTTGCTTTTCGGAATAGATATTGCTTAAAATGGGCGCCAACAGATATTTCCATTGAGCTGCTACACACAGCTGCCTGTAAAGGCGAACATTAATACCAACGCCGCCGCCAACGACCCAGCCCTTTTGCCGGAGCTCTCCACCCTCAATCGTAATGGGATGCGCGTAGTAAGAGACATTGTTTATCTGTTGCATTTTGTATTGGTGTTTGACCACCCCTGGACCGGTCTCTACAAATACATGGGGAATCAGACGGTCTTTAAGAAATGGATACTGAAAACGAAGCTGCGCATTGATACGATACCCCGACCATTCAAATGTCCGTCTGTCTACGATTTGGGAAAAATTGTTGTAGCCGTGATCAGCACGAAAAGTGAATCTGTTCAGCGATGAATAAAGCAGACCGAAAGAAAAACAGCGATTGACTGACAAGCCGGCAAGCACTTCAAAATAGGGAACAAGCTCGCCTCTGTGGTTCGTATTAAAGGCGCTAGTGCGATATCCCAGATGTTCCAGGGTTCGAATGAAGTTGTCTCTTCTTAAAAACTGCATGCCAACCTGCGCTGTCACAAACGGAGACCAGCGGAAATACTCTCGATTGCCTCGGGTGTTTGTATTGTCATGTTTGGCAGCGCCGGATTTGAGCCTTGCGGTTTGGCAGCTGTCTTTTTTCAGTTTGGTGACGGTATTGGATTTGAGCTGAATGCTGCAGTGAAGCGCACGGTTTCTTCCGGTGACCATGACGCCGTATTTGCCTGGGGCAAAAGCCAGGGTAATATCGCTGCCTTCCGCTTTGTGTATTTCCGCGTGAATGGTTTTTGTTCGCTCTTCGAAAACAACCACGGTTCCTTTCACGTCTTTGGGGAGAATCAGTTTGGCGCTGGACGCTTCGGGCCATGACAGCGTGGTTTCGCCGGTACCTTTCAAGTCGGTCTCCAGCGTGACGTGCTGTTTGCCCACCCGTGTATCGGCTGTGGCCACCAAAGTATTGTTATAGGCATAGTCGTACGCTTCAAACAGGGACACGCGACCATTGGCATCGGAATCGGCAGCCCCACGCAATCCGCTGACCAGGTTGTGGGTAAAAACAGATCCTTCGAGGGAGTCGGATTCCTGACTCAGCTCAGTGGCGCTGGACGATGCCAAAACCGCTGTACCCCGGGTCTGTAGACTGGCGCGGGAATTGTGGGAAAAATCTTCGGCCAGCTGCACCCCTTTAATTCTGGAAAAGCTGCCCGATTGACAGGCATCCAGAATGATGATTTTTTGAGACGCGGGAATGTCTTCCAACAGGCGGCGCAGGACGCCAAGGGGCATGTCTTCGTTCCCGAGCGTCAGCGCATCGGATTTGGCGTGACCCGAATAATAAAACACAAATCGACTTTGTGTGGATGCCGGCAACCTGGTCATTTGTTTTTTTACATTGAGGAGGGCCGCCTGAAGGGAATCGCTGCCAGGGTCTGCGAGCTGCTGAATGTGTTCGGGTGCATGCTTGCCGATTTCCACGAGAACGTTGCGAACTTGCGCCATATCCCGGTGGGCGTATCGTAGAGGCGCCTGATTGTCACCTGGTAGATTTGATCCAACGAGAAGAGCAAAAAAGTATGTACTTTCGTTAAGTTCTGCGATGCCACTGCGTTGATTCCCATTTTGGGAGTCAATCTCGCTGGCGATAACAGCGCGTGTAAATCCTACTGCCACCATGACGGCAAAGACAAAAGCAGGAGGGAGCGTCATTTTCATAGCGGAGTCCTTTCAATTTCTTCGAGATGATTATCTTGTCCAGCCTGGACAATCTTTACACGCACAAGGGGCAAAACCCTGGGAACATTTTTTTGGAGTTGCGAATTTTTGGGTGCAAGCCCCGTATTCAATGGCTGATTTTCCAGGGTCAGCCCAGGATAGCGCCAAATGGGTTTTGGGGAAAAGTTACGAAGTTGCTGCTGTTTGAGATCTTATTGGATATCCGGGATCAGGCGCTACGGAGTTTTCTTTACTTCCATTTTGGCGGCGAGTCTGATGTATAGCTCATGAATACCATTGACCGAGAATACAAGATGGGTGAATCGGGCGCGCTGACCCAGGAGTATTGGCCCACCACCAGTGGCTTCAGGACGCCCTGATACAGTATGGACCATCGTCCCCGCGCGTCCCGGCCATAAATGGCCACATACGTACATCTGCCGCTTTTTCATGTGAAGTGGAGTTTGTCGTTGTCCTTCACCTCCGAAATGGGCGTCCAGATTAAGGTACCGCCGCTTTTGCGAAGCCCTGTGCCGTGATTGACAGCTTCACCTAAACCCTTTTCGGTCCCTTGCGCTGGCGATGACACTCCGCCGTTGTCAGATGTGGAGGCTCCGCCATCAGACTTTTTATCCGCTGCGGTTTGATTGACTATATCAAAAGTGCACGCACGACGCTGGTACCTTTCGTGCTCTCCGTTGGCCGAAAAAATGTGGTGCGTAAACGCGTTGCGTCGTCCCGTGAGAATCATGCCAACCCGCATGGGCGAAATGCCACCGCGATGCAGGATTGTCCACACTCCGCGCGACGTTCGACCGTGGATGATTACATAACTGCAGCTGCCTGCTTTGGGGAGAAACTGTAACAGGTCGTCATCTGACAATTCGGAAAGCGCCACCGCAGGCGAACTGCCACCGGTTTTGTACTTTCCGCTGCCGTTATTGACGGCAGTGGCCAAAACTGCATGCCCGGGTGTGTCCTTTTTGTCAGTGGATGCGTCGGTATTTTCTTTGGCTTTTTCGCGTGCAGCCACCTTGACTGCAGGGGACCACGGCGAACGAAATCCGGCGTTGGTGGCGGTGTGCACCCGAACTTCCCAATCTTTATGAATGTCTACTTTCTGCGCAGGTATTGCAATATTCACAGCTGGGTTGGATGATATCAAATGCGTATCCCATTGGTCTGTTTCAGACGCCCATTTTGGGCCCGCCTGTCGATATTCCAGTTCGAGCATGGCGCCTTGCGTTGATGCCACATTTACTAAAAATGCATCATCCACCGGCGGTATGGAACGAACGGCAGCCGTCGGAATAATGTTGGCGGGCACCTGTATGGACCTGGTCGCCTCACGACCTGGTATGCCCGTGAACGCACCTTTTCCGTTTGACAGGATAAACAAACGTGCATAACCGATATTTTTTATCCCTGTCCGCCTTTTTGCATATTATTGGTACATGTTGCATTATATGTAAAATTTGCAACTGATAGCGAGCTGTTCTGATGAACTGAGATACTTACTGAACGGCGTCACTCGCTTCAAACGATTTAATGTGGTGCAGCGGCAGATTTTTTTAAGGAGAATCATTGCTTCTGTCATTTCAATTTATCGCACAAAGATGAATGCCGCTTCTTTGGGGTAGTGCAATATTCCTGCAGGAGTAACCCCATCGGACGTTGGCCGGGGTCAGTGTCCCTAAATCAATGAAAAACAATTTTCAACACGGTATGCGCGCAAAGGACAAGGAAAAAAAATGACACCAGAGATTTTTGAACCAACGCGAAACTTACGTCACTGGCATTGGGTGCCGCTGGCCATTATGGGACTGGTGATGGCATGTTCATCGGGCAAAAGCTCAGGGGGCACCGATACAGAGAGCGATTTTGATTCGTCGGACGCCGACAGTGACAGCGATTCAGACAGCGATGGCGATACCGACGTCGATGGCGACGGCGATAGCGATGGCGACGGCGATGCCGACGGCGATAGCGATGCCGACGGCGATAGCGATAGCGATGGCGACGGCGATAGCGATGCCGATGGGGACTCAGATGGGGACGGGGATGGCGATTCGGACGGCGATACGGACACGGAACTCCCGCCGGAGCCGGAAGATAAGAGCTACGAAATCACCGGGACAACAGGACAAACTGTTCGCATTACTGCCTATGGACACTACATGGTGCGCGTACAGGTGAAAAAAGATGGGGAAGAATTTTACCCCAATGAACGATATGAAATGGTGGCAAAACACGACTGGGATGCCGGCTTGAACATCGAGGAATCGGACTCATCAGTGACGTTGTCGACCGTGGCCCCTGATGGGGTGTCGGTGACGGTGCAAAAGGATCCCATTCGCATTTCATTCTCAACCCGCGATGGCGGTGAACCCATGCTCTCCGAAAAGGATGGGGTCAGCTGGAGCGGCAACACCATTAACGCTGATTTTACGCCTGTTTCCGGCGAACACTTCGCGGGTCTGGGCCACGAAGCTTACGGGCGCGTACCCAAGCTGGACAGGGCAGGCACCAGCCTGAAAGTGGCCCATGGCAGCGAAGGCGCGCTGGTGGCGCCGTTCTTCGTTTCTTCACGCGGTTACGGTGTTTTTCTCAACACAACCTTTACGCACACCATCAGTCTGAACAAAAACAATAATTACTCCTTAAACATCGATGGCGAAGGGTTCGGCGGACAGATGGATTACTTTTTTATTGCCGGCCCCAAAATCACCCAGGTAATTGACCGTTATACCCAATTGACCGGACGGCCAAGAATGCCGCAAAAATCGCTTTTTGGACTCCATCTCTCAGACAAATCCGACCCCAACAACAACGGCGAGCAATGGTGGAAAAAGATGATTACAGACCACCGCAACGCCGGGTTTGCCTTTGATCATCAGGTAAACGACAACGCCTGGCGCGCGTCCAACGAATCGACCTCCGGACAGAAAAACTCGTGGTTTGAGTGGCGCAAAGACCGCTTCCCCGATCCCGCCGCTTACAAAAAGTGGTGTGATGAGAACGGTGTAACGGTGACGCTGGACCTCAACCGACCCGGCATTCCACTCAATCCAAGTTGGAACAACAGTTACGCCATTTCGGGGGCCAATGACTGTCCGGACTTCACAAACCCGGCAACCAGAGAATGGATTTGGGATTTGTTCTGGGACAATGCGTTTAATCCCGCAAAAGGGTATCCCGGGGATGCCATCTGGCTGGATGAATTCGATTACCCCGATCATGCGCACAGCACCAAAATGTTCAGCGGCAAAAGCTGGGCGGAAGAATCCATCAACTACCACCTGAACCTGCAGAAATCCTGTGTGAAGGAAGGATGGGATGAAGCCATCGGCGAAGCCAAACGCCCCTATTTCTGGAGTCGTGGCATTACTGCCGGTGCACAGCGCTGGGGCGCCCACTGGAGCGGCGATTTGGATAGCAACTGGAGCGACATGACCTACCAGGTGAAGGCCATGCAATCATCGGGGATTTGTGGATTCCCCTACTACAACCACGACGCGGGCGGCCACTTTAACGTAACAGTAAACGAAGACAATCTTTATCGTCAGTGGGATATGGCGTTTGGCAGCTTCACTCCCATTTGGAAACCCCATGGTCCCGGGCACCCCCGATGGCCACTGCAGCGCAATGCCACCTGTCAGGCGACTGCCAAAACATACATTACCACCAGGTATGAAATGATTCCGTATATTTATTCCTTTGCGCGGATAGCGCAGGCCACCGGTATGCCCATGGCGCGCCCCATGTTCCTCGAAGATCAGGAAAATGACACGGCATGGGAAAAGGATTTGCAATATATGTGGGGCAGCGAGATGCTGGTAGCGCCCAATTTCTCCGATGGCAACAACAATGTTTCCGTTTGGCTGCCCGAAGGCAACTGGTACAGTTTCTTTGATGATACCAAATTCAGTGGCAACCGCACCGAGCAGATTCGCGCGGCTACCGGCGAGATTCCGGTTTTTGTAAAAGAAGGCGGAGTTATTCCCATGGCGCCTTATGCAAAATCCACATTCTTTATTCCCAACGATGAACTGATTATACACATATACACGGGTGCGGATGGGTCATTCACGCTGTATGAGGACGATGGCGTGACCGAGAAATTCCGCACCAAAGACGAATCGCGACGCACCGACATCCGTTTCACGCAGGATGATCTGGGTGTTGAAATCGGCGCTGCGAAGGGTACTTATGAAGGCGCCCCATCCAACCGTACATACCAGATTGTGTATCACGGTCTGTCCGAAGCCCCCACCCTCTACCTGGATGGTTCTGAGATTTCGACAAGTTCAGGCGCACCCAACAGCGGCAACGGCGCCGTTTGGGATTCGGGAGCAAAACGGCTGACGGTGTATATTTCCAAAACAGATGTGGATACTGCTGTGAAGATATCCAGCGAAAAGTAAATCGTCCTGGTCCCTCCTCTCAAATCTGTCATTACTCAGTTTTTCTAGCTGACTGAGGCAGAGTCGAGCTCTTTTTTATAGGCGAAAACAACTGTTTCTTCGTTTTTCCTGAGCCTAACCATCCGGTAATTGAACTTAATGTTAACCAATTTCCGACTATATATATCGGATAATATCCCAGACTGTTGGGGAAGCGAGAAGAATCATGCGTGCAATGTTGTTATGGGCGGTGTTGTTTTGCGGCGATTTCGCATTGGGGTGCCATGGTACAGCAGAGATAGCAAACGACAGGCGTCAACCAGCAGATACGGATGATTTCAACAATGGAGATATAGACGATGGGGATACACAATCACACATGAACAGCGGTTCAGATGCCCGTGGCGATGGCGCCTCGGATGGTGATGGCAGTTCCGATGCAGACAGTGATTCCGATACAGACGGCGATTCCGATGGCGATTCCGATACAGATGGCGATGGGGACTCAGACGGCGACTCCGATACAGATGGCGACTTTGACGCGGATAGCGATTCCGACGCAAACAGCGATTCCGAGACAGACAGCGATTCCGATGTGGACAGCGATTCCGAGACAGAAAGTGACATGGAAACATCACATTTCCCCGCCATGTTTTTGGGCAATATAACAACCGGGGGCAGCGGCAATCTGGACTATCAGGGACTCGTTTTTTCAGATTACTTTGGACAGGTCACTCCAGAGAACGCTGGAAAGCTCGGTTCTGTACTGAGTGTTGCCGGCGGCGCATACAATTGGGCCACGCTGGATACCATTTATGCCTATGCCGAAGATCACAACATCCTTTTTAAAGAGCATACGTTTATATGGGGCAGCGCCGCACCAGCGAGTATGGCGTCGGTAGGTGAAAAAGAAATCCGGGAGTGGATGACATTGTTCTGCGACCGCTTCCCCAACACCAGGCTCATCGATGTGGTCAACGAACCCCCGCCCCACACCACCCTAACGTTTGCAAACAATATTGGCGGCGGCACAGGCGATGACTGGATGTGGATTATCAACTCATTCAAATGGGCCAAAGACGCATGCCCAAATGCGGTATTGATTTTAAACGACTACAACAACATTGAATGGGAAGCAGACAACAGTCATCAGATTGATCTGATTAACACTGTTCTTAAAGGTGGCGGTCCCATCGAAGCCATTGGAGTGCAGGCCCATGACCTTGATCACAAATCCGTAACATTCGAAACGGCCAGCGCGCTGCTGGAGCGGCTGCATCGTGAAACAGGACTGCCGGTATATATCACAGAAATGGACATCAGTACGCCCGATGATGATGAGCAATTGGAATATTACCAAACGTACATCCCCTACTTTATGAATCTGGATTATGTGAAAGGCATCACGCTTTGGGGATGGATTTACGGCCAGACCTGGAGCATGGCGCCGGACAGCGGCCTTGTGAGACGGGATGGCGAATTTCGCCCGGCCATGATTTGGTTAATGGAATATCTCGAGTCTTACAATCAATAAAACTGGGATTAAATGCCGGAATCAGCAGGGGAGGTAAAGCAAATGGCAATCATTCCACCACTCGCGTGATGAGTCCCAACTTGTAGGGTATCGCGCCGTAATCGCCATCGAATGGTGGTGTGTAGCCCTGATAGAGAAACTGCATGTTGCAGGAGTCAATTTCCATTTTCTGATTGTAACCGGCGCGAACCATCTCACCGTGACTGATGTCGTCTGACCACTTTCCATCGGGGAAATCCACGTTGGCGGCACCGGCAAACGGATTGTTCTTAGTGTCCGCCAACGGTGTCCATTCGCCATCGAGTCTGTCTGCGGTCCATGACCTGAAATACCTGGGGCCATAGCATTCCACCATCAGCAGATACTTGTCCTGACCTTTGATCTTATACACATTGCTGGCTTCAAACAGGTCCCCGGCATTGTTCTCATGCATGATAACTTTCGCTTCCGAGCCTTTGAAATTCGGGAAATTGTCGATGGGAGTGCTCACCCGATACAGATCGCCGTAGTCATTGGAGAAAAACAGATAGCAGTTGACATCATCGCAAATGGCCCAAACGTCAATTGTATTTTTGGGCTCCCCATCGGCCATAAGTGGTTTCGATGCGGACCATCCATTGGGGTTGTTGATGTCCGGATTGGTAGCGTATTTCGCAGGCCACTGAGAAATGAGATACCACATCTTCTGAGGCTCAAAGTACAGAATCTGAGGCGCCACCATGCCGCGTGTAGCCCAATTGTCCATGGGAACCTGCTCCGCATCTTTTGCCTGGCTGAAGTCATCAAATGTCAGCCATACAGATTGCCAGTTGCCATCATTCACTGTGGCAAACACGTGATATTCATCTTCGTAGCGAATGATGGTCGGGTCTTTGATGGATTTATCCCCGGCGTTTTTGGGGGAGATAATCGCTCCGGTGGATGTCCATTTCAGGGGCGCCTTCAGCTCACAAACCTTGTCTTCTCCCGTATCGGTATCGCCATCGCTGTCGCCATCCGTGTCGCCATCCGTGTCACCATCTGTATCCGTATCGCCGTCTGTGGTGCCTGGGGCATCGCAGCAAACTGGAGTGGCATCCGGACAGGTGTATCCATCAACACGTGTCCCATTCAGATCTCTGCACGCGCCCTGGGCAACGCAAACGTTCGGACAGGCCTCGCCATCCGAATCACCATCGGTATCGCCATCGGTGTCCGTGTCGCCGTCCGTATCAGTATCTCCATCCGTGTCAGAGTCCCCATCCGTATCACTATCCCCATCCGTATCGCTGTCGGAGTCTGAATCCCCATCGCTGTCGCCATCCGTATCGCCATCGGAATCCGCATCCGAGCCACCGCTACCGGATTCGTCGCCGCATCCAAACATCAATGCGCTGAAACCCAAAACCAGCATTAACAAAAACAAATTATTTTTCATGGCTACCCTCTTGTTTGCTCTATTTAAGTGTTTGTTTTTCAAAACTGAATCCCGGTACACCAGGCGCGTCCTCTTTTAAGTCCGCTGCGAGTCAGTGTCGGCGCCGTTTGAGAAACGGGTGACTTCCATCAAATATTTTTTTTGAAAACGACTGCTGTTTAGCAGGTCAGGTGACGGGGGACTGCAGGACATCGTGTACGGGGCGGCGCAGGGAACGCGGCATGGACGGTCCATATCCGATACGCATCACAAGGTCGGGGTACGAACCGCTGCGGCCCAGCAGACTGGCCAGCCTCCGACGCACAGATGACACTTCAATGGGTTGATTCACATGCGCGTGAGCGATATTCATCGCAGTGGCATACAACGAAAGGCGTTGACAGACACGCCCCACGTTTATCCAATCTTTCCACGTATTTCCTTTTACTGTAAATACGCCAACACAGGGTGTCGACGCCATTTGTGCGCGCAGTTTTTCGTTCTCATTTTTTGCGGTATACGCACGGTCAAAAACCAGTCGTGCTATCCAGGGCGGAGCGGTCGGCGAACCGGATGCCGCTGCAAAAATACCGTCACGGGTATAATAGGCCTGCCGTTTGTTGAAGCGAATCCAGGATTTGAGTTCCTCGCGATATGCCGCATTATTTACCTGGCAGGTATTGGCGGCGATCACCAGTTCGCTCACGGCAGTCAGCTCTTTGGGATGGAATAAAAGATCGATGTTTACATCGTCATCAGCGGCCCCTGCCAGTCTGGCCAATGCAAGGCGACCAACGCTGTTGCCATCGTAGGTGGAACGACTGCAACTGCGTTTGGGAATGGTTAGCGCCATGTTTTCGTGGGTGGCCTTGTTCTTTTGTAAAGCAATTCGGATATGCTTCGTTCCAGAACTGTCGCTCACGTTTACAATTGGTTGAAAGCCCAGCGATGGCGCTGCCTGTACAATGTTTTCCGCCGCACAGCCCAGGCTCACGAATAGATGATGATACGTTGGATCAACCACAGGCAGGCTGCGGCTGAAATCCGGAAAAATTGAAATGCCTTCTTCGTCTATCGCGAACGTCCATGCCTGGGCATTATGACTATTGGAAGCGAGGGTGCCCATCCGAACGAGTTCAGTGAACAGCTGTCGCTTCTCATTGGAAATCACCGGTGGTCTACGAATATCTCTCACCGCATGTCGCCAACGGGGAACGCTGCATCCAGCGCCCAACGCCGCAGCGCAAAGTGTAATGCCGCCAACTGTAACCGACTTCCTGATAAACCCCCTGCGTGACATGGACTGTGTTGTCATCCGGATCTTGCTGATACTCATTTTTTTTTGTCTCCCCATGCTCAAACGGTGCTCAAACACGACTTATCAGCAAAGCTGGAATGATGATAATCCCGTGTGCTGTTTACATAAACACACGAAGCCTGAAAAAAGAGTACCTGATGCTGTGGTTTCGATACAATTATGGCTTAAAAACATCCCCTGTCAGTCAGCGCGTTTTCATTTTGCCTGCCCGTGGTTGGTGTTTGTTTCGCAAGGAACAAAAGAATCAGCATTTTTCGCTCCATTCCCCCAAAAAAACTGTCCAGGAAATTTCTCCATAAACGGATGTCTTTCCTCTGCAATCTGTCTTGCGACGTCTGTATTCATCACTCCTTTAAGCTCCAACAGCTTTTCGTAAAAGTGATTGATGGTTGGAGACGAAGCGCTCACATATTGTTCTCTGCTGGTAAATGACGGGGGCGGGATGGCGGGATCAACAGGTTTGTCTGGACTGTGGATGGGAGTGGTTTTTCTTTGAAAAAGCTGACCGCTTTACTCAACGACCAGTTGAATCTCGAAACTTTTCCAAGCGATACCACCGCGAACATCATGGGCCACAGCCCAAAATCGATACCGGCCGGGACCACCTGTTTCCCATGTGCGCTCATAAGGGCCGGTTGGCGTGTCGGCAATAGAACGGTCTCCATCAAAATCTCCACCAGTGGTGAACCAGGTCACATAAAGCACCTCTTCGATGGGCTTGAATCCGGTTTCATCTTTTACGTGATACATTTGGAGACTGTCTGGTGACAGCGTCACTTCGAAATCCAGTTTGGCGCCACAGTCTTCTTTAGACTTGCAGGGAATCACCAACGGTTCCGTTTCCTGGACACCTGTGGCAGTAAAAATGGAATCGCCACTCTTTTTAATCACCAGATTGACGATTTTTGGGTTCTCATTGGGATTCGGATTTTCCGGAGGCGTTACCCGAAGCACTTTGTAAGTGGTGAACCCATCGCCCTGATTACAAAGGTCGGTGGGATTGTTCACCGAGTACATGGTTGTCTGCAACTTTTCAGGGGAATCGAAGTGGCCGCCGGCACATCCCACCACAACAGCTGTGACATAGACAATCTGCGCATCCAACGGTACGCCCCCTGGTTGACTGAGCAGCTGCTGTGGATACAAAGACATAATGTCTTCCGGTGTCTGGTCTGCGATGAAAATGTGCCCATCATTGGAAACGGGTTGTACCTGAGGCGTCTGTACCAGCTCGCATGCGGCCAATGTGTCCTGTGGTTTAAGAGGTGCGGCCGGCGACATGCGGTTCACGCATAAAAACCACGCAAAGGTGATTTCGCGTTTTCTACCACCCGGGTCTGCATACAGCACTTCCATATCAAATCCTTCTCCCGGGGCTATTTCCGGTGGCTCCGCCTGAACCGCAAGCACTTTGAATTTGGTCACCATGTGATTGGGCTCAAAATCAAAACACCCGGCAGTGCAAAGCGCCAGTATGGCAATCGTTGTCGCAATCATTGGTTTCAATCCGGTGACTTCTTTTTTATATACTGTGATATTCTTCATCTTCAGTACTCCAGTTTTACGCCCACGCTGGGAAGAATGGGAAGGCCGGTCAACCAGTCCTTTTCGGAAAAGTCACTGCTGTAAACCGGAAATTCGGGATTTTGGTGATTGTACACATTCTTTACATCGAGATAGGCTGTGAGCGCTAAATGTGTCCATTGCCATTTTTTATCAAATCGAACATCGAGCTGATGAAACATGGCCATGCGCTTCGAATTCACTTTGCCGTACACAGGTGTGTAGTTATCACTATCCGCGTCATAAATGCCACCTGTCACCGGTGTATAAGGATCACCCGATACCAAACGGAAACGCAAACCAATACTGTAGCCTCTGCCCAGATTGAGGGTGCCCACCGCGTTAAGCACGTGCCTCTGGTCCTTATCAAATGTCCGCCATGGTTCATTCGCGCCATCTTTCCGAATGGATTTCATGAGCGTGTATGAAACCCAGCCAAAGAATCTGTCTGTGGGATTGTGTTTCAGCATTGCCTCCATTCCCCAGATATGACCACGGCCTTCATTGTCGAAACGCTCAATGTCCATTTGTCCATCGCGTATTTGAGGATCGTCGGAAGCGGTAACCACATTGTCCAGTTTCTTGTAAAATCCTTCCACACTCAGTTCCACATTTTCAGACAGTTTCTGCTCTATCCCAAGACTGGTATGCAAAGCACGGGTTAACTCGAGGTCTGGATTCCCATAGTCTTTGTCGCCTTCCGCGTAGTCGGGGGCCTGGTGAAACAGACCTATTCCCGTTTTTACGGTGGTGTTTTTAAACAGTTGGTATCTGGCGGCAAATCGGGGATCCACGCTCCATCTGTCCACATTCCCAAAATAGTCCGTCCGCAGTCCGAGCACCAACGTGGTTCTGGGAATCATTGTGTTTTTGTATTCCGTGTACACAGCGGGTTTAATGGCAAAGCGGTTTCCAGTAATGAACACCTTGTTGTCGTGTGCGGAATCGTTGAAATCCGGGCTTCCCTCCACGTAGTAGTCGCCGGGAACCGCCATATCGATGGTGGCATATTCCAACTTCATATCCACCCCCAGGGAGAGCTCATGTTCCTTTGATATTTTAAATCCCAGTTCGTCTCGAAGCAGCGTCGGTACTACATTCCATTTCTCTTCGTAATTTCCATATGCGTTTTTGCCCCCCCAGTAGCCCACGCCAAAATCAAGTGTGTTTGAGATACGGTCACTGAACTGATACTTCCATTCCAGCTGCCCCTGGTATGCCATCAGGTGAACATCATCGCCACCGCCGCGATTGGGATTTTCCTCATTGTCGTATATGAATATCATTTTGTCATCTGTGCCAAAAAAGAACAGCCGCAGATTGTTCCGGTCATTGGGATGATAGTCGGCAATCAGCTGAAAATCATAGTATCTGGGCGCTGCCTTCATCTTGAAATCATCTCCAAAATCAATATTGGATAAAATGGCGTCAATGTAACTGCGCCGTCCGGACACCGCCACCGACCAGTTTTTGCTCACGGGACCTTCAAGCAGAATACTGGCATCCCACACGTCCACATCGATATAACCGTGAAACCTGTCCGATTTCGGCGCGCGGGTCTGCACGTCAATGATGCCGCCTGTGGCTCTTCCGTAGCGCACAGAAAAGTTCCCTGGATAGAAATCGATGTTTTCAAGCAAATCTGAATTGATCACGGATGTCAGCCCCCCAAAGTGATACAGCCATGGGGCTTCAACGTTGTCGTAATAGAAACCACTGTCCGCATGTTTACTGCCGCGAACGATAATTTCACCGCCGCCCATCGAAGGTCTGGCAGTCCCCGGCATATTCTGCACTGCCCGCAGCGCGTCACCGTCAGTACCGGGAAGTTTGGTGATCTCCAAAGCGGTGATTTCCCTGCGGGTCACCGAACGCGGCTCACGGCGGGCACGGACCACAACTTCATACGCGGTTGTTTCCTTTACCAACCGATAAGTGATGTCCTTACTTTCGCCCGGAATCAGTTCCTCGCCGCCGTAGTATATCTGATAGCCCGACGCCTGAATTGTGATTTCGTACATCCCCGAAGCCAAATCCGTAAAGCGAAACGTGCCATCTTCAGCAGTCACGCCCTCTTTATCCACTGTGGTTTTTGCTCCAGTCACCGGATCACTGAACTGCCCCGAAAGGTAAATCAAAGCGTCTCCAACAGCGTTCTCGTCCATGTCGGTTACCCGGCCGCCCAGAAACGCAACGGCCGACACCCCGGACGTTTTAGCACTATCCGTGTCGTTTTCGGATTCGCCGGCGGCTGCCGGCGTTTCATATTTCAAGACAAACCGATACCGATACTGAAGCAGGCAAGGGGTCACTTTGCCATTTACAGTGGCGGGTTCAAATTTGAATTTCATCATGGCCGCTTTCGCTGCCTCATCAAATCCATTGCCGACGGGCTCGTTGATTTCCACGTCCACCACGTTCCCTGTCGCATCAATATCCAGCGTGGCCAGCACATCCGCCTGAAGGCCCTTTTCGAATGCCTCCGGTGGATACTCTGCTTCTACATATGTGATGAGTTTCGGAGGAACCATGGCATTCTCGTCTGCAGAGGATGCGTCGGCAGCGTCCTTTACTGTATCCGCTGTCGCCTGTGACTCATCCTGCACCTTTTGTGCTGCAGCAGTTGCCATGGCATGCAGCCAAATCGCATTAAAAAGTAATAGACCTGGAAGTAATCGATTCATTATATAATTTCCTCCTGTGTTATCGACGACCAATACTCCGGTGGCGGCATAGTCTTCTGCTGAAACAAAGGACATGACCAAATGTGTCACTTTTTTTGAGAAAAATCGTGTTCAGAGACTGTTCCATCCTCTTTTCAGCCACAAGAACACGATGTTCAAAAAAGAGTCGGCCCCCATCTCAACCCAGCCCTCCTACTGTATCTCGCATATTGTTGATTTTTATGGCACATTCTCGAATTGCATCCCCCTTTATCACACAATTTCGGCGGCGACATCCGGTAGTGGTTATGCTGTTGAAGACGGAGGATTCATGACGATCACCGTAAAATTTTACGATAAAGCCGGCGAGTTGGTTCAAAATGAAATGGTGTCCAGGTGGGAACGTTTTCTGGCAGGCGACTGGCAAAATGAGATGCCCGGCAGTTCCGGATGGTTCCTGGTGATAAATCGCGTGCGGCGTATCTGTGGTCTGGTGGAAATCACCCAAAAAGGAGGGTATTCCCATCTGGTTCAACCCCAGCGCATGTATATACCAGTGGAGAATCGATGGAAGGGCTGGTACTGGGGGGTCCCATTTCCAAATCCCATGTCCCTGACCTTTCCGTTCGTGAAAGCCGTTGAGTGCACGCCTTTGTCCGCAAAAAAAAATCACCTCATGTCATCTATTCCGTCCCCTGTGGCGCCGAATGCATCTCAACAGGACAAAACGTTGTCGGATTCGACGCTGATAAACAGCGCAAGCGTCTCTATACTTCCGGAGCCACTGCACGAAATCCCCGGGCGCGTCGAAATGGAATGGTCCAGATTCCTGTGCGGACACTGGACGAGAGCCCATCCCTCCCACAGCGGCATATGGATTACTGCCGATAACAATGGACAGATTAACGGTCAACTGTTCACATTCAAAGTCGAGAATGTCCAAGAAACTGTTTTTCGCCAATCCGCGCTTCATCCATTTGAACCCGCCAAAGATTGCTGGCGGTGGAGCGCATCGGTCCCGTTCTATTTTCCAAAGCAGATTGTGTCAGGCACCCCAAAAAGTCTCAATCCTGCCCGCGAAAGGGAAGCCCTTTCCCGCCGCGCCAGCCTGCGTGTCATTTCGGATGAATAAATACCTGTCGATGGAATCGCAACTGACAATCCCCATAACAGAGTCTGTGTCGCCATCCAGTGCATCCCAATTAATCGGAATAATTCCAACCCCAGGTTGTAAGAGGTTAGGGGGCGTTGGTATCCAGCGTTTGGCCAGACCCTGGATAGACATCAGAAAGAGAGGGCCTTTTCAATGTACACGAGCAACTCCGGATCGCTGCCATAAATCTCTTCCACGTTGTCGGATTTAATCAACGCATACATAATGGCTTTCAGGATGGCTTTGGGGTGGCGTGCGTTTTCAGCCGCTGTGGTCATCTCTGCCAACAGCAGGTCCCGTTTTTCGGATTCAAATTCGATGACCTCGTCGTCCACCATTGCATCAAGAATCTTTTCAAGTCGAGGGCGCAACTCCAACGCCAGTTCACTTTGGGAAACAATGGGTTGTTCCTGCTGCTCGGAATAATTGTCCAGTTTATTGTCGTCTACCATATCGCCTGCTTTTTTTAAAATTTCATTTTTCCAATTACTTTAACACACACCAATGCATCAATGCTCCTTTTTTTTGTTTGCCCACGTTCCCGCTGGAACCGCAACTGATATTCAATAAGAGCTAATTGCGCTGTCTAAAAAAAACATCACAGCAGAGTCTAAGACAGTGCAGGAAAAAAGATACCCCAGGATCCGTGTTCATGAGGAAGCCAAACGACCATATGAGGCGCATCGAAGGCAATATGAAAAAACTGTTTACGTTACAGAACACCTGCGCCTGAAAATTGGGTGTTTCACCTGAAGTTGGCTGTCTGCCATTTGGACAACGACACGAACCATCTCGCCCCAATGCATCGCCCACCAGTTTTATTTCTGTTTTCGTTGAATCAATTCGATTCGCTGTGAATCAGCAGCCGTCCATGGAAAATTCGCCACCTTTTTGCAGTGGGCAGGCGTCTTCGCTGTCTGGGAAGGAATCCATGTCGTTGTCCAAATCGGGGCAACCGTCCTCGTCTTTGAATCCATCCACATCCTCGCGCAACAGCGGACACTGGTCATGGCGCAGTAAAATCCCATCGCGATCTTCGTCCCGGTCTTTGGCGATGCCGCTCCACTGAATTCCCAAACGTACGCCTCTATCCGCACCACCAATCAAAAAAGATCCAAACAGTCCCAGACGCCTGTCGGCGGCGCCCGGAAAATCAATGGCTCCCCCAAACCAGACGGGCCGATTGTTTTTCTTTGGCCATACCCCATCCTGGGTGGCGACCCCAATTGTGCCATTCACAATGAGCGACCAGGCAATATCCTCATCTTTGGGAATGCGCAGCGCCAGGCGCCAAATCAAATCGTCGTCCTGCTCAAAACGCCGCCCATTTTGCAGCGATAGATACCGTTCACAGCGAAACAGATATCCCAGATTCAGGGTTAGCGACGTGGAAAATGAGGAGAGACTGACCGATACAAACGGCTCAACCGCCAAATGTCCATCACCAAGCATCTTTGTGCTGTCCCCTGTGGGAATGTAACCGAGTATCCCCAACAATGCACCCACACCACCTCGCGGCGCGGCCTTTATCTGATACAGTAAACCCGTTCGCAAGTCCCCGACGCCTCCCCCGGTTTCACCGTTTCCTATTTTTGCATCGGTGGTCCATCCCAGCGGCAATGACAAATGCAATGACAGTCCCAGCGGCAATCCAAACCCAAGGGACGTGGCAAAAACAGATTGCATCACCCGCTTCTGGTCACTGCTCACAAAAACAAAATCCAGTGCGGCTTTGGTATGCCACTTCCAGGGCGAGATAATCTGTGTGCTCTCCACCCCGCCCACCTGATGTACCGTGGCCGCGGGATGCAACCGAGTCACTACCGAACCATCCTGACTGAAAGAACTGGCCTGAACTGTGGGAACACCGCAAATCACTCCCAGCAATCCTGGCAAAACATATCGCAGCCAATGGGGCACCGGTCACTCCTGTTTAATGAATGATGGGAAAATCAGGAAACAGTGGGACCTTCCTGCTTTTTGTCGGGGGTGATTAAACGACCATTGCGATAGATTAATGCCTCGGAATTGTCGAACCGCTCCACCACTTCGTTGTCCGCCAGCGCCACCCGAAGCACCTGATCCATGTGATCCACCAGAACAATATCCAGAGCCGCCAATACTTTTTTCGGAATCTCGTGTAAATCCTTGCGGTTTTCGGACGGCAAAATCACAGTACTGACATGCCCCCGGTGGGCGGCAAGCAACTTTTCCTTGACGCCACCAATGGGAAGAACACGGCCTCTGAGGGTGATTTCCCCGGTCATGGCCAAATCGGATCGTACCGGAATACGAGTGAGCGCAGAAATAATGCATGTGGCCGTGGCAATGCCCGCCGATGGACCGTCTTTGGGGACTGCGCCTTCGGGAAAATGTACATGAATATCCAAATCCTTGTAAAAATCTTCTTTCAACCCCAGCATGGCCGCTCGGGACCTCACATATGTGTATGCAGCTTCAGACGCCTCCTGCATAACCTCTCCCATTCGGCCAGTGCGAATCAGCTTGCCTTTACCGCTCACCGCCGAGGTCTCCACTGTCAATAAATCACCACCGACGGACGTCACCGCCAAACCATTGACCAAACCCACCTTGTCTTCGGCCTCTTTCTCACTCACTTTGAATTTGGGCACACCCAGGTATTTGGCAATATCCTTCGCTTCCACTACCACCTGTTCTTTCACATCGTGCTTCACCACGTCTCTGGCTATTTTGCGACACACCGACGCGATTTCACGCTCCAGATTTCGCACGCCGGCTTCTTTGGTGTATTGATGAATGATGGCACTGATGGCTTCTTCATCCACCTTCAGTTCAATTTCCTTCAATCCACAGCGCTCCTGCTGTTTGGGCACCAGATATTTTGTGGCGATACTCAACTTTTCATACTCGGTGTAGCTGGACAGTTCGATGATCTCCATACGGTCCTGAAGCGGAATGGGAATTCCCGACAACATATTGGCCGTGGTAATGAACATCACATCACTCAAATCATAATCCAAATCCAGATAATGGTCGTTGAACGTGTGGTTCTGCTCCGGATCCAGCACTTCCAGCAACGCGGACGCGGGATCACCCCGAAAATCGGAACTCATCTTGTCGATTTCGTCCAGCAGGAAAACGGGATTGTCGGTACCGGACTTCTTGAGGCTTTGCACAATCTTTCCAGGCATAGCGCCAATATAGGTTCTGCGATGACCGCGGATTTCCGCCTCATCCCGAACCCCTCCCAGGCTCAGTCTCACAAACTCCCTGCCCGTGGCGCGCGCCACTGATTTTGCCAGAGACGTTTTTCCGGTTCCAGGGGGCCCCACAAAACAGAGAATGGGACCATTAAGCTTTTTGGAAAGCGCCTGTACTGCCAGATGTTCAATGATGCGTTCTTTTATTTTGGTTAATCCATAGTGATCTTCGTCAAGTATTTTTTCCGAATTGGACAAATCGTAACTCTCTCTGGACTTCTTGCCCCAGGGTAGCAGACTAATCCAATCCACATAGTTGCGAATGACCGTCGCTTCCGCACTCATGGGCGACATCATCTGCAATTTTTTCAATTCCTTGCGGCTTTTCTCCAACGCTTCTTTGGAGATGCCGGGCTTTGACTTGATTTGCTTTTCCAGCTCAATCAATTCACTGCGAAATTCATCCTTTTCGCCCAGTTCCCGCTGAATCGCGTGCATTTGTTCGTTGAGATAGTACTCTTTTTGAGAGCGCTCCATCTGTTTTTTTACACGGGTGCGAATTCGCTTTTCAACCTGCAGAATCTCAATTTCGTTCTGCATCATCTGGTACAGCTTTGTCAGTCGGCTGGCCGGTGAAAAATCTTCCAGCAGTTCCTGACGTTCCGCCAGCTTCACACTCGACAGATGCACCACGATGGAATCGGCCATTCGCGCCGGGTCGGTAATATTCTGAACCGTCATCAGCATTTCCGGGGGAATCTGCTTGTTCAGCTTTACATAACTCTCAAACGTGCTCTGGACTTCCCGCATCAGCGCATCGGTTTCCACCGATTTTTCGTCTTCTTCGTTGATGAGTTCGTACTCCACATTAAAATGACTGCCTGAATCCAGGTAGTCCAGAATACGCGCCCGTTGCTTGCCTTCCACCAGCACTTTCACTGTATCATCCGGTAATTTGAGCAACTGCACAATAGTTCCAATGGTCCCCACCGGATAAATATCCCGGGCGCCAGGATTGTTCACTTTGGCATCCCGCTGTGCTGCTAAAAGAATTCGTTTGTCCTTTTTCATCGCCACTTCCAGTGCGGCAATGGATTTCTCACGCCCCACAAAAAGGGGAACTACCATGTGAGGGAAAACTATAATGTCACGCAATGGCAGCAAAGGTCCGCGAACCAACGGTGATATTTGATTGGGGTATGAATCCATGTCAGAGCCTTTTCATTGTTTTGGAGAACATATTAAGTCACCACTTTACAGCTGTTGCAAATGAGGCACAAAGAGAAATCTCAGGCGAGTTCCGCTTTTTTGTCTTTCTCAAACACGACGAGCGGACGTTCTTTTTTAGTGACAGTGTCTTCACTGATAACCACTTCTTTGGGAGAATCCATCGACGGAAGCTCAAACATAATATCCAGCATGGTTTTTTCAAGAACCGAACGCAAACCACGTGCGCCAGCCGAACGGTCCATCGCTGTACGGGCGACCGCTACTAAGGCTTCTTCCGTAAATTTGAGTTTCACGCCATCGATTTCCAGCAATTTCGCGTATTGCTTCACCAACGCGTTCTGCGGCTTGGTCAAAATCTGAACCAACGCATCTTCGTTCAATTCGCTCAACGTTGCGATTACCGGCAATCGCCCAACAAATTCTGGAATCAATCCAAACTTCAGCAAATCCTCAGGCTGAATTTCTGCAAACAGTTCGCCTACTTCCTTGTCCTGTTTATTTTTCACCTCAGCGCCAAAACCCAATGTTTTCTGGCCCAGTCGGTGCTCAATAATATTCTCAATCCCATGGAATGCACCACCACAGATAAAAAGAATATCTGTGGTATCTACCTGCAGAAAATCCTGCTGGGGATGTTTTCGTCCCCCTTTGGGCGGTACATTGGCAATTGTCCCTTCGATGAGTTTCAACAGAGCCTGCTGCACACCTTCGCCGGACACGTCGCGGGTAATGGAGGGATTGTCGCTCTTGCGGGACAATTTATCGACCTCATCGATATAAATAATGCCCCGCTGCGCTCTTTCAATATCGTGATCCGCATTTTGCAGCAGTTGCACAATGATATTTTCAACGTCCTCTCCAACATAACCCGCTTCGGTCAATGCTGTGGCGTCCGCAATGGCAAACGGTACATTCAGAATTCGAGCCAGGGTCTTGGCAAGTTCTGTCTTACCGCACCCCGTGGGACCCAGTAGCAGAATGTTGGATTTCTGCAGCTCCACTTCCCCATCGGATTTGCGCTTGCGCTTCTTGGCTTCAATCCGCTTGTAGTGATTGTAAACCGCTACCGAAAGCACCCGTTTGGCCTCTGCCTGACCAATCACATGCTCATTAAGAACATCATTTATTTCCGACGGTTTGGGCAGATTTTTGGGATCCGTCTGCTCCTCCGAATTATCGAGTTCCTCGGCGATAATATCGTTGCACAGGCTTATGCACTCGTCGCAAATATAAACTGTTGGCCCGGCAATAAGCTTACGTACTTCCTTTTGACTTTTTCCGCAAAAAGAACAGCTTAAAGTTGGCCTGTCATTTCCTCTGGTGCGAGACAAAACTCACCTCATTGCATGTGTTTGAATCCAGCGGTTCAAAACCCTATTCTAGCCTTAGTATAAGCGCCATCGGCGTTCATGCAAGGCGCTCAATCCTTCTTTTGACGCTTCATCTTCTCCGGATTTGGCGCCATAACCTGGTCAATCACACCGTATTCCATTGCGTCTTCCGCCGGCATGATAAAATCCCTGTCCGAGTCATCTCTAATCTTTTCCGCTGTCTGGCCCGTGGTGGATACCAAAATGTCTGTCAGACGTTCTCTCATGCGCAAAATTTCTCTGGCATGAATCTCAATATCAGATGCCTGTCCCTGCACACCTCCCAAAGGCTGATGAATCAATACCCTTGAATTGGGCAGAGCAAATCGGCGGCCTGGAGTACCGGCACTCAGCAGCACCGCTGCCATGGATGCGGCCTGGCCCAGACATACCGTTGCCACAGGACAACCCACGTGCTGCATCGTGTCATAAATCGCCAAACCGGCCGATACAGATCCCCCCGGTGAGTTGATATACAGCATCACCTCTTTTTCGGGATCATCGGAATACAGAAACAGCAACTGAGCAACAATTATATTGGCAACCTCGTCAGTTATGGAAGTTCCAAGGAAAATAATCCGATCTTTCAGTAGCCTTGAAAAAATATCCCAGCTTCTTTCGCCTCGGTGGGTATATTCCACAATCTGGGGATAGGGAATGTAGGAAGCCATTAAGTCACTGCCGGATCTGAAATTGCTATTGCTCATATACGTTCCTTTCAGAAGATATGGGGTTATTTGTCGTTATCTTCTACTGCAGGCGTTTTCGTTGCAGCTGCTATCTTATTAGTAGATATTTTTTTCGTTGTTGCCTTTTTTGTCGCCTTTTTTTTTGCGGCGATTTTCTTCTCGGCGGACTCGGCTTCGTCATCAGCGGCCGCAGCATTCTCGTCGGTTATAGCGTCGACTTCCTCAATTGTAACCTTTGGCGCGATAAAATCAAAAACCTTGTCCTCCAAAATATGAGTTTCCAACTCGGAAGCATACTTGCGATTGGCATATTCCGCTTTTAAACGCGCCAGAGGCAGTCCTGTGGCGTCGGCCATTTCCTGATATTTCGCCTCCACATCCTCGGGGGTCACTTTCAACTCTCCAATGCGGGCAATTTCTTCAATCAGAAAATGCGTATGCACAATCTCTGTTGCTGCTTTTTTGGAACTGTTGTCGATTTCGGCCTCGCCTTCATCGGTCTTCTCGGAATCTTCCCCTTTGGCCTCTTTTTTGGCATCCGCCACCTGCTGAATAATCTGATCGTATTGACCCCGCATTGCTTCGGTCTGCTTCTGCAGGATGGTGGGCGGCAGTTCCATGACGTTCTTTTCTCGCAGTGCTTCAAGCAATTTCTGCTTCAAAACATCTTTTTCTCGTTTTTCAGCATTTGCGATATACTTTTTCTCAATATCTGCTTTCAATTCATCGAGAGTCTCGAACTCGCCCAAATCCTTGGCGAAATCATCATCGAGCTCTGGCAGGATGCGCTGTTTCACATCCATCACCTTCACCAGGAATGTCATCGGATTATCTCTATCTTCGCCAAACACGATTTCTTTTTCATCGCCCACATTCATTCCAGGCAGGTTCGTTAAAAGTTCTTTGGGACTCTGCATTTCCTCCAGAACCATCTCCTGCGGCAACGCGTTTTCGGCCCATTCCCCATCTTCCTGTCTGCGGCGCAATTCCATATTCACCTGATCCCCGAGCTGAACAGCGCGCGGCGCGTCAAGATCTTTGGTGGTTGCCAGGCTGCTCTGCATTCTCATGAGTTCATCGCTGACCACATTGGGGTCGGCCACGATTTTCTTTTTCTGCAAAACGATGCCATCGGTATTGATGGTTTCCAGGCGAGGCGCTGTTTCCACAGTTGCAGTAAAGGAATAATCTTCCCCTTCTTTGATAAGCCCTGCAATATCCGTAAATCTGGGTTCGCCAACTGGCGAAAGCTCGTGCTCGTTGAGTGCCTCTAGGAAAAATCGATAGGTCAAATCGCTGGTCAGCTCCGCATATACGCTTGGCGCAAACATTTTTCTGGCAATGGCCAAGGGCATTTTCCCCTGTCTAAATCCCTTGACCTTGGCGCGCTTGCGCATGTTGTCAAACATCTGTTCTGCGGATTTCTTAATTTCATCTGAAGGAATGGTAATTGACAATTCCTGAACGACCGGGCTTATTTTTTTCACTGTTGAAGACAAGGTTACCTCCTTAAAGACCCCCTGATAGTATGAGAGAGTCGGATTTATCCATGTCGCGAGGTGGTGTCAAGCGCACATCGCAATTAATGTTGAATAATTCTATATCGGAATGGGTTAGGCCAGGATCCGACAAATACTTCTATAATCGAAACACATGGTTCCTTTTAAAGTCAGGTAACCACCGGATGCGTCCCGCGATATACGCTCCCTGCGGGTATGAATCAACTTTGTTTCCCAAAAAAAAAGATTCACATGCCGCTGTTTATCAGGGAATAACACTTGTACTGCAGTATGTGGGATCCTCCGGGGCTTTGGATGTATAGGCGGCTTTGCGTTTATCCTGGTTTTCCCGCAGTGCATTGTATCCGCCTTCAAACCCCGCCAGATCCGCCGGCATGGCCTCGACAAACTGCACTCCCATACCCTCCGGTGTGGCCGCTCCACCAGATGTTCCAATTGCTTTGCGCCACACCACCTGCGCTGTCATAACCACAGAACCCAATCCAAACGGCGGGGAAAACCGAAGATACAATACCGATTGCATTGGTGGCGGCGTCAACGTCCGCACGAACAATCCGCCGATATTCACGTTGTATGTGAACCCGAGAAACTCCTCCGCAGCGCTGCCATCTTTGGGCCAGAAGGCCACTGTCGTGCCATACAGGATTCGGGGCGATCGTCGCTCCGCCTTCTGCCTGGGAGCCAGAAAATCATTGAGCACAAATGTGAGAGACTCCGCATCGGATGAGCTATCCAGGAATTTAATATCTTCCTGGTCCTCCACAGCTGTTTCCAGAAGCGCCATTTGCTCCGTGGTTGCCAATACTATCCACGGCGCCTGATGGTCCATGGTGCTGGAATAACTGACCGGCGATCTGGGTGGCAAATCCGCTGCGGTAATCACCGCGCGCGGCTTTTTAGTATCAATCACCTCCACCAGCTCGTCCGTCGATGCGGCAAAATGCAAATCAAATCCATTTTTTCTGAGCACCTGACCAATTCGCATGCGCGTGTAGCGGTCCTGATGCGCCAATACCACCAATCCCGCCGGCGCACGCATGGACTGCCAATCGTCATGCTGGGTGATCACTGCGGCCATGGCCTGAAACTGATTGAGCTTGCTATCCACGATAATATCGTCACAACCACCGCGGAATGCATGCTCCACCGCCGACCGCTCAAACCGGGACAATCGCGCAATCACCGGAACCCGGGAGAGTTCCCGACGTTCCCGCAGCGCCACCACGTACTCGCCCAGCATGGGCAGGTCGCCCTGAATGACAATCGCAATTGGGGACAAATCCACCACCGCATTCACATCCGCAGGGTCCCCCACGCGTCTGGCAGTGGTCCCGTTGGATTCGAGAATCCCCAGTTTGTCTTTGGCATCAGGGCCAGGCTCTCCGATAAATACGAAACAGTTGGCCATTGGGCAGCACCTCCATTGCCTCAGATTGACGAGACAGGTGTTACTGGTAACGTCCGCCCGGCGCGACCAGTTAAGATCATGATGGAAAAAAAAGCAGTCGCCCGGAGGGGTTTCGACGAGATAGGAGTTGCTACTTCACCGGAGATATTCGGGAGACCGGGCGGTTGGGGTTCATGGGCGCGTGGCCTTTGGCGATGCGTTTTTCCTGTTTCAGTATTTCAACACCATCGACAATAGTGGTCAGGCCGACGATGCCCAGCACGCCGCTAACCATATCTGTGTCTGAAAAAAAAGATCCGGCAAATATGCCTGCGCCCAACACAAACAGTGGAATGGCTGGCCGCGTTCCAAAGTGATAGTTCAGCTTGCGCACCAGATGGTGTCCCACGGCGATGGTGGCCACGGTGGTCAGCGCAAAAACGGGTCCCGCCCATTGCAACATCATTGGACTCGCTCCGATTTTTTTGGTTTTTTAGGAAATTGTCCGGCAGCCACCCGTTTTTCCTGGTCTGGCAATTCAGTGGCCCCCCAGAGAACTGTGCCACCAACAATGCCAACAAATGCAGAAATCCAGAAACTATTTGGAAAAACAGACAAAATCACAATTAGTCCTCCGACCACGCCAACCCATTTGGCCACATGTGCCCCCACGTGATACTCCAGCCTGATAACCCAAACAAACCCCAGTCCAATGGCAAAAAATGTAAAGATGGCAATAATAAGTCCTGAAAAATTCATTTTTGCAACATAGCTCCCCTGGCGTACTTTGCGAAGGCAAATTACAATGGAATTTCATTTCATGATTAATTTTTCTAGTCAAATGCGACCTGGCCGCCTAAGATAGGAGCCCTATGGAGTTCGAGAAAAAAAGCGCGGAAAAGCTGTTTGAAAAATTTGGTCGCAGCTACAGCGGCGGGGAAATGATTTTTCAGGAAGAAGACCCCTGCCAGGAAGTATTCATGATTCTGGAGGGTCGCGTGCGTTTAATCAAGCGCGTGCGCCACATCGAGCGGGACATCGTTGTTCTGAAAAAAGGCGATATGTTTGGCGAACATGCCATGCTGGACAGCCAGCTTCAACCGGCGTCCGCCGTTTCTTTGGGAAGTTGCCGCGTTCTGGCATTTCAAGTGGCTGACTTTCAGGCGTTGCTCCGCTCTCAGCCCGAGATTGGACTGAAACTGATCGGGCAACTGGTTCGACGGTTGCAGGCAGCCGAAGATCGCATTGAAAACATGATGTTGCGAGACAGTCAAAGCAAAATAGTGAACACACTCATCCGCCTCGCGCAGCACGAAGCACCTGGCGCAACACAGGTAGTCCTGGCCATCACACCCATCGAATTGTCGTCCAAAATCGGTCTCGATGTGGATTCGGTGAAACGAGGTATTTTGCAACTCAAGGAACACAAATACCTTGACATAGTGGATGAGCAACTTGAGCTTTACGATGTGGAAGCACTTCGAAAGCTGTACCAACTGATGGGAATGAAAGAAGAACTGAATAAAAAATAACGTCTGAACGATCTCTTTTCTGCGTTTGAAGCAACATAGTTTATGTGGTTGTTTCGTCAAATCACTCAACTGCGTCATTTACAGAGGAGAACTCCACCAATGATAAAAAAACAATTTTCCACCAATTTCATCACAATATTTCTTGCGATTTCGCTGATAACCCCCTCCGCTTTTGCGGCAAAAATCTTTTTAAACGGCGTGGATATCACCGATGTCAAAAACAAGACGTTCAACAAGGTAAAGTCCGTTCATCTCGATTCCAACGGCGATGTCTATATCGATGCGCCTCACTACGAAGTTAAAGTGCTGGAAACCGGAGGAGAAGGTTCTTCGGAAAACACTGGCGCAAAAACCTCGGCGTCGGGAACCGGCAATCCGTCCAACCTCTCAAAACGCTTTTATGTGGCCAGTCAGGGGCCCGCACCCTTGGTCCAATACAAATTGACCATCAGCATTAACGGCCATGTGCGCGTGACAATTGGCGCCAATGAATCCACCGCAGTCGAAGAGATCACCGGCTGGCTGAAACAGGGCAAAAACGTCATTCATGTCACCGCGGTCAAGGAACTGGGCATCACCGGGCGGACGTCCAAATCGAAAAAGGACGAGCTGTCGCTGCTGATTGGCTCGGGTCATGAAGAAAAAAAAGTGATTAAAATCGACTCGATTAATGCCACCTTCAAATGTAACGCATCCACCACCAACACCTTTACAAAAGAATATACCATTTATGCCCAATAGGCGAGGATCCGGCAACTGTACAATTGTTCAACTGCCGTTGAAAAACAGATCTCGTTTTCTATATCAGGGTGTTTGGGAAAGCGGGATCGCAAAAAAGATCCCGGTTTTTCATCTTAATTCCTTGACATTGCAGTGCAGAATACGTAAAGGACCTCTCTGTTTGTAACGGAGGATAAATTGGCTAATCACATTCAAGCAAAAAAAAGAAATCGTCAGTCCATTAAACGCAAAGTTCGCAATATGACTTTAAAGTCATGGACCCGCAAGTCTATTATCAGGCTTCGCTCGGCTATCGCCGCAGGTGAATTGAGCCAGGCGGAAGAACTGTTGAAAGTGGCTGTGAAGAATCTGGATAAATCCGTTTCCAAAAGCGTGATGAAAAAGCATACCGCTTCCAGAACCATTTCCAGACTGACAATTGCTGTAAACAAACTGCGCTAAACCTGCCATCTTCATGAGGCAGTGTCTGCCAGGGGCTGAAAATAATGCCCTGCGTGCATGTCCCTTATTTTCAGGAACAGTGTGGTGCGGTGCCGTTTCGGCTGAATTTTTCGTATCTGTTACTATTTAATTTCCCAACCTTAGAGACACAAATCCATTAGTGCTTCTTCAAGAATGCGGCCCCCCGGTCTGCGACTGGATTTGAGCTGAATATCCACCATGGCCAGTCGCGCAATGGCATTTTCCAGCTGACTTCCGGAAAACTGTCGGGCCTGGGACACCAGGCGTTTCACCACAAACGGCGGTACCCCAAGGGCCGATGCCATGGAACCCGCATCCATGCGCTGAAACGTGTAAATCCGGGTTTTAAGCAATTGCCGCATGTGCCGGGCAAGAAGACTGTTTATCATTAGCGGCTCTTCGCGATCTTTTAGTAACTCAAAAAGAAGCGTTAGCACTGCTCTGGGCTGGCGATTTCCCAGCGCCTCCACCAGTTCGAAGACCGAATGCTGGCGAATGGAGGACACCGATGCTTCAACATCGGCCAGCGTGATTTCCGCTCCTGCTTTGTAAAGTGACAACCGTTCCACCGCATCGTCCAGCGCTGCGCAATCCGGTCCAATGGCGGCAGCGATGGCATCAACGGCATCGGGAGCCATGGCAATTTTCTTTTCTTTGGCCTGCTGTCGCACAAAGGTGGAAATCTCCTTTTCCTTGAGCAGTTCCGCTTTATGTACCAGCTTTTTTTTGTTGGCTTTGGCAAACAGACCCTTGCGCAGGTCAAATTTTCTGGCCACCAGCACCAGACAGGTTTCCGGTGCGGGCGAATCGATATAATCGCCAATAGCGGCCAAATCGACACTTTTAAATTTATCCGCATCCTCGACAATCGTCAGACGCATTTTGGCCATCATGGGTAGCGATTTGGCATCGGTGACCAGCGCGGCGCCGGATGTTTCCCTGGCCTTTATGCGGGAATAATTAAAGTCCGCCATGGGACCCTGCACAACGATGTGGCGCAATTCGGTTAAAAACCGGCCAATCAGAAAGTCTTCTTCACCATGAATGAAATACAGGGGTGCGACCGTCTCCGGCGAAAGTGTTTTAAAAAGGGACAGTAAATCCATGCCGACATTTTATCAGGAAGACTGGGATTTGTTTACCGCTTTTTCCGGCAAATCTTTTTGTCCGACATTGGGAATATGTATAAATCAGTCCTTGAAAGGAGCATTCCGCTTTGAAAAAAACACATCGTATTAAAAACGTTGCCCTTATTCACCAGGAAAAATTGGGCGAGGCCGAAGATAATCCCTATTTGAGCCTGCATCGATTAAAGCTGCAGAACACATACGACGACAATACCCTAAGCACCGTGTACCCTTATGACGCTGTGCTGCGCAAGTGGTTGGACGCCGTGGCGGTGGTCCTTATCGCCCGCATTGACGGACGGCTGCATGTGTGTCTTCGCAGTGCCATCCGACCGCCTCTGCTGCTTCGAAAACAGAGTGTTCTGCCGATAGCGGAGACTCACGATTCTGCGGTCCTCTGGGAATTGCCGGCCGGATTGCTTGAGCCAGAGGATATAGGCGAAGAAGGTATCATTCAGCGGGCACAAATCGAAGTGCTGGAGGAAACCGGATACAATCTGATGGAATCGCAAATGTGGCTCTTAAGTGGCGCACCTCTGGTGTCGCCTGGGACAATTCCGGAACGCCTGTGGTTTGCGGTGGCTGAAGTTCAGGATGTTCTGGAGCGACAAATGCCCGAGGGCGACGGCAGTCCAGTGGAGGAAAATGCAGAGATTCAATGGGTTGCACTGGAAAGGGCGCTTTGCCTGTGCGATGATGGCGCCATTGACGATATGAAAACCGAACTGGGGATTCGGCGGATAGCATCAGTATTAAAACGCGATGGAGAAAACTTATGAGTAAACAAAAGGCACCGGAGAAAAAGGGCAAAGGGGTCAACCCGGTCATGATCATATTGCTTGTGGCTGTGGTGGTTCTGCTACTGATTGCATTGCAGGGGGGAGGAAAGAACAAAAAGTCGGCCTCCCCCTCCGGCGGCGGCACAACCGCATCAGATATTCAACCTCCGGATGTGAAAAGCCCGCAGGAAGCGTTGCAGAACCTGGGCAAGACACTGGTGATTGGCAACGAGCTGGAAAAAACCAAAGCCGATGGCACCCAAATTGTGTTGCCCGTATCGTTTGATGCCATGACCAGAGTACTCGATAACCCGGATGTCGATGCTTTTGTTCGGTTGCTCGAAAAACATCAGATTCAAAGCGTTCTCGTTTCTCCCAAAATTGCCGTGCGGAATCCAATTCCCAAAAACACAGTGCGAAATCGACTCGCGCTGGCGAATCCCGCCGGACGGCTCAGTGCAACCTATATGACCCGGGATTTATTTGTGTACAAATTGACAGCGGGTCCCCCCAATCTCAGTCAAAAGGATAAAAGTGATTTGATGGCCATTGTTCGTTCGGCAGTCGGTGTATCCACCGTAAAACGACCGGATAACGTGTCCAGCCTGCTTAAACAAAAGGGCGATTGGCACGTGATGCTTACAGTGCGTCCGGATCACGATAAACATTTGTCCTTCCATTCGGTTCAGACCGACACTCTCGAAAAAGCCGCTGTAGAGGTGGCGGGACGTTTTAAACGCTATTACAACCGCAAAAAATTTGACCGCAAATTCGGTCCGGTGGAGGCCGCGCTGGAGCAGCGCATTGGTCTGGAGCTGGAAGTACTCTTTGATAAAGGCGTATTCACCGGCCAAAGAGATCGCATCTTCATGTGGCGTATTCTGGAGCCGGGTATTTATGGCGTTCAAATGGAAATCAAAGGTCGCCAATACGAGTTGCCCACCTGGTACGCGGTGACCAACAATTACCGCACTGTGGCCTCATTTATGGAACGCATTGTTGTAGAAAAAGCGGGCATGCCCCGCGACTACTGGCTAAAGGCCGATGTACCCATCTGGCGATTCCGATCCATTCACTGGCGCGAGAAATCCCCGGGCGGCGAAGTGCAGGATTTGTATCGCGCCAATCAAAACGTGTATCCCCCAGGCGGCGTAACCAAAGAGGCACTGGTGTCGTCACTGGAAGGATTTGGCAACTGGTTCTACGAAAACTCACGGCATTACACCGATGATCGGATGATTTACCGTTACTTCCCCACCAGCAATACTGAAAACCGGGAATACAATCAGGTGCGACATGCCCTGGGCGCCTTTTCAATGGCCATGGTAAACGAATTTGTGCCCAAACCCGAGCACAAGGAAGTGGCGGACGCATGTCTGCGCTGGATGGAAAAACGCATTCGCTGGGGAGGCGCCCCCAGAGAGCAGGACGGCCGAATCGACACTGGCAGCGACACGTGGCAGGGCAAGCCATTGCCCGGCAACGACGTGGCCATTCTCGAGGCCGACGAAAACATGTACGACTCCCGCAAACCCGCCGCCTGGTCCAACAAAATGGGCGCCGTGGCGGTGACCATTCTGGGGTACACCCAGTACAAACGCGCCGGCTGGACGCTTACGCCGGAACAGGAAAAATATCTGGAGGGGCTGTCTAAATTCCTTTTGTACATGCAAAAAGAGGATGGTTCTTTCCACCACTATTACGTCGCCCAGAAAAACGGCTACTACGGTCAGCGCAACTCCATCTATCCGGGGGAGATTCTGTATGCGGTGGCACGACTCTTTGGCGAAACCGGCGACGAGCGCTACAAAGAGTCATTTAACGCTTCCATGAAGGCCAATCTGGACTGGTTCAAACGGGAGATGACCCAGCGGGAGCCCGATGGCACCTACGCCGAGGAACGCCGCAAAGAACTGGTGCAGTTTCAGCCCTGGATTGCCATGTCCATGGAGGAAATGTATCGGTACGATAAAAACCCGGCCTATCTGGAGGCGTCCAACCTGGTTTCTTTGTGGATCATCAATTCTTATCAGTTTGATGAGACCCGCGCCATGTATCCCGATTATCTGGGCGGCTATCTCAAGGTACTCGACGAACTGCCGGCCATGCATACGTTCGTATACACCGAAGGCACCGCTGCCTCCTACGTGCTGGCCAGAGAAGCCGGCGCCAGCGAAGACGTGGTGGGTAAACTGCGCCGGGGCGCCCTTTTGGCCGCGCGCTTTATTTTACAGCAGCAGATTCGAGAGGGCGATAACGACTACTTCTACCCTGCGCCCAAACGTGCCGCCGGGGGTGTCAAATACTGTTTAAATCACAACAAGCAGCGCATCGATTATACCTACCACGCCTTGAGCAGCGTGTACCGCATCCTCCATGCAGCCACACCGGAGGACTACGCCTATGTTCAAAGCGTGGCGCTTCCCCCCACCTACTGAGACCGGCGTTTAAGCACGCTCCGGCTTGCACCCCCACGCTTCATCTTCTACATTTCATCTATGAATAACCCGCAACCTTTAATTCTGACATTTGAGCATTCGCTGCGGCAGGAAAACTGGCAAACCCGATTGCCGGCTTTACCCGACGACGGATTCAACAAATGGAAATCCGCAGTTCACCCGTTACCCGTGATAACGTGCCATGGCACTGATGCGGTTGCGTTTAAGCGTGTCCAGCAGGAGATTGAGGCGCACTCCGTTTCCGGGTCGAAAATCTTTGCTGTAGGCAAAGCCCCATCTGAAATCGCCTTTTTTCATCGACTGAAAACAAAGCTCCCCTCACTCCCATGGTGCATCATCGCACTGCGCGCCCCAAACGGCGCCAACAGCGACCCGCTGGAACAGGCCGGCGCCGATTATGTGGTTTCCAATCTGAGTGAATCGGCCATGCTGATTCAGACGCCCCCCATCTCCGCATCGCTATCGGTGGTGCTGCTCGCGTACAACGAAGCCGATGTGCTCGAAAAATCCGTCAATGACGTGCATCGATTCTGCCGCCAGTATGCGCCTGCTTACGAAATCATTATCGTTGACGACGGCAGCAGCGACAGTACAGAAGTATTGTGCAGTCGGCTCGCAGGCAAAAACGTCCGCACCATTCGCCACTCCAAAAACATGGGCATGGGCGCCTCCATGCGGGACGGGTACAGGGAAGCCCGCTGCGACTATGTGGTTTCACTCCCTGGCGACCGCCAGGTCAGAGCCCATTCTCTAGTCGCGTTCCTGCCACACATTGCGCCAAACACCGTGGTCCTTAGTCAGTATCCCGTCCCTCACTCCGGCAAACGCAGAGCGGTGATGTCCACCATCTTTCGTCAACTGGTAAGGCACGTGGGCGGCCTTCGCGTGGATGTGGCCGGCGCATACCTTTTTTCGACACAGCTCTTTAACGCCGCACCGGTATCCGCCATCGTCGCCTCCAACACTTTCCTGTACAGCTTTCAGCTGCTGGAGTCCTTTAAAAAACACGGCGCTATTTTTGTCGTGGTGGACGCCGTCCCTTTCCCAAGAGAAGTGGGCCAAAGCCGCGAAGCCCGCCCTGGACGTATTGCTAAAATGGCGGGAGAACTCCTGCGTCACCGGGCGCTCAGCGCGGTGCACCGCCGATTTCGCTGCCGGTAGGACAGCCGTAAATTGGAAAATGTGCCTAATCTTCCTTGCGGTAGACCCAAAGCGATGTGGGGGGACCGTATTTCAAAACAGGTGGAAGGCCGTACACCTGCGAATCGCCTTCGATGAAGCGCATCTGCAATTGGGAGAGTTGGTCGGTCAGCGAATCCCTGCGAATAAAAGTAAACGGCATCGGCATTGGGGGGCGAAAGCTTTCCTGCGGATACAGAAAACGATGTCCGAAGAGATCTTCCAATCGCAGCAGATAATGTTGCCAGCTGCCATTGGCTTCAAGAAATTTTTCAAACCATTGAACGTAGCGTTCTTTCCATTGGCCGCCATTCCACACGTCGTGACATGCAACGGTTTGTGCAAAGCGAGTGCGATCCACGTTATCCGTTTCAACGGATGCTTCCGTAACAACGAGGGTCCCTCCGGGCGCAAGCAGCGCCGTCAGTTTCGGCAGAACATCATTTCTATCCGACGCTTTCATGTGGTGTAAAACGAAATTCACCACAATCAAATCGACAGGTTTCGAAATCGCGTTTTCCAGCGATTGTTTTTTCAGATCAAAGTAAAAAATGCCATTGGATTCATCCTGCCACGTGTTTTCGGCGTCATGTAAATCGGCTCCAAAAATGAACGGCCCCGCCTTTCCTGGAAACCGCAGATTCCGTTGCAACACTCTGGACAAGCGGTTCTGACCGCATCCGTAGTCCAATATGACATCGGGACTTTTTCGAACCACAACGGATTGAAGCAGGGGCCAGATGAAATTTTGTTCGTACGCCGCGTCGAGGGAGGCTCTGGCGGTACTGCATTCTGCCGGTCCGCCGTTTCGAATTGATTCGTGAAATTTCTGTTGGAACCTTTCACACAACTCGTCAAATGACATTTTCCGAAAATGGTCGACAATAAAATCCAGGTACGCCGACACAAGGGATTCGGCTGAGATTTTTTTTCCACCAACGGTCAGTACATCCCGATGGGGCGTGGTAGCGGGATGAAGTGTTTTGAAAGTGTGAACGTATGGGGCCAAATCGTACCGCTGCAGTTGAATGAATTCCGAAAACAATTGGTGAAAATGAGGGTCTTCAAGCGCAGCCAATGCTTCATAAGTAAGTGGTTCCATGGATAATTTTTCTGTCATTGGCGGGTCGCCCGCTTTCCTTCGTGGATTTTATGTCTCGTTTGATGGCGTTTCATTTCTTCTCTTCCATGATTCATGTAAACACCGTGGAACGTTTTCGGGAAACAGTCAATGTTCCAACGGGAATGTCGCACATTCAGATTTTTTTCATATCCTCCCCATGAACTGATCTCCTAAACGAGCCTGGTACGTCCTATCCAGAATCTTTCTTTTCGCAGCATCAGTCCAAATTCCTCTATTTTAGAAATCTTCTTTCCAATTTATGGGGGTCATACCATTTTTTGGAATAGCCTTTTTCCCAAATGACAGCCCAAGCAGGAGAAGCAATTGGCCGCCGCTGATGCCGGAAACAGTTTTGTCATCCTGTTGCATATTGAAATGAACCAGGCTGTACCCGCAGCCTACGGCCACGTGCGCCAGGACGCGCGGTGAAAGCGGCGACTGCATGCCGGCAAGCAGCAGCATGTTGACAACCGGCGAAAAAGCGCGGTGAGATTGAACATCGTCGGCACCGGCCCCTGTGCCCCACACCCCCAACACCTCAACGGATGGCCCGATATTCAACAATATGCTGGGACGTTGAAAAACGCGCCAGAATGCCGTTGTACGCACTCCAAATCCAGCGGTGAAAATTTTTCCGGAATTGAGTGTTTTTCGTCCCCATACCCCCATGAGGGACACCTGCAACTGCAGACCCGGCCGGACGATACTCACGCCTGGGGCCAGTTCAAATACCGCAGTGCCCGGGCCAGGTATCCAACGGGGGCCGGTAAGCAAATGAAATCGAAATCGGAAATCGGTAGGCGGCGCCGACGGTATTTGGGCGTTTCCCGTTTTGTGGGCAACACGACGGCTGTTCGGAGACAATGGCTTTTCTTCGGGGGATGGCTGCGAGTCTACCGAATTTGCAAAAGATTCCGGCGCACTGTTCCGGTTCGCGTCGGTGGATGGCGTCGCCGGGTTTTCCGTGTGTGCCAGTATCCACAATCCCGATACGGACAGGGCAATGGCGCGCGGCCACAGCAGGCTGACAAAATCGTCCAGATGGATGGCGGTATGAAACGCTTTATCACCTTTAAGTGTGATGTGGCTGGTGGCGTCCGCCAGTTCGACGTGTAGCCGCCAGCATGTTTCCGGGCCGTCGGATTTATGGATAGGGGTTTTTAACTCGGTTTGCAGTTGCAAAAAGACATTGTCTTCAAACTGGGAGTCGACACCCGAAAACGTCACACGGATGCACTCGGGGGTTGCTGCGTACAGTGGCCCACCCAACAGCAGCGCTGCAAGCAGCGCGACCCGTTTTAGGCAGTTGTGTATTGTCACCTGGCTTCAGTCCACCGTTCTATCCACGAGCGCCATGCGCCGTCCGGATAAAGGTGACTGTATGTATCACTCATTTTATTGGCAGCGTCAATGTTTCCTGCGCGATGATAGGCCTCAACGCTTCTGGCCAGCGCCTGTTCCCGAAGGGGCGAGGGCAGACCCTTGGCATTGGCGGCCAGTTGAAATGCCTGTGCGGCTTTGGCCGGCTGATGCAGCGCATCCAACCGAATTTTACCCAGTGTCAGCGCCACCAGACCCACCGCCGGATCCAACGGATGTTCATTTAAAATGCGCTGCAGCAATTTAGCGGCCTTTTGCGGCTGCCTGTGTTGCCGGGCATCGTCCACCTGCTGCAACAGGACGTTCACATCGGCACTTGCACCCATTCCGGCCAGGCGCGACGCCGCTTTACCGCTTGTTGAACGGGGGGCAACAGCACCGGTTCGAAGCGGATGATTTTTTTCTTTGGGCGGTTGCGCCATTTTAAGTTTGGGGACGTCTTGCGCTTCAGCGTCCGATTCGGCTAGTTGCAAAGCTGTATTGGGCGTTTGAGCGCGCACGGTGTATGAATGGCCCTGGGTCAGTGTCGCCAGCTGTTTATCTCCCACTGCACCCAAAACCTGGACCGTGCCCCGATGGACCTTTACATCCACTGTCGAGGGTGTTCGATTGACTGTAAACTGGGTTCCCATTACCACGACGCGACACAGTTCGGCATTGATTTCCCATGTGCGTTTGTGCCCGGGAACCACGTTGTACCTGACCCATCCCTGGTGCAAAGTGGTCCGAAACAGGTTGGGGGTGTTGTCCACCACTTCCAGTGACGTTCCGGGGGCCAGTGAAATAATCGAGCCGTCCGACAGCGGGATACGGCGTTCGGAGGTGGCTTTGGAAGGTACGGCGATCATCCGCGTGGATTGCGATATTTCAAATGAAAGCGGTGTTCCATGCGCTGCACTCTGAGGCGTCCGGGTCGCAATGTAACCAATTGACGCAACAATACCCACCAGAACCAGCGCCGCAGCCATCGCCAGTCCCGTCCGTGCCGGATGACGGCTTTTTTGGGTTCGCTTCAATTCAATCTGCTGCCAGTTGTAAACAATGCGTTGCTCGTCCACCAGGTCGCGGAGCACTTCTGCTGTGACATTGTTCCTTTTTACATCCGTCATGGCGCAAGTCTCCTGTTCGTTTCCACGGCGTTATCCACTGCCGCAACATATCTTTTGGTGGTGGCCACAGATCGTCCGCTGGCAAGGGCGGTCTCCCGAATGCTCATGCCTTCAATTCGATGGAGCATCCAGACGGTTCGCCATTCAATGGGCGTTCGATCCAACACTTTGTCGAGTTCCCGAAGTTCGGTGCGTAAATCCGGCCGTGCATCGTGAGTAGCGCACATTTGCAGTGTGGCATCATCTTCAATGGACTTAAATCCAAAAAAAGCGCGCATCCGTCTGACACGAAGACTTTTTCGCACCTTTGAAATCAGAATACGAGTCAACCACGAACGCAATGCCTCGGGGTTTTCCAACCGGTCGAGTTTTCTAAATGCCACAATAAATGTTTCCTGAACCACATCATCGCCCTCACTGGTACTTCGTGTCAGTCGAGTAGCCAGATTTAAAAGATATCGGGCATGCTGCCTGTAAATGGCGTTCTCTGCCACCGGGTCCCCATCGATGGCACGATTTATCAGCTGTTCGTTGTCCCACTGCGCCAACATCGCAATCGCGGGGATTGAGCGGTCGGATTCTGACTGATAAATTGCGCCTGGTTTCTTCATGCCAACAGATATGAGCCTGCATCTCTCCCAAAATGGCTCAAAAAAGCAAATTTACAGCATTATTTAATTAACGGTACCGGGTTTTGTGCAACGACGACAAATTTTTCTTTTTTTTGAGCCAATATTCTTGTTTGCGGGACTCTCGGAGTATAGCGCGTACCCATGAACCGGCCGTCCTCTCCTGGGGCGGCCGGTTCACTCTTCACGGAACAATGCCCATTTTCAGCTGTTGATTTATTTTAAAAGCATTAAAAGTGTTTCTGCTTTTGAAAGAAATTGGCTAGAATGAACTACCTTCAAAACAAGGTGATTATCAACATTTTACGCAAAGCGCACAATGACCTGTCATTCGTTGTCCCTTTGCCTGACCGAAGAAAGCTGAACGATGAGAGCATGTGACCCTTTGGATTTAATCGGTAATACCCCCCTTATCAGATTGCGAAATGACAATATTGTGGCCAAGGCGGAGTTTCTCAATCCGGGAGGCAGTATTAAAGACAGAATTGCACTGTCAATGATTGAAGCGGCCGAGCATAACGGGACGCTGAAACCGGGCATGCAGATTGTTGAACCCACTTCCGGCAATACCGGCATCGGCATTACGCTGGTCGGGGTGGCCAAGGGGTATAAAGTGAACATCGTTATGCCTGAAGGCATGAGCCAGGAACGTCGAAACATTATCAAGGTACTGGGGGGCAACCTCATTCTCACTCCCGATGCGGAGAATATCGACGGCGCGGTAAAGAAAGCCGAGCAACTGATGGCCGAACTGGGGGAACGGGGATTTATGCCTCAACAATTTTCCAATCCCCACAACTGGCTGACCCACTATGAATATACCGGTCCCGAGTTGTGGCGACAGACCGGTGACAAAATTGACGCTTTTGTTTCCGGAATTGGCAGTGGCGGCACCATTCAGGGAATTGGCAGCTTTTTAAAGCGGAAAAATCCCGACGTACGCATCGTTGCGGCCGAGCCAGCCAACAATTCCGCGCTGCTGGGGCACGAACCTGGGCTGCATGCCATCCAGGGTATTGGAGACGGCTTTATCCCCGATTTGCTGGATGTGCGCCTCATTGACGAGGTAATCGAAGTGACGGATGATGATGCCATGAACACCACTCGGAAACTGGCCAGCACCAATTCACTGCTCTGTGGCACCTCGTCCGGCGCCAACATCTGGGCCGCCCGCCAGATTGCCAAAAGACATCCCGACTGGGTCATCGCCACTATTCTCCCCGACCGCGCTGAACGCTATTTCAGCACAGGACTATTGTAGGTGAAAAACCCGTCACTAAAAAACAGACAAGCAATATCAAAATAAAGGATATTGTCCGGATAAGTTGGCGTCGGCGACAAAAAACGGTTTCAATTCCGTTGGCACATTCGGTGACCAATAATACCAGCTGCCACATTTACTCACGTGTGATGCCGTTTACGCACATGGCAAATCGTTTAAAAATTCATCAGAGGATGAGTCAGTTATAAGTTTTTTGCAGGGACGGACGTTGCTTACACCAACGCATTTCGCCCAGGAACGGGACGACCTTTTTTTACCAGGGAAGGAGAACCAGAAAATGGACAATTCCAAAACAAACAGGCAACTGCATTTTGCCACGAGGCAACTTCATGCAGGCCAGGCGCCTGACGCGGAAACAGGTGCTCTGGTGGTGCCGATTCATCAGACAACATCGTATGTATTCCGCAGCACCGAACACGCTGCCCGACTATTTTCTCTTGAGGAAACGGGCAACATTTACACGCGTATCATGAACCCCACCACGGACGTGTTTGAACGACGCATGGCAGACCTTGAAGGAGGCGTGGGAGCGCTTGCTGCCAGCTCCGGTCTTGCCGCTCAGATGATGGCAATACAGACCATCTGCAACGCCGGAGACCACTTCATCAGTGCATCCACACTCTATGGCGGTTCCTACAACCAGTTTGTCTTCGCTTTTAAAAAACTCGGTATTGAAGTCACCATTGTTAATCCATCGAACCCCGCCAATTTTGAAGCCGCTATCCGGGACAATACAAAACTGATTTTTGGCGAGTCCCTTGGCAATCCGAGTATCAACGTCTTTCCGTTTGAAGCGGTGAGCCAGATAGCGAAGAGGCATCGTATTCCCCTGATGATTGACAACACATTTGCGACCGCATGGCTGTGTCGGCCCATTGAATGGGGGGCAAACATTGTGGTGTATTCAACCACCAAGTTTATCGGAGGACATGGCACTGCCATTGGCGGAATGATTATTGACGCCGGGAATTTCAACTGGAAAGAGTCGGGGCGTTTCCCTCAATTCACTGAACCCGATGAGAGTTATCATGGGTTGATTTACACCAGTCTGGGGCCGGCGGCATATATAATAAAAGCGCGCGTGCAGGTACTCAGAGACCTTGGCGCATGTCAGGCGCCCATGAACTCGTGGCTCTTTTTGCAGGGACTCGAAACCCTGAGTCTGCGCATGGAGCGACACGTGTCCAATACTCAAAAAGTTGCCTGGTTTCTCGACAATCATCCAGATGTCAGTTGGGTCTCTCATCCATCTTTACCCACTCATCCCGACCACGACATAGCCAGACGATATTTCCCTAAAGGCGCGGGTGCAGTGCTCAGTTTCGGCATCAATGGCGGTTTGGCTGCTGGAAGGCGTTTTATCAACAATCTTAAACTGTTCAGTCATCTGGCAAATGTAGGCGACGCCAAAAGCCTTGCCATTCATCCCGCCAGCACCACTCACAGCCAGCTGACACCTCTGCAACAGAAATCAGCCGGCGTATATCCCGAGACGATACGGCTCAGCGTCGGCATTGAGGACATTGACGACATTCTGTGGGATTTGGACCAGGCCCTCGAACTGTCACAGGAAGCTGAAACGGATCCCATGGTCATCAGCAGCGTGATACGTCTTAACGACACCAGCGAGCATGGACTGATTTGACCGCGGTTCCAAAACGTCTCTGTCATCAGAATCCCCGAAAAATCGGTGTGAATCATGGGCATCTGTTTATTGAAGGCAATGCATCAAATACAGATGGTTGCATCAAACTGCTTCGTATTTTTCCTGATTGGTTCGGACTACTCAACGGCAGGGTGGAACATATCAATTCGGCCCGCACGATACGCCAGCAGGCTGGTGTTTTCAATTTCCAGATAAAAAACCACTGTACCATCCGCAGTGACTTCCACAGCGGTGGGATTGCGCGGATTGTTTGCGGTATTCACCATTGATACGCCGGTAGAATACAGCAACCGATTGTCGTTGACCGGGAAATATTCAACCGTGGACTGATAGCTCCCGTACAGCTCGGGATCATGTTCACCATAGCTCCATATTTTTTTCACCGTCATCGCCTCTTCATCAATCTCATATTCAATGATTTGGCTAAAAGGTGTTTCATCGCGATCATTGCTTCGGTCAGACACCCTGCCAAACCACGCACCGTTATCAATTGTCCCCGAGCCGTCAAAAATATAGGACGCCTGATTGTTAAAGGTCATCAACCGAATAATCTTATTCGTGCGGTAGGTGATTTCCAGCCCATGCTGTCCCGCCGGCCAAAAGAAATCGTCTGCGTTGGGAGAGGGCGGCGCCAGATTGTTCTGCACGTCATCATCGTAGGGCACCCCATCTTCATCAACCGCTGTCAGCAGATAATCCGCCGGATTGCGCTCTCCCAGACCGTCAAAGCCAGACTCGTTCCAGTCCATATGGGGCGCCAGAATCCACTTTAATGTTTTACCCGCATTGGGTTCACTCCCCTGAATACCGCCTCGGGTCACCGCCACAATGCCCTGGTGACGCCCCGACATGATGAGCGAATCATCGAAATCATCGTAACAAAGCGTGTTTAAATGAAACCAATCTCCCTGCTGCAGGATATACGTGGCGCGATTGACATCCAGAAATGCGCGCATGTCCCAGGCATTCACAACTTCCCCGGTGGCTTTGTCCAGCTCCACCGCGCCATCCTGTGGACTGTGAATATCATCGCCATTGTAGTTCACGATGCGGTTGTTTTCATTGGTGGTACAAATTATTGCATTGCCATTGGGCAATTCAATATTGTCATGGTGGGAAGACAGATGACTGGGCAACGTGCGTTTGACCAGTAACCTGCCCAGCCAGTTATAGTCATCGGTCCGTCCGATAATATTGCCGTCGCTGCGAATCCGAAAAATGTTGGGGCCCAACCAGCGGCAATTGCCATCATGGTCATACACGCGGCCATTTAAAAACGTCCATCCCGGCGCCATTTTTTCCCTGTCTGCAACCGAGATGGTAACGACCTCATTTTCCAGCTCGGCAATTGGCGCAACCGGGATGGTCACCGTCCCTTTAAATTGCATCGTGGCAGTCTGAATCTGAAAATTGACCACATTGTTGTAGTCGGGATAAAGCCCCAGCACTGGAATCCCCACATTCGCGGTATCGACTATATCGGACATATCAAAATGGCCCAAAAAGGATGGCGATGAGGGCGTTAACTCCGCAGACAAATCAGATGCACCGTCTTTTCCGGCAATCGTAATATGGATTTGTGTCACATCTTCGGGGGACAGATTTTCATGAAATGCTGAAACAATTGCGGTCAGTGGCGCCCGGTGATACGGATTGGGCACTACCGTCAACTCCGTCAGCTCCACCACTTGAGGGCTCGAAGTATCATCCGATGGCATCCCGGAGGTCGACTCCGTATCCGGCGCTGTGGTTTCCGTATCCGGCGCTGTGGTTTCCGTATCCGGCGCTGTGGTTTCCGTATCCGGCGCTGTGGTTTCC
>JAFGQN010000054.1 GCA_016935665.1 Deltaproteobacteria bacterium | reverse complement strand
TGCAATCCATTTTTTTCCTCCTCGGATTGCAATACAAAATTTTTCTGTATCTTCAAAAAATCAGGCGCTTAAGTGATCGGCATTGGATTTAAGACATCTTGCGTTTCGCGATTACCTCAAACTGAATTCGACGGTGCAAACCGAGTATGCCCGGCTAAAAACAAATCTGGCGACATCGTGCAATTGATGACATTGAGGCGTATTGCGCGGGAAAAAATGATTTTATTAAATACCACGAAAATGAAGCGCTGAAATTGTTTGGGGCCAACAGATAGCGTTGAAGCAGTTGTTCCCTCCCCCGCAGCAACCCCCCTCCTGATGCGCAGTAGAGATGGATTTCATGGTTTGGGGTTGGATGTGCCTGGAAGTGGAAGGTTGGAAAATCGTTAGTGTGAGTACGATTGAGAGTTGGAATGGACCGTTTTGCTGCGGTTACCTGCCTGATTTTGGCAAATAGATGCTTTAAATTATCGATTTACGTTCAATTTGAGCTGCCGGGCTGCCTTGTCTGGTTGCAAATCATTTGTGAGAGCGCAGTGTACGAAGTGATGCGTGCAGGGAAAACCGGCTGCTACACTGCTGCCAAATGAGTCTACTCGGATACCCGCACACCTTTTTGGCTAAAGACGCATTTTTCGCTGGATTATTGTGGTCGGCCACATAATATCCCTTTCAGACCTGGGTGAGACGCGAAATTATAAAACAGAAAGTACGTATGGGTATCTATGACCATTCACAATGTCAAACCGGTCGCTGTTGCGAAAGATGAAGCCCCATATCTGGCAGACTGGGTCTTTCATCATCTGTTTTTTGGATTCGATAAAATTGAAATATACGTCAATCGCACGAGTGACAACAGTATTGAAATATTGGAAGAAATAAAAAAAACACACCCCAATGTGGATTATCATCTGGCGGATTGGATAGATTTTTTGCCGGGCGATTCTCGTAAACACTTGCAGCAGATATGCTACATGCATTCTGTTTCACAAAGTGCGGATTTTAAATACGTGATGTTTTTAGACATTGATGAGTTCTGGCTGTGCAGCGATTTTAAGACCACCATCAATGATTTCACCAGGAGCATGGAAAACAAATCCTTTGGGTCAATTTATTTTGAATGGTTCAATGAGGATGCCGTCGATGTGGCGTTTTCGCCCATTTTGCAAACCACCCGAGGGAAGGTGGATGTGCTCGGAAAGTGTCTGACGCGTCTTCCTGTATCGTTTAAGCACGTACGCCTGCATGTTCCCAAATACGAAAACGAAAACGCCATTTTGCTTGCGGATGAGTCGACGTTTCGCTCGCAGGGCCCCGGGCGCCGAAATCAGGATGTGCATGCATCGAAGAGTTCTTTAAAGGATTTTTTTATTTTGCATCGCATGTACCGCTCAAATGCGGAGTATTTATCATCGCTGTACAGAGGCAATCCGCAACTGAATTTTCCAATAAAACTAAATAGAGATGGCTTTGGCTTTCCAGGTCACGAGAAAAACGTTGTCGAAATCAAATTTCCAATAGATGAATACACTGTTTATCAAAATAAAAGAGACGATTTTATCGTTCAAAACAACTTAACAAAACCCATCGTTGAATCCCAAAATCGAATTGCCGCCAACGCCCAACGCCTGATTGATATTATTCCGGAGTGTATGGCCAAAAAGCCCAATGAAGTAAAAAACGTCCTTCAGCGAACGAATGTGGTGGTCAGCGAAAAAAGTGAAAAAAAGAGTTTGAATAAAAAAATGAAATCACTTCGTCAAGTGGGGACGCAACTTTGGAAGTCTTTGAAAAGCGGCATCTCTTGTTGAAAAGAGTTTTTTTGGGGGGGTGGCCAGTTACAAACTGGCCTACCGATGCATCGGTAGCAGCCACATGGCAGGCATCACAATTCGGTTCGCCACAATCGACATCGGTTTCGAGACCATTCATTTTCCGGTCAAAGTATGAACGATTCTCTAAAACGTTAACCCGACTCGCCGCGAGGGTGCGTGGGGAGGAAGCTGGAGGCAAAGTTCCGGTCCGAGGACCACAAACCGCATATGAGGCAGAGGTGGCGATGGGGAAGGGCGCAGGTTGGTCCAAAGCCCGCAAGTCATCCGGACGCCACTACTGTAGATGCGGCGGATATGTGGAACGAAGGTCACACGTCTTACCCCGGGAGAGCTGTCTGTCTGTTCGAAATGGGGAGGTAAACCATGGACGAACAGGGAACGCCGCAAGGTGGCCGATGGGCAGACAGAAGTCAGCGGAATCCGTAAGCCGTCTGCGAACGACGGTGTCGGAGGAACGGGATGAAGAGAACCGGAACGAAGAGTTCGAAGCGCGAAGGAGGCTTGTCCAGTTGGCCAGAGAAGGGCCATGCGCCCGCCACGGGAGATGTCGGAAACACGGAACGGGGCGGAAACGAGAGTCAAACGCGTTCGGCACACGATGAGAATGCCGGGGAGGAAACGATGGCGTTACTTGAGGAGGTGCTTCGCAAAGTGAACATTTGGACAGCGTATAAGAGAGTAAAAGGGAACAAAGGCGCCCCGGGCGTCGACCGAATGACCGTGGAAGAACTGGGTCCTTAAGACAATAATCGGTTGGGCCTCACACTTTCGGCTTGATGAAACCGGCTGGGCGATGGGCCGACTGAATTCGTCGCAGAATCAGATGTATCATATGGCGTCAGTGGAAACGATTGCGAACCCGTATAAAGAATCTGATTTCTCATGGCGCATCACTCTCCATAGCCCACAGTCTGGCCTGCTCAAACGCGGGTCCATGGAAATCAGCACGACACCCTGCCATGCAGATGGCCTATCAAAACAAAACGCTGGCCCAAATGGGACTTAAAAGCCTCTTCAACGAATATCAACGTTTCAATTTTTCAACCTGAACCACCGTGTACGGAACCGTACGCACGGTGGTGTGGGAGCCGGAGGTGAGTGATCGTCCCGGCTATCCGATTGCTTCGGCCCCTTCGGGGTAAGGGGCAGCAGACTGAAAGGCTCAATCACCTTTTGAGACAAAGCCTAATACCTGACGATGTGAAAAAGCTAAAAATGAAGGGAAGCGCTGGCGATTAACCGAGCATTTTGGGGGGGAAGGAGGAAGATCGCGATACCGGACGCGTTGCGGATTCAATTATTTCTTTGGCATATGTTTTTTGCCAGCCTGGCATCTTCTCGATGAGTTCTCTGGCCGTTTGAACAACTTTGTCGTTGGAGAAAATTCCCTTTTTTTTGTCATTCGGCTTTGTCATTAAAATTCTCCTTTTCGAATTGTTCTATTATACGGCTGAATATATCTACAGCAATTGCTTCCTTTTGAAAATAGTCAATTGGTGTCATGTTCAACCGTGGTGACGCATTTTCCTTGGTCCAGTCGGCAATTTTTCCGTCACTGTCTTTTCTCTTGACAACATAACCAGAGCTTAGCTTCGTGGAGAATAAGTCGAAAAACTTTCGAGGCCCCACGCCCACAAAAGGAACAAATGCCACTTTATCGGATTTTTCCGTGTTGTAAAACGAGGATTCGCAAATCTCTTCCTGATAGTACTGCAACGCGCGGCTTTTGGGATACGGTTCAACGTATATCACTTTTTCTATCCCCGCCGCAATCAGGTGTTTGGCGCAATTGTGGCAGGGAAAGGTGGTGCAATAGAGTGTGGCGCCACGACATGAGATATTGTTCCTGGCGCAAAACAGCATTGCTTCCATTTCTGCGTGAACAACCCTTCCAAATTCTGTTAAATCCTGAATTTCGCTGTTTTTCAAAGCGGAACGAATATTTTCAAGACACTGCTGCGAAAGACATTCGATTCCGTTTTTTGTATTTAGTTTGTCACAGCCAGTTTTAATCTGGGCCAGGATATTGTCGATGATTTCCTGCTGCGCTTCCTTGTTTTTATCTTTGCCAAGCGTGTAGTCGCGTCCGCCCACATGATCAACATACTTTTTCTCTGCTTCATTAAACACAGGCCAATACAGGCCTCCGCCATATTTGGGGCAATCGTTGGCGCCAGAAGAAAGTATTTCATTGTCACGGGTAATGACCGCGCCAACCTGCCTTGAGAGATCCGCAGACCTCAAAGAGGCAGTGAATGCCATAAACATGGCATATTCATCGAAAGAAGGGGTGGTGTACGGATTACCAAACAGCAAGTCGAAGGAACGCCAAATTGCTTGATTTAAAAGGTCTCTTTCGGATTCCTGGGGAATGAAAAAGTCAGATAAATGAAATGCCTTGCTGGTTTGTTGACCGTAATCTTCATCCTCCCAGCGATCTCGGGCAATTAATTTTTCCGCTTCCGCTTCCGGGACATTTCGCTCCTCCATCAAAAATTTTTTTCGGGTGCTTTCCTGAGAAGCGATTCCGAACAGATAAAAGCCGCCCGCGTACACATTTCTAAGCGCCTCCACTTCTTTTGGATGCTTCAGCGAGTTGACAATGTACGCCGTTTTCCGTCGATAAAGATTTTTTGGGTCGCGTTTGCTGAATATTTTCCGAATAACGCCATATGCCATGATGCCGTCACTTCGAGTGCGCAATCGCAAATGATTTCCGGCATCCATATAAGCGTTAATGCGCTCGTATTCTTTCCAGCCAGGGATTTCCTCAACCGACGCATATGTGCGGATGACCGCAGATGATACGCGAATTTCTTCTACTGTATATCCAAAGTGCTGCTCAAGTCGCTGCTTCATGGCATCGACAACCCTATTTGAATTGGTCCCCACAGGCGCGCAGATGCCAAGCACCAGTTCCGGGTGCGGGTACAGTAGATTCACATCTGTTACATCTGTATTATTATCATTCATGTCGCACTATCCTGAGAATTTCACATTTCGCTTTATTCTGAACAGTTTTAAACAAGGAATCAATTTTAATGCCGTCCTTTGGGATTTATATTCCAGTGGACTGTATAGGACCGTTTGACCACGTGCGTTTTGTCTCAATAAACGCATATGTGAATCGCGCATTGCGTCGCGGGAAGAAACGGGAGAGGAAGATGATACTTATGTTGATAACGAAATATATACGGTGCACCAGAATCTGGTTGATGCTGATTGCATTTGGTTTGCCGGGCTGTTTGTGTTCCGAGAAGTTGAGTGATGAAGAGCGTTTGTTGCGCAGGGTGGACTCCTCAAAGGTGCATTTGTATGTGGCCACCAAAGTTGCGATTACCAAAGTCGATGCGGATCCGAAGGTGGCCAAGGCGAAGCAGCAATTGATGAAGCTGATTGGTACGTGGTCAACGACTGCCAAACCAAGGCAACCGGTAGCCCCCAGTGAATCCAGTGGGGACAGCGATGCGTCGGTAAAAGAAAACAGCGATGCACAAATCAGCCCCGGGGAGTTGCTCACCATTGGCAGGCACCTTTGGAATTTGAAGCAAACCGGCGCCGATATCGTGCGGGGCGAGGGGGAGGATACGCTTTTGCCCGCGTTGCCCGTGCTGCTCAAAGCTGCGGGCGCGAATGGTCCGCTGGTGGAGCGCATCAATATGCCCACCGAACACGCATTGTTTTACCTGGTTTTTTCCATTTTAAAGTTTCATAAAACATCGCCGGTTCCCATACCGGAAGAAATTCTGTTGTATGAGGCGTGGCATACCGACCCCGAAAAGATATCCTTTGCGGGGTTGGCGCCGGCGTTTCATGCCCTGAAGGCCTGGACCTATGGGGCCAACGATTTTTGCGACTTGTCCGCCAAGGAAGCCGACGCCGCTGCCGCCAAACCGCTCAATGATGCGCAGTTGATGAGCGATTTGCAAATGCTCTCGCTGGCAAACGATGAACAGACACTGGAAAATGCACAGCAGATTTCAGCGGCGATTTCGGCGGTGGGATTTGGGTCAACTGCATTGTGTCATTTATCCCGCGGCGATGACAGGCTCGCGCGTCCGTTTGTGCGCAAATTCATCGACTATGGCGCAAAGACAAACGTGATGCCAACGGCCGATGTGATATTATTGGAAGCATTCTACGAATGTGGGGGCGATAATGATGCGGTGCAAAGCGGCCTTAAACGTTTGAAAAAATTTGCCTCGCACAATCCCCTGGAAAAAGAGACCGTTGAAGCGCTGCAGGCGTATTGCGAGGCCAACGAGAAAACACAGGTGGATGCGGCGCGCAAACTGCTGTTTGCCGGGAAGATGCTGGAATTGACCACCCGCGTTGCAACACAACACAATATGGGCGAAAAAATGGAAAATACGGCACTGTTTCGCGTAATCTCCGGTTTCGCTCACACTCTGCAAAAAACCGCACTGTCCGTGGACGGCGTTGGACGTGCTGCGAAAGGTGTGAAAAACCTATTGTCCAAAAACAGTGACGAATAACCCCACTCAAAGCGAAGTGACCAGGGTCAGTTCTTGCCCAGGCGGGTCCGGAACTCGGTTTGCAATGCACTCTTTCAAATGTGGAAACTATTTATAGCCCACCCGGAATAATATCCCTCGACTGGCGGGAAAACCCCATTGTTTTGGGGATTTGCGAACACCATACAATGTTGGCACGGGACGTGCCTATATAAAGATGTAATTCCGCTGTCGTGAGTCCAGACTTCGTATCCTACCTGAATTCTGGCGTCCGACGTTCAACACATTCCTTCCCCTCCGGCCCTTTATTTCACGTTATTTTGATGTACCTAAAAGGGGCCCGGCTCCTTTTTTTTGCATGGTGCCCATTTTAAAATCCAAACAGTGCCAGGAGAGGATAAACGATAGCTGTCAGCATCCACCCATGGAATGTCTCACGTAACAAACTTTCTTCACTTTTTTTTGCAAATCACAAAAACGGCCGAGTAGGAGGAATCCTTTTTCAAGGAGGTTTCCCCTATGGACAACGATGGCAGTTACAAACGGATATTCAGTGAACCTCGTATGGTTCAGGATTTGCTCAAGGGCTATATCCATCAGGATTGGGTAAAGGAGGCGGATTTTTCCACTCTGGCAAGGGTGAAGTCGGACCATATCAGTGACAACTGGGACCAGCGATTCAACGACACAGTCTGGAAGGTGAAGCTGCGCGATTCCTGGATTTATGTGTGTATCATGCTGGAGTTTCAGAGTCGTCCGGACCGATTTATGCCGCTTCGCATGATGACTTATCTGGGTCTTCTGTACGAAGATATTGTGCGTAGTGGCCAATTGCTGCAAACAGGACGGCTGCCGCCGGTGCTGCCGGTTGTGCTCTATAACGGTACACCACGCTTGGCAGCACTCTGTGGAAATATTTGATTTGATTGAGCATATATCAAAGGATTTTCAATGCTTTATTCCCAGGCTCTCATTTCTCCTTATTGATGAGGGTGATGTGGTGAGCGATTCCCGAATATCCCCATCAATGAAATCCTCGCAAAACCTGGTGGCAGCCCTTTTTGCGCTTGAAAACGCGCCAGATAAATATGCTATACTCACCGTGGTTGAGGAGATGCTGCAATGGCTGCAACTCCCCGCGCACCAATCTCTTTCCAGGGCGTTGGCCGGATGGTTTGACCGCGTGCTGCGCCCAGCGAAAAGCAATATCCATGACATTCCCGCATTCGGGGATTTAACGGAGGTCAATACAATGCTTCGAGAAACAGTTCAGAGCTGGTACGAGGAAGCCGAGCGAAAAGGGTTGGCAGCCGGCATCAAAAAAAAAGCGTGGCCGAGGGAATGGAAAAAGGAATGGAAAAAGGAATGGAAAAAGGAGAGGCCAACAAAACGTTACAGTTTGCAAAAACCATGAAGCAGCACGGTGAACCCATCGAAAAAATCATGACATACACCGGCCTCTCCAAAGAAACCATTGAATCTCTTGGCGATTGATTTCTTTCAGGTCTGTGTATTTTACACATCCCCATCTGACAGGCTCAGAGTGAAATAGGGTTTTTATTATTTTATAAGAAAGCGACGATTTCCAGCCAACAGTTGTGGAAGGTCGACATCGTTTTAACTGACAATGGAATAAATTAGAGCTGCCCTTTTTGTTTATATGCTTCCCGTCAGGAACCTGGGCAAACAGAAACTGCCTGTCCACGGTGCGCCGAGCCTGTTCGTAAATGGAATCCGGTTTAAAACTGAGCTGGGATTGGGCAGCTCTGTAAGCGGTTGTTCCGTGCAGTTTCCAATTGTAAACTGGGGAAGCACCTTTGATGGCTGGGCTATTGATTGTGGGTATGAAAACTGTGTTTTACAAAAATGCCAGACTGCGTTTGTGGACAGGCCAGATATGATGGCTGGTTGTCAATGGTACGTGGACTGGTTTGAAACGGCTGATAATCCAGGTATGACCAACACAAAAGGGGAGTGCCCTGCAGGACTGTAGCACCAGCAAAATCAAACCGCCCATCGCTGGGTGCCCGGTTGACACCGTACATAAAGATTCCAGACTCTGATTGGCCGGTTTCAGATTTTGTTGCATATTTTTGAGCATTTTTTCAAAAACCAATGATTTCAGATGGTATGAGTTGGGGCGGGATTTTTTACCATAATGGTGGAGATGAGGAATAGTGCGGGATTTTAACTGGACTCCGATGATACAAACAATAGACGTGACAGCGGGGCTTTACGCAACTTACATACGCATTCACTTGCAAAGTGGATGGCGCTTTTGCCGATTCTATTGCAAAGCTGAGTTTGGTAATCTACTGTGGAGCTGGAAAATAGCGGGAAAAATGGGCGATATTCAAAAACGGGTCATTCTTTTGTAGAAGAGGAATACAGGGTATGCTACGGCCTTTTTGAAAAAAGACAAGGAAAACTGAAAAGACAGCAAGAAACAAATCGATGCCAGTGCGTGCGACAATAACGGAAACGAAAACATGATTACGACTGCAGGAAGAAAGCAACAGCAGCGATGATGGATGAAGCCAAACTTATTGAAAAACTGCGATTGATTGAAGCGTTGTTTGGGGGTGCTGGTACCGAAGGGGAACGGATTGCGGCTGAGCGTGCTCGCGAGCGGATACTTGAGCGTCTCAGCACGATGGAAAGGGAAGACCCGCCCGTCGAATACACGTTTACGATGAGCGATATGTGGTCACGGAAGGTATTTGTGGCGTTGCTTCGAAGGTATGGCATCAGGCCATATCGATATAAACGCCAGCGATATACCACCGTGATGGCCAGAGTTTCCAAAAAGTTTGTGGATGAAACACTTTGGCCCGAGTTTCAGCAGTTTTCCCAATCGCTGGAGAGCTACCTTTCCGAAGTGACCGAACGCGTGGTGTCGCAGGTAATCGGACAGGACAGCTCGGAGGCCGAAGTCGTCAGCGATCCCTCGCAGCTGCCACCGGCACGCATAACAACAGTGCCCGCCGCAACGTCACCGATACATGCGACGCATCAAGGAACATTTACGGTGCCGGCTTCAGAAACGCAAACATCAGCGGCGGATGAATCCGACCGCACCGATGACGCCTCATCCGGCAAAACATCGAAGAATAAACAAAAGCGAAAGCGCAAAAAGAAACGCAAACGCCGGTGACAAATTGAATATCGATGCGTCCATGGACAAACGAATGATGCAAGCCGAAACGGAATCGATGAAAGTGCGCAAGAACAGGGAGAAAACGATAGTATGTATGGTAAAACTGCGTCTGATAACGGGAGATTTGTCAAAAAAAAGCGATGTGTCTCAGGAAAGCAAGGTTCAATGGAATTTGCATCCGCTTTGATTTTTACGTATTTGGCGAGCGCAGTGTCCCGGTTCGGATTTTCGAAGCGCTGTTCGTAATGGCTTGATTCTCATAAAACAAGCAACGGTGAATCTGTGATGAATTTAAAAATGAAGAGGCTAAAGAAAGACGGATACGTTTGATAGCTTTACCGTCCTGACGACGTGCCCCTTTGCCCCTACACAGTGCTGGATTGGGTGTACCTCAATTCCGATTGGCCAATTATTAAAAACGAGTGTGATCAGTCTTTCAGTCAATTATTGAAGACTTCAATGACGAGTGTGGCCATCACATCAAGCCGACATTGAATTCCTCACTGTAGCAGAGGTATCCATCAGCCTGATACATATATAATATCGCATTCTGTGCGAGGCTGTAATTTTCATCCCATATGGGCCATCCATAATGGACACCCCATGTATACACCCCATCCTGTTGCATGTTGGAGTCGTAGGCAATTTCCCACCTGCTGGTGTTGTTGTCCCAGAAGAACCATCTTCCTTTGCTTTTCAATGGGACATTGTTATTCGCCCTTGCCCCTGCCCAGATGCCTCGCACATTCGTTCTGGGCAGTCCAAATGCATAAAACTGCTCTCCATTCGATTCTATAATGGTAGAGGTTGATGTCCAGCCAGATCCGTTATGCACTTCAATCCAATTGGGTGTTGCCTGGCAATTGTTGCCGGCAAATGCGGACCCGGCAACCGTTATTGCTGCTAAAAAATTTAATGTTAGAACGGTCAATTTCATTTCATTTTTTCCTTTCATTTTTGTGGTGGCACTTGATGCAACCACAATACATAGTGCTGATAGCCTGATCACACGCCATTTAACGGCAATTACTTTCAAGAGCGGGATGCCGGGTTGACTTTTTCAATAATGCGCTTTCGCATCTCAAGAAAGGCAGCGCCGTCATCATTTTTTGAAAAGTAAACAAAGGACATGATTCTTCCATCTTCGAGGGTTTCATTGTTTCCATACGCATTCGACGATTCATTCATCCAGTCACTCTCGCGCATAACGTTTCTGAGTTGGTCAAGCGCATCGGAATCTTTGTGAACGAAGTCAATTCTACACAATGTTTGTCTGCAATCGATACCATCCAAATCAGTGTCGCCAATTGATTTCATGTCAAATGACCGCATCACCCTGTTCCGTACTTCTGACTCCCAGAGTGGATCTTTCGCCTCAGATTCGTGCATTTCGGTCAACGTTTCGGTCGCGTTGTCCCAGAAATACGGGTCTGATTCGCGAACGATACGAGTCATCTCATCCCATTCGTCTCTGCTGTAACCCGATGCCTCGAACACCTCCCGCAGCTCGTCATCAATTGGTTCGGAATTTTCATCGCTGTTTCTTTGCAGGTGTTGCTGCAACAATCTGAACTGTGCTGCTGTCATCCGCTTTTTTTGTTTGACTGCGCCTACGGTCTCATTTGCAGAAACAGCGTCTTTATTTCGAGTTTCCGTGACATTGATTATCGTTTTCTCCGGGTTGTTCTCTGTTGAGATGCTTTGAAAACAAAGTATTCCAGCGATGGAAACCGCCATAACAGCCAATATCAGCAACCATTTGCCTTTCATAGTTCAAACCTCCTTGTCAGAGGGGCATCCGACAGCTGCCTCAAATACCCATCTATCCTCGATTTTGGGGTGGTATAACGCTATACGGACACACCGCTGTGCTTCAGCGATTTTTTTTCAAATCGCCGTTTTTGGGGGAACAATTCCACAAATTGCGATACGCAGGATTGATACAAGTGAATCAATTGAACGTCTTTAGCCCAAACAAACATTTTGGTTTTGCAATATACGTAAAATCAGAAGCAGCAGGACAGCGGGTGAAGGAAACCCTGACGAAATTTCCGGGGAAACGGTTACGGATTCGGGGCGATTTGACTCAAATAACCTTTTTAGACAAAACCTGGCCTGATTTAATTATGTTTGGATTCGGGATATCATTGAGTTCTTTGGCGGATTGCCCCGGAAGTGAACTCTGCAAAATTGTCACTGTCTGATTCTCCGCGGGCCGGGAGGGGTTTGGGGGCCTGCTTCTCAACAATGCTGTAGACGGAAACTCTGATGGTCCCCGGCTCTACTATTGGCAGCACTGTTTCTGAGTCACCAATCCTCGAGACGCGGCCCGGTGTTGATTTCAAAACCGATTTCTCTCACATCCGAGATGTCAATGATATCGCCGTGGGGCCCTTCGGCGCCATTGAGCAAATGGATATCCAGACTCACAATTAGACTTGGCATCGGAATCGGAATTGCTGTCAGAGTGAGCAACGGAATCGCTGTCGGTATCAGAGCTGTCGCTTTTTTTTGGGGTCGATGTGTCTGCCTGTGTGTTGATTGTGGCAACGCTGCTACTGTTGCCAGCCGGTGAAAAATATCGTCAGGAGAGAAGCAAGCAGGCTGTACACTCGTAAATTTGGTTTTCCTGAGGTCATGGTTCAAGCGCCTTTCAATCCCGGTAATTGTCAATTGTGCACAATTGACCCCGCTCGTGTTGTTTGTATTACGGTTTCTCTTTGCATCTCCGGTCTATTCCATGCCCCAGGCGTAGTGCAAACGATCGAGGCCTGATTGGTTGGGAATGGAAAGAGTGGTGTTGGCACCGCTTCCGTCTTTGATGGTCATGCTGTACCAATCTCCATCTCTGAGCCCCGGCCAGTAAAAGCTGCCCATGTTCCAGTTGTGCAGCTGGTTGCTGATGCCGCGTATGTATCCCTCGAAGTAGTTGCTGGGGGGCTTACTGTAGTCCAGGTAATCATAGTTTTTGCCGTTCTTGCTGCCCGGGCTCATGGGGCCACCCCATTCGGTGCAGATGGTGCGATGGGCAAAGTTGCCGACCGAGCCCCTGATGTGATTCTCCCAATCTGATTCGTTGATCATGGATTCTCCACCAAAAAAGCTGTAGTCGTGCACCGCCAGCAGGCAGTCTTTCAGTCGGTCGTCAGAGCCAACGTCCGGCACATTTTGAGCGTTACCGGTACCGTCAAGGATGACCCTGCCGTGAGGTATTTCTGGAAAATGGGTCAGCCAGCTGTCGTACAAATCCCTAAGCTCGGTCCTGTTGTACATGTTGGGCTCGTTGAAAACCTCGAAATAGGCGTTTTTGTCGCTGCCGTATTTGTCTGTCACTGTCTTCCACATGTTCCACCAGGCGTTCATGTCCGGGGGCCTGTTGTCCTTGTGGCTGTCCCAGTAAGCCAGCACCACTTTGCCTTTGGCCAGCACTGCGTCAATGGCGCCAGTATAGGTGTTCCAGTATTGCGAAATCGTGGCTTCATTGATGGGCATGCGGACGGCGTTGGCGCCCACTTTAGAGATGAACTGATCCATCACGGCCGTACCCACTGCCAACGCTGATTCATAAGTATCGGCCGAGGAAAGGCCGGAAACGTAGAGGACGCCGGACTGAAAGTTGTCCCTGGGATCGGCCCAGTTGACGCCCCTGAATTGATCGTCTTCTGTCGACGTTGTGTCGGTGCTCGAATCCGTGCTGGTATCCGAGTCTGTATCCGGGTCCGAGTCTGTATCCGAGTCCGAGTCTGTATCCGAGTCCGAGTCTGTATCCGCGTCCGAGTCTGTGTCCGAGTCTGTGTCTGTATCCGAGTTCGAGTCGGTATCTGTGTCCGAGTCTGAGTCTGAGTCTGTATCTGAGTCCGAGTCAGTATCCGAGTCCGAGTCTGTATCCGCGTCCGAGTCTGTGTCCGAGTCCATGGCTCCGCTGTTTTGAGTATCTTCTGTGTCTTGTGTTGGATTTTCTGCGCAGCTGAACGTTAAATAACATGAAACAATTAAAAGAATCGCAGAGTACTGTTTTGTTTTATTCATCCCTAAACCTCCATCATGCGTCGTTTTTTGCACGTCACGGAGTCAGTGTACTTTTTTTTCGAGACCGGGTAGCTACTGGAAAAAATTACTGGAGTACCAGGGTTGGGGGCCTTCCGCAGAAGCGTTGGGTCCTCCTGTGCCTCGATAACCCTGTGCTCCTTGACACGAAATTGTTAAACAGAAGTTTAATTTAAGAAATACGTGGAATGGTGAACGGCTCTTTTCGTGAATTATACTGAGATCCATGTTCCACTATTTGTAATTTTTTGACGTTGGAGTGCTATTGGGGGGCAAACAAAAAATACAGGGGGCCACATACGTGGCCGAATTAACACACGACATAACGGTGTTGCCAGATAGGGCGTCACATGCATCATTCCCTTCTTCAACAAGGTTATGATGAAATTGCGTCTTCAACACAAAAAACAGATATTTTTTTATGTGCGCATTTATATGTCAGGCAAATCCATTTTGCCGTTGGAAAGCCACTTAAAAGATTGTGAAAGCGACAACGAATGGTTTAGTACAAGGAATCTCTTTCGTTCACTGAAGATCATTGAAAATTCATTGAACACGCTCTCCGGACGGATGTGATGACGACACGCACGTGATATTTACGAAAGGCAGTTGGTACTCGTTTATAGTCTCCAACGTCATTTACAATTGATTCACAATTTCCTTGTTCTGATATGCGTGGCTGTTTTCGTCACTGGAACAGGGGTTCGAACACGAGGTAAGGCCGAGCGCACATATTTTTCAAGTTTTTCGGCAATACTAATGATTCGTTGTTTCATGCCAAAAGAAATGACGCTTAAAACTGCCACACATACCGCTGCCAGAATGGTTCCCCAAAATATGAATATATTTGTTTGATACTGCATTGTTGCTCCTGCTTTAGATCGTTGCTCGAAAATAAGTTTCTTTTTCAAAAATCGCTGTTGCCAGCTTCACCTGGCTTTTCAGCCGCTCCTCTTTGGGCACCATACCGTTAATAACGTTCTGTCGCTGAGAACACGCATACCCCGACTCCTTTGAATTTGGATATTCTCTAAGAATATTCTGGTAGTGCGCAAACGCCTCCAGCAAATTTTCTGATCCATAGTGAAGTTCATAGGCTGCCGCATACTGCCGGGACGATTCTGTTTTTCCGATTTCTTTTTTCATTGTAATGACTCCGTTTATCGCGATACGCGATGTTCCAGCACGCTCAAATGAACTGGCGTCCCTGTTGTGTCTGATCAATCAATGCTGTTTCCCAATATCTATTTTTGAATCCCAAACAGCATCAACCATGCATCTGACTTAAAAGATATTCACCACAATCAGTGCAATACGCATCATGTTGAGAGCTCTTGCGCGCATGAATGACAGCACTGCAAATGTTTTCAGGTATCATAACATTCATAGTTTTCCCGCATTGTGGACAAATCCGAATCGGCGGAAAAGCCAGATTGTGATTTTTATTGGTGCATTTGCATTTGCGCATTGTTGTGTCCCCCCTCCTGGCGCTGGCTGTATGTGGCGGCGTGTCAAAATGTGCTTAATGCTACCCCCAGTTTCAGCGGTGTGATGTTTATAGACTTGTTGAATTTCATCGTTGCAACCGCTGCGAAGAGACAACGAATGCATAGTGGCCTGCCACTCATATCCGCCAATGCCAGTGCGTTGCACTCGTTACAGATTATTGGCATAAAGGGAATTCGTGCAGTTGTGCTCTTTACTTTGTTTGTTACTTTGTTTTTCATGGTGTTTTTGACTCTGATTCCAGAGAATCGGTCTTTACGTTTTGTTTGGCGCATCGTGCGCTGCTATTATCGCGTCGCACGAGGACAACCGTATTTGGTTTGACGAAGGGCCAACCACCTTCGGCAAAGGGAAAAATGGACGACACAGTCTTAAATAAACAAAATCCGTCCATACACTGAATCGTGTCCCATCCGGGCAAGTTTGATGCTCGAAATTCTGCTGTTGCATTGATGCACTGGTCTCTGTATTCATAATCGCTACTGCTTTCCGATATGTTTATGACGTAATAATAAATTAGGAATCGAAACGTAGAATCAACACTCTACATATGTTTCGTTACTCAATCAGCAATCGCACTGATATTTGGAAATATTACCGAATTTGACGTAGTTCGTTATATTGCGGGCAAATCGGCGCGGTTAAGATGCAACTATGACTTATGCACATTTGGGGCCATGTTGGTATGATTTCTGGGAAAAGCGCTTTTTTAATGGTTTGGGAGAGAATTAACTGGTTCCCATCTACATACACTGCATAGGCATTCAACCAATATGATTGAATGTTTCCATCAAAATGATGCAATAATTGAACACATATGGAGTAACGGGGGAGGCTGGAATTCCCGACGCCATTTTTTACATCTTTAATTTCTGTATTGTGTTAAGTCGGGGGATGAGCAGAAATTTATATTCACAAGGGAAAAAACAACGCGCGCTGGAAAAGGCGCAACGAAAAAGTGAAAAAGCAGAACGCCGGAAGCAGCGGCAACAGGAAGGCCCCAAAGAATTTGAAGTGGTTTTAGCGGAAGATATTGTCGGACGGCTGCCATCAAGCGCCGAAGCCATGCGAATGATTGAAGCACGCGCATCAGCGCCCAAAGCAGCAGCAACAGTACCCTGCAAGTTATTCGTTGGCAGTCTGACCGACGCGGTGACAGAGGCTGTGTTGCGAGATGTCTTTTCAAAATTTGGACGACTGTCGGAAGCGGTGATCATTACCGACCGAGGCACTAACCAGTCACGAGGATTTGCTTTTGTCACGTTTGAAAACCGGCATGACGGGGCCAAAGCGGTCGAAGAACTGGATGGCTACGAACTGGACGGGCGTCCCATTACTGTTAAAGTCGCCACTGGCAGATAGGTGGCAATCAATTCATACAACATATATTGAGGGAACGATTCAGTCTTGAATAACAGGATTTCCGTCTTGTCGTAGCAGACGCTGAGTTGAGATGGCTATTCCCAGCCGGTCAACGATCTGTGACTAATCGCATATGTAAATAAAAATCCCATTCGTTATGGGTCATCGAAATAAAGCAACTTCCGCATAAAATAAACAGCAGCCCGTTCTATGATGACCCGTTTCGAAGCGAATTTGTAATGCCATGTTTTTTTAGCAGGGCATAGAATCTGGCGCGGGAAAGCCCTGATGTCGCAATGGCTTCTGTGACATTCCCCTCAACGTGTTTCATCAGTTCGATGAGATACGAACGCTCAGCCTCGATGATGGCAGCGGAACGGATTTTTTCAAGTTGGGGAAAAGATTTGTCATGAGTATCTGAATTTTGACTCGCAGGATGGTCAATTGACGCATAAACCGATTCCCTCGCCAGCTTTGCCCGAATTTCCATTGGCAGGTCCATGGGGTAGAGAATCGGTCCGGGGCCTGCCGATGCGATGGCTCTTTCCAGTGCATGGTTAAGCTCTCTAACGTTTCCGGGCCAGTCATATAACTCGAGCACATCAAAAAATTCCGGTGTAAACCCCTTTATCACTATTTTATGATTGAGACAAAACCGGCTGACATAACTTTGAGTGATTGCTTTAATATCTTCTCTGTGCTCCCTTAAAGGGGGCAGCACCATCTGAATGGTCTTGAGGCGATGGAGCAAATCGTCTCTGAACTCGCCCCTTTTTGCCATTTCATCGAGATTTCGATTGGTTGCTGCGATTAGGACGAAATTGCTGACAATTTCCCTTCGACTACCCACTGGACGATAGCGTCTTTCCTGTATCACACGCAGGAATGCTTTTTGAATACTTAAGGGCAGTTCGCCTATTTCATCAAGAAAAAGAGTGCCGTTGTCCGCCTGCGCAATCAGTCCCATCTGGGCTCGATCGGCGCCGGTATATGCGCCTTTTTCATGACCAAACAGAAGACTCTCAACGAGAGTGACCGGCAGCGCGGAACAGTCAATAACAACAAAACTATTGTCAACGCGTGAGCTGTTCTGATGAACGGCCATGGCAAACAATTCTTTTCCAGTGCCGGTCTCTCCACAGATGAGCGTATTGGCGCCGCTCGCAGCGGCGAGAGCAACCTGGTGGAGACATTCCTTAATGGCCGGACTATTGCCAATAATCATATCTCGAATCAATGGAACAGGAATGGCGTGTTTGCTTTTCTCCGCATGGTACTGAAGGGCTCTTGTTAATGTCAGAGAAATAATTTTCAGCGTGAATGGTTTGTGAACATAGTCCCAGGCGCCATTTCTTATTGCCAGCTCAGCTCCGTCAGGATCATCACTGACCGTCATAATGATTACCTCCGGGCAGGGCTGCGTTTCTCGCAGAAGAGGCAGCATATCCAGCCCGTTTCCATCGGGGAGTTGCACATCTACCAGCACCAGCGCAAACACATGCCCGAGTGACATTGCCAGTCCCTCTGCATACGATGCAGCGCAGTGCGCCTCATGGCCTATTCGGTGGACCTCATTGACAATGGTTTCGCGAACCTGTCGATCATCATCGACAACCAGTACAAGAGCCATGAAAACTCACCAATCCCGCCGAAATCAAATCAGGCGCATCGCTCCAGGCTGTATATCCCAAAACGGTTTGATAGTGCATATACGCCTGTCAGATAGCATGTTTTCAAGGTATTGTCGCGCACCGAAAATGCAAGCCAATATCAGACCAGCAATTTCATTAACAATATCGCAGGAAGCGGGTTCGACCCCAGGGTGTTCGCGTTCAGAATTTTGAGCAGAGTGTTCCCAGATAAGAGCCTATCTCAAATTCAAAATTTGTCAGTTGACGATTTCTTTCCAAGAAGGAGATGTCTGGTCACCTCAGCCACATACTGACCTTGAAAATGCGCAATTGCAATTTCCATTTCACCTGGTTCGCCGAAGCCGCCAGGGTCAACCAACGCCAATGCGCCATACGGATTTCTACCGGAAAATGCGGTCATTGCCAGCAGGCGATCATCTGTAAAAGGGACACCCACAACAATCATCCCCAGGTGAAGCAATGTCGCATAAAAAGTCATAAACGTTGTTTCCGCCCCACTATTATGAATCGTTGTCGACGCGAAAACACTGCCAACTTTTCCTGTCAATGCGCCATCGAGCCGGAGCTGATGCGTCTGGTCCAACAAATTGTGCATTGATGCGGCCATCATACCGGATTTTGATGTAGTGCCAAAGATAATGGCATCTGCTTCAACCAGCGCACTGGCGGAAATGACGGGGATGTCATCCGATGGTCTGTTTGACTGCACATCCGATTTGTCGTGGGGGCTTCCACAGATGCCCAACTCTGCAGTCCGGAACATTTTCACTGATGCGCTTTCAACAGATTGAACGCCCTCTGCAACCGCTCTGGCCAATTTGTATACATGACCATGTCTGTCGCAAAACACGATGAATATCAACATGATTGATACCTGCCTATCTGTTCAATTCAGCGGCTACCCGTTGCAATCGCTGAGCGCTGCTGATGTCTGCTGCAGACATGATTGTGGGGCCGCCGGCTTCAAGACTGGTTACTGATGGCCTCAAAATACGATATCCGGAACCGTGCATTATTCGGCTCAATTTTTTTTGCAAAATATTTGCAATATCGCGTTTTCCTGCAGAAACATCGTTCAATTTCATTTTGGAAATCATTGTGTCAATCGCGCTGGGCACACAGTCGGTGAGTTTACTATTGGCCCCATCCGGCCTGCAAAATGCTTCAAACGCCTTTTCAGGCAATGCATGGTATTGAATTGATACCGCAATTCGAACAATAGTACCGTCTTCTGTTTGTGTATCGAGTTCCACATCCCACTGTCGCACACGCAAACTGACAATTCCAGCGACCTGTTCAAAAAATGGAATTTTTGCATTCAGTCCTGGCAAGGCGGTCCTTGCAAAAGCGCCAGACCGCTCGATGATTGCAACTGTTTCGCGTGTAACAATAAACAGGGTAGCCCTCAACGTTAATAAAACTGTGATTATCAACATAGAAGTAAAAAAAACGAGTCCGACTGTTTGAATCTGCATTGTGTCTCCTGAGTAACCATGTCACATATGGTTCGTTTCATTGTCACTGCACCATCCATGCCATTCAATGTCTGCATAATCGAGTTCATGCCCGTAAAACGGTCATTCTTTGTCCAACTGTTTAATCAGAAAAAAGTAATGTTGTTCGGACTCACTGCAAGAATGGTTTGAGGTGTTTTGGGCGTTCCGGGGACGGCAAAACGAAGATGGGGCGTTTTTAAGAGGGTTGTTGACTCACTTTTTCAACCATGTGATTAATCACATGCGTATGCTTATGCTGAGGGCTGAACATCACACTATTCGCATCTTCTTCGACGAAAACATTATGGCCAGGAGGCCAGTAAAAGAGGTCGTCTTTTTGAACACTTTCTTTTATGCCTTTGGCATCGGTCGTCGTTAATTTCCCGCTGATAACAAATCCCCAATGGGGACACTGGCACAAATCACCGTCCGATCCCTGGAAAAGGGGTATGGTATCCACGCCTTTTGATAAACTGAAGTACTCACCGCTAATTCTTCCATACCCGGTTGCGTCACCGAACTCTGTTTGCTGGCGCACTGTTGCACCAGGAATCTCCGTTTTCACTGCTATTTTTTTTTCAATTTTCATCGTCGCGTTTCCTTGTGGGCTCATATTGTAATGCCAACAACCGGCGCCACCAATCGAATGGCGTTGTCTCGGTATAGTTTGTGCAGCAGATTTCGGTATGAGAAACCATTGGGTAGTCAGCGTTAGTGACGCAGTTCCGACTATTTCGTTTGAGACCCGCGCGATTGCTCGGTTTTTATCTTTTAACACAATGAACAGTGTCGTAGAGGCAGCTGACGTGATAGTGTTGGTGAATAAATATCCAAAAATGGAAGCGTTTACCCGCAACGAAGCAGACACAAACACAGCTGCATCACGGTTACGGGATAACGGAAAGGTTCAAATTCCAGTATCAAAATTCAAGACTCAGTCTCGCGTCTCAAGACTGGCGACTGACGACACGGCGCCTGTTGAGGCGCTGACCGTGAACATTTGATTGCCAGTCCAAAGTGGGGACAAAAATGAACAATACATCCAATAATCGTCCACAGGCTCGTTTTGGCACGTTTGGGGGAGTTTTCACACCATGTGTATTGACAATCCTCGGCGTCATCATGTTCATGCGTACCGGGTACGTTTCCGGATACGCCGGACTGTGGTTCGCCTTAGCCATTCTCGGATTGGCCAAAACGATTACATTCCTAACCACATTGAGCATCTCGGCCATTGCCACAAATATGAAAATGAAAGGTGGCGGACCGTATTACATGATATCGAGGGTACTCGGTCCTGATTTTGGCGGCAGCATTGGGATTACGCTCTATTTTGCGCAAGCGGTCGGCGTCGCCTTTTACGTCATTGGGTTTACAGAGGCGTTTTTTGTCGTCACACAACCATTCCTGGTTGAAATGGACTCGAATGCCGCGTTCTATATAGAAAACTGGCATCTGTCGCAAATCGTTTCATCTGTTGTCACAGGTGGCCTGTTTCTTCTTTCCTTCAAGGGCGCGGATGTGGCCATCCGTGCGCAGTACTTCATTTTAGCCCTCCTGGTACTGGCTATCGCAAGTTTTGTTGTCGGGGGTGTCCTGGCGTTCGACCCGGAGACCTTTCATGCCAATCAAGGACCGGCGTTTACCGACAACATCGGTTTTTGGGCGCTATTCGCCATTTTGTTCCCGGCGACCACCGGAATTACCGCAGGCGTTAATATGTCAGGGGATTTGAAGAATCCAGCACGCTCAATCCCCCTGGGGACGCTGCTTGCTATCGGATTCACTATAACTGTGTACGTTACACAGATTGTTCTCATGGCAGGCGCGATAAAGGAGGACGCGTTGCAAAAGACGCCGTTTGAGTCGCTTCAGCAGATGAGCATTTTCGGACCGCTTATTGTTCTTGGCGTCTTTGCTGCGACATTGAGTTCGGCGCTCGGAAGCTTTCTCGGCGCACCGCGCATTCTTCAGGCGATGGGGCAGGACCACCTAATGGGTATTTTGGTTTTCTTTCGCAAAGGGTCAGGCGCCAACAACGAGCCCAAACGAGCCACTGTGTTTACATTTGTTGTCGCTGTGGCTGTGATTTGGGCAGGAGATCTCAATACCGTGGCCGAGGTGTTATCGATGTTCTTTCTCATTGCCTATGGCATGCTGAATCTGGCGGCATTTGTCGAATCAAAAAGCGGGAATCCAAGCTTTCGACCCACTTTCCGTTTTTTTCACTGGTCCGTTGGGCTCGCTGGCGCTATTGGTTGCGGTGTAGTAATGATGAAGATTAATGACACGTATGCCCTCATCGCCCTCGTCGTTACGGGGGTCATCTATTTTTACTTAAAGAAAAGAGACATCAGTACCACCTATGGCGACGCCAAACGCGGTTATATTTTTAAGCAGACACGAAATAATCTTCTCTATCTCAAAGAGTCGAAACCCCATCCCAAAAACTGGCGTCCGATGATCGTTGCCATTAGTGAAGACCCGACAAACGAGATGCAGCTTATCCGCATGGGGGCGTGGCTTGAAGCAGAAAGAGGCCTGTATTCCGTGGCCTGGCTAGCCGAGCGGCCAAACGAGGATATGGCTGCAAGGGTCCGTTTGCGAACCGAACGAGAAGAAGAAACCCGTCGCCTTCTGGATGCCGAAGGTATCGTCGCATTTCCCGAGGCGCTGATAGCTGACGATATTAGTTCCGGTCTTTTTGATTTTTTACAAAGCTATTCTCTAAACGGTGTCCGACCCAATACCGTCCTATGCGCAATGCCACCTGTCGGCGACATTCTTAGCCGACAACGATTCCTGGCAAAAATTGATGTGATAGCCACTTTCGATAAAAATCTGGTCGTACTCAACGCCGGAGACATCGCGCTTAAAAAGAAAACGCGGATTATTGACATTTGGTGGCGTGGCGAAAGCAACGGCAGTCTCATGGCGCTGTTCGCCTACATGATAACACTCGATGCGGCCTGGTCGCACACCACCATACGCATATTTAAAATTGTCAAAAATGATACCGAAGAAAAAGAAGCCAAAAAACACATGAACGAGTTGATAAACATCATCCGTATGTCGGCCCAAACCGAGATAGTCCGCAGTACAGATACACCTACCGACATTATCGCTGCAACCTCTGCAGCAGCAGACCTTGTCATATTGGGAATGCACGCCACAAGCGCGGAAGAAGACAAACGATCCCTGGAGTGGCTTGACCCCCTGCTGGCCCGTCTGCCTTCCACATTGCTTGTCTGGTCCAATGGAGATGCCGATGTGTTCGTGTAAAATAGTCTAAAGTGCGACACTTTTTAAAACGACGAGAAACCCTGATGCGGTACAGTTTGCGCAGCATACCGTGTGCATACGAATCAGTTCAATTCCTTGCAGCATCCGATTTTTCACGCATTGCAAAGTATGAAAAAAGGAACTGATTGGATTATGTCGGGAATTTGTATCCCAATACCGAAAGTGTGCAAATGTACTCATGGCGTATTTGAGAAGCTACTGGCCAGCGAGTTAACTGGCGAGTTATGGTCCGAGCACCAACGGACTATGGTACGAGACAGACGCGCCTGATGAGCGTTCGTATTTAACCAGACTCGCGCTTAGCGAACCGAAGCCCAATCGCGAGTGTGTTGTGACGCGTTTCAATATTTGTTCGTTTATCTGTTCTGGGTGGATATTTGGATGTTTAACGTGCCTGGTAATGGAGGAAATGCGGCGATTTCTGAGCTACTCCTGGTAAGCCAGGTACTCTGCTTTTAATGGTTTATTAATCATCAAAAAAAATGGATGTGCAAAATTCTGGTTCTGTGAATTATTGAGGAAGGAGTTTCATAAGATGAAGTTTCATTTAGCGTTATGGTGTCTGTTGTGTTTGGCAATGACATTATTTATGTTTTCCTGTGGGAAGAGTTCGGGTTCTGACGGGAATTCCGACGGAGATTCTGATGGGGATTCTGATGGGGACTCTGATGGCGATACCGATGGCGATGGGGACACAGATTCCGATTCCGATACCGATGGGGACACGGATGCAGACTCCGATACCGATTCAGATGGGGACACGGATGCAGACTCCGAACCAGTGCTGTGCGAAGCGCCATTGGCGTGCCACGCTGATTGTTCCCGATATGACGGAGCCGTTGAAGTGCCTGGCATTTGCGAAGGTGAAGATGAAGGTGACATGTGCTGCGACATGGCGCCCGGTACGCCCGATGCCGATACCGACACGGACGGTGATACGGATTCCGACTCCGATACCGACGGTGACAGCGATAGCGATACCGATGCAGATGGAGACGGATACCCCGAGTTCCTTGGGGCAGGCTGTGACGTTACGTTTGGCGAATATGGCGTTGAAAACGCAAACCTGCCCAACCCATTCGAATTCAATGATGGCAGCATTGTAAGCAGTATGGAAGACTGGGAATGCCGCCGCGCCGAAATCAAGAAAGACCTGGAGGAATACGAGGTGGGGCCCAAACCTGCGCCCCCGGAAGTAAGTGCCACATACAGCGGTGGAAAGCTGAACGTAACGGTAAAAACAGCTGACGGCCAAATCACTCTGTCCGGCAGTATTTCGAGTTCCGGCGGCGACTGCATCATCATTGGCACACCGTCGTCGTCTCTTGGAGGCCTTGGCTGCAAAACACTGAACTTCACCGAAAGTCAGGTGATGATGAATGACCATATGAGCAGCAAGGGCGATCCGAACGATCCGTATTTCAAGGTATATCCCGAGTTGTGGGTAGAAGCGATTAATGGCAGCGAAAAATCGATAGGCACCAAGGCGATTGGCAGTTACAGTGCATGGTCCTGGGGGGTGAGCCGACTGATCGACGGTCTGGAACTCACCCAGGAACAGCATGGCATCGATTTGACTAAAATTGGCGTCACCGGTTGTTCTTACGGGGGAAAAATGGCGCTGTGGGCCGGTGCTCTGGATGAGCGCATTGCATTGACGATCGCTCATGAATCCGGTGGTGGCGGTTCGCCCGCATGGCGAACGTCCGAAGATATGCCTGGTGATGTGGAAGACATAGACAGCACCAACTGGGCCTGGTTTAAAGACGAGCTGGCGACCCGCAAACCCCACCTGCTGCCCCACGATCACCATGAGCTGGTGGCAATGGTGGCTCCCCGCGCATTCCTTGGGCTTCCAGGCGATCCGGGCAACTCCTGGCTGGGTCCCGAGTCTGCGGCCAAATCCATTTCTGCTGCCAGGAAGGTCTGGAAGGCCATGGGCATCGAGGACCACGCCGGGATGGTGGTACACAACAACGGGGGCGGGCATTGCAGTCCGTCCGACAAACAGAAGCAGGCCGCCCAGGCATTTGTTGACCGATTCCTCCTTGGCAAGGAATCGACAAATACGGATATTATGGATGCTGGCAGCACTAAAGCGGATCCGTCAGGGGTGGTTGATTGGAACCTGGATCCAATTAATTAGTTTTCATTCCAACTAAATCACATTGGAATATTTGTCTCAAAATGTAAGCACCAGTCATTTTCCTCCCATGACAGCTGATCTTTTACCTGACAGTCCAAGTGGAAATGACTGTTTATCCCGGTAAAATCGCAGTGAAAGCAGGACAAACAACGCATGAGACGGGCTCAGCTGTCAGGCGACTGCCCTCTTTTGGACTTTATGGCTGGCAGCTCACAGCACCTGTCTGCAGATAAACTATCGTCCAGCGGTGTTTTCTCAACATGAGACTTCACGACCGCCAATTGGTTCCGCGCCCATTGCGCTGTGATTTTGTTGGGTTTTCTGTTATGTAGCGCCATGACTTTATCAAAGAAAGCCCAATCACTTTTAACTGTATTCAATAACAATGGACATCAGTTTCCCGCGGTGTGGCAGTACATGCTGCCCGAGGAGTTCTCCTGGATACATGTGCCGGCGGAGCGTATCATCGACTGCGCCAACTGCAACATGGTGCATACCGATGGGTACCGGATGGACACCAAATGCTGTTCGTACTTTCCGCAGATTCCCAATTACATGCTGGGGCTGGCGCTCAAGGATCCCCAAAGCAGGGCGCTAGTTGAGCGCGTCATCGCCGATGGTCATGCGCTGCCGGAAGGAACAGTGCAAAATCTTTCGGCTCTGCGGGTGGCGACCGCAGAATATGTGGCCGACCGCTTTGGCAAATCCGAACTCCTGCGTTGTCCTTTTTTAAGTGCCACAGGGGAATGTGGTATTTATGCGTATAGAGGGACTGTTTGCGCGTCGTTCTTTTGCGCCAATGATCACGGCGACGCCGGAGACAGCTTTTGGGATGATTTTCAAAATGTCGTCCGCCAGGTCGAAGTGATACTGAGCCAGCGGGCGATGACCAGCGCGGGAATTGACAGCGCCGGTTACCATGCGTATCTGGATAGTATTGTGGACCGCATTGATGAGATGGGGGATGCTGAAACAGGCGGTGCGGCAGAGTGGGTACGGCGCGATTTGTTTGGTGAATTTTTCAAAAATGAAGTGGCATTCTTCGAGGCCTGTGCCGACTTTGTGATTGAGAATTTGGAAAGCCTCTACGATATTGCCACCTCCGAGGAATCCAGAGCCACAACAATGGCGTTTAAGTACGAGAAGGCCCTTGAGCGAGGGCTCTCCGACGCACAGCGCAAAGAGATTCAGTGTCTGCCGGAGACCATAGACCATGTGGTTCCGGTGGGGGCGCTGTGGTACAAACTGCAGCTGGCTGCCAGACGACTATGGGAAATTCCGTTCGGAGAAGGAACGGTGGTGCTCAATCCGAAGGCGTCTGTGGGAAAGAATAACGCCGATGATGCGTTATCAAAGCTGTACAGTGATCGTCCGAAGATGGTGACCCTGTCCGGCAATGACGACACGGCGAAACCGCGCCGTTTTTTTTTGTATAAAGAGGAATCCGACATTCTCAGATTGTTTGCCGAACCTGTTGTGATTGACGAGGTGTTGTTTGAAAAGAAGGAAATCGCCGACTTCGCGGACGCCCGAGATTTTCTTGCCGAATGCCTGCGCAAATCGGTCCTCATCAAAGCCGATAGTGATTAAAAAAACTGGCACGTTTAATCCCGGACAGTGGACCTGCCTGTATGTCGGTTATCTGTTTTTATCAGGAATCCGGTTGACAATGCCAAAGTGATGGCGCAGGTGTTGCGGCAGCAATGGTGGTGATTAATAATACAAATAGTACTGCCGGAGCCTGATGGCCGATACCTGCCGTATTTGAATCATCGCTTAGGGTGCCTATGCAGTGCTGTGATTGGGTTTTGCAGCCAGGAGGTATTTGTTTATGAGAATGGTAGAGGATATACTTGTACCAGTGAACCTTAGTGCCATGAGCGACCATGCAATGGCGGATTTGAAATTGATCCAGGAAACCTTTAATTCACATATCGAGTTACTGCATGTTGTGCCGGACTCGCCGTTTTACGTTGAAAATGAGGCGTTGCTTGAAGAAGCCATAAATCTCAGATTGGAGCGTATCAAAGACCGGCTGAGTCACAATGGCGTTCATGTTGCGAAGGTGACGATTCAGCATGGCGCCGCTTACGAGCGCATTATAGAATATGCACATCTCGAGAAAAAAAATCTCATTTTTGTTGATGAGACAAACCTGAAGGAAGATGACGCCGATACCACAATCGACAAAATTATTCGAAAGGCACTGACCCCTGTATGGGTGGTCACACCAAACCAAACCAAACGAGGTGCGGTTGATGTTATCCTTTGTGCCTATGATATTTCGGAGAACAGTGCGCGCATTGTGAAAAATGCAATTGTTTTGGCAAAAGGGTTTTCATGCGAGCTTCACCTGCTTCATGTTATTGAGCAGTCGTCCTATTCCTGGTGGACGGGAACGCCGACAGAGGAATTTGAAACGTATGCTCAGCAGGAGATCGAGGCGGCAGATAAGTTTTTGGATGATTTTGCCTTTGGGGATTTGAAAACAGCCCGGATATTCCTTAGGGGCAAACCCCACGAAGAAATTTTGCTTCAGGTCAATGAGACAGAGCCGGACCTGATGATTATCGGGACCCGCGGACAGAGCGGTTTGCGAACACTGCTGATTGGCGCTGTTTCCGAACGTGTGATTCCACGACTAAAAACACCATTTTTGACGATGAAAGAACAGAATGTTTTCGAGTTGCCTGACAGGACATTTATTGAGAGTCAACTGGGAAAAGAGGAACTACTGGCTCGCGCACAACGGCTGCAAAAAGCGGGCTTTGCCGAAGAGGCCATTTTCTACTTGAAACAGTACCTGAAACTGAACGACAGAAAAATGTCGGCATATGATCTTATCGCCAGCTGTTATCGGGATGTGGGCAATGACAAAAAGGCCGAGCAGTATCTTGAGCTGGCAAAGCAGATAAAAAATAAGCTCTGGGAAAAAAAAGTGCACAGCGAAATAGTCACCAGAAAACGTTCGTAACCGCATGCCAGGCAAAAAAAGGGGGGCAGGTTGCCTGCGGGAATTGTTGTGCAGGCACAATCCGCCACATCCCGGACTGTGTATGGGGGGCAACTCCACAGCATACCTCGATGTAAAACAGTTGGGAGTCGGCTCTTCACAGTGTGCCAGACCCGCGCGGGAAGAATATGTTGTTTCAGCAACAAAAAAGTACCGGAGGTTGTGACGTTTTCACAACAGGTTGCGTTTTAGGGACAGAAAGAGGCGGAATAATTGGTTATTTTCAGTGGCACACCAAATGCAACAGCACGCCGCCAAACGCAACCGGTTTGCATACGTATGACAGGATAGCGCGTTGGACGAGGCTTGATCCTTTTTTGACGTTTGCAGACGAACATTCACAAGGAGACCATTGATATGTGTTTTAAAGCTTCCATAATGAGCATTCACATCTGCGTCGCCGGCATCCTGGCGGGGTTATTTCTGTCCGCCTGTAACAATGAAAATGACAAAAATGGCAGCAGTTCCGGGGGTGCGTTGGACTGTCCAGGAGTGGACGGCACTTACTACTATGTTTTGACGCCCCTTGGGGAATGTGCGGACCAGGGGGTAACGCTGCTTGACGAAGGCACGAGCGTCCAGAATCACGGTGTTGTCGTTGTGAATTACTCGGGCTGCACATCTACTGTCACCTACAACGGCTGCTCCATGTCTTCAGAAATCGAATGCTCCAGGGGACTCTCGATGACTCTGGCAGAATCATTTACGGTCGGCGACCCGAACGAGGTTACCGGAACTCAGAAACAGCAGTTTGATGGCGCAATGGATTGTGTTTATGAATTATACGGTTCCACAGACAGGGAGGCGGTTCTTTCACATGCAGGGCTTTCAGGCGATGTCAACGTCTCAGAACTGTCCACTCCCGTAATACCAAACCCGGACAATATTTCAGTTGCCAGAGAAGAGTGCAGCGCCAATGCCGCAGCGGAAGAGGCCGCGTGTCCGAGTGGCAGTGATCTCACCACGACAATTGCCAATTGTACCACCCACTGGCAGTCGTTTGATGCGAGAGGATGTGGCGATGGATGGCGGGCCTTTGTTAATTGCCGAACGGAACACGCCGCAGACATGAATTGCGAAACCGGAGAAATTCCTGCCTGTGACGTGTACCAGAACGCCTATTTTCAATGTACATCAGCCTTTGCCAGCGCTACCGGTTGCAGTAATGCAGGCTTTTCCGAAAGCCTGTGTACGGATGGCGGCACATACAGCTACGCCTGTTTGAATGACAGTGCACCCTTTGTCGATTGTACCGAAGCAACGGCACAGAACGCAGTTCAAATGTACTGCTGTTTCTAACAGCAGAGAATACGGCGATGGTGCGACTTTCACCCTGCAAATTCCTTTTTTTATATGCTGCCCCCTACAAACAGTACGGGCCGCAGGTCAGATGAATGGGTATCAAAATTGTGAAGATACTCCGCTGAGACTTCAAATCGGGATAGAATTGGCGTATTGGTTGGGCTCACAAAAATGCCCAGCGAAACACGATTGAGCTCCTCCTGTCCAATTCCTTCCAGTCGATTTCGAATCTCCAGACAGGGCGCCAGCTTTCGCCACATGGATGGAAATGGTACCACGACGAGTGCCGCTTCCACAACACCCGCCACTTTGAATTCGCCTTCCCGTTCCAGAAACAGTGCGTCTACCTCACAGGATTTGCCGGTCACGTCCCGACTGGAGCCTGGTCTGGCAACGCATCGCTCAAACGGTTTCGTTTCGGGAATATTCTTAAACTGCACACCCATGGCAAGCGGAATGGCAAGCCAGTTGCGGGGATACCAGCGGGCAAATACTTTCAGCTCAATTTCGAGGGCATCAATTTCTTTCATTTGTGTTTACGCTTTTCGGCTGATTGCAAATGTGCATTGGGGTCGCTTTCGCGTACACTTATCTCTATGAAAGCACTTGTGAAGAAACGGGCAGAAAAAGGAATCTGGATGGAAGAGGTCCCCATCCCGTTGGTTGGTACCAACGATGTGAAAATCAGAATCACACATACCGCCATTTGTGGCACCGACTACCATATTTATGTGTTTGATGACTGGGCCAAACGAACGCTGAAACTGCCGCTGGTTATAGGACACGAATTCTGTGGCGTCATTGAGGAGGTGGGCGCCGGAGTCACCAACTATAAGCGTGGCGACAGGGTTTCGGGGGAGGGGCATATCACCTGCGGCAGCTGTCGAAACTGCAGGGCCGGCAAACGGCATTTGTGTCACAACACCGTGGGCATAGGCGTGAACAGGGACGGTGCATTCGCCGAATATCTGGTGCTGCCGGAATTCAACGTGTGGCCTATTCACAACGATATACCGTCGGAAATTGCGGCCTTTTTCGATCCATTCGGAAATGCCGTGCATACGGCTCTGTCGTTTGAGATGGTTGCAGAAGATGTGCTGATTACCGGCGCCGGCCCCATTGGTATTATGGCCACTGCCATTTGCCGATTCGTGGGAGCGCGCCATGTGGTGGTAACCGATGTGAACGATTATCGGCTTAATCTGGCCAAACAGATGGGCGCTTCACGGGTGGTGAATGTTCGTCGCGAAAAAATATCCGATGCTATCGGTGAACTCAAAATGTCAAACGGGTTTGATATTGGCCTTGAAGTATCCGGGCATCCCGATGCCTTCGCCCATATGCTCGCAAATATGTACCACGGAGGGAAAATCGCGCTGCTGGGAATACTGCCAAACACCACGCCGATTAACTGGGACCATGTCATTTTTAAAGGCCTTGTGCTCAAGGGAATCTATGGACGGCAGATGTTTGAAACATGGTACAAGATGACTCAGATGTGGCGAAGCGGTCTGGACATTTCCGCCGTACTCACCCACAGGCTTCCCATCGATGATTTTCAAAAAGGGTTCGATATTATGAAATCCGGTAATTGCGGCAAAGTGGTCCTTGAGTGGTGAGTTGAGGAGATAACAAAATGAAAGAATCAAAAACGCACTTTGCCGATATTCTTCGCGGTATAAAAGAAGAGGGCCTCTACAAGAACGAACGGACCATCACGACACCGCAGGGGGTTGACATCTCTACTGTGGAAGCGGGAGAGGTCTTGAATTTTTGCGCCAACAATTATCTGGGGCTATCCAACCATCCCGAGGTTATTGCTGCCGCCAAACGCGCATTGGATGAGCGGGGATTTGGAATGTCATCGGTTCGGTTCATCTGCGGCACACAGGATATTCACAGAGATCTGGAAAAAAAGATCGCCGGGTTCTTCGGTACAGATGACGCCATTTTGTACACCTCGTGCTTCGATGCCAACGGTGGCCTTTTCGAAACCCTGCTGGGGCCGACGGACGCGGTCATTTCCGACGCATTAAACCATGCGTCCATTATCGATGGAATCCGTCTGTGCAAAGCGAAACGATATCGATATGCCAACGGAGACATGACAGAACTTGAAAACAGGTTGGTGGAATCACAGGGGGCGCGCCTGCGACTCATCGCCACCGACGGCGTGTTCTCCATGGATGGCACCATCGCCAAACTGGATCAGATCACCACCCTCGCTGCAAAGTATGATGCCATGGTGATGGTGGATGACAGCCACGCAACGGGTGTGGTTGGAAAAACCGGGCGTGGCTCCGCGGAGCATTGCGGCGTCATGGACAAGATCGATATTTTTACATCCACTCTCGGCAAGGCGCTGGGGGGCGCCTCGGGTGGGTTCACGACCGGACGTCAGGAGACTATCGACCTGCTAAGACAACGTTCGAGACCCTACCTGTTTTCCAACGCACTGGCGCCGTCCATAGTCGCCGCGGGTTCAATTGTGTTTGACATGTTGAGCCGCAGCACCGCGCTGTTGGACAAACTGCGCGAAAATACAATGTGGTTCCGTTCGCGAATGTCCGATGCCGGTTTTAGCATACTCGAAGGGGAACATCCCATTGTTCCGATAATGCTGTACGACGCCGCGCTGACCCAACAAATGGCAGCTGCCATGCTGAAAGAAGGCATTTACGTGGTGGGATTCTTCTATCCCGTTGTTCCATTGGGGCAGGCGCGCATCCGCGTTCAAATCAGCGCCGCAATGACTATTACGCAAATGGAACGCGCCGTTTTGGGATTCCAGAAAGTCGGCAAACGCCTCCAGGGAGTGGCTCATGTTTACCAAAATCAGTAACCTGGAGTTGCAATCGGTAGAGATTAACCTGGAGTTGCAATTGGTAGAGTAACTGTTTGTGACTTTGCTTTAAAGCGGAAGATTCTGAGTTTTGTTTGGCACTGTCACAGATAACGAGAATCCCATAAATTGTGAAAATTGCTGGTGCACGCTCACTTTGGCGATTTGCTTCATGAATCGTTTGGATCCTGGACTATTGTTTTGACAGAGTTGTACCTAAGGCGCATGCCTGAGGCGCGTGCCTGATAAATTAGAATAACGACACGTCTGGTTTTTCTGTTTTTTCCAAATGGTTTATGAATTCAAACATGGCCACTTATTCATCTTTTTCCAATAGGGAACAATACAACCTGTCAGTATGGGCGTTTGTGAAACGCGTGCCTGCCGGGAAGGTTGTGACTTACGGACAGGTGGCCAAATCCGTTTCACCTTCGCCCGGTGTGGCGGCAAACACGTATCGGGCGTTTGGTCCCAGGTGGGTGGGCAGTGCAATGGCGCGATGTCCCGGTGATGTCCCCTGGCAACGGGTGGTCAATTTTCGAATCAGTTCTATGTTGGTCAGAATTTTTGCCTTTTTAAAAAGTAGCCCGTGGCCTATAGTCCCCATGGAACAGGAATTCGTCGCGATTCCGATGTTTGCAGGCAGGAATTGATGACACGTTCCAACTATTTACAAAAAGGAGAGGAAAATCATGACAAAATATGCTGCTGGTATTTTTGTTTTGTTTTGCGTGGGATGTGTGCCGAGTTATCAGAGCCGTTCGGAGATGCCCGATAACCTTCAGGATAACCTGAACTCCGTTGAAGTGGGGTATCTTTCAAAGGCTGCAAGTGCCGCAGCACGAATAACCGGCTGCAGTGCGCGTTTGGCCCAGAAACAGATTTTGACAACCCGTCGCGAGAAATTCATGATTCAATACCCCACTGCGGACGAAACCCCAGTCTTCCTGACCGATGAACGAATCACGTCAATTGGCGTGTCCATTTGCGAAGAGGAGCTGACATTCAACGTGACGTGCGGCGCCGATGATGAGTATGCCGCTTTGATTTTTGAGTATCCGATTACCCAATTCGAAAAAAAATCGTCATGTCAGGTGGTCCCCAAAAAGTAATCCTTCCAATGGTTCGAGTGGTCCCCTCCGGTGTTGAATGACTAACAGTGCGGTCCCAAACTCTCACCGAGGTACCTCGATGTGCGGTTTTCCGTATTCCGGTTATCCATATCTGTTTGTTTTGTGACGAGTATGTCGAACCCACAACCTCGAATGAAAACAACCGGAATAAGGGCATCTCATGTGAATTGATTCGGTGATAGCGCCGGCTTTTTTTTTTACTTTGAAAAAAGATGCAACCATTCGCCGACTCGCTGCATTTTAATCTTGCCGCATAGCCCTTTGGTACGTTACGAGGAGGCGCCCAAAAGAATGATGGAAAGAAAGTTGAAATTGGTATCTGAAGAACATTCTCAGGACGCATTTTCCAATTCGGATGATGAGCTCATGTTGCTGTCTGCGGCTGGTCGAGTGGATGCATTTGAAGCACTTGTGGCGCGGCACTATGCCATGGTGTGCGCCACGGCAAGTCAGTATCTGGGGGATGATGGACTCGGAAAGGATGTGGCGCAGGATACTTTTTTATCTATCTGGAATCACTGTCGACACTATGTTCCTGCCGGGCGATTTAAAAGTTATCTGGTTAAAGTGATGTTTAATTTCTGTCATATGATGGCCCGATCTCACAAGGCAGATCGCAATCGAAAGGAATCTTTTCATCGCGAGCAGATAACGCGAATCAGCACGCCGGATGCTCCGCTGGATGTATTAATGCGCTCGGAAATGGGACGTCTCGTTCAGGAGCAGTTGGTGCGATTGCCACAAAAGGAACGCAAAGTGCTGTTACTTCGTTATGGGCAGGGAATGTCCATAGCGGAAGCGGCGGATTTAATGGATATTCCCATTGGGACGGCGAAATCCCACGCTGCGCGCGGGCTAAAAAGACTCCATAAAAAGTTGAAGAGAAAATCGGTATGAAGTGTCTTAACGAATCCCAAATGAGCCGATATTTTTCGGGTGACATCTCCCGTCGTGAGGCGGAAGCCTTTGGTAAACACATTACTTCTTGCCAAAGGTGCCTGTCTCTCGGCAATGAATTTTCCCAGATTGCGACGCAATTGAAGTCCGACAATGCGGCGTATCATTCTGGTGCAGAGATTCACAAAATCGTAACGATTATCGATGTGGGAAAAGCAAATACGATTTCCATCCGCGGACCCCGTATCGATAGAATGCGTGCACTCTGGGCCGTGGCGGCAGCGCTGATTGCAGGTTTTGTAGTTGGCGCAATATGGTTGGGAGTAAAGAAAAAGGACGCAGATACAGCAGATGTAAATGACCAGTTTCATGCGCGCGCAGATGGCGCGCCCAATGGAGACACCTTTGTGTCTTTGCAGATTTTTGAAAATAAAAACGGAACGTATCAGCGCGTATCAGACACTATTTCGCCATCGGCGTCGCTGGCTTTTAAGTACAAAGATTATTCACGTCACCCCTACCGGTACTTGATGATTTTGGCGGTGGATGAAACGGCGGGAATTTTCTGGTACTATCCGTCGTACATCGACGCGCTGACCAATCCCCAAAGTATTTCACTTCGAGCGCAGAAAGGCGAGTTTCAACTCCCCGATGAAGTGTCTCATAAATATACTCCTGGACTGATAGATATGATTGCCATTTTTTCCAGAACCCCACTACATGTCCAGGCCATAGAACAGGACATTGCACGGAGAATGAAACTACGCCCGGATGTGAAACGCCTTGAACAGTTCAATATAAGGGGTGCGGCGCATTACGTGAAGACGTTGAAGGTGGAGACAAAAAAGTGACCAGGTTGGTTATCGTTACAGAATTAACGTTAGGGATATTGCTTTTAGCGTTACACCCGTCCTTGGGGCGCACAGAAGAGTTGCCCGAAAAAAGCAGGGCGAAGCCGGTATTTGCATTGGTGGTGGGAAATAATAAGGCTGTAGAGGGACAGTCCAATTTGCGTTACGCCGATGATGATGCGGTTCAGAATGCGGCGTTTATGATGCAGATGGGAAGCGCTGTCAATGTGAGGCTGCTGACAACCCTGGATGACGAAACGGCGAGCCTGTATCCGGGTTTGCGTCCCAAAGAACCTTCCAAAAAAAACATTCAGCAGGAAATGTACCGAATCAATGAGGCGATGCGTGCAGCCAAAAAAAAAGGCGCCAGACCGGAATTCTTTTTCTTTTACACGGGGCACGGAAATGTGAAAAACAACGCTGGTTACATCACTGCAACGGATGGTCGGTTTACACGAGATGATTTGCTGGCGCTGGTAAAGAAATCTGAAGCCACACGTAATCACCTGATAATCGATGCCTGCAAATCCTATTTTATGGTGTATGAGCGGGGCCCCGGTGGCAGTCGCCGTAAAGTGACTGGAAAACTGGAAGCAGCGGATGAATTGCCGTCCAATACGGGTGTCTTTTTGTCTACATCGTCCGCAGCAAACTCCCACGAGTGGGAGGCGATTTCAGCAGGCGTGTTTAGCCATGAGGTCCGTTCCGCTCTGCGGGGAGGCGCGGATTTGGATTTGAATCAAAAGATTACTTACGAGGAAGCCGCCGCGTTTATCTGGAACGCCAATCGGGGCATCCCGGTCAAAAAGTTCCGACCTGCATTTTATATGCGACCCCCTCGCGGCGAATCCGCCAGCAATTCGGTGTTGGCCGATTTGACCTCGGCCACCGGACACTGGTTACATGCTACACCGGCGAAAAACGTCCGACAGTTTATTGAAGATGCCCGGGGATACCGTATTGCTGAATTTCATCCTGGAAATTCCCGTAACATGGCCATTCTCATTCCAGCGGAACGTCCTTTGTATGTTCGACGACCAGAATATTCAAAGGAGTACGAGATACCGCCTGTGGCACGGGTGGAACTGACGTCCTTAAAAGAGACACATGCCGAAGTGGTGACGCGTGGGGCTGAGAACCATGCATTTTTGCAATTGTTTTCAGCTCCGTTTGGACTGGGTGTTCTGTCGGAGTATCACGAGGTGCGCTACAGTGATAGGGATAGGCTATTCAATGCCCCGTCGCGGTTGAAGTGGAAGCGCAACGCGATAGGGGTATCGTCAGGATTACTGGCAGGTGCGGGATTGACAATGACACTGATGGCGCTGAAAAAGTACAAAGACGCGCCCGAAGATGAATCAAATTTAAAGACAGTTGCCAGAAATGACGTAATTCGAAGACTGAATATGGGTGCTGTTGTCTGTTACGTCACTGCTGGAGTCGGGATTGCAGCATGGGTGATATGGACGCTCATTGCGAACAGGAAATCCGCTTCGGTTCTATCCGGCACTGGTGCGCACCATTCCGAGGCAAAATGGGGATTTGGCGGGATGATTCTGGAACGTCGATTTTAAATGGTCACGGTGCGTTTTTCGTTGTCCAGGTATTGAAAATTTCCGGATGGATACGTTGAAAATATGATTGATATAATCGTGAAATCAAATCGGTTTGGCCGCAGGATTGCCTGTGTTGTGCTGTGTACGGCGCTGCTGAATGCATGCGTCTCCAGTCTTGATGAAGATAGTAGAGCATGCCCCTGTGATAAATCGATGTATATGTGCTGTGTCGAGCAGGATCGATGTTTTAAGAAGTCGGAATACGGTGTCAGTTGCCCATCCGGTGGACAGGTGAGTACGGAGTCTTTTGATACAAACGAAGATACCTTGACCTCGAAACAGGAAACGGGGGACGACACTGAAACATCCTCGAATGGCACCGCTGGTACAGACTCGGTGCCGGGTGGTGGAACGGGGACTGATATGGGATCAGATTCGGATACGGGATCAGATTCAGATTCAATAGAAGATACTGAAGACGAGACAGACACAGGCGTAACATTGGATTCTGAGGGGGGGACAGACTCGTTTGTTGGGGATACAGCCAACTCTTGTGCACACCCTGGCGATTGCGTTGTGTATGTGAATGGACAAAATACGGATGCTCCCAATGCGAATGGCCAATCCTGGGAAACAGCGTTTTCTGCTGTTCAGGATGGTATTGATGCCGCGTATGACCTTGCAGTGGGGAATCCGTGTGAGGTACGTGTGGCGCAGGGCACGTATGTGCCAACGGGACGTTCCAAATGGGCGCCGGAAACAGAAACAGGGTCTCTTGAGGAGATGCGGTTTCGCTCCTTTGTGTTGCGCAAAGGAATTCAGATAGCAGGGGGATACGCCGCTGATTCCACTCTGCCGTGTCTCAGGGATATTGTATTATTTCCAACAATTCTAAGTGGCGATAATTTTGCGGATGATGGAACGAAGGGAACCGCAGACAATTCGTACATTGTGGTTTGGGCAGAACAGAATGGCGCTTTGAACGGAGTGATTATCACCGGTGGTCGTGCGGATCACCCGGGATGGGATAGTTGGCGGTCCGGTGCAGGCGTACATATTGACGAAAGAGTGTTTGTGACCATTGCCAACAGCACATTCCGCAACAATTGGGCATCATATAGAGGCGGCGCAATCTCCACCACCTCGCAATCCGGATATTTGGTTGTAAATTCGACATTTGAAAAAAACTCAGCAGGCTTTGGCGGAGCCATATTCAACAATGGTGACAGTGCACTGCTGCCAAACAAAGAGGTGTTAAACTGCCGATTTGTAAACAATCATGCCTACAATGATGGCGGGGCCATTTACAATGCCAAAATGAGCATTGGCGCGGTGACAGGATCGCTGTTTTGGGGAAATGGAACGGATAGCACTTCTGGCAGCAGCGCTGGCAGAGGGGGGGCCATTTGTAACATGGCGCCCAAAAACATTGCGATAACCAATTGTACACTTGTTGAGAATCGCGCGCTTTTTGGGGGCGCTATTTATAACGGCGACGCTGACGCTGAGACCATTCACATTTTTAATTCCATTATTTGGGAAAATGCACAAACAACAGGTTTTCAGATCACCAGCGACAGAGCAACACCAATCATCGCCTACAGTATTGTGGAGGATGGCCATTGGACATCTTCTTCTGATACAGATACCGTCAACGGCAATTGGAACAGCAGTCAAAATCCATTGTTTGCCGATACGGACTTCTCATTGTCGCCCGAATCCTCGGGAATCAATGGCGGGCTCAACGATGTACTGCCCATCGATCGCTTGGATTTGGATGCGGACATGGATACGGATGAACAATTACCGCTGGACCTTGCGGGCGAAAACCGAGTGACGAACGTCATTGTAGATATGGGGGCACTGGAGTTCGCTGGTGCAAGATAACCCGGCAAGATTGGAAATTTCAGCATATGGGAGAGGTACCTGATGCGTCGGGGTAAATTGCCTGGAGAGCACGTCCATGCGCCGAGCTGACAAAACACCCGAATGCTGGAACGACAGATAGGCTGGGAAATGGCAACCGCAGTAAATCAATTGATATGAAGTATCATGAGGGCAGAACCGGGGGAACCTCCATTTTATAAGTAAGTCGATCCAACAACAAAAAATCGCGGACGCACCGGGCGCTCTACTAATGTAATGGGAGTTCCCCCGGCTCTGCCGGGGAGGCCGTAGCAGTTTGACATTTTCTGGAATAGACTGGAAGCCCCTTCC
>JAFGQN010000053.1 GCA_016935665.1 Deltaproteobacteria bacterium | reverse complement strand
TGCAATCCATTTTTTTCCTCCTCGGATTGCAATACAAAATTTTTCTGTATCTTCAAAAAATCAGGCGCTTAAGTGATCGGCATTGGGATTAGCCCACGAAGTGGGTCCCAAAGGGATTCGGGTGAACACGGTGGCGCCAGGGGTAGTGCTAACCGATGCCACGGCCCACTTTGCCAGGGACCACAAAACCCATGCCGCCGCTGCGGTTCCACTGCGCCGCAACGCCATGCCTCACGACATTGCCGGCGCAATTCTGTTTTTGGCCAGCGACCTCTCTGAGTACATCACCGGTTGTTACCTGCCCGTCGATGGCGGATTCACCATGCTGTAGTACTGTGACCAAATGTCATTGACGGGAACTGTCTGTTACAGGAGGCAGGGCCAGACTGTAGGTTTTATCTCAAAAGGTTCGTTTTCTTCAAATCGCCCCGAAGCGGCAGGGACGAAGAGCAAGATACCCTGGAACAGGAAAAAACACATTCGATTTGCGACGTGCCGCAGCCATCCAGAATCTGGAGATAACGCAGAGGAACGCCATTTCGCCAATCAGTCCTGGGGCGTCTATCCTGGCCAGTTCCCGCATTTCACCTGTGTCCGAAATAGTGCATACCCGCACCCGGCCTTTCAACAGCACGCCAGGAGCGGCTGCGCGGTTGCCAAACTCAATCACCGCCTCATTTTCCTCAGCGGACCGCACATTGGATTCGGATACGATTTGCGCGATTTCCTCACTTGAAAAGCCGTCAAACGACGCCACTTTTTCCTGCAGCAGCCTGCACACATATTTTACACCCATTAAAAACTCCAGCGTCGATAATTTAAAAAATGAAAGATTGTAGTGGGTTTTAACAGGTATGCCAGGACTATACAACGGCGCCGAATCGCACGCTCAATATATCGTCCGAGATGTATGCAACACCATACAGCAATCGCACGCCAGTTGCTGCAATGTCATTTGACGCAACCTTTTTAGGTGCTTTATTAATTTTTCAAACGTTTTTTGGGGGGGAACATGTGATGAATGACTATGCACTGGTTGGAATAGTATCAGTTGCAGCCGGATTGCTGGTCTACGCCGGTATTCGGCTGCGATTTGGAAAAGGAATCATAACCCGCATCTTCGGAATGGTGACACCGGTCATTGTCGCTGTGGGATACGACGGATTTCTACTGGGCAGTTATGGTGTAACGCCAGTTGTTTTAACAACCTCCATTGTGGCTGCCATAGGGCTGTGTATATTTATGATTGTTATGATAAAAAAAAGCATTATCGATAGAATTCAGGTGCAAACCAACACCATATCCGGGGTGATGTCCGCCCTGTCATCGGCATCTCAGCAGGCGTCCTCCACCGCGGCCCAGCAGGCCGCAGCTGTGAACGAGGTCACCACAAGCATTGAGCAGATACATCAGATGAGCAAAAGCACTTCTGATGTATCGCAACAGGTGGTTAGAATCGCAGATGAAGCAGTCTCCCAGGGACACATGGGGCTCAGTTCAATCAGAGACGTGGTGAGCATCATGGACCGGTTTGCGCAGGCCACCGACTTTGTGCGCGTGGTTGGGGAAGTGGCAGAGCAATCCAATCTGTTGGCGCTCAATGCCGGCATTGAGGCCGCAAAAGCTGCGGAATACGGCAAGGGATTCTCTGTGGTAGCCTCGGAGGTCAGAAGTCTTGCAGAACAGAGCAAGGAGGCCGCCCGGCAGATACGCGACGCCATCAATCAGACCAACGCCGGTCAGAAGGCGCTCTCCGACACCGAAATCGCTATCCACGGACTGGGGGCGGTTCTCAAAGAAGCGTCTGATATGTCCAGGCAAATATCCGGAGCGGCCGTTCAGCAATCGGCTGGTATAAAACAGATATTCGATGCGATGACTGATTTGAGCAGTGGCGGCAGAGACTATGAAAAAAATTCCATTCAAATCAGAAAAGCCGCCGAGGAATTGACCCAGGTCAGCGAGGAGCTGGCGTTTTTGATTCAGGGAAAACTGAATCCCAAACAACTAAATGCTGCCATCTATCAAACGTTGGCAACAAAGGAAGACAGCAGATCATACCCATGAATGAATTGAACGCCATTTTAAAAGAGGTTTCCAGCCTTGAGCGACGGGTTTTCGAACTCAAGGCGAACCTGCGTCATCATTACTTTAAGGACGACATCCCAGAGGGACAGCTCTCACTGCTGCTCACAGAAGTTTCCGGACAAAACGTGGGTATTCCCCTGTCACATGTGGACGAGGTGCTTCAGATGTGCGCATTGAACACCTGTCCAGAGGCGCCGCCATGGGTTCCGGGACTGTTGAATCTTCGCGGCAACATGATTCCAGTCATTGATTTGAACGCCCGTGTTTCGCGCACAGCTCGCAAAGCGGCGGTGGAAGACTTCATTGTGATATGCAAAAAAAAGACACTGCACTTTGGATTGCTGGTTCAACAGGTCAACAGCATTGTTCAACCCGACAGTGGTGAAATCAAAAAGTCGTCTGTGGAAATATCACTGGCGCCTTATGTAATGGGGTTCTTTCAGCATAAGGGACGCTCTGTCTATATTCTATCCCTTTCGTGCCTTGTTGAAACGTCGATGCTGCCAGAGGGGATTGCATGACAGAGCTGAAACAGCTGACAGACCGTCTTTTGGAAAAATACGGGCTTCTCACCCGACCGGAATGGGAGGCGCAGCTGCCGGAACTATTGAAGACCATTGGCGAAGAAAAAAAAAACGATGTGGCTACCGTTATAAGAAATGCACTTTTCAATGAGCGGCTGCTGTGCGACATCGCTGGACAGCTCACCAACGATGAATCGTTTTTTTTCAGACATCCGCAACATATGGAGGCACTGCTTGCACATACTGAGCAGGCGCTTGGTCAAAAGAAATTTGTGACCATTATCTCCGCCGGCTGTGCGGCCGGTCAGGAACCCTACTCTGTCGCCATGTCCCTGCATCGGCGTTTCACCGACGTACAGATCAGGCGGGTTCGAATAGTGGGGGTTGATTTGAACAGAAACGCCATCGAAAGATGTTTGGCCGCGGTTTATCCACGGTGGTCGTTTCGAAGCACATCTGAAGAGGATATTCAACGCTTTTTCACGTTACTTCCCGATAACATGTTTCAACTGCGGGATGTTATCCGGGAAATGGTGTCGTTCTACCATATGCCCATTCAACATCTGCTTCAGGCCGTTCCGCTGGCGACCGCCGATGTGATACTGTTTCGAAATGTATCTATCTATTTGCATAGCGCCGCACTCCACAAAATCACAGAGTTGTTCACCCGACTATTGGCGCCGTCGGGATTGCTTTTTACCGCACCAAGCGATCCCCCTCTACCCATAAAGGGCACATCGCTTTCCAACTGCAGCAATCTGGAATGTTATCAACTGGAGAACGCAGCATCGCATCCCATTGCTCCGGTGGATGGCGCAATGTCTCGCTACCACGGGTCGGGCGACAGGAAAGCGATTGCCGACGCATCCACATCCCCTCTCCCTGTTGCCATTGCACACCGGTGTCAGGAGACATTAGGCAGGACACCGGAAACAACAGGCACATCCGCACAAAATGACGTTTCGTTTCAACTTGCGCTGGACATGATCGCCACGGGGCAAAAGGATCAATGTGAACCACTGCTTGAACATAGCCAGATAGACACATCCTTTTTATACGGCCTGGCGCACTTTCTCGAAGAAGAATACCAGAAGGCCGCCGATTGCTTCAGAGAGTCGTATTTCGAAACCAGGGAAAACCTGATTACCCTTTTCTGGTATGCTTACAGCCTTCAACAGAGTGCCGAACCCAAACGTGCGCAGATGCAGTGGAATGCCCTGAAAAAGGCGTTACAGGATGTTCCCGAAGGGACACTGCTGGAAGACGGATACACCACATCCGATACGTTACTGCAGCACATAAATCGAATTGCAGGAGTGTAAATGAGTACCGTTGAAAACATTCTTCATGAAGACGTTGAACATATTCTGGCGCAACGGGCAGCCCGGTACGCCGATGTTGTTCGTCAAAGCGAAACCGCCAATGTCATCGCCGAAATTGTGGTGACATCTGTGGGGGATGAAAAACTGGGATTTCCAGTTCAGTCCCTTTCAAACATCATCAAAACACCCAATATCGCCGCGCTGCCATCCATGCCATCTCTGCTCAAAGGCATCGTTCAGTATCGCGGAGAAATTTTTTCGGTTGTGGACATCGCAAAGTGGTTTGGGGTTTCCGGAAAATCCATGGGTAAGCATCTGGCAACGCTGGATACCGCCAGGGGTAAGCTGGGGATATTAATCGACGACGTACTGCATTTTCGAACCGTTAGCGTCGGCGATGTGGCGGCACATCTGGAAAACGGCACAACGCGTACGGGACATCCCATTCAGTTTACCACCCGCGATGCGGTAATGGTCCTGGATATTGAAGAGCTCATAAAAAGAGATGAACTGCAGGTGAATATCAAGAATTAGCCCAACGATCAGACACGCACCCGTTTTGCGCTTAAACGCAAAACCTTAACAACGGGCCGTTTAGCGCGGCCATCAACCGGTGAGTCAAGATGAACGGAATAGACCCGGAATTGGTAGTCATTTTCCTTGATGAAGCAACGGAGCTGCTCGATTCGCTGTTTGCGGACTTAACTCAGCTTCAAAAAAAGTCGGCAAATACGCGCACTGAACTGCTGCGCTCGATACTTCGAAAGGCGCACAATCTAAAGGGAGCATCTGCCCCCATCGGCGTGGACGAAATCGCTCGGCGGTGCCATGACATGGAAGATCTGATGTCCCCTTTCACTGAATCTCCAGAAGAGATACCAAATGAAATTTTCGACACGGTAAAAGGCCATCTGCTGGCACTGGAAACATTGATCCATGAAATCAAATCGCCCCCAAACAGACCTTCAGCCGTCCCAGTGGAAAACCCGATAGAAGGGCGAACCGGCGGGTCAAAACAGGACAACACGGACACCGGGTCCATGCGCATCGCCATTTCAAGGCTGGATAAATTGTGGAGCTATTCCGGCGAACTCCTTTCGTCCCGCGCACGGATGAGCGCACTGGGTGAACAACTTCAAAAATTTGTCAATACGTTCCAGAGCACCGTCGCGGCCAACCCCGTCTTACAGTCAACACCGGAACTGTCAGACGCCATGAAGCTGCTTCAGCAGGATGCCGGCAGTCTCCTGCAAAAAAAGCGCAACGACATGCTGGATTTTGGTCATCTGGTGGAAAGCATTAATACCACGCTAAAACAATTGCGAATGGTACCTCTTAAAACAGCGGAACATCAGTGGCGACAAATCGTTCGGGACGCCGCCCAGAAAGAGAACAAATCCGTTGAGCTGAACGTAATATCGCGAAATGTTGAATTGGACAAGCACGTGCTGGGGCAACTCAAAGATCCCATCACCCACATGCTGCGCAATGCCGTGAGTCACGGCATCGAATCCAGCCAGGAGCGGGTCATAAAGGGGAAGCCCGCCATCGGCACCATCACTCTGGACGCCAATGTGGTGGGCTCAAACGTCCAGCTGTACATTGAGGATGACGGGAAAGGGATTGACATCGAGCGCGTGCTGGAAATCGCCATTGGCAAGAACCTGGTGGATTTGGACACAGATGACATGAGCCGTGACGATATTGTGGATTTGTTGTTTCATGCGGGATTTTCCACCGCCGAAACCGTCTCCACTGTTAGTGGTCGCGGTGTGGGACTGGATGTGGTTCGCCAGCGCATTCAGGCCATTGGGGGTTCCGTTTCTGTTGTTCATTCTGAAGAAAACGTGGGCACCACTTTTATGCTCTCGGCGCCATTGAGCATCCTCTCGTCACTGGGACTTTTTGTGGAAGCCGGCGACACCACCTTTGCCATTCCTGTGGATGATGTGGCGCGCGTCTTTAGAGTCTCAGCCGAATCCGTGGTTCAGGTAAACGGAAAACCCGTGGTCAAGGACATCCACGGCAATCTCATACATCTGGTATTTCTCTCCGAATTCATTGGACTCAAAAGGACCTCAGCCCCCTGGTATAATGTGATTATTCTCGAGCGCAACACAACACAGCTGGGACTGATTGTAGAGCGTATCGAAGGGCAACAGGAATTCGTTACCAGTCGTTTGCCGTGGAATATGGTGAATGTTCCAGGCGTGACCGGCGCAGTGGTGCGCCCCGATGGAAAGCTGGCCATCTCGCTGGATGTGCGGTATCTGTTTGCACATGGTCACAGACTGATGCCCCGCCAGACGCGCGGCATCGCCGCTGCCGGCGCGATGGGGGTACCCACATCCATTCAAAACATTCTGGTTGTCGACGATTCTGCTGCGGCCAGAGCACTGGGCAAGAAAATCCTTCAGGACGGCGGGTTTCAGGTACATGTGGCCCAGGATGGCACCGAAGCAGTTCCCCTGCTGCAGCAGCATGCCTTTGATTTGGTGGTCAGTGATGTGGATATGCCACAGATGGACGGATTGGCGCTCACTCGCTATATTCGGAGTACACCGCAATTGAAAGACCTTCCGGTAATTTTAATTACCAGCAAGGACAGCCCCAAAGAACGCGCACAGGGGGCCGAAGCGGGGGCAGACGAATATGTGATCAAAGGTACATTTGATCAGAGATTTTTATTGGATTTAGTTTCAAAGTACATTTAGCATTCACGGAAGGCCAATGATTAAAATTGCCATACTCGACGATTCAACCACTGCTCGCACCGCTCTGCGCAGAGCGCTGGAAGCGGATTCAGAAATCCTGGTGGTTGGCGAAGCACAGAATGGACGGGAGCTGTACCGCCTGATTGACAGGTTCCAGCCCGATTTACTGTGCATTGATGTGTATCTGGAAAAAGAGAACGGACTGGACGTGGCCGCGTATGTCATGACCCACGCCCCGACCCCTATCGTACTGGTTACCGCCACAAATCCAACGGATTCCAGACTGGTGTTTAAATCCATGCAGTGCGGCGTGTTGGACGTATTTGCCAAACTCCCTGCGGCCAACCGGCCGGAGTACGAATCGTTGCGCGCCAATCTGATTGGCACGTTAAAGGCGCTGGCGCGGGTTCCCGTTTTTCGCGGTCGACGTAATCGCGCCGCATCCGGATCATTGCTGGCGGACTTCAGAAACAGAAATCAGCCCGCTCAGGACGACGGTGCGCCCGCACGAATATCCGAAAGAAGCATCAATTCCCGCACTCCCGACATGGTACTTATTGGCGCATCCACAGGTGGCCCCCCGGTCATTCAGAAAATGCTTCAAAAACTGCCTGCTGCATTTCCCGCGCCCATTGTGATTGTTCAACACATTTCCCGCGGATTCGCAGCGGGATTCGCCCAATGGCTCGTTCAGGGGATTCCACTAAAAGGTCATCTGGTGGAAGAGGAAACTCCCATCAATCCCGGCACGGTGTATGTGGCCCCGGACGACAAACACATTCAGTTCATTTCGCCAAGACGGCTAAGACCGGTCACACCGCTGACGACAGATAACATCTGTCCCTCAATAGATATGCTGTTTCAAAGCGCCTCCCAGATGAAATCCTGTTACTGCGCAGCTGTTCTGCTCACCGGGATGGGAAAAGATGGCGCCCAGGGGCTCACCGATCTCTACTCCATCGGCAACTATACTATCGCACAGTCTCCTGAAAGCTGCGCTGTTTCGAGCATGCCGCAAACCGCAATTGAACAGGGTGGCGTTACCGAAGTCCTTGCACCAGAGAAAATAGCTGACAAACTTATGGCGTTAACGGGGGAGAAATGACATGAACAAGTCAGGTGACATAAAAGTTCTGATAGTGGACGACTCGCCAACGGTTCGTCATCAAATCAAAACGATACTCGCAAAGCGTCCATACCAGATTCTCGAAGCCAAAAACGGCACCCACGCCATTCGGGTTGCATTCGAATCGCATCCGGATGTTGCGCTGATGGATGTGCAAATGCCGGATATGGATGGTTTCGAATGCTGTCGGCATATCAAGCACGATCCGGAGTTGAAAAAAATCCGGGTCATCATGGTCACCGGTGAAAACGGTTACGAACAGCAAACCGAAGCGTATCGAATGGGATGCAACGATTACGTAACCAAACCCATCTGTGACGAAGAATTACTTGAAAAGCTGGATAAAATTGTTCGCTTCATTCAGATTGCCCGTACCGCCAAAAAAACGATCGCGGATACCAGCAAGCGGCCTGGGTCGCCCATTTAGGCACCTCTTTGCGTGTCTCATATCTACTGCCACGAGTGTGTTCGCACTTGAACTTCGTATTAAAATGGCTGGAAATGATTGGCGGTCCAGTACGCCTCCTTCAACGCGTCCTGCTGGGCGACCAACATGCGGTAATGAGAATTTTCAAAGTTGGCCAGGTCCAAATAAAACCCCGACACGACTTTGTCATAGGTCTTTGATGCCATTTCCCTGTAGGTCTGCATCGCGTTCAATTCCAGTTGTACCCCAACTGACAGCACCGTCATCTCATAATTGGCTTCTTTAATGCGCGATTTTATATCGTCAGAAAAAATGGGGTTTGGGCCATCAAACGGCTGAATCTGTTTTAAAGTAAGTCGTTCATCGGGAGAATGGTTCTTCACGATGTGGTCCGCCTGGGCCTGCAGGTAATTCATGTGGTCGAATTCATCCTTTGCCAGACGACGAAAGGCATCCTGCCCTTTTTCGTCTTTGGTATTTTGCGCCGCCAACATATAAAAGTGATACCCTTCAAACTCCGATCGCATTGCCTTTTGCAATCCGTTTACCACTGCTTCAATCTGTTGTTCGTTCATGTTTCACTCCTCAATCCTGGTACAAAATGTCGGAACCGTTCATCACATGCGGCAATGTCCCGTTCAGATAAAAGTTATGATTATGTTTTTACATTATAATTGCCTCACCGCATAAAAGCCGCAGCTTTTTTTAATGAAAACGCCCAAAAAGCCCGCCACTGATACACCTGTCTCATGATGGGGTGCATGGACTATTCCCCAAAGGAGACTCGTGATGGCAAAAAGATGGCAGATTCTGGTTGTATTTACGATATTTTCACTAACCGCCTGTGGCAGCGATGGAGACAACAACTCCGACAGCAGTATTGACGCGAGTGACGCCGACTCAGATACCGACACCGATTCAGATTCAGATTCAGATTCAGATTCAGATTCAGATGGGGACACGGATGCCGATGGCGATTCGGATTCGGACGGCGATTCAGATTCGGATGGGGACTCGGATGCCGATGGCGATTCGGATGCCGATGGCGATTCAGACGACGACACGGATTCGGATGGGGACTCGGATGCCGACACCGACACAGCGACCGGCGCCTTGACCGATTCAGCGTCAGAGGCGGACACGAAGCCGGTCTTCCACTTATTTCTGCTTTTCGGTCAATCCAATATGTATGGGTATGCGGATAACATCGAACAGGTGGACAGAGAAGAAAACCCGCGCGTCAAGGTGCTGGGATTTGATGACTGCAGCGCCACTGGACGCATCTACAATAAATGGGATATTGCCCAGCCACCGCTGCACGCCTGCTGGGTCAATGGCATTGGCATTGGTGACCATTTCGGCAAAACCATGATTGACGCGTATCCCGAAAAGGACAGCATCGGACTCATCCCCTGCGCCATTCCCGGTGCGGGAATTGACCTCTTCCGTAAAGATGTGACCGCATCCAACCGAGGGGATTTTTTCATTCCCCCCGATGATCATTGGGGCGGCGCCTACGAATGGATGATCGTCCGGGCGAAACTGGCGCTCGAATCCGGCGGCGTTATTGACGGCATCATTTTCCACCAGGGCGAATCGGATAACGGCAACCCCGGTTGGCCCGACAAGGTGAAAGAAATAGTAGCCGATATAAAAGCAGATTTGGGACTCGACGATTTGCCGTTTGTGGCCGGAGAGTTGCTTTACGGCGACTCGGGCAGCAACGGACACAACAAATATGTGAATCAACTGCCAGATATTATTCCCAACACCCACGTGGTATCCGCAGGGGGGCTGGATGGTGTGGACATGTTTCATTTCACGCCTGAAAGCTACCGCACATTTGGAAAGCGTTACGGAGAAGCGATGATTTCGGCTCTGGGAATTTAGTTGTAACTCTATTTTTCCAACAAACCAGGAGCTTGCGATTGCTCTGATTTAAGATACTGTGCAGGCTGGTTTCATTTATCGTTGGGAGGATGTCGCCTGTTTCAATCTGAAATGGACCGGACAATGGAAGGCGGCGTGTCGTCTGTAACACCCGAAACGCTGTGTGGCAAGCTTGCCAGAATCATTTACAACTCCCCACTACCCGACCCGGTCTATATTATCCCTGTTACCGATGGCGGAGTCATTTCCTACCGGAAACAGGAAGGCGAATTTATTCACACCCTTCGCACTGCGGAGGGGTTTGCGAGGAAACTGCGTTCCATTGGTGAGGATAAAAGTTGATTTCTAAAACACTTATCAATCCACACACGGTTCACGCGCAGTTTCGACGCCAGTTCGACTACTTTGGCAAATGGTGAACGTTTTGTCGATGTGCCGCAAATGAACGAACCGCGTGAATTCCCGCAGCTACAGGATGTAGCGTATTTCCTGGATTGCCTCATCAAAGCGGCCAAAGCCGCGAATGGCATAAATGGCGGATTCTATTTCCCTATGAGGGATATCCTTAATACAGTGTTGGCCGCATCTTTCAAAGATTGCATTGGTCTAAATTTTTTAAAGCAAAAGCCGTTATTTATTTCATATTGTTATGCTCCGCACAGAGACTTTCAATGAGGGGATAGTGCAATGACAGAATGTGAATGTTTGGCGGAATGCCTTTTTTTTAACGAAAAAATGGTAAACAAACCAACGACGGCCGGAATGATGAAAAACAGATATTGTTTGGGAGATTCAAGCAGCTGTGCACGATATATGGTTTTTAAGGCAAAAGGAAAACAACATGTTCCCGACGACATGTTTCCCAACCAGCATAAACGTGCCAAAGAGCTCATAGAGGAACTCGAAGAAGAGTGAAAACTGGATACAGGGGGTTCGCGTGTATCACATCCCTCTTCCTGTAAACAGGTCACATATTTTCGGGACCCAAATCGTGCAGAATCTCAGCATCGGTGGGCGTTATCGCACCGGACCAGATTCTGACTTCATTATATTCGGCAGGAGAAATCGGATCGGCATCGGAAATGGACTTTCCAAGCCAGCAATTGGAATCGTTTAAATTTTCAAGCGCATCAGAGGTTTCAAAGCTCCCTTTTGCTCCGCCCAAATTGGTTGCTGACGATGGCGCGGTATACCAGCGAATTTGCAGGTTGCCCGAGGCGCCGGCATCCGGTTCAACAACCATTATAATATGGTACTCCTGACCGATTGTATACGGTGCATTTGAGTTGGTAACCTGCACCTGACTCGCATCCTTCCACCTTACCAAATCAGTATACACATTTGTTTCCGTAAGCCAGGTCATAATCAGGTACTCATTGGCACTGTTCCCAAACTCAAATATTCGTGAATAGTACGCAGTTCTTAAATATGTGCCAAAAACCTCAACGGAGACGGCACCGCCAACTTTTGTAAGGAGGTGCGTTCCAAGGGAAACATAGCTGGCCGCACTGCTGTTGGAGACTCCCAGGATTATCGCATCGGCGGTGAGATTATAATCTGTACCTGAGGCGCCACTGGGCACTACTATTTCTGCATCACTTTGACCCACGGAATCAACAAGGCTGTTATTAAAGGACCACCTGTGAACAAGCGTTGCACTGGCGATGACCGCACTTTCCGTTTCAGTGTCGGATACTGCTGTATCTGTCCCGGTGTCGGTTTCAGTATCCGTTCCGGTATCCACGTCCGTATCCGTTCCATTATCTGCGCCCGTATCCGTTCCATTATCTGCGCCCGTATCCGTTCCATTATCTGCGCCCGTATCCGTTCCCGTATCTGCGCTCATATCCGTTCCCGTATCCACGTCCGTATCCGTTCCATTGTCTACGCCTGTATCCGCTCCGGAATCTGCAACTGTATCCGTTCCGGTATATAATTCTGTATCCGTTCCGGTATTTACTACCGTGTTCGTGTCCGTTCCGGTATCGGCATCCGTATCCTTATCTACAACCGAATCTGTGTTCGAATCTGAATCTGTATCTGCATCAGTATCTGAATCCCAATTTGCATCATGCGTCGAATCACTATCTGAAATACTCACTTGATTAGCTTCGACACACGATATCGACAACCAGACCATTGCCACAAAGAACACATAATAATTCATATTAATCCATTCGATTAAAAACAACTTCAACACAGATACATTTATACCATGTGCATAATCTAAAAAGCAGTGCCTTGCCCGAAAGGGTGCGGCGGTATTAAAAAGGATTCCCTGAGAAGCAAGGCAAAATTCATCCAGCGGTTAAATCTTTAACCGCATAAAAATATTTGTCAATTTTATGAGAATGAACTGCATCTAACGGCTTAAAATTGCACAGTATTTTCAAGTTCCAAGATGGACGGTTTTTCAAGGGAGCGGCGTGCCATTGGCGTCCATTGACGGCGACCTGCCGTATAAAACGACCCGTTGTGCACCGCAACGGGTCTGGTGTATACAGCCTCCCAAGGGGGATAGAAACCATTTTGTTATCAGACAGGGATACAACCAGAGCATGAACCCCAACTATTCAAAAATACGATTTCTTTTATGGGACAACGATGGCGTGCTGGTGGACACGGAGCGCTGCTACTATGCGGCGGGGCAACAGGTGCTGGCGGAGATTGGTGTGGCGCTGACGCCAGAGCTGTTCAAAGATGTTTCTCTGCTACACGGAAAGTCGTTATTTGATATAGCCGCTGATCACGGACTTTCAACCAGACAATGTCTTGAATTGCGCCATCGGCGGGACCAGCTGTACTCGGCCATGTTACATACTGAAAACATATTCATTCCAGGCGTTGACGGGGTGATTAAACACTGTGCGGCCCATTTTCGCATGTGCATTGTGAGCTCCAGCAAAAAGAACAATTTTTATGAGATCCATTCGCGTACTGGCAATTTGCTTTCTTATTTTGAATTTCAACTCCTCAATGGCGATTATCCGCGCTCAAAACCCCATCCAGACCCGTGGCAAAAGGCGATGGATCGCTTTCAAGCGCACCCGGACGAATGCCTGGTGATTGAAGATTCGCCCCGCGGAATTCAGGCGGCCAAAAGGGCGGGAATTGGCGTGATAGCTGTGGAATCCCGCTATTTTAATGATTCTGAGTTGCGCTCTTATCTGAATGCGTCGGATTTCAGCATAAAAAGAATTATCGATTTGCCTAAATTACTGGGATTACCCATTCCATAATCTGCGGGACATCAACGACATGTTTGTGCAGAAGCGTTGTGGCTTGAGTTGAATCGGCGTTTTACGGATTCCAGGGCGGAATAACTGTTGATGATGGTGCGCAAACCGACTGAACCGATTTAATCTTATCCAGTTGAATTTGCATGGTCGAGCCGGTTTTCTTGCGCTCGGCGTGGAAAATACGGATGGCGTACACGTTCCCATCACTCAGACCAAACCTGGACGCCGTGGGAGTATCGAGAGTCACCGAACCGGATTTTGGCACATGGGTGCCGCCCAGATCGATTGCGAGATGCCCATTGACAAAAACCCACACGTCATCGTCCCCGATGATCTCTATACTGGCGTCCGCACCTTTGACATACTCGAACCAGTAAATCATTTCGGAGGTAAAATAGAAATTATGGTTCGACGCGTTCTCGACAAAATCGGATTCCAGCACCCAGTTGCCACTACTGTTGTATTCAGGTGGAATGTCCGCAGGCGCCATGTCTGTATTCAAATCATCAACCGGGAAAAAGACCGGGGTTCCATTGTATGTTTTTCCCATCAAATCTCTCCACTTCTCCCCATTTTCGCCGTATCGATTTACATACGCGGTGTTGGGCGAAAAGCGTCGATACAAACGCAACTCCCCTGAAATATCGGGCACGCCCGCATACCATTTATCGAGATTAAATATACATTGATTGGCTGCGATTGAAGAAGCAACGGGTTTTCCCATGGCATCCAGCAGATTTTCTACAGTTCCCTCTTCACCTCCCCCGCAGGCGTCGTTCTGGAAATCTTCGTCATCCTCGACAAAATCTCTGTAATACACTTTTAACGAGACCGTGCAATTGATGCCGATGCACCCGGTCGAACAGGTGTAATCGGCTTCGGTTTCACAGCTCTCAGAGCAACCGTCCCCGCCCTCACGATTTCCATCATCACATTCTTCGTTCCCCACCACGATGCCATCGCCACAAATCTGTTCACAGGGACCGGAATTGAAACAGCTGGGACTGGGCTGACAATCCGGCGCACAACCATCCAGGGGGGTGTGATTACCGTCATCACAAAATTCGTCCGATGAGCGCACTCCGTCACCACACACCGACGGTTCGGTATCGGGATCCACTGTTTCGCTGTCCACTGTTTCGCTGTCCTGCGCTTCCGAATCGGCAGTCTCGCTGTCCTGTGTTTCCGAATCGGCAGTCTCGCTGTCCTGTGTTTCCGAATCGGCAGTCTCGCTGTCCTG
>JAFGQN010000052.1 GCA_016935665.1 Deltaproteobacteria bacterium | reverse complement strand
TGGAAAACGATCACTGCCTGCAGGACGCCCAAAGTCGCTGCGATATGCGCTCAGCCCCAAAACGAGCCGGCGCAGTGTGTCGAGGCGGAGTGACCATTTATCCCGTCTGTGGTTTTACCGACACATCCACGATGGTGACCCATGTATCGCCTTTGGGACGCTGAATAAAAACCTCGTCGTCAAGCCTCTTTCCCATCAGCGCTTTGGCCACAGGCGAATCCACACTGATTTCACCCCGTGCCATATCCCATTCATCGGCGCCCACAATACGGTACCGCATTTCATTGCCGTCTTCGTCTTCCAGCGTTACCCAGCAACCAAAATAGACCTTGCCATCCGCAGGTGGCGTGCCCGATACCATGGTTAGCGCATCGAGTCGATTTCCCAAAAATCGCAAACGCCTGTCAATATCGGCCAGCTGTCGTTTACGATAGATGTATTCCGCGTTTTCGCTGCGATCCCCTTCGGCGGCCGCGGCCTGCAGGGCATCGGCCACCTTCGGACGCTTCACATTCCAAAGGTAATGGGATTCCTCTTCCAATCGACGATACCCCTCCTTTGTGATGTAGCCGCCTTTTTTGGATTCGTCTTTGCGTTTGCGGGTGCGTGTGCCAACCATGGTTAAATTAATCGCGGCAAATAAAGGCGTATTGCCGCCCGCAATCCCCGCCGCTTTTTCGATACGAATACAAATCGTGGGAACCGCATTTGGTGCAAATATCGATGCGTTCGATTCTCGCTGTGGAAAGCCCGGTGCCAATGAGGGACACCTCCACCGCCTGCGCCAAATCCAGCAGGTAGTGACCTTCAGCGCCGGCAATGGGATCGGACGATTCGGGAAACAGACTGGCCACATCTTCGCCCACGTCGTAACAATTGAAACAGATGCATGGACCAATGGCGCAAAGGATGCTGGTAGCCGTGGCGCCTTTTTGGAACATGGCTTTTACCGTACTGCCCACAATGCCTTTTTTTAATCCCTTCCATCCGGCATGAATGGCGGCGGTCATTCCGGTCTGCTGACAGTAGAGCAGTATGGGCGCACAGTCGGCGGTAACCACCCCAACACACCCCGCCGAATCCCCAATGAGGGCATCGGCTTCCTCTTTCGCGGGCTCAGACCAGGGCAAAGGCGACATCTCCGATGTGAGGCATACGGTGTTTCCATGCACCTGCATTACCTTGAACATGGGAACACTGGTATCCAGTGTACGCTGCAACGCGTCAAAGCCTTCTTCCGATGAAAAATCAATGCCTTCGGTAAATCCATGAACCACTCCGGCATCGCTCAGTATTTTCGATTTAATGATTTCAACCATCTTAGTGTTTAAAAGCTCTTTGACCGGTAAATACCATGGCCACTTTGGGGTCCGCTTCGTTGCAGGCCTCAATCACTTCTTTATCGCGCATGGAACCGCCGGGCTGTGCCACTGCCGTAATTCCCTGTCGAATACCCACATCCACACCATCGCGGAACGGGAAAAATCCATCTGAGATCATCCGTGAACCGATGAGACCACCTTTGGCCGCCTTTGTTTCGGCGTCAATGGCTTCCAAATCCGTCGCGCTCTTTGCGCCCTTTTCGACCTCGAGTTTGTATTCATTGTACGGCATACCGTATTTTTCGAAACACAGGCGGTCCGCATACTTGGTGTACGCTTTGTGGACCGCGATTTCGGCGCATCCCACTCTGTCCTGCTCACCGGTGCCAATGGCGACGGTCACGCCGTCTTTTACAAACAGCACTGAATTGGAGGTGACTCCCAGCTCCACATTCCATCCAAAAATCAAATCCGCGTATTCGGCATCGGTGGGGGTTCGCTCGCATACCACCGGATCGGCCTTTTTGGATTTGACTTCCGCCGCTATAAAATCCGAGGGTGAAATAATTTTGCTCACCATGGAGCTTTGAACAATAATGCCGCCGTCTATCAGCGACTTGAAATCCAAAAATCGCGCTGCCCGGTAATCGGCCAGCGCATCCATCCGTGGAATCTGCACGATGCGCAGATTTTTGCGGTCTTTCAAAATATCGATGGCGCCTTCCTCGTAGGATGGCGCCACCACAACTTCTACATAGTTGGCCGCGACAAATTCCGCCGCGGCTTTATCGATGGGGCGATTCACCGCCACGCATCCGCCCATGGCCGCCAGACGATCGGTCATAAACGCTTTTTCGATGGCGTCTGCCGTATTGGCGCCTTTGGCTGCGCCGGAGGGGTTATTGTGCTTCATCACGGCGGCGGCCGGTTCGTCCATCAGGTATTTGATGATGTTCAGCGCTGCATCAATGTCGGTCAGATTGATTTTGCCGGGATGCTTGCCAAACTGCAGCATCATCTCTTCGTCCAGCGCAGACACCAGCCCTTTTCCCGGTGCGATAAACTGGCAATCGCCCAGCAGCAGATTTCCATTCACCAGTTCGTACAATGCCGATTCCTGGCCTGGATTTTCGCCATAGCGCAGCCCCCTGTCCACCACATCGCCATCTTCCTCAATCTGCCAGGTGCGTTTGCGATAGACCAGTTTCTGGTCCCCAAGCGTGATGGTCATTTCACTGGGAAAATTATCGTCGACAATTGTTTTGTATGCCTTTTTTAAATTTGCCATGTGCCGCTCCTTGTTGCAGGGCTTCGATTGGATTCAATTATCAGTTACCGGGGCGCACCATATCATAATTTCACGCAGATGAATCGGTTTTTTGACGGGCTTTAAACCAGCGGTGGCCGTACATCAGAATAATGGCGAGGGCAATCAGGAACATCGCCAGAAACGTCCAAAAATTCGGGGATTCCTCCGGAATCAGCAGCCAGCTGATCAGGGCGCCCAATACGGGAATGACAAACTTCCACACATTTATCTCAGACACTTTAACCTCGGGTCGTCCAAGAACCACAAACCAGATGGTGAACGCGGCGGCCGAAAGAAAGCTGAGCCAGCCAAGCGCCAGGTAATACGGCAGCGGTTTGGCGTTAAAAGAGGCGCCCTCCACCAAAACCGAGATCAAAAGCAGTGTCACGCCGCCTGTAAACAACTGCGTGGCGCTCAACGCAATTGGCGACATGCCCCGTCGATTCCGGGACACCAGAATATTGCCCAATCCCCCCGACACATTGGCCACAATGAGAAAACCAATTCCAATGGCGATGGTGTTCCCCTCTTTTTCGGCCGTATCCTTCATCAGCGCCAAAAGAACGATGCCCAAAAAACCAATGAGCAGCGCCACCGCCTTTCGCAGCGTCAGCGGGTCTTTGCCGGTGATAAAATGGGCCATCAATGCGATGAAAAGCGGTCCTGCACCCACAACCACAGCAGAGATAGCGGCGGGGGTGCGGGCAATGCCCTGGTAAAAAAACGCATACAGCACCGATGTCTGCAACAGACTGATGAGCAACACAAATGGCAGATGTTGTTTTATCTGGTCAAACGCTTTGGTTTTGTTTCTGATGAATGGAAATATGATAATTCCCGAAATAATAAAACGAATTCCGGCAAATTGCAGCGGCGTGGTGTACGCCAAACCGATTTTGATTCCCGCAAATGCCGTTGACCACAGAAAACACGAAATGAGAGCCAGAAACACCGAATGCGATATTATGGATGGTTTGGTCATCGTGTTCGTTCACTTATTGCTGCGCCCAGTGTTCACATCACCCTGGCAACTGCCATCTTCAGGTGGCACATGTAATCTATTTTCGCACTCGCGCGGTTGCCACAACCGTTGTGGGTATTTCCAGTCCGTTGGCAACCGTGCGATACGTTTGTTCGATGTCATTATTGCCATTTGTTTGATTTTATCCAGCGGATTTCAAGCGGGAGGGCGCTTTGACGCGTTGTCCCCGGTCTGTCTTCTGTCATAAGTCAATAACGGTATTTTTAAATAATGCGCCTCGCCCGCCAAAAACGCAGATGCGTGCGATCAGAATATCGACCAGATAGTGTCGGGCACCAATGCCAAAAAATCGGAGGCGCCGGAATCGTTTTCGAAGGCGTGTAACAGCGGGAGCATGGACGGGTGTGTGCATTTGCGGATACTGTATGCGCAGGGCAATGGGGTAACACCCGATTTTGACAAAGCCAATGGGCTGTTTAAAACCGCCTGCGAAAAGGGGCACTCCGCGGGATGCAGCAACCTGGGGCCGATGCACATACAGGGCAAAGGAGTCGTCGCCAATTCGGCAAAGGCACGGGAATATCTGGCCAAAGCATGCGATGGGAATGACGCCGATGGCTGCTTTAATGTGGGTCTGCTGTACCTTCAGGGAATGGGGGGACCCGTGGATTATGAAAAAGCCCCCGTCTTTTTAGCCAAAGCCTGCGATGCCGGCGACGCCAGTGGCTGCACCAGTCTGGGAGTGCTGCAAATGGAAGCGGAGAAAGCGTCTTCGGACAACGGACAAAAGCCATAGATGGCCACATCTCACAAGAATAAACTCACCGCATTTTGCGGGGAGGCACTTTGACCTGTACCATTGCCTTCGGTTGCCCGGGCAACGATTGAGACTGTTGTCAGCCGCTTGTAAACGGCCATCGGTCGAAATTGAAAAGTGCGTTTTCGTCAATGAAATCGCCATGGTGGATGTGAGGCACATTCAGCCCGCCTTCGTTGCAGGGTTCGGTTTCAACGCCCTTTGATCACGCTATGGTTTCTACCTGTTGCATGGTAAACGGGTTCATGCTGCCAATAAAGGGTCGCTTTGCGTCTGCTACACATACAGGCGGTCATCACACACCATGGTCGCCGGGCGGCCGTATATACCGTTTGCACAATAGAACGACAGACAGTTGGGTAACAATAAAGAATCTGGAACCATTTTTTATCCGGGAATGAATCAAAGGGTCAAGGGGACAGTGCTCGAATATGTAAGTTCCTGTCCGAATCCCGGTGACGTATATCGTCTAATTTTCCGGTTTGTTAATTCGGATGATGTTGTAAGTGCATGGTGCTCCGATGCTATGGACGGGCCATGAATGTGATTTTGTGCAACGCTTTTTTGCCCATTCTGGTTTTTGTTCAATACTGTTGTGTAGTGATTGGCTCCGCTGGATATGGCGAAAACGGAAGGACGTATATCAATGAACAATCGCCTCTCTTCAAATATGCATTTTTGGTTGCTAACCCTTCTTTTGTTCCTGTTGTGGATGGCGGGTTGCGGTGAAGACGACGGCGATGAGTCCGGCGGAGGGGATACATCCGGCGAATCGGATTCCGACAGCGATACCGCAGCAGGCACTGGCACAACCGGAGAGTTGGTTGTTACAGTCACAACCTCTTCCACAGGCGGTCAATATGCGCCGCGTCATTTGCTGGCCATCTGGGTGGAAAATGCACAGGGTGATTTTATCAGGACGCTGATGGCATATACGTCCAATCCGGCGTATCGGGGATATTTGTCCCACTGGGATGATGCCACAAGTGATGCCGGAGCACGATACGATACCACCGATGCCGTATCCGGCGCCACGCTTTCCAGTCACGATACACGGACAGCGACATGGGACGCCACACGCTTTGACAACGGAAATTTGCCGGATGGCGCCTACAGCGTGTGCATGGAACTCACTGACAAAAACGCCACGGGAAATTACAGTTGCTTTGAATTTAATAAGGGTGTTTCAAATGACCTGGCCAGCCCGGGCGATACGCCCAGCTTCAGTGATGTGACCCTGGACTGGTCGCCCAGGTGATCATTGAATGATCACCCAACTGATTGTCTTTTGTCCATTTCATGGTTTAAAATTTCTGTGAGAGAAATCAGATTTCCCCTGCTGTTTTAAAGGAGTGTTCATGTTCAAGTTAAAGTGGATGACTGTTGTTGCGAGCCTGTTTGTGATGTTGGGCGGGGCAGGATGTGGAGACGATGCTGACAGTGGGAGCGTGAGCGATACCGAGTCGGCGGATATCGGCGATTCGCAAGGGGATAGCGCGACCCTGGCGGATACGCTGTCTGGTGACAGTGCGACCGGGATCAATGAAAGCGACAACGGAACGGATTCAGACACGGCCACAGCGATAAGTGTACAGACCAAATCGTGCAAACGGGGCGTGGCGTATGGCCATCATTCTCCTGCGGATATGGCGGCGCTGGCCGACGGAGTCAGCTGGTGGTACAACTGGTATTTTGCGCCGGACAGCGAACTGGGCAGTCAATGGTCTACCTACAATGTTGAGTTTGTTCCCATGCGCTGGGGAGACAATTACAGCATTGGCGATGTGCAGGGCGGGATTCCCGACGCCGCACAGGTGATGTTGGGATTCAACGAGCCCAACTTTTTTTCTCAGGCCAATTTGTCAGCCACACAGGCAGCGACCATGTGGCCCGAACTGGAAGCGGTGGCCGATGCCAAAGGTTTGAAACTGGTTTCTCCGGCGGTCAATTTTTGCGGCGGCGGCTGTCACAGCGATGGCCCTGTTCAATATCTCAATGATTTTTTTAAGGCCTGCGACGGATGTCGTGTGGATGCCATTGCCATTCATATTTACGTGGGATGCGACGAAAACAGCGACGGTTTGAAGAACAATCGGGCCCAGTGGCTCATTAATCACGTGGAGATGTATAAAAGTGCCTTTGACAAACCGTTGTGGCTGACCGAATTTGCCTGCTCGGAAAATCCATCCCAGGCGGAGCAGCGCGCCTTTTTGGAAGATGCGGTGGCGTATCTTGAGAGTGAACCGCGTATCGAACGCTACGCATGGTTTGCCGGTCGGGCAGATAATATGGTGAACGTGGATTTGCTGGGCAGTGACGGCGCATTAACAGCGCTGGGCGAGGCCTATGTGAATGCGCCGTGGTCGGATTGCGAGTAAGGGGATAACGATATGCAGAAGCGATTGATACAGTCCGGTAAAGATTCGTTTTGGGTGTTGGTCCTGATGTGGGGCAGTTATGTCGGTTGTTCAGACAGCAGCACCTCGAATGTAAATGACACGAATGAAGATGACACGGTGCAGGCGGTTGACACAGTGAGTGACAGTGCACCCACTGACACGGGTTCCACACCTGATACGGGCATTGACACTGGCACGGCAAATGATTCTGCCACAGGTCAGGACTCTACCGATGAACCGACAGCTGCGCAGTGTGCGAAGACGGGCGACAGCAAAACAACACTTGTGTTTATAAACAAATGCAGTGACACGCTGAACTTCAAAGGCAGCGATATTGAGAGTGGTGAATTGGCAGCGGGTCAATCGGTATGTCGCGATTTGGGTTCGGACGTTGAGACGATTTCATCGAAACGATACTGGGGATATATTGGACCGGACCCGGGCGGTGAACATCACACCCTGGCGGAAATGACACTGAACACGGATTTTTACGACTTTGACTGGTACAACATCAGTCACGTGGACGCCCATAATCTCCCCATGGCCATTGTGCCTTTGGAGATGCCCGACTGCAAAGTGCTCGCATGTAAACAGGAACTGCTGACCAATTGTCCAGCCGAAGGACGGTTTTTAATGGATGGTCGGTTGGTGTCCTGTGTGAGTCCCGATCGGGACAATCCCAATAGCCCTGTCGCACAGTACTTTGAAGAGGGATGCGCCGACGCCTACTCATGGTCGGGCGACGATGCGGATTCCATGGCCGCCTGCGCCGGTGAAGACTACGAAATCGTGTTTTGTCCATAATTCGTCCGGTCTGTCCTGCTGCTCTGCATTTCCCAACGAATTGGTTTTTAAGGGAACTTTTCAAATAGTCGCCTGTTGGTACTGGATTGAACAGTAAACGGTGACTTTGTTTTAAAAGGAGGTGCACATGTCCAGCTGGAAAACCGACGGTGTAGTGCTGAAGAACGCCAGATTGATCGACGGGACCGGTGCGGGGCCGCGGTGTGTGGATGTGCATGTGGCATCCGGCAAGATTGAGCGGATACTGCCACACATTGATGACGCGGATATTCCCGCAGTGGATTTGGATGGCGCCACGGTGTTGCCTCCGCTTATTGATTCCCATGTGCATCTGGAGAGCGTGCCCGGATCTTACTATCGCGATGATAGCGATGAACAATTGTGGACCTTTCGCAGGCAACAGCTCAAAGCATATCCCGCAAGCGGCGTGACTACAGTGCTCGACAATGGCATCAGCGCAAGGCAACTTGGTGAATATCAGGACTATATGCAACAAGGGGGGGTGGGCCCCACTATTTTTGCCCTCGCACCGTTGTTTTGTCCTGCCGGTGGGTATGCCGATGCCCTGGAGATGCGCATGTGGGGGCCGTTTCCCACCACGGCAACAGAGACGGAAATTGACGCGCGATACGCTGAATTTGAGGGGTTTCAAAATATTATTGGCGTGAAAGTGGCAATTGAGCCGGGAATGGGACCTTCAAAGGTATGGGCAGTGTATGACCGAAAGATGTTGGCGGCCATTGCTGCATCCGCAAAAAAGCGGGGATTGCCCGTTCATGTGCATTCACTGAGACAGGCAGAACATCAGATGGCTCTCGATATGGGGGCGTATCGCCTTGTTCATGCGGGATTTTTTCACGGCGAGCCCACGGATGCATTTTTAAATGAAGTGAAGCAAAAGGGCGTGTACGTCTCTTCAACGGTCGCTTCAACTGTGGGTCAGAACCTGGTGATGTTTGATTTGTCGAAACTGGATGACCCGCTGCTGGAACTGGTGGTGCCAAAGGAACTGCTGAAAACCGCCCGCGACCCCGGCGCATGGAAAGCCACCATGTTTAAAATGATTCGCGTCACGTCCCCCAAATGGATGCCCGATTTTATTATTCGATTGATGTTGAAGGTAATGAATCTCGAAAAAGAGCTGACCCGCCAGCTGTAAAACTGCACCAGCGCCATCATGAAAATGCACGCGGCCGGGATTCCCATCGCGGCGGGAACCGATTCGGCCAATTGGCCTCTCTTTTTAAACTATTTTCACGGTGCCAGTATGGTGCTGGAACTGGAATATCTGCAGAACGCGGGCATGGCGCCACTGGATATTGTTTCTGTGGCCACACGCATTCCGGCAGAGATGATGCGCGTCGCCGATCGCTTTGGAACGGTGGAAGAGGGGAAGATGGCCGATCTCATCATCTGTAAAAATGACCCCCTTACTGACATGCGTCATCTGCGAAATCTCATGTGGGTGATGAAAGGTGGAGAAATGAAAACGCCTGCAGAGTGGATGAATTAAAAAGTGCTCAGCATCCCCATTCGGCCAGCATGGCACTGGTGGGTTCCGGGCAGAAATCCCATCGCTGCAAATCCGCGGGACAGGATGCGGTGGATGGGGGATTGGGGGGCACCTGGCAGGCAGTGGCGCTGCTTTGGCAGTAGTCGCTCTTTTTAATGCCTGGGTCGAGAAGGAAGTTTTGGACACTGAAGTGATATTCGTTCCAGTCCGTGTTGTTGGGGTTGTCACATATGTGGTAGCCAATGCCAATCTCAACGGCGTTTTTGGCCAGAATATTGCCGCGGTGTCCCTCGCAGGTGGGTTCGTTCATGTAGGCATATTCCGCGGCCGCTGCATCCAGGTTAACGGCAATGTTCTCGGCGTAACCGCGAATGGAAAGACCTGCTTCTCTGGCGCGATCGGCGGGCCCCTGGTTTTGAAGATTGGTGTGGTCGAAAAAGCTGTTTTCGCACATGTCTATGGCGTGGGCCACTGCGACTGCCCAGACATCTTCATTCCATTTTAACAGTTCGGCGTCACCGGACTCCTCCGCAAATGCCTTCCGGTCCATGTTCACATACGTAAACTGAATGCACGATTGGAGGCGGTATGGATCGTTCGCTGCGTTCTCACCGTTCATGCAGTCGTAATCCAGGAGAAGCTCACACTGGCCATTGCCGTCTTCGTCGTACCCATCGTTGTCCACAGCCTGCTCGCCTTCGATGGAACAGTCATCACAGCCGTCATTGTCACTGTCCCCACACACGCGGACATCATTATCGTCGGGATCGTCCGGTGTGGTCACGTGGTCGCCATCGGCATCGTTCCTGGAGCTGGTGTCACTGTCGCTATCCCCATCTGTGTCGGCGTCGCTGTCAGTATCGCTGTCAGTATCGCTGTCTGTATCCGTATCGGCGTCTGTATCCGTATCGCTGTCCGCATCCACGGATGTCGTGTCGTTATCACTGTCGGGAAAATAGCAGCACTTTTGTTCGGTTCCGCTGCAGGTGCCGTCCTTTTGCTGACCTCCCAGGGAACGGCAGTGGTTGCTGCATGTGTACCGGCACGCATTCGGGTGGGTCACCGTATCCGCGTCTGAATCGGAATCCGCATCGGTGTCCGTATCACTGTCCCCATCTGTGTCCGTGTCTCCGTCCATATCGCTATCTCCATCGCTATTCACGTCGACGCCGCTTTCTGTGTCCGTATCGTTGGCGTCATCTTCAGCGCAGGCGGTAAAAAGACACAGTGCCATTGTCGCCCCAATAAGTGTCTTTATCATAATGGTTCCTCCCGGATTCTGGATTTGATTAAGTTTTAAATTCGTAATGAAGTTTAAAGGAACAAACACAGTTCGAAGAAGAAATTATATATAAAGGTGCACCACAACCTAAAAAGGGGAATCGCTGTGCGGGAAAGCCGTTGATGGGAAACCCTTGTTTCAGGAACACGTTCAAACAGGGGTATCGCGTTCTGCCAACGAGCGAAAAACAACGTAGAGTGGTCGTTTATCTGCCGCCCTGCACCGTCAGCGGCCGGGCGTAACGCCTGGTCCCCGCATATCGGGAACTCGATTGCCCGACACTTCCGCAGTATTGCCGTTGCATAATTCAACGAAAACTTTTACACATTGCCCTTATGAATACGGGCAAAACCACATCCGGGGCCGGCAATAAGCCGTTGATTTCAAGAACAGCGATTGTTGCGGGCGTTGTTATTTTATTTTTACTGGGCAGCTACTTTCTTAAAGATGCACCACTGGAGGCCGGAAATGAGGCGCCTGTATGGCATTTGCAGCAGGCCAATCTGTCGGAAGGCACGCTATCCCTTGCGTCTCTTAAAGGTAAAGTGGTGCTGCTCGACTTCTGGAGCACCACCTGTCCCCCCTGTTTGATGCAAATCCCCATTTTGCAGCGAATTCGAAATGAATTTCCTGATGTGGCCGTGGTGGGTGTGGCGGTTGGGGGAGAAACGCTGGCACAGTTGAAGCACTTTTCAACCAATCGAAAAGTGTCCTATCCGCTCGTGTCCGACACCAGAGGTGTGACTGCAACTGCATACAATGTTAGCCGGTTGCCAACGCTCTTTATTGTGGATAGGAATGGGGTAATTGTGGACGCGCATCAGGGGTTCTGGCCGGAGAATGAATTGATGAACAGTTTGCGAAAGGCAATGAAGCAATAATGGAAGCGCTATTTATCGCTATACTGGGGGCTATTCAGGGAGCCACCGAATTTTTACCGGTATCTTCCTCGGGACATTTGGCGGTGGGCCAGATGATTTTCAGCCTGGAATCGCTCAAGGATCAGCCGTTGCTTCTGGAAATTCTGCTGCATCTGGCCACTTTGGTAGCGGTTGTTATCGTGTATCGTACCGAAGTATTGAGCCTGTTTATTGGCGCGAAAAATATTGCTGCGTCGGTGCCGGCGCGACGTTTTCGAGAAACCATAACCCATGATGAACCTTCAAAGCTGTTGGGGATGATGTTCATCGCCACGTTGCCCACGGCCGTCATGGGGATGCTGATGGAAAAGACTGGCATTGTTCAAACTGTATCAATAACACCTCTTTTTCTGGGGCTGTCTTTTTTAGTCTGCGCGGGTATTTTGCTGGCAAGCCGATTTGGCGCGGAGAAACCCAATTCTCTCAGCTACAAAACGGCTCTGCTGATTGGTTTTGCGCAGGGATTTGCAGTGATGCCGGGCATCTCGCGTTCCGGCACGACCATTGCGGTCGCGTTGCTTCTGGGAATCAATCGCGAAACGGCCGCCCGGTTTTCATTTCTGCTTTCCATTCCAGCCATTCTCGGCGCCGCTTTGCTCGAAATTGACGTTTCTCAGCTGGCTGCCAGCGATGCACTGGGGGCCATCATGGGGGGCGTCATTGCGTCATTTCTATTTGGAGTTGTGGCGCTGCTGGTTCTTATTCGTTTGGTCAAAGCCGGTCGCCTCTGGCTTTTTGCGCCGTACGTGGCCGTCGTGGGCTTAAGCACCATATTCCTGTTGCCGTAACGTCGCCCCTCATCTATCGCTTTTAGTCCGATACGGCTGATTTGATCTAAAATTTTTGCCCAATGAGTCGGTCCATATAGGACGGGTGTTTTTCTTCCGCTTACGAATCGAGAAATAATCGAGCGAAGTGGAAAAATGAAATTACCGGAATAAATGTTTGACCAGTGTGGTTTCTTTCAATACAATGTAGGATATGATAATGCGCGCCTCAAGATATAATTTGATTGTTGTTTCGTTAATGATTTCAATTTCTTCGTTTGCCAGTCCCACGGATGTTGAGAAGAAGGACGCAAAGATGAAAGCCTCGCAAAACAGTGACCCCGCGTCAGCCTCTTCTGGAAAGACCACCTCCCAATCGGCCGGAGCACCCATGTCTAAGAAAAAACCCGCTGCAGAAGCAACGTCAGCGGAGTTACCGGATTTGGTGGTAAAAGCCTCTTTGGCAACTGCAGCAGACGCTGCCAAAGCGGTTTCAGATCCGCCGGGCAGTGAGATGACGCCGCGAGGGATAGATGTGAGAGGGGTGTATATGCCGGTGGGCAAGATTTCGACGCTGACACCGGGGGAGATGCTGCGAGAGTTGAAGGACATGGGGGCCAATGGGGTGGTCCTGGATGTTAAAGACGATATGGGGCGCGTCACGTTTACCAACCATTTGCCTTATGCCCGTGGATATCCCCATGGATTTTTACGGAAACTGAAAAAAGTCGTACATACGTTACAGGATCATGGCATTTACGTGATTGCCCGGGTGGTGTGTTTTAAAGACAATTGGTTTGCCACTCGATATGGCAGTCTGGCCATTCAGGATATAAAGACTCAGGGAAAATGGCGTGACCTGCATAATCAGAAGTGGGTGGACCCCCATTCACAACAAATGAGAGATCACATTGTCTCTGTGGCAAAAGGAGCCGAGGAGCTGGGTTTCGATGAGATACAGCTCGATTACGTCCGATTTCCGGTGGAACCCACGGCTCGAAACGCCCGATTTCCCATGAAAAAGGCCGGAACGCAACGATACGAGGCCATTGCCGAGCTGCTTCGACAGGTGGACGCTGCCATATCACGCCCCTTGTCCATTGATGTATTTGGGCTTACGGCATATCATCCGGAGGAAAGTGAATTACTGGGGCAACGTCTCGAATTTCTTGCCCCCCATCTCGATGCCATTTCCCCCATGGTGTATCTGGCCAATTGGCCGGCAAAGTACTGGGAGAACCCAAAACCGGAACGAACACATCAGGTCATCAAAGGCGCCTGTCGTAAAATACGGGAACGGCTTGGCGATGCAATTGTGGTACGACCCTTGTTGCAGGGTTTTCGCTGGCGCGCTGAAAACTGGGGATACAGTTTTGTCGTCAATCAAATCGAAGCGGCGGTTGGAGGGGGCTCCCGCGGATATCTCTTCTGGAACGCACGTGGTCAATATCGGCTGGTGAAACAGGTATGGGCGGATATGGACAAGGCGGCGGCGGAAAAGGCGCAGATCGAGACGCTTGCTAAAGAGACGGATGAGGAGGCATCGGAAAAGGTCAACGATGAAACAGATTCGTCGGCGAAACTTACGCCGGAATCATCACGACCAAAAATAAAGCGAAATTCCGTCCGGGAACAGATGGAAGCATCTCTCATTTAGTATTCTGCAGTGGCAGCCAGTTTGCATGGTATCATAAAAACATGGTGTCATAAAAAGTGTGATGGACGTTTGGCCACGAATGTATTCGTATACATCAAGTTTTGTCGGCAAGGGGGAACGCGTATAAATTCCTTTTGCAGGACATTTTTGTTCAAAATGAATTGCGACAAATTCCATTTTTCATGTACTGAAAAATTAAAATGCAGTAACATTCCGTGAAATTATTCACTCCTGCATTCGCCGTTGGTATCAATGCATTTGAAATAGTGTTTCTTTTTATGGGCGAATGAGCCATTACCGGTGGTGCAGGAACAGTAGAGGAGTTTTAAGGAGAAACGCATGGCAAGATGGACTTGGATTTTAAGTGCTGTTGGAATGACATTGCTGATTTGCCAGATGAGCTTGGCGCAACTTGACTCAAAACCGGCCCCCAAAAGCAATTCTGATGCAATCGATGCTGAACCCGAAGACGAAGCGCAGGATGGTGGTGCAACAGATGCATACAGTGTGCAGGATGATGAAATTCCAGGCGCAACCTCCGAAGAGGCTGACGCAGTGCCTTCGCAAAAATTTTGTATGCCCGCACTCAACACTGCAGCAGACGGGGAGGCCACTGAAGACACCGCGGAGGATGTAAAGAAAAGCGGTGAAGACGTTGAAGATGCACCTTTGGCCGCGGACAAGGAGAATGTCCTGGATGAAAAATCAGAGCCGGAAATGCAGACCTGCGTGGATGATGCAGATTGTGCTGAAGGCGAAATCTGCACTGTCGTGGAAGCAGAGCCCGTGTACGTGCCCGTGGAGCCGCCACCGGTGCTGTCGGACGAAATTTCGTTTGTGAATCCGGCCAACCCCAGTGCCGAGGCCACCCGGGCAGCGCAGGCGGATTATGAAGCAGTGGTGGGTGCATTGGGGCAATCTCAGGAATTGCCTTATAGGAATTATCAGCGGGAAGTGCCAGATCGACGGATCTCTTTTTCCCAGTATGTCTATGAGGATTATCGGAGTTCACGGCGAATTGGTGTGGCCGTTATGGCGATAGGAATTCCGATTTTTGGTGGCCTCACTGCGTTGGGAATTGTTTCGCTTGCAGATGCGGCTCAGAACGATTGTTTGCCGTCAAATGACACTGGGAATGAATGTGAGGCGCCAGAGCAGGAAAGTGCCAAAGAGACGCGAGATCGGGGGATTTTCCTGACGATTTTCGGAGCAGCTGGGGCTGTGACGTCAGTGGTCATTGGTGCGGTAAAAATCAAGCGCGCCAGCGGACCCTTGTCGTCTCTGGAACCGCTGGTGGAGCAAAAGAAAAATGCCGCCAAACGCCGATTTCAGTTCGAGGGATTTTCACCAGTGGTGTCCGCTGGAAGAAGGGTTGCGCCAGGTTCTGCACTATCTTTTTCCTTTTAAAGGAATATTCTTTCCAAATTCAGCCACTTTCTCTTCCTTTTCTTCTTTCGTTTTTTCCCGCGACCGCGAGCGTGTGAATTCCAGAGCTGTTCGAAGTGTTAAAAAACTCAATGTCTAAAATGTCCAAAAGGATTCAACACGTCAGTCGAAAACAATTACCCCTGAATATATGCTGAAAATCGCTTTTGAATACTAAAACGGCCCAAAATGGGAGAAGATTCCTCTGTTCAGTCAAGGTTTTGCAGTGCTTGTTCCTCACCACAGCGACTCTGTTTTCCTTAAACACAGGCCAACCTGATTTTGAATCCTGATTGTCGAATCTTCTCGTTTTCGAAATTGGTACTCCTCGAAAAGCGCATTCTGGAAATACTATGGACAGCAACGGGCAAAACGTTTAGGCTTCATCACGTTTTTGGAAAATAAAATTTGGAAAACAAAATTTTTTCTTTCTTACCAGGGGCAAAAAAGATGTCTGAACAAAACAACGAAAGTAATTCAAAGAGTACGCAGGAGATAAAGCCGGAAGATCGGGTTCCCCTTAAGCAAAAGATTGCTTACGGATTTGGTTCCACTAACGAGTTGTGGGGTAACTGGCTGTTTCCATCAATGATTTGGCCGGTATTTAACGGATTCCTGATGATATCGCCATCGTTGGTGGGCCTTGTGGTGATGGTCAACCGATTGGTCGACGCTGTTTCCGATCCATTTTTCGGATGGCTATCCGACAATACCCGCACCAGGTGGGGACGCCGTCGTCCATATATTTTGGTGTTCGCCATTCTTACGGCGCTTTTCTTCCCAGTTGTGTTTCTTTGCCCTACTTTAGGCAGCGGCTGGTCTGAGATGCAATACGTGTGGTACATGATAATCACGTCAGGTATTTTAATTACGCTGGCCAGTGGTCACAACATGCCTTATGCGGCACTCGGTTCTGAATTGACACCCGATTACAACGAGAGAACGAGTGTTTTCTCGTTTAAAACGATCATTCAGAAAATACCCGAATGCGGAATGTTCTTTGCTGCAATGTTTTGCGCACTTGCCATTTTTAATAATAGCGTACCCGGTGTGACACAAGATGACGTTGCAGCGCTTAACGAGCAAATTTCCAGCATGCGCGCAGAAGCGAATGATCTGAAGAGCGCAACTGCCAAAATAGAACAATCAAAAGGTGCAGATTCCGACGCGAAATTGAAAGACATTGAAGCGAAGGTTGGAAAACTTGAATCCGGTCTCAAAGATGTGAATTTGAAAGTTGCAGACTTTGAAGGCAAAGTACGTGATGCCGCAGATGAGGAAACGCCAGCCCCCTGGAATCTGGGTAAAAAGCCAACAGCTGCCGAAATAAATGCGGCCGAAGAAAGTAAAAAGTCAGCGCTGACAAAACGCATTGAAGTCCTCGAACAGAATCTGCAGACCGCCTCTGTGCTGAATGAAGCAATGAAGGAAAAACCCGATATGCTCAAAGGCGCCAGGGTGTACATCCTGATGATTGCCTTCATCATGATTATTGTGGGGATTTATGTCTTCACTGTTGTGAAGGAACGCTATTACGACAAGGTGGCGGTGAAGCAGGAACGGGTAAAAATTACCGAGACGTTATTTACCGTTCTGTCATGTAAACCGTTCCGTGTTCAGTTGGCCATGGCCGTGGCCATCGGTATTGGTATGAGTATGGTGGGAACCCTTGGATTTTTCACCACCGTATTTTATGTCTGCGAAGGTGATTGGGGGATTGGGACACAGTGGAACTTCATCATGGGCATTGGGAATATGGTATTTCCATTTGTTGGGGTGCCGTTCTACGCATTGGTCTCCAAAAAAATCGGTAAGAAAAAAACCATGGGCCTTGTGATGATTATGGCGACGGTGATGTTTTTACTTACCTGGGTACTCTACAATCCAGATATCAAATGGTTGCAGTTTTTCGCGGCCGGCGGTATCGCGTTTACGCAAGCGGGATTCTGGATGCTTTATAGTTCCATGATGGCGGATGTGGTGGACTGGGACGAAATGGAAACCGGCAAACGACGTGAAGGCGCCTTTAACGCTTGTGGCTCCTGGATGATGAAAGTGGGAATGGCCCTGGGTGGCGGTGCAGCGGGTGTGGTTCTGGAATCCACCGGATTTGATGTTGCACTTGGCGGGGCGCAAAGCGTCGAAGCGCTCACCCAGATGCGCCTTTGGCTGATGATCATTCCCATTATCGGTTACATCGTTGCCTTCGCCTTCCTCATTCGTCTGAACCTCACCCCTAAAGTAATGGAAGGCGTCCGTAAGAAACTCGAAGAAATACGCGGCGCTGTCTGAGTTACCTCCTTCTTCTGGCATCATATCTGTTTCCCTCGGCATAACCAGGGACATCACAAGGTAGTCGCTCCACCCAAAGAAAGTAGTCAGGGACCGGGCTTTATCCCGGGCCGAAAACTGGTAGCGGCAGAAAAACTACCCATCCGTAATGCGTTTCGATTAATTGCGACTTTTGGAACCGTGGTCCGATGACGGAGCAATACAGAGTTCGTGTAAACACGAAGGCGAACTCAATGACTCAATGTGGATGTAAAAAAAGAATGATACAGCGCGGAGGAACTGCGTGCATCAGACGGATCTGTGGAGTATATCCGAGGCAATATCGGAATAACAATCACTCAGCGTTGTACTATTTAATTCTCTGCCGAGTCTGTTTTCTTCTGCGTCGGGCAGCTTCGCGTCGTTTGATTCTTTTCAGCTCGCTTGGTTTGAAATAGTGCCGACGGTTTTTCAGTTCCCGCAGAATTCCTTCGCGCGCAAGACGGTTTTTGAGTTGGCGAATAGCCTGCTCTACACGATTGTCGCGTACCGTCACTTCGAGAGGACGACAAAGAACTGCTTCACCTACGGTGTTGCGTTTTGGCTTGCGACGATCCTCATGATAGTGGTCATCATCATGTGCGAAATCGCCGTCAAGCTCGTTGTCCCTGTTTTTGGCGTCAAAACCCTCATCCATGTGCATTCTGTAATCCTCCATAAAACTGATATAAATTGTTTCTCCTTAAAAGAGAGGTTGCACCATAGTCGTGGATTCTCCCCAATGCAAGAGAATTCATCAAAAAAGATAGAGAGAATATGCATTTTTTCGCGGTTTTTTCCCACAAAAAAAGAAGATTATCAATAGGACGCATTGTGATCTATTCATATGTTCAGTAGATGTCGATTGCGGCTCCTTGGACACTCTTTCAATTCCGGGGCCGTATTTTGAGGGATTAGTACAAAAATCGATTGGCCGCGATGGCTGGAAATGGTGGCGTCATAAATGGAACGGTTTCCTTTTTTTTTGATAATCTTCAATGGCCGCTTTGTCGTCTTTTTCCAGATAGGTAAATGAAATACCCATGCCGCAAGATTGGGTTGAAGAGGGTTCATGAGGGACAATGTCCCTTGTATAGCGAACCACACCACGGGTATGCACCTTTCGATGCCCCGGGATTTCAAAAGAAATAGAGACAGATGTTCCTACTGGATGAATTTCGCCTGTGGCGGCAAATATTCCATCTGCATCCAGTTCATGGGAAAAATCCTTAAAAAAATTGTGAGAGCTGTTTGGGTTTAACACGCCGAGATCCAGCTTCAGGTCCTGCTTCTTTTGTCTGAACGCTGAAACAGCACTGGCGCGTCGGGTGCTGCTTGTTTTACGAGAGGGTGTGGTTGTTTTGGTCGCCTTGCAAAACGGAAGCAGGGCAAGGTCGTTTACGCAATTGGACGGTGATTCAATCAGCTCGGGAACTCGTGTCAATTGAACCATTAAATCCTGAACTCTGGATTTTTCAGATGCCATGTCAATCATTCTCCTCGCGGGACAGTCGTTCAAATTTGGTTCGTTCTAAATATACGGAACGAATGACTAGCATTCAAGTTTTGATGGAAATTTTTATTGATACTGTTTTTGTGGGCTTTGACGATAGCCGATTCAAAAAGAAAAATGCGTTGCAGGCTGTATGACGTCAGCACCGAATAAAAGCATGGAATTGAGTTGGTCGAAAATGAAAGGAAGACGGGGAAGGTTTATCCTACACTTACCTCAACGGTGTTGGTATCCTTGAATTTATCTACGGGAATGAGATTCCCTTCGATGGTCTCGCCGTTGACGATAAGCTGTTTTACCAAACTGCCCTTTGCTCCGCCGTTTTTAATGGTGATGTCAAACGATTTTCCACGGAATTTGCGTTTCACAGTCACTTCCGGCCAATGGGACGGCAGACAGGGGACCAACCTCAAACCATTGTAGTCGGGCTGGATGCCCAGGACGTACTGAGTCGCAGCATGGTAGTTCCACGTGGCGGCGCCGGACAGCCACGAAACGCGGCTGGCGCCAAATTTAGGATTGAATTTGGAAAATGTGGTTTGAGCCACCACGTAGGGTTCTGTCTCGCGAATCTCGGCGATGTCGTTGTAGAAGCCGGGTAGTGCGGCTTTGAGATACGCCCAGGCCTTGTCGTTGTTGCCAAGAATCGCCTGGCTCATTACGGCCCAACCCTGGGTGTGGTTAAACATTGCGGCATTTTCTTTGGAACCTGGATTAAACAGTACTGCCAGGACCACATTGGGATCGGTATTGACGAATGGGGGCGCGCATAGCATGACGCCGTATTCCGTGGCCAATTGTTTATCGAGTGAATCGATGCATTTGGCGGCCTTTTCTCCCTGAGCATGACCACTGATCACCGCCCATGCCTGCGGGTTCATGAAGATGGAACCTTCTTCGTTTTCTTTGGAACCAAATTTCAGGCCATCGTACCGATAGGCGCGCAGGTACCACTCTCCATCCCAAACATGTTTGTCGAGGGTTTTGTCGTATTCTTCGAGCAGGGGGGTCGCCCAGGCGACTTCCGCGGTTTCACCCAGCATCTCCGAAATGGCGATGTATTCCTTAAAGGCATAACGCAGCTGAAACGCCACAAATGTGGTCTCACCCTTTTCGCCCAGTCGCAGACAGTCATTCCAGTCTGCGTGCAGACCGCAGGGGAGGCCATGTGCGCCCAGTCGATCCAGATTGAATTGAATCGCCTTGCGTAAATGGCCAAGCACCGTGGCTTCGCCCTTGTCTGCGAATGGCAATACTTTTTTATAAAAATCGATTTTACCGGTTTCCTTTACATATTGGGGAATGGCATTGAAGAACCACATGCAGTCGTCGGCGCGATAATGAGGCGGCTCTTTTTCGTGACCGGGGCGGTGAGCATACGGCTTAACAACCGGCATGGCGCCGCCGTTGGCCAATTGACCGGTGAGCAGCAGTTCAATGCGTTTGCCGGCTTCGTCTGAATCAAGCGCCATGGCGCCCAGCATGTCTTGCAGCGAATCGCGGAATCCGAGACCGTCGCGTTCGCCGGCGTAAATCATGCTGGCGGTGCGCGACCAGTAGAAGGTCATCATGCAGTTGTAGGGACTCCACATGTTCATCATGCTGTTAAAGATACCGTCGGGACTTTGGACCGTGAAGTTATCGAGGCAGGCCCGGTTGAATTCTTTCACCTTTTCGATGGCGTCATTCACTTTTTCGATGCTGCTCATGGCGTCGCAGGCCGCTTTGCCTTCAACACCGGCCTTGCCAATTCCCATCAATACAGCAAATTCTTTCGTCTCTTTGGGGGCGAGGTCCACGTTGATTTGATATGCACCACAGGGCATATCACCGGTGGCCAGTGAGTTTTTGCATTCGCCTTTTACCACGGAATCGGGTTTTCCATAGTTTCCATAGGGGCCGAAAAACTCCTCCAGTTGCGTATCGTAGCCAGCCGCAGTGGCGCCGGTCAGACCCATAAAAAGGTGACGTGACTGATCTTTATTTTCAAAATGTTCGGGATCTTCGGGCATGTTGACGTTACTGCCCATATCAATCATGCCATCCACCATCTCGGCTTTAACAATGTACTGGGTGTACTGCAGGTTGGCCTGATCATCGAGTGCGTTCCAGTTGCATCCAAATTCCACCAGCGGAAATACGCGAATCTTGCGCGCCTTGTCGGAATTGTTGGTGACTCTGATTTTCCATACTTCGTATGTAGCGGAAAGTGGCGCGAAATACGTGACGCTGGAGGCGATGCCGCTGTATTCGCCTGAGATAATGGAATACCCCGCGCCGTGCCGACATTCACCTTTAAATTCATTCAATGGTTTGCCAACCGGATGCCAGGAATTGGACCAGTAGTCCCCGGTTTCTGCGTCATGGAGGTATACGTATTTGCCTGCATAATTTCCCTGCAGGGCAGCAAACAGAAATCGCGTATGCCGTCCCTGACCGGCCGAGCGATAAAATGAGTATCCTGCCGCATTGTTGGTGACAATGCCCCCATAAATGGTGTTCCCAATATAATTGCTCCACGGACGTGGAGTATCAGGTCTTTCAATCACATATTCTTTATTATCATCATCAAATTTTCCAAAACGCATAATACGCTCCTTTCGTAGCGATAAGAGAAGAATTAATTCTGCCTAAGACAGGTTGGGACGTTCGTCTGGTTGAACCATTCGATTGGCAGTGACATTGTGTTGACCTGACACCACGACAGGAACAGTTCAAAACTTTTTATAAACGGTTATAGGATTTTTGGGAATGCATCTCGAAAAAAGTGACATTATTCAGATGTTTTTTGAACATTCATAAGAGGAATGCTTTTAAAAAGTCTTTTATTTTTGATGAGTTACCCTTGGTGAAGAAATTTGAATTTTCTAGTGCAGATTAAAAACAAGTTTTTTTCCGGAATGGTTCAAAATAAAGTCGTTGCCAAAAGCGGACGCCAGTTGAGCGGAAGCATGAAATCCTGTGCAATGGGAACATGCCAGCTTTTGTATTCCTGTCTCCTTTAGAAAGGAGATGACACGGGATATGTGGGAATCACTGGCCCGGCTTAGATGGAGTCCACCCAATATGGCATACACGCGATTTTCACCGGTAAGTTTTTGAAAATGCGAAACGATATTCACTATGCCGCGATGGGCACAGCCCACAAGTATAAACAGTCCACTGTCAGTTTGAAGGGCCACAGACAGATCATCCGCAAGCGGGTCTGGAATCGGGCCATTGTCGGACAAAATGCACAGGCCTTCATCGATGCGTTCGAAAGGGGTGTGCATGGGAACTTCGCCACTGGTAATAATTCCCGTGGCCAAGGTAAACGGTTCTGTAACAAATTGAAAATTGGCGCCAGCGGATTCAAGTTGAGATTGTGAAAAGGGTATCCCTATATCACGCATTGCATTGTTATGTCGCGTGGTGAATCTTCGTTGAAATATTTCGGGATGGGCGAGCACCCGGGTGGGACCTGTGTGGCGTAAAATCTCGTTCAGTCCACCGGTATGATCTACATGTCCATGACTGAGAATGATTGCATCCGGGTTCCGGAAGTCTGTGTTGTAACGCTGCGCATTTTTTTTAGCTACATTTGTAAATCCAGTATCGAGCCAGAAGCGCGTATCCCGGAATGACACATGTATGGAAAACCCATGTTCCGCAAGAAACCCGAAACCGGCAGTGTTTTCGCAGAGAGTGTGGATTTTTAACACGTCGTCACGCTATTTTGTATGAACGACAGCGCTACTCACTGTCCGAAGATGGCGGAATAGTTGATGCGCGGCGGAAGGTTTCGTCGGTGCTCACCACTTCCAATAGCGGTTGCCAGTTTTTCATTTGGTTGCTTTTGAGCGAGTAGTAGTAAGGGAATTCTCCGGCTCGCAATTTTTCCTGAAATTCATGTTCGGGAAATGGTCCCCATGTTTCGCCTTTATTGGAACGAATCATCCATGTGCGTTTTTCTATGTCCATAAAGATGGAGTATGCAACCAAAAAAAAATTTTTTCCAGAATTAAAATAGCGTCAATTTAAGAAAATATTGCGGTGTGATTTATTTGTGATACGGCATATTTTTTTCTATGCAAATGGCGCGGTAAATCTGTTCGGTGAGGATGAGTCTTGCAAAGCGGTGAGGCAATGTCATTTTTGACAAAGCGATGGTGCACGAAGCCATCGCTCTCAATGGAGGCGTAAGCCCTTCGGCGCCGCCGATAATGAAAAGCAGTCCCTGGGGACAGTGCTGCATCCATCTTATCAGCTGGTGCGAAAAGCCGACAGAGGTAAATTCCCGGCCCCTTTCGTCGAGCGCGATGGGCAGGAGGCCTCGGCTACATATCTGACGCGCTTTTTCTTCCAGTCCCTGTTTGGCGCCGGGACGAGTAACCGTATCTGTAATTGGAAAAAACCTGTGAATGCGAGATACGTAATCCGCAACAAGGGGAGCGGTTGGATCTGCTTTTTCCCGGCCTTCACTCAGGATATGAAAAATCACCGACTATTGTGCCCGGTTGGGAGGGTTGTTATCCGGCGCAGGAACGCGTTCCGCATCGATCCAGAGGCCTTCCAAATCGTAAAATCCTCTTTTGGTATCTTCGAACACATGGAAGACCACATCTCCAAAATCCACCAGAACCCATTGGCAGTGCTGGCGCCCCTCAAAACCCAGGGGGTGAACCTTTTGTCGCTTGAGTTCGCTATGCACACCATCCACGATGGCTTCTACCTGTCGGGTAGATCGACCGGAGCAGATGATTATAAAATCGGCATAAGATGATTTTCCTGTGACGTTGATTATTTCGAGGGCCTCTGCCTGTTTGTCAAGGGCAGCTTTTGCGATTTCCAGAGCAAGTTGTTTCGGTTCCACTTCTTTCCTCTCCGTTGGGGGCGGTTCTATTGCGCCGCGAACGGCTGGCCCCAAATGATTAAGTTCCATTATCCTGGATTGGGACGGATTGACAAGGTCTCTTTTTTTCGTGTAATGATATTAAAATTCATTATAATTGAAATGCCGGTCCTTAGGTTCCTTGACACTCTAAGATGTTCTATTTATACTGCTGCCTCGGTATTTTTGGACAAACCACTGTTTTTTTTAAGGAATTTTGAAAAGTAGCGAAAACAAGTCGCGCAGCATTGCGCAGAAAGACGCAGGTGTTTTCATGAAGCGCATCCCCATTCTTATGTTACTAACCGTGATGGTCACATCGTTTTTTGTTGTGGGCTGTCGGGATGAAGAAGATCCTCAGTACAATATTGACATGCTGTATGATCGTCCCTGGCGTGAAAAAGCGCTGAAGAACATTCAGGATATTTTCAGCAAGGCGATGCAGGAAAACGGAAACGATTTGACAAATGCCAAAGTCAAAGAAGTCACCGATGTGTTTGTTCCTGGCCTCATCAAGGCTTTCAATGATTTCGACAGAGACCCGGCCAACCGAAAGATCATTGTTGAGCTGCTGGCGCAAATGCGCGACCCCCGCGCTGTGGATGTGTTCGTTAAAGGTTTGACACTGGAAAACACTTCAGATTCTGCCATGTTCACCGTAGCGGCCAATGCGGTGCAGCGACAGAAAACCCCCAAGGCGCTTCCGGCGTTGCTGGCCGCATGGAACAAAGTGAAAAGCGCTCGCGATACCCGGCAGGGCGCCCCCTTCACCTCGTCTGAAAATGAAATTGTACAGTCTTTCATCTCTGCGGCTGCAGCCATCATTGTCGAACAACCCAGTGCTTCCGAAAAAGGACAGGTGGTTGACGCGCTGATTATTATTACAGATACGCCCGACACATTGCAGGAACTTCGACTGAACATGAAAGCCATGAAGGCGCTGGGGCGTATCGGCGATGATAAAGCGGTTCCGGTTCTGATCCGCGGAATTGCACAAAAGGGTATTCGTCAGCCAATCGGTCTGGGAACAATCGCCTTTGCGGCATTGCAGCAGATTCACAATCGGGATTCGGTTGTAAAAGCCATTCTTGCGTTCGCCAAAGGCGAAGATAAAGCGTTTAACAAAGCCTATGAAAAAGAGTTGCAGATGGATCCGGTTATGAAAAATCCACTGTGGTTTATTCAGCAGGCCAACACTTTCCTTGGCGAGCTCAATTACGCATCCCCTTCTGCTGTGGATTTCCTCACGAGCGAATTCAACCACATAGAGCCGGATGACCTGGACAAAAAAGCGATGAGTCTGCAGTTGCAGGTACAGATGGAGAACGCCGAGGGCTGGGCACAAATGCGTCGTAACTGGGCGGCAGTGGCGCTGGCAGAACTGGGTCAGACCCAAATCATGGATGAATTGGTGAATCGTATCAAGTTCAAAGGCGGTAAAGTGGACATTCCCCTCGAAGAGGCAGTGGGCTATTTCCGCGCGATGGGATTATTGAACGTCCCCCAAAAAGCATGTCCCGTTATGTTGAAAGCGCTTGGCGGCGCCGACGATTCGCTTCGGGACAAGCTGTTTTACAATGCGTCGCTCATGTGTGGTGATGATTTCTTCAAGCCCATGGATAAAGCAATCAAGAAAATTGATTGCGATAAAATTGTGAAAGAACGGTTACAGGGCGAGGGATCTCCGGACGAGGAGAAACAGGTTCGCAATGAATGTGAAGTGATGAAGAAACGCATCGAGGGATACAAGGATCGGATCAAGTTTGGTGAGGAATGCGGTGAAAAAGTGGATTGCTATCTCAAAGTCATCGCCGATCACACCAACAAAAACGTAGAGCGTGCCATTGTAAGTGTTCATCGGATTGCCCGCGACAACAAAGGCGTTCGGGATAAGGTGGTCGATGCACTCATTGCCAATTTGAACAACCCATCCAAAGTGGCATTGTCCTCTGCTATTCGCGCGCTGGATGAACTGACGCCTCAGGGGGGCGATAAACTCGAAGGGAAAATCAAAGAAGTCTATGCGGAGTTTGCCAGACAGTCGACTTACAAGGATCGCGCCCGTATGCTGGAGGCATTTATCGGCCACGTGAGAAATCGCGGTCGTAAATAATTGCACACTTCTCTCCTTTTTGTTTTTCAACAATCTTCAAATTAAAATCGGACAGCGGCATTTTTAAAAATATCGTTTATTTTTTTGATGAAAATATACATAAATGAGATGGTTTGGATTTGCTGAATCCGTGTGGTTTATGGCGTGGTGACGGCAGGTGATAGTTCAATAATAGCTTTAGAGCGTGTGGAGATATATGGCAACTCTGGAGGACAAGAGATGAAACGAGTATTTTTGCTTTGCGGATTAGCAGTGCTGGTGGCGACCGGTTTGGGCTGCAGTGGGAAAAAGGACGATGCAAAAAAAGGTGATGCCGCTGCAAAAAAGGTTGAAACACCGAGACAGGGGTTATTAAAAAATATCCCCCCCATTTCGAGTGAAACGCCTATTTCCCAGGAGAGTCGCATCGCGGGGGTGAAACTGTATCACGCGGCTGTGAAGTCTAAACGGGACGGCAAGCGGGAGGACGCGCGGGATTTGTTTATTGATGTGTTAGACAGGAATCCTATGGATTTGAATGCCCGTTATCAACTTGCTGTGACGCTTGCCGAAATGAAAAAGCGAGATGACGCATTGCTGGTATTAAAAGAGTTCAAAACAGCCAAAGCGTGCCCTGAGTGTTATTTGATGTTGGCCAAAGCGAAAGACAACGGTGTATTTCGAAAACGGCTCGGCGGCAAAAAGGAGTTCGCGTTGCTGGTGGACGATGCGGCGGCGCGGTTTAAAAAGGAGATGGCCAGCGCGAACTGGATTGGCTTTGAGGAGGCAGCCCTTGAAGAAAACGAGGTGAAACTCAGAATTCAGGGGCTTCCGGCTGTGTCAGACGACGGTAAACAGATTGCGACTGTGTACACGGGGCAAGATCAGGCAGGTAAACTTTTGAGCGCCACTCTTCAGATTCTGGATGCACAGACAGGTGAACGTCGCCAATCGAAACGTATTCTGTTTCGAACTGAAGGCGAGCGAATTGCAGCGGGGAAAATGGCATCCGGGGAAGTGGCGCAATTGCTCGCCGGCAGAATCGCGCTTGTCCACCGGGAGTTGATCCCCTTTAAATGGATTCCATTCGAGGCGGCGCCCGCAGAAAAACTCAAGACTAAAGTCTGCGGGGATAATCAAAAGGTGATGGTGGATGGCAAGACAGTGAGTCTTGGGGATGGACACTTGAAAATTACCGGTGAGAAAGACAAATTACTTGCAAAGCAGCGTTTAGAAGAAATGTTGCCCAAAGGCGGCGATGATTGCGCGACTCACGTTGTACTAAAAGAGGTGTTTGTGGCCAGATCGCAAAAGACAATGTTGTTTCAATTGGGATTCTGTTCGGATACCTGCGCGTCGTCGACGATGAAGTGGACTGCTGCTACTTATTGAGTCCGTTTGTTATCTCATCACGTAATCTGTTCACTTTGTCCATGTACGCATCGGGGAATGCATCGCCATTGTTCAAAATGGCCAGCGCCACTTCGTTTCGCCTTAACATCCATTCGATTTTGGCTAACTGATAACGTATCGTGGGGTGAGTGGGTGCGGCGCTGAAGTGTTCCACTATGAGATCGCGCGCTTCCCATGGCGCGTCGGCTTTGAGTAGCCAGTCCGTGCGAACGGCGATTTGCCGGGGCGTTATTGGATCTTCATTGAAAGACAAAACAGTGCGTACCACGTCCAGATATTGTCCCGCTTCCAGATAGCGTCGAATTAACTCCTGTCGTATCTCATCGGCGAGTACATCACGCTGCAGAAGTGTTTCGAGCAATTCGATTGCGATATGGGCGTTTTCTGCAGTGCGGCACTTTTTTGAAATTTCCAGTACCGCGTTCAGATTTGCACCATACAGGGCGATGTACTGAACCAGGTACTGGGTGGTTAAATCCGGGAGTTGCAGATTAAATGCCGTCTTTCCGGCGGCAAGGTATAACTCGGGCTCGGTCTTGCTGCGTATCAGCGCCATCTGGTAGTAGTGAAGTGCCTTTTTTTGACTGTCGGAGTCGTTGTGTTGGGCATAGTAGTCTCCAAGCCAGCGCAGAGCAGTTATATCGGTCGGGTCGATGCGACTTCCATACCTGGCAGACGCAATGGCCTCGGACGGATTTTCCAACTGCATCTGAAGGGTTGCAGCCGTGGTCCAGGCTTTGCCGTTGGCGGGATCAAACAGAATTGCTTTGGCCACATGATTGCGCGCACGCTCCAAATCCCCCTCCTGTATCAATACATCTGCGAATTGAATACGCAGCCACGAATCAGCTGGGTCACCGGCAATAGCCAGCTCATATTCGGAGATGGCCTCCGCCATTTCGTCACGCGCCAGCAGCACATCGGCCCGGATTTTATGCTCATATGTGTAGGGATTGCCGTACGAGGTGGCAACATGGGGGAGTTGAATATCATCGCTGTAACTGTCGGGATCAAGCACTGCGGCAGCAGGGTGACACGCAGGCAGTGCAAAAACACACAGGGCAATCAGCTCTGAAAAAAAAAAAGAAAAGCGACTCATGGCGTTACTCCTTTTGGGTTGCGCGGGTTACCAGCAACAGATATGTGCGCGCTGCTTCAATACGCAATTGCGCATCATCGGTTTGAAAAGCGGTTGCTGCAGCGGCGAAATCGCCAACTTCCGGACGAAGCGCGGATGCCGCGAGCGCTCGAAGTGCAGACTTTTTTAATGTTCCTTTGCCTGTGATCACGGCGGTGCGCAGCATGGCAGGCGATTGTCTGTTGAGTGGATTTTCCAGGCGGGAATGAATGGTGGTTCCAGTAAATTCGAACCTGTTTGTATCGTTATCCGTTGGTACGGCAACACCGGACAGATGGAATATTTCCAGCAGCTGTCCCCGATACCGGGCGCTTAGGGGTGTTGTTATGCCCTCTATTTCCGTAGCGATTTCCAGTCGCCGGGAATTGATAAATGCAATGCCTAATGCCAACGGTCCGTTGTCGTACGGAGCTGTTTCGTGGAGCAGTGTGTTTAGCTGAATTTTTTCGTCGTGGAATTTGGTGGCTTTGCCCACGTGTATGGCCTGGCTCATGAGCATGGAATCCACTTCGGCGTTGCGTGTCATTTGTCCCAATGTGTAAAACAAAAGAACAATGGGATCCGCTGTTTCAATGGATACGGCAGGCAAGGGACCGGAGTCGTTTACCAACCATCGGAAACAGAGTGTTTGCAAAAGGAGATTGTCACTGTTTGCCCCGGATAAAAGCGCTTTGTGAAGCTGGTCTTTATCTGCTTCCACACGCAACAGCCGAATGTATATCGCAGACCATGCGGCAATATCAGGGTCATCTGCATTTAACCCCTGTATTAGAATATCCCGGGCTTTATGCGCGTCCCGGGCCACCAGCTGTGCGATTGGAGAGAGCGAAGCGTCGTCGCTGGATGTAGCTGTGTCTGAATCGTTCGCTTCGGTATCCGGGGTGGTTGGTTCGGAGGTGGTATCTGTCTGAACAATCACACTGGAAGGGGTGTTATTCGGTGCGCCGCACGCCTGGGTCCAGGCTGTTACAACAACCAGTTGTAAAAGCAGCAGGATGCGCCGCGTCCTCGGTGTTGGTTCCCTCTTTGTGTTCATGGATGCAGTATATAGGTTTCCAATGCGCCAGTCATCTCCAATGACTTGTATAGGGCAATGGACACACTGTTGGCGAGGTTGAGCGAGCGTACCGATTTGGATATGGTGGGAATACCGTATTGATGATTTGACCAGGCGGTTAGAATCGCATCGGGGAGTCCAACGCTTTCTGCTCCAAAAACCAGGATATTTCCCGGTTGATAGGGCGCCTTTAAAAAAGATTCTTTTGCCCGGGATGAAAACAGAATGGGAGGTGGCCCACCAATTGCCGCGAGACAGTCATCGAAGGCGGAGTAGGTGTGCACGGTAACAAGGTGCCAGTAATCAAGCCCGGCGCGGCGAACAGCTTTTTCATCCAGAGAAAAACCAATTTTACCAACCAGGTGCAAATGAGATGCGGTAGCAGCACACAGTCTGGCGATATTTCCGGTATTCTGAGGGATTTCGGGATTGACCAGCACAATGTGTGTGGGAGACGGGGACGGCATTCGCAATCGGGTTTTCCATGACGTGTCTTTGGGTTTTGACATTCAATTACCTGTTACCGAGAGGGCGCGTGCCATGGGAACGAACGCGCCGTTTCGCCCCAGGAAACCCACTGCTGCGGTGTGCACAGCCCCCATTTGAGTGCCACTTATATCCTGCTGCCCAATTTCCATTTCCAAAAAAAGGTCTTTAATGCTGGTGCGCACGCCACGGGGACCCGGTGCTGCGGAAAACAGGCGAATAATAGTCTGGCCGGAATATCGCACGGTTCGTTTGGCCAAATCGAGCCCGTCTTTTGTAAGTTCCCATTCAATATGCAATGCGTCGTTGAGAAAGGACAACTCGATACGGTCCCTGCCTCTTGGAGGAACGGGCGCCTGAGACTTTAATCCCAGCCCCATTTTCTGACTCATGCGAATGCGAAGCGCCTCGACCCGTTCATCGCCCGGATGTTGTTTTTCAAGTTTGGCAATCACCTCCGAAGCTTCTTTTACCAGGTCCTGAACCATCAGGATTTCAGCCATTGCGACAGTGGTAAATGGAAGTCCGGAGCTATCCTGGTCACTCATGAGCAGCTCTCCAGTGTTTCTCGAATTGCGATAACATCGTCCGCGATCTGTTTTTTCAGCTGGTCCACAGTACTGAACTTATGGTTGTCTCTTATTTTTTTTACAAATTGAATCACTGCATTGTTTCCGTATGCGTTCCTGTTAAAGTTCAACAAGTGGGCCTCAATGGAATGACCATGTGCAAGGGTCGGCCGATCACCGATGTAGACGGCAGCGGGGACATTGGTATCATTTCCCACATCCACAAACGCAGCAAAGATACCATCCCCGGGAACGAGGACCGCCTCGGCGGAAATATTGATGGTGGGAAAGCCAATTTTATTGCCCACCTGTTTGCCAGTAACCACTTTACCGGGAAGTTCGTGATGACGATTCAACAATCTGGCCGCGCTGGCCACATCGCCGTCTATTATATGTTTACGTATACGGGTAGAGGATATGACCTCATCGGTAGTACTTAACAAATCTTCAGCGATGACTTCGAAACCGTTGGTGCGTCCCATGTGTTTGAGCATGTCAATATCGCCGGCGCGTGCTTTGCCGAAACGAAAATTTTTGCCAACCACAATTACCCGCGCATTCATCGCCTTGACCACAGCATCGATAACAAATTGCTGCGGCTGCATGGACGCGAATTCCCAGGTGAAGTTCTGCATCAGGAGCACATCCGGTCGAAGCGCTGAAAGGAGCTGTTGCTTGCGTTCCGGAAGGGTCAACCGAGCAGGCGCTCTGTCTTTGGCGAACAGTTCCATGGGATGGGGTTCAAATGTGCATATTAAAAACTGTAGTCCCCTTTGCCTGGCAATGGTGTAACTGTTGTTGCATATGGTTTGATGTCCCAGGTGAACACCGTCGAAATTGCCTATGGTCACAACTGTTCCCTGGTGTGTTGCCGTATGAGGAATATGTTTGTACTCAGTTCGTATTTCCATCTCGCACAAGATACGTAGCAATGCTCGGACGGTCAATATAAACCCCTTTGAATGATTCGAAAAAACACCGAATAGCGAAGCAGAAGAGCGGGCAGCGTGGGTTTCCTTTGAACGCCCATCTGGAGAGGAACGTGTATTCCGAGTGTTGTTTTTCAAATATGAAATTTAAATTGTACAAATATTAAAACTGAAAAAAAAAACGGAATTGATAATATAGGCTCTTGAACAAAAAAAAATAAATGTTATGGTAGTTCAAATTTGGAGCGCTTTCGGCATGGTGTCGAGAGTAAAATGTGGAAAATATCCACTTTAGGGTTTTAATGAAGAGGGCATAACAATGAACGAAAATATCGACAACACCAACAATGTCATCGAAACAGTTGAAGAAATGGCTCAGGAATTAATGCGTCGCCTTGACCTTCTGAGCGGCAGCAAAGTGCAGGATGAAATTTCCTATGGCCAGTACAAAGTGATTTCCGTGATTCACAACCATGGTCCAATTTCTGTTGGCAATTTGGGGCGCCTCGTGGGATCTGCTCAGAGTACGACATCCGAAATGATAGCCAGATTAACCAAGGCTGGACTGGTAACCAAGGTGCGTGGACCATATGATGGTCGCGTGGTTGTTGTAGAGCTTACAGATCAGGGACGTCAATTAATGCGTCGTCGTCGTACCAGAGTTCGTGAAGGATATCAGGGATTGTTTGGTCGCCTTTCTCCGGCCGAGCAGGAGAGCTTTGTTGCATCTCTAAAGAATCTGGACGAGATTCTGAGCAAGATTACCAACTAGGGAAATCGCATCTGCGCACGTCGTTGGTGGCCGTAGGGTCTGAATTCAGGGTCTGTACACGAACGCGGCGTGATTGGAGATGAATACGAATCGTTCCTCTCGGTTTATTTTTAAATCCTTCTGTTCCGGTTTACGCTCTTAAATGCTGTTAGCCATGGTTGCATCGGTAATTTCATTTCAATTTTTGTCTGCCTGATTGCCGTATCATTTGCGTTCATATTTTGAAGATGCGAACCAATTCCGAATAAAAAACGTTGCAATGCCTAATTTTCAAAAGTTGAACCATGGATTTCATTCCGGCGAAATATCTGAAAATTTTAATGCGTTTTGTTTTTTAGAAAATGATTATCTGGTATGCATACCTAAACATCTGTTCTTAACAGGTGTGAAACAGAAAATTTTGTCTGATGTTCGGATTCAGATGAGCGATATGTGTTGACTAGACGATTGGAGTAGATATGCGGCGAAAGGACTGGAGTCGAAGAGAGTTTATTATTGCTGGATCTGCAGCCGCCCTCGGTGCGGCATTGCCGTTGGCGTGTGGTGGAAGCGATTCAACTCCTGAAAAAAAATTACAGAAAGTGGACGCTGCTGCCAAAGGGACGTCCTGGGCGGGAACGCAAAGCATTTTCGATATGGCTAATATGCTGCATTTGGCCGACGTGTATCACCACGGTGAATTCATGGATTTTGGGAATGCCGCCCGATACAAGTACACCAACGGAGGGTGGATGAGCGGCTTTGGCAATGATAGCACAATGAATGGCGTATCATACACCTGGGCGACCAGCTCACCTTCCCGAATGTACTTCAATCTCGATAAGGTTGGGGATGTGGATTTTCAGTTTCGTGTCAAAAAAGGCGGGACGGATTCATTTTCAGTTTATCTGAACGACAAACCCCTTAGTCGTATTAATATGAACAGTAAGGACTTTGAAACCTATACGGTGAGTGCCACAGCTGACCAGACGGTGGCGGGCGAAAATTATTTCAAGCTGATTTACGCCACTGCAGAGCAACAGATTGCGGGACAGCCGTCATCGTTTGCGGTGGACTACATCCGCATTATTCCCAAAGAAATACCAGCGCCAAAGCAATTTAATCCGCCCCATATCGTGCAAATGGTTCAGCAGTATACAAGTAAAAAGACGGAATACACATCTGTATTTATGCAGTGTCCAATGACGTTGTCATATTACCTGCAGATACCGGAAAATGCGTCTCTTTGTATGATGGGGACCCCCATAATTGACGCGAAATCCAAGGTTTCACCCGTTGATTTTTCCATTGATGTGACGCCTGTGGACGCCGATTCCGGAAAGAATCTGTATTCAAAAAAACTAGATAGCGACGGATGGCAGGAGGTGATGGTGGACATGGCCCCATATGCGGGGAAACTGGTGCGTGTGGATGTGAAGGCAAACGGGTCGGAAAATGCCAGGTTCGCCATTGGGGCACCGGCAGTGCGTCAGAAAGCGGCGCCGGTGAAAAAAGGGGACAAAAAGAAAAATGTCGTGGTGCTTCTGGTGGACACATTACGTGCAGATAAATTGAAGTCCTATGGAAACAAACGAGTAAAAACCAATGCAGTGGATGCCTTTGTTTCCGAATCCACATTGTTTGAGAATTGTCAATCGAACTCCAACTGGACCAAGCCGTCCTGCGCTTCCGTATTAACCGGTTTGCATCCGGATTCACATAAAGCCAGAGGCCATTCGTCACGGTTGAATAAGTCGGTGAAAATGGTATCCGAAATGTTCAGAGAAAAAGGCTTTTTAACCGCTGCATTTGTTGCCAACGGATATCTGGCCACGGAATTTGGGTTCAATCGCGGCTGGAACAAATATGTGAATTACATTCGGGAAAATAAAAACAGCGATGCGGAGAATGTGTTCCGTGATGCGTTGAAATTTGTCGACGAAGCTGAAGGAAAACCATTTTTCAGTTACATTCAGACCATCGATCCCCATGTACCGTATGATCCACCGGATGAAGATTTAAAACTCTACGATGCACGTTCGTACGAAGGACCCATCAGTCCCCGTTCGACCGGGAACCTGTTGGAGGAATACAAGCGAAAACAGGTCACACTGAACAGTAGAGACAAACGACGACTGGAAGCACTGTATGATGGTGAAGTGACGTATCACGACCGTCAATTTGGGAAATTCATTTCCGCTTTGAAGAAAAAGGGGGTGCTGGACGATACTGTTTTTGTCATTTGCGCGGACCACGGCGAAGAGTTTTTTGAGCACGAGTCGGTGGGACATGGCCACACCCTGTATCAGGAACTGTTGCATGTGCCGCTGATCCTTCGCGCGCCTGGGTTGATTCCCAAGGGAAAACGGGTGTCGACCTCGGCAAATCTGAGCGATATTGTGCCTACAGTGCTGGATGGCACCGGTAATGATGCGCCACCCGTTGTGGAAGGGCGGTCTCTTATTTCTGAAGCCAATGGCGGTGTGACCAATCCGTTTGAAGCGTCGTTTTCCAGTTTTTATTCGGAAGCAGATGAACGGAATCTGCAGTGGGCGGTACGCCGTGGCGATTGGAAATTGAAGATGAAAGGCCCCGCGATTACATATTTGTTTAACCTTAAAAGCGACCCCGAGGAAAAAGTGGATGTCGACGAACGATATCCTCTGGCGCGCCGGGCGATGCGTATTGCTTTGGGGCAGTTTATAGGGGCGCCTGACAAAGCCGGTTGGATGAAGGGGCAGATTCATGCCGATGTAGTCGTGAAGCCGGAGGCGAAAGAAGAAAAGAATGAGAACATTCCCGATGAGCTCAAGGAACAGCTCCGCCAATTGGGCTACATGAAATAACAGCGAATCCATTCGTTCGTCATCCCTCCTGTAATATTTTCAGACATTTATGAATCGTAAGGCTGGCGACAGCGATGTTGCACAATTTTGAGAGAGACTCATTGGTTGACGGTACATGGATTTGAACAACATTATCTATTTGCCATTGCAAAAGGAACACTACAGGAGATGTTACGGAAGACACACAACAAATTTTATGGACTAAGCAGCGGACTTAATGAGGGGGCGAATCCTGCAAAGAGCGCGGTGGTGAATTTGCGAGATGCGAGCTTCGGAAACACCCAGCAGACGTCCGATTTCTCTAATCTGCATTCCTTTGAAATAATGCAGATGAAGAACGAGTTTATCCCGCTTGGGCATGGCGTTCAGCGCTTCCTGCAAATTTTCGAAAGTGCGTTTTGCGGTCAACGCATCAAACGGATTGGTCCGTTTTTCCTTGTTTTCCGGGTTGCTCTCAGGACCAGCGGGCAGGTCGTCGAAACGGATGACAGCGACGGGCTTTGCAGGCCCCGATGTCTGTTCTTCTTTATCTTTGGAACGGCTACGTCTTGGCAACCAGTCGTTGGCACGAAGTTCATCATAAATGGCGCCGCGGATTCGCATTCTTACATAACAGGCAAACGATGCGCCGTCGCCGCCGCGGTTGCGGAGTACCGAATCCACCAGTCCCAGCGAACCGGCGCTGAAAAGGTCATCTGTGGCAATGCTGGCTGGCGCACGGGACGCCATTCTTCTGGCGAGTTTTTGAACGAGTGGCATGTGTTTTTTTATCAGATTCTCGTCGATAGCGGGATTTGTCGTCCCCTTTTGTTGTTTCTTTGCTTGAGATGCCATGGTGTGTGTCCTTTTGCCGGAGTTGTGTTGCTGCCGTTTAAAGCAAACACTATGCCCAAACAGAAACATATTTTATTCCAGCATGTTACGAGATGTGACAGGGTTACACAGGTGTCATTTTTTACCCACCAATGGGTATGCTATATATGTGTGTTGTCATATTTAACACGGGTGAATTTGGGCATATTTTAGCTTTTTTCACCCACCTTATCAAGTAGGTCTCGTTTGACCCGGGTGTGTAACGAGACCCTTGCGTGGATTTGCAGTTATCGATTCGTGTTGTGCAAAAAATTTGACCAGCCACCAGATAAAGGTGACAATATGTGAGACACGAAGTATGGAAGTAGTTTGCTATAACTCAATATTAATTTATATGTGAATTATACATAATTAACTTTAAACTTAGAACTATGTGTGCGGTCTGCAATGAAAGTATGGCCAAAAACGAATTTGAAAATGATTCACCTGATGCCTGTTGTATTCTTTAATTTGACTGCAACGAAGACAGGAAAACATTTTATACCTTCAGTAGGTGGAGGAAAACAATGACAGACGATTCGGGGAAAGACTCCAAAGTCGTAATTGCAGATGCGGAAAAAGCTGGCGGGGATAGAAAAGACAATTCCGTGTCACCTCGGTCAAAAAACAATCTGCGGGAAATTCGAATTGAAAACATGATGAGTAAAGCAGAACTGGCGCGAAAAGCAGGTCTGTCTGTTCTCACCATTACTCGAATCGAAGCCGGATACGGCTGTCGAATGGATACGAAACGCAAGATTCTGAAGGCGCTCGGTTTAAAGGTGACTGATCGTCGAAAAGTGTTTGAGGATGATTAAGTGTTATTTGAAGGACGACATTTAATAGGCGTGGATATCGGAACCTCTTCCATTAAGGTTTTGCAGGTGCGCAAATCCGGTAAAGGATATCATTTACTGAAACATGGAATTGAATCGTTACCGCCGCAATCCATCGTTGATGGTCATGTGATCAATCACGGCGTTGTTGTGGATACCTTGCGAAAATTGTTTCACGATTTGAAGATTGCACAAAAAGAGGTTGCTCTTTCAATTTCAGGAAATTCGGTGATCATTAAAAAGTTGAATCTGCCACAGATGAGACCCGATGAACTTGAAGAACAGATTCAATGGGAAGCGGAACAGCACATTCCTTTCGATATTTCCGAGGTGGAGCTGGATTACAATATTCTGTCTCAAAACAGTGACGCGGGGCAGATGGATGTCCTGCTGGTGGCAGCCAAGAAAGATGAAATACAGGACCTTCTTGAGGTGGTGAAGGAAGCGCGTCTGAAACCGATGGTGGTGGATATTGATGCGTTCGCCATTCAGAATGTCTACGAACTTAATTATGGATATGCACCCAATGAAATTCTGGCGCTATTGAATGTGGGTGCCGAAGTAACAACCATTAATATCGTTTCAGATGGCGTATCTCAATTTACGCGAGACATCTCCAATGGTGGCAATGCCATCACCGAAGAGATCCAAAAACAGTTGCAGGTGAGTTTCGAAGAAGCGGAGACGTATAAATCCGGTGGTGACCAGGGGACGCACTCTGTGATTCCAAGAGAAGTCGATGAGATAGTGGGCAGTGTGGTGGATTCTTTGGCCGGAGAAATTCAGCGTTCACTTGATTTTTATATGGCGACCTCCAGCAAGGGTGAGGTGCAGAAAATATTTGTCACCGGTGGTACAGCCAATATTTTACAGCTGCGCAGTTCCATTGAGCGTCGTTCGCGGGTTCCGGTGGAATTGTTGGATCCGTTCCGACGGGTAATGTACGACGAGAAAAAATTCAATCCACAAGTGCTGAAATCTCAGGCGCCTCAAGCATCGATTTGCCTGGGGTTGGCGCTTCGAAAGCAAAAGGAGCGAATCTGAATGATCAGAATCAACCTTTTGCCGATCAAGCAGGATAGGCGAAAAGAAGCGGGACGAAACCATCTGCTGATTGGCGTTCTCGTGGTCTTTCTGGAGATCGCGGTGGCTGTGGTGATAAGTCTGAATGTTGATGACCAGATTGCAGAGCAACAGAATAAAAATAGTTCTCTGCAGGCGCAGATTAATCGAATTAATCAGACCATCGCAGGTCATGATCAGATTCTGGCTGAAATATCCGAGCATGAGCAGCGACAGGCGGCCATCGAGGAGTTGCAGGCTGCGCGGACTGGCCCGGTTCAAGTGATGCTGGAATTATCACGAATTTTATCAAAAGATGGAAAACCGACCATCGCCGATGAAATATATCAGGAGATCATAAAGAAAAATCCCGCCCGAGGGTTCGACGAGAATTGGGATTTCAGAAGAGTTTGGTTAACGTCATTCGACGAAAAGGACAAGCGCGTGACAATCAAGGGACAGGGAATGACCCACGAAGATGTGGCAGAATTTCTTCGTCGATTGAGTCTGTCATCGTTTTTTGTTTCAAGCGAACTGGTGTCCACCAATCTTTCCGGTCCCAGCATCGACACTCGCGCGCTTGGAGCGACCAGCAAAGTGGAAGTGGTCTCATTTACAGTGCTCGGTGATATCAGATACCGATAACGGAGTAACACATTATGCTTGACCAGTTTTTGAAGATGCCGATTGCCAGGAAACTATTGATTCTTGGTGTTTTGGTGGTGCTGGTGGCGCTGATGTTCTGGCAATTGTACTACTCTCCGCTCCTGGATGAATTGAAATCTGCACAGAATCAGCATCGGCAGTTGCAAACGAAGTATTCAGAGGTACAAAAAAGAAAAAAAACATACGACGAAGATGTACAGCGGATGGAAGATTTAAAAATCGCCTCCGTGAAACAGCGTCAGATGCTTCCGGTTGAAAGCGAGATGGCATCATTTTTAAATAATTTGAATTCAGTCGCGGAATTGACGGGACTTGAAATATTGTCAGTGACGCCACTGGCTGAACAACCGGAAAAATATTATGCGACAATTCCCGTGAAGCTTGAACTCAAAGGGAGTTTTCTTCAGTTATCCAAATTCTTTTTCCAGGTGGGGAAATTGGACAGAATTATAAATATTGGAAATATCCAATTATCAAACCCACGTGTGAGCGAAAGTGGCGCAGAACTGAATGCCAATGTACTGGCCGTGACATTTCGCTCGCTGGATAAAGCCAAATAATAGAGGGAAGCATGCAAAAAGCAGCAAAACACAATGGCTTGCTCGTTTTTCTTTTAGCGATTTGCAGTTGTTTTCTCGCTTGTGAAGATGCGGATTCAAACGCGGAGTATCGCCCCCCAAGTGTGAAGGCGCCGATTGGAACGCCTTCACCGGAAGCGCGGGCAGCGATACAAAAAAATGGTGCTGGTGCGGTGTTAAAAGAAAATGTTGACAAAGCGAACGCGGCCATTCGAGCACCCAAAATCGCGGAAACAGATTTCATAGAGAGCATCAAGCGCAGAGATCCGTTCAGGCCATTTGCGGAGGTGATTGTCCCGAAGCCTGAGGTTCGTGAAACGGTTCAGCGGGAAATTAAATTGGAAGAATACGACATAGAGCAATTGAGGCTCATCGCCATCATCACGAATGTTGGCGACCCACGAGCGATGGTGGTCCCCCCAAATAATGAAGGGTTCATTCTGAGGCGAGGGGATTATGTCGGTAAGCCGGATTTCATCGATCCAGGCAACGGAGCGGAGCGGATTCAAATCAATTGGAAGGTCCTTCGTATTCACGGCTCCGGAGAAAAGGAAGAGCGGGGTGTTTATCTGGTGCGAGACGATCCGCTAACCCCGGCGCCAGATGACGTGACACGGTTCATGCCGCTCTATCCTCAGGACTAATTTTTCGCTCCCCCAAAAAAAAATTAAAAAAATTGGTGAAAAATTTGGAACCACACTGTGAGAAGGTGTAGGATAAAATTACACATAGGTGTACATGCGTATTTTTGCGCGGAAACGGAGCTCTCGGTGGATAAAAGGAGAGGACAATGAACAGGTCCCGAATCACACAAAACAGACTTGTAAAAGCGTTGATTGTGGCTTTTGCGGTTGCCGTTTGCGCCGGCACCACGATGGCTGCCGCGCCAGGAAAAACCAACCAGATTCATGCAGTGGATGTGGTCCAGCGTGGAAGTCAGACGGTGGTCACAGTGAAGGGGTCATCGCGACCCATGTATACTGCGTTTAAGCTGTCCACTCCCAAAAGACTGGTGCTGGATTTGGCAAACAGTTCACTCAAAGGGGTTCCGGCGTTGCTTGAGAAATCGACAACACTGGTCGGTGGCGTCGCAGTGTCTGAATTCACCACTGGCAAGGTGCGGGTAAGTCGGGTGATGATCAACTTCAGGAAGGAAGCATCGTACCGCGTAAAGGTGAAGGGCAACGTATTGGAGGTGACGCTTAGTGGAGGGCCACAAAAAGAATCGGCACAGGAGCCGCAGGTTCCAAAGGAGCAGGTGATTTCTCTGGCCAATGCGGAGCAACGTATCAAAGCCGTCGAAAAGTCTGCTGATGAACGTGTGAAACAGGTGGAGCAGAAAGCGACAGCTGAAGTCCAAAACGCCAGGATTCAGGCGGAAGCGCGTGTGGCCGAGGCGGATGCACGTGTGGCTCAGGCCGAAAAAGCAGCCCAGGCAGAGATCGAAGCTGCTATGGAGAAGGCCAAAAAAGAAATCGCCAAAGCGAAGTCGGAAGCCGCCAATGCCAAAAAGGAAGCCAATAGTGCGAAGGAAAAAATTTCATCGGCGCAAGATGAGGTGAAGCTCGCACAGACTGGTGCATCGGATGCCGAGAGCAAGTGGCGAATGGCTCGTGCCGAAATAAATAAGTTAAAAGCGAAACAGGTTCATTACGATGCCCAGTTAAAAAAAGCGCAAAGCGAAGCGGAACTGGCGCAAAATGAGCTCTCTCGCCTCGAAAAAGAGCAGCAAAACAGCGCAAAACGCAGCACTCGAAAGATATCGGAATTTGAAAAGGATGCGTCCCGGAAGATTGCCGTTTTGACCCGGAAAGTGACTGAGGCAAAGGAGGCGGCGACACGGGAGAGAGCGCAGCGGACTGAGCTGGAAGGTCGGCTCGATGCATTGAAACAACAGCTGACGAGTGTGAAAGCAGAAGCAGCGAAAGCCAATAGGGAGAAAAACGAAGCCGAACAGGCCGTCACCAGTATGAAAGGCGATGTGAAAACCGCATTTCTTGAGAAGCAGTCTGCCAGACGGGAAGCAAAAAAGGCAAGAGACGCACAGCGCGAAGCGGAGTCCGCTTATAAGGCAGCGAATCAGAAAGATAGGGATGAACTGTATCGCAAGTTGCAACAGCGTCAGCGCGAAACGGTGGAAGCTAAAAAACGATTTGCTGACGCGGAAAACAGATACGCTGCCATTGAGCAGAAACTGGATGAAACCTTCAAAGCGTTGAAGGTGGCGGAACACAACAGCAAACGGGCCGATGATGCACGATTGACTGCGGAAAAAGCCATTTCGGTGCAACGGGTACAGTACGAACGAAAACTGGCATCGTTGGGTGACGCTGTTGCCAAAGCAGAGTCCGAAGTAAAAGCCGCGCACCAGGAAAAAGAAAAAATGCTGGCGCAGCACGAAGCGGAAAAGGCGCGCATCGTGGCCACCGCCGAAAAATGGAAGCGAGAGGTGTCGGCGAAATTGAAACTGGCGGAAAGCCGGGTTACCGATGCGGAAAAAGTGGCGACTTTGGCGCGGACGCAGACACAGGATGTGGTTTCCAAAATCAGAACGGTTGAAAAACGGCTGAATGATGCCAATCAGACGATTGTGGCACAAAAGCAGCGGATAGCACTTTTGGAAGCAGAAGCCGCAGACGCGGAAAAAGCGGCAAAGCGGGCAGACAATGAGCGTGAAAAAGCGCTGAAACGGGCGGAACTTGCAGCTGCCAGAGCAAAAGAAGACCAGGCGAAGGCAGAGGAGCGCACGGCTCGTTTGAGAGCGGAAGCGGAAGCCGCCATTGCCGAAAAACAGAAGCTGGCCGCAAGCGTAATTGAAAAAGAGCAGGAAATTAAGGCAGCGGAGGCGCGAACAGCAAAAGCCGTGGCGGCAGCGAGAGCGGAACAGGTGGCCGAACTCGAGAAAGCCCAAAAAGCGCAGGTGGAAAAAGAGAAAGAAACGGCACGGCACGCTGATAAGAGTAAATCGCCTGAAACAAGTACGGAATCCAAACCGGCAATGGTGGCAGCTGCACCTTTGCCGGCGCCCAATAAGGAAAAGGGATTGACTCAGGAGGAAATTCGGTTGCAGCGGCTGGCGGCGTTGCAGGGCAAGTCGAAAACAAAATCGAAATCGGCAAAGACAACACCGGCGGCTGCCAGGGAAAGCGTTCCCACGCGTGTACCGCTGGCGAAAGTGGACAAACCACTTTCCAAACAAGAGTTGCGACAGGATGCCATTCAGGACATTAAATTTGTCAATAAGGGCTCAAGCCAAAAGGTGGTGATTAACGGAAACGGCGAATTCAAATACGCCAAGTCCGAGAAAAACAGTCGCATCGTGGTCATGGAGTTCGAGAACGCGCGGCTGTTGCCCATGTTGGAACGCACTCTCGATGTACGTGATTTCGGGGGCGTGATAAATTCCATCAGTTCATTTAAGCAGGACGGCAAGGTGCGCGTTGAGGTGAAGCTGGGACGCCATGCGACAAACAAGGTAAAGGTAAAAGATGGCGCCATCGAATGGCTGTTTGTGGATGCCGAATCCATGGGGAAAGATAGTGCGGCTCCTCTGGGCAGTGCATCCCGGGTGGTCCATCGGGAGAAAAATGACGCATATGCGTATCCCACAGAGCGAACGGCGGCGTACTCGGTAACACTGGCGGATTTGTCGCAGCAAAAGGAACGTTACACGGGGCGTCGAATTGATCTGGATTTCAAGAACGCGGACATTCACAACATTTTAAGGCTTTTGGCGGACGTGGGGCATGTCAATATTATTACATCCAACGATGTGACGGGATCGGTGACAATACGGATGCGGGATGTGCCCTGGGATCAGGCGCTGGATGTCATTCTGCAGACCAAAGGGCTTGGAAAGGTGAAACAGGGCAACCTGATTCGCGTGGCGCCCCTTTCGGTACTTGAAGCGGAGTACGAAAAGGCAATCGAGCGAATCAAGATGAGCAAAGAGTTGAAACCTCTGGAAACACGATTGATTCCGGTGTCGTATGCAACAGCGGGAGAGTTGATGCCCCGTGCCAATGACTTGTTGTCCGATCGCGGCAAACTTTCCGTGGACGCGCGCACCAATGTGATCATTGCGCGGGATGTGGCAGACGTGCTTGATCAGGTTGAGGCATTGATTCGCAATCTGGATACGCAGACGCCACAGGTGTTGATTGAAGGTAGAATTGTTGAAGCCACAAGCACATATGCTCGTGAAATTGGTATTCAATGGGGGGGTGACTTTTCGGCGAGTTCGGCCACCGGAAATCCAACCGGTTTGGGATTCCCCAGTTCTGTGGGTGTCGCCGGTGGCGCCACAGACGGTAACGCCCCGCTCGCGGGATTGTCTCCTGTGGCCGGTGGGCAGCCGAATCCGAACTTTGCAGTGAATCTGCCGGCGGCGACAGGTACGGGGTCCGGTGGTGCATTGGGCATTTCTCTGGGCTCCATCTCCAATAACGCCAATCTGAATCTGCGATTGAGCGCAATGGAAGAGGAGGGGACACTGCGGATTTTGAGTTCGCCCAAAATTCTCACGTTGGACAATCGTCAGGCGCACATTGAGCAGGGTACGATGATTCCCTATAGCCGGGTGTCGGCCAGCGGTGTGCAGACCTCATTCAAAGAAGCGAAATTGAATCTGACCGTAACGCCCCATGTGACGGCGGATGGTTCTGTTCTATTGGATATTAACATGACTCGGGATGAACCGGATTTCAATAACAAGGGTGCCCGCGGCGACCCCACCATTTTGAAACGGGAAGCCAAGACCGAGTTGCTGGTGAACGATGGGCACACGGCGGTAATCGGCGGCATCTTTACGCGCAACCATGGTCGCAGTTATAAAAAGGTGCCGTTCTTTGGCGATATTCCCATCCTCGGATGGCTGTTCAAATCCCGGTCCGATTCGGACAGACGAACTGAAATGCTGATTTTCATTACACCGACCATCGTGAACCGGGCCGAAAGCATTGGGCAGTAACTGAAGGTGAAAAGATGTCAATTATGAATTATAATGAAAAAGGCAACCGCGCTTTCGGGGGCAAATCAGGGAGGCATCCGATGGAACGCATGCAATTGGTTTTAAGCTTTCTTCTGCTGGTGTGTGCACTGGGCTGTAAGGAAAACGAGCAATCGTTTTACATCGAACACATGAAGGTTTCTCCCGAACCCCCGGAATGTTCGTCATCAATCGGGGATAAGGAAATGCCATTTGTGAACCTGAATATCATGACCGCCAATATGCCCCACGCATCTTTTCAGGCGACAAATGCAGTGGCGTCACGAGAAGACTATGGCCGTTTACGCGCTGAATCCAACGGAATTCAGGTGGATGGCTACGAGTTGTACACGGTGGTTCCGGGGTACGGTACAATAGGGGGCGTTCAGTATTTTGATTACAACACCTACCTGGACGCTGAAAGCACCGGTTTGTTGTGGTCTCAGTTCATGACATCGGACACCATCGACTTCCTGCGTTTGCGCTACAGATGTGAGTATTATTCCAGTGCACGAATCGCCGATTTGATTTTTTATTCGTTTGTGAGCAATGAGCAGGCTCTGAGAGGAACGACGCTTACTGCAGACGAAGCCGCTATCGCCAATAGCGCCAATGCCGAGTTTGCAAGGTTGGTTGATTATGAAGTCTCAGAGGAGACCATGTATTCTTCGGTGCGTTTCCTTGGTCATACTCAGGGCGATAAGGAAGTGGAAACACCCGAATTTACGGTGGTCATTCATCCCTACTGCGGTCCAATAGGTGGGTGGAGCAGTTGTATAAATGACATTTGTTATGCATTCTGTTCTGACAATGCCACCGAAGTTCAGGAGTGTTTCACGGGGGTTGGCCCCAGATACACGTGCGCGGATTATCTGGCCGGCAATCAGGATCGACAGGTAACCTATTATGACCCGGACCTGAATGAAGGCGCCGGCGGATATACATCTGATTCGGTTTGTTCATTCTTTAATTGCAAATAGCTGTTTCCGTTTCAATATAGACATCTTCTTAAAATTCATATCGCCGGTTTCCATTTCAATTGTTTTCAATTAAACTGCCAGCCCATGACCTGGCTGCGGGATGTGATATTGATTGTTGTGGCAATTGGATTGCTGGTGGCGGTGTTTTGGCCGCAGCCCTTCGAGCATTCTGCAGATGATCAAAGGTCCGGTACAACCGACAACAGCGACAGCGTTATTTCCATTGATTCATCGACCAGACCCCATCGGGAAGAGCCGCCATTGCAACCGCTGCGGGGAGTTCCCCATCCGCTGTTTCCTCTGGTTAAAGGGGTGCGTTGGGTCTATCTGGTGAGCGATTCGTCTGGATTGGCCCCAGCATCCCAGTGGAGTCTCGAAATTGTTGAAGTACCGGGCGACGATACCCCCGGACGGGTGGAAATGGGGTTTGGGGACCAGCTGCACATCCGGGACATCCATTTTAGTGAAGACGGTGTGCAGCTGTTCGATTTGCCGTTTTCCGCGCCGCTGGACTATGTAAACAGCACTTCGTATCAGTATGAGGGGCACTGGTTGCCGCCAGAACCTTACCTGGTGGATGACGCGGTGTGGAAGTACACCTACCGTCGAAAAATAAAATATCGCTCGCAAAACAAACATCGGGAAATTGTGGAAGAAGACGCCGTGGGTGTTCAGACGGAGCGGGCGACAATGAAACGACAGGAAAAAGTGGTAGTGCCCGCCGGTGTTTTTCAGTCGTATCTGGTGTCCTATGGCAGTCGCATGGAAATACTAGCAGGAACTGAGAGACGAAAGGTGCTTCAGAAACTCACCACTGAGCCATTCCGTCGCGAAACGGTATGGTTTGCTCCGGGGGTGGGCATGGTGCGTCGCCGCATCACTTACAACACCCCGGAAAAGGTAGATATCATTTTTAATCTTGTACGATTTGAAAATCCACTTTCGAAAAATGAACACTGACGGACTAAGTGTAACCATCCAGGATTTTAAAAAAACAAAAGGCCCAAACAGAACATAAAGAGAATGGAAGAGAAAATGAAAAAAGAAATTGCCCAAATACTGCTGGAGTTAAACGCCGTTGCCTTGAGACTTGATCCCCCGTTTACCTGGGCGTCCGGTCGATTTTCCCCCATTTACTGTGACAACCGCCTCATTATTTCGAGCCCCAAAGACCGAAAAACAGTGGCACAGGCGTTTGTTGATTTAATCGCGGCCAACGGCTGGCAACCCGATGTGATAGCGGGTACCGCCACTGCGGGGATTCCCCATGCGGCGTGGGTGGCCGAACTGATGGATTTGCCCATGGTATACGTTCGGGGCGCGGCCAAAGGACATGGCAAGCAGAATCGAATTGAAGGGCGCCTGCTGCCGGGGCAGAAAGTGGTGCTCATCGAGGATTTGATTTCCACCGGTAAAAGTTCCATTGAAGCCGCCAGCGGCGTGGTGGACGCGGAAGGGGATTTGTTGGGCGTGGCCGCTATTTTTACCTACGGTCTTCCCGTGGCGGGGCAGCAGTTCGCCGATGCACAGATGGCGTTCGATACCTTGACCTCATTTGAAACGCTCATGGATGTGGCGGAGGAACTGGGCACGCTTACTGGAGAGCAAAAGGAAATCATCGCAGCCTGGCAGCAGGATCCGGCCGGGTGGTCCAAAGACCTGGGCGGCGCAGCGTAGCTGTTTTAAGGAATCACTGTGCACCCAATTGTACTGACCGCATTTATTTTATCCGGTTTTTCCAGCCTGACGCTGGAGACCATCTGGATTCGCTATTTGGAACACGTGTTCGGCGCCACCACTCTGGCGGTGTCCACTGTGCTCACCTGTTTCATGGGCGGACTGGCGCTGGGCTCCTGGCTGTTTGGCAAGTATGCCGATCGCATTAAACAGCCCGTGGCCGCATACGCCATTGCCGAGGGTGTGGTGGGCGTGTGCGCGTTTGTTATCCCCTTTATCATTCATCACGTGTATCCCCATGTGAACGCGGCCATGACTGCCCACCTGGGGAACAACTTTCTGTTGTTTTCGGTGGTGCGTTTTGTGGCGGTGGCGCTGGTGCTGATTATACCGGCCACGTGCATGGGGGCCACGTTGCCGCTGCTTTCCAGACACTTCATGCGCAACGCAGCGCATATGAAGCGCGCGGGTCAACGCATTGGACTGTTGTACACATTAAACACTATTGGGGCAGTGCTGGGCGTGTTCGGCGCTACATTTATACTGCTGAAAACCATTGGCCTGTGGGCCACCAACGTCACTGCCGGTGTCATTAATCTGGTGCTGTGTGCGGGGATCCTTTTATATCGTAATCGCATTGAACGCGCCAATGATGACGATGCCCTTCCGCCCGAAGACGACCCGGAGCTGGACGAGGCGGATCTGTTCCATAAAAAAGCGGTGGAAATGCTGCCCATTTCAAAACTGACACGCTGGTTTGTGGTGTTCGCCTTTTTTCTGTCTGGACTGGCGTCCATGAACCTTCAGGTGGTGTGGAATCGGGCCATGGCCATGATCATCGGTTCGTCGGTGTACTCGTTTGCCATTGTGCTCATCGCGTTTCTCATTGGTCTGGCCGCAGGTTCCGCCACGTTTTCAAAGTTTTCAAAACGCATGCGCAATCCGGTGCTGTTTCTGGCGCTGGTGGAGCTGGTCATCGCAGCTTTGGCCATGGTGAGCTATCTCTATATCGACGACCTGCCTCATCTTTTTGCTAAAATGGTCACCGCCAATATCGATGACTACGAAGAGCATGTGGGACTGGTGCAGTTTATCATGTTTCTCGTGGCATCGCTGCCAGTGGTGCCGGTGACGTTTGGCATGGGGGCCACCTTTCCGCTAACCATCAAGGCGGTAACGGCATCTTTAGACAGCGTTGGCAAGGATGTGGGCAGCGTTTACGCGCTCAATACACTTGGCGCCATTTGCGGGTCCTTTTTGTCGGCATTTGTATTTGTGCCCTTTTTTTCCCGGTCGTTCGATGGCGCCGGAATGCAGAGCTCTTACTTTTTATCGGTGGGCATTTACGCGGCCATCGGCTTTGCGCTGCTTCTGGTCACCCCTGGATTCAAACTCGCGCGGCGGGCGGTGATGGCGGCGCCGGTGGCGGCACTGACGGCGCTGTTTTTACTTCAGGCGCCCGGATGGGATCCCGCCAAACTCACCATTGGCGTCTTTCGCATCTCGCTGATGGAAGATGCCCTTGATGAGGAAAGCTGGGGAGCGCCGGATATTAAGTATTACTTTGATGGCGTCACCACCACCGTGTCCATTGAAATGTGGGGCAGACACATCGCCCTGAAAAACAACGGCAAGGTCGATGCCTCCAATGGCGACGACATGCCCACACAGGTGATGGTTTCGGCCTATCCGCTGCTGCTGCATCCCAAAGGCCCCAAAGACCTGGACGTGGCCATTGTGGGATTCGGCTCCGGCGTTACCGTGGGCGCGGCGCTGGAATTTCCCATTAAACACGTGGATTGCGTGGAGCTGGAAAGCGCAGTGATTGAAGCGTCATCGGTTTTTGGCGGCGTGCAGGGGGCGCCGGTACAACCCGAATTTGATGTGAACCATTTGGTGTATCGCAGTCAGGACTCCCCCGAATTCAACTGGAATGATCCCGATACCTTCGTAGTGAATGATCGTCTCTCGGTTTTTGCCAACGACGGTCGAAACTTTTTGGCGGCTTCGCCAAAAAAATATGACGTGATCATCTCCGAACCATCCAATCCGTGGATTACCGGTGTTTCCAATATGTTCACTTCGGATGCGTTTCGATCATCGTCGCGGGCGCTGAAAAGAGACGGTATCTTTGCGCAGTGGGTGCAGCTGTACGAAATGTCGCCGGAGAATATCAAAACCATCTTTCGCACCTTTGCCAGCGTGTATCCCCACGTGATGCTGTTCACCGCTGAAGATCTGTCTTCAGACACCGTGCTGCTGGGCTCGTTCGAACCACTCCAATTCAATCTGGAGCGGGTGAACAAAATCATCAGCGAACCCAGAGTGCAAAAAGAGATGAACCGCGCCTATATTTTTGGCGCGACCGATGTGTTTGCGCGCATCCTTCTGGCGGATCGTGACGAGGTTGTCGCCTACACCAATGGTCCCGATGAGGAAAAGTGGGATGAGCTGCCCATCAACACCGATGACAACGCCCACATTGAATTTGCGGCGCCCAGGGATTTGATTTCATTTCGCCGGTTCGCCGGTTACCTGGCCACCATATATACCAGCAGCTGGAAATTCGGTCATCTGCACGGGCGACTTTTGGGCGTTGGAGACGGTGAGCAAAAAGCGGTGAACCTGTCGCATATGGCGGTTTCACTGCTGATGAATGGCCGCAAGAAACAGGCGGCCGCATTTGTGAAAGAAGCGCTGCGCATTGACAAACAGAACCCCGAGGTGGATTTGGCCGCGCGCATGCTGCTTTTATTGCAGGGACGCGCCGTGGCGGATGATCCCGTGTTCGAAGCGGTGACCCCGGCCGCGGGCATGCGTAAGTCCGAAATAGCGAAGCTGGAAAAGGGCATGGCCGCCATGAAGCAGTCTCTTGATAAAAAGGCATACCAGTTTGCATTGGGACAGTTTTTATTACTGCCCGATAAACTGTGGCGTCGCGGGGGACCGACCATGATGCACATGAAGGGCTATCTGCATTTTCGAAACGCCAGTCCCACCGACAGTACCGAGTGCGAGGATGCCATCGATATTCTTACCGAATTGGCCCGGGAACACGCCGGCTACGTGGAGCGCCACCCCGACGTATACTATTACCTGGGCCTGTGCCACGACAACGCATTGAATTTTGACAAAGCCGTTAAAAACACACGCACCTACGTGGAGCTGGCACGTCAGAAAGAAGCGCTGGAAAAAATTGCCCAGGCCCAGCAAAAGGCCAACCTTGAAGCCGTTTTGCAAAACATGGACGGCACTGCCCTCATCGCCCTGCCCGAAGACCCCAAAAACGCTCCCACCACCGACGCCCACGGCGAATCCTTAAAAAGCATGTGGTGAACGGCGCCGGAATCGAGACGCACTTAATTCAAATCCATTTTCAACTGGTTTTTTTCAGCGTATGGATAGCTTCACCTCAGCAAGCAATCGATGCCCCCGCACAGAATATTTTGAGAAGAATTAACGGAACGACAATTTGTGTTTACCGGATGCGCTTATTTCGGAGGGGGGCGACATTGACTGAGATTCGAAGTCGATACCTGAAAGCATCTCTTTGGAACGCTGCATGGCATATTGGTAAATTTCCTCGCGGTCCGCTACGCTCATTTTTCTGATTTCTTCATATTTATCGTACGCTGGCATTGTATGTCCCTTTTAATTATTTATCCACTTCTCTCTTTTTAAGCACACCTTGCGCAATGCCCGCCATTGTGACGAGCGTCGACCATACTCAGCGAAATCGAATTATGCGCTGTGGAATCGCAAAGTTTACACAGAGTCAACTCGCAAGCATTTGTGTAATCCCCCAAAAAAAAAGCCCTCCGGGCTAAATACCCGAAAGGCTTAATGTTTTGTCTGCGAGCGGTGCGCGATTCGAACGCGCGACCTTTGGCTCCGGAGGCCAGTCTAACCAACCCCGGCAACGTATCGTTTTTATTGGGAAATCCAGCAATGGCATGGGTTTCCTGAGTTTCAACACGTCCACCCTAATCCCCGGAAAATCTGCAAAATCAACACCAGTTAGGACAAAGTTTAGGACAAAGTTTTGTGGTTTGGGACCGCCGTCATCCCACCATGAAAACGGTATTTGGCTACGATGATAACTGCTGTTTGATGTTGCCTTCAGATGATATCATTCGTAATTTCCTTTTCAAGGACAGAGTTTTCAATAACTCAAACATAACCGTTGGTCCGACGCGCATCCAGCGCAAAAACTTGACCAACACCAACACACCCGAGCTATCGGGAATGGAGGTGTTTGTCATGACAAACCCAGCACAGATAATCGAAAAAAACATCCAAAGCAATGCACTGCTGTCCCCAAGAAAAGCTGCTCTGTTGCTTGCTGTTAGTACGGTAACGCTTTCCCGGTGGAGGCAAAATGGCGACGGCCCTCAATTTTTGAAATTGGGAAACCACAAGCAATCCACCATTCGATACAGGTTTGAAGACTTGATGGCATTTCTTCATGAAACCACGTGTCCGTCCCGTTTGTCACAGAAAGGAGAGTAACTAAAATGTCTGTTGAACCCGTAGAAAATGCTGGAAACGTCATATTTGTCGATACAAAATCCGATGATCAGTTTTCACGAATCCGTTTGATTCTTAATACGCCACAAAAGACAATGGGGGCAACCATTAAAAATATCGCGATTTACCTCCTGATGCGTTGCGGACCGGACTTTGCCAGACCCTGTTTCGAATCAACATCCACAATTGCAAAAAACAATGCTACCTCAACACAGACTGCTCATCGTGCACTGCGGAAATTGCGGGACATGGGTTTTTATTCCCAAACGGAGGTTCAGCCAGGCGATAAATATCCCAATGGTATTCGTTCCGTCAGTGGAGGTCGAGTTCGTACAGTCAATGCCTTTTGGTTTGAGCAAAACGAACAAGCCTTCGCCAACTCTGAAGCGCGTGGTGACAAATATGATGAGAGGGTATCATCAAAAACGAACAACGGCCATTATCAAAAACGAAACAGCGGCCACTATCAAAAACGAGACACAAGAAGAAGGGCTTCAAAAGAACAGTCAGAAGAATATTTAGATTCTGTGCAGCGTCTATTCGACGCAGCAGCCATCAAAATTTACAATACAACTCCACCTCCTCCAAAGTGGACAAAATCGTCCTACAATGACTCTTTGCGAGTCGTTAATGACATACCGATGGATGTAATCGACGGGGCCATCAGGTATTATTTAAAAGTATGGATAAAGCCCAATGCCGATCACTTAAGCGCCTGATTTTTTGAAGATACAGAAAAATTTTGTATTGCAATCCGAGGAGGAAAAAAATGGATTGCA
>JAFGQN010000051.1 GCA_016935665.1 Deltaproteobacteria bacterium | reverse complement strand
TGCAATCCATTTTTTTCCTCCTCGGATTGCAATACAAAATTTTTCTGTATCTTCAAAAAATCAGGCGCTTAAGTGATCGGCATTGGGTGTAAACCATACCTGCGCTGCGCTATCCAACAATTCGGTGTATTGCTGGGGCAACAACGAGCATGGTCAGCTGGGGCGCGACACCGCTCCAAATACCAGTGATGCCAAACCCGCACCGGTTGTGGGGCTAACCTCAGCAACAGGCGCCAGCATTACTGACGTTACTGCTGGAGGACGACACAGCTGTGCCCTGTTTTCCGACAGCACCATCCAGTGCTGGGGAAGCAATGATGATCTTCAGCTTGGCCGCACATCTGAACAACAGCCTTTCAATGCCGAACCAAAACCAGTGGAAAACTTATTTTTGAAAGCCGGGGCAAAGGTGACATCAATATCATCTGGTGAAAGTTATACTTGCATATTGATTTCTGACGACACTGTGCAATGCTGGGGCTACAACAACGCTTCAGCACTGGGACGGCCCTCAGAAACGGTAATAAAAAGCGCAGAGCCGAAACTCGCTGATGGACTTGTTTTCCCAGCCGGAGTCACTATCGCATCACTGGCGGTTGGCGCCCATCATAACTGTGTTCATTTATCCGACAACAGCGTTCGATGCTGGGGTGATAATTCCTATGGTGAACTGGGTCAGGATCCGGATACACTAGAACAAAGCGCCACAGCCGTTTTTATTTCAGGGCTGTCCCCGGGAACCGGTGCATCCCTTGTCTCGATCACGTCGGCCTGGACTCACACCTGCGCACTCTTTTCAGACAGCATTGTCATGTGCTGGGGACAGAACGATGATAATCAATTGGGACGAGATGATTGGGTAGGGGGCGCCTTCGGGATTGCTGTTCCAACTCCCGCCCCCGTGGAAAATCTTTTCTAGAAGATCCTCTCACACATTGCCCCGTGCATATTGCGTTTTTATGGTTGGAAAAAGATGCTTTCGCTTGTTGTACGCCACGCAGGCTTTTCTCTCAATGCGCTGATATTATTTGAAAATAACCCTATCCACCTCCTTTAAAAGGGGGCCGGCATTCCGTCCATACAGTCCATCCCGTCCATTCCGTCCATCCCGTCCATCCCCCCCCTCACCCCCTACCCCCCAGCTTCTTCACTTCAGGATGATCCCTCCACGCCGGCATCGTCGCCATGTATGCCAGGCATTGCTTTTTGGCGTCCGAGTCGCTCAGGGATGGGGACTGGCGTTTCATGAACTGGCTCATGCGGGCGATTCGCTCTTCGAACGACTGGAGGGCGCCGGTGTCGTCGGTGCAATGGACGCAATAGGGGCCGGATTCCACCGGCATGCCGCAGCTTTTGCAGTTGTGTTGATGGGTCATGGGAATTTCCTTTCGGTTTTAGGGTTTTACCGTCTTTGCTGCATCCAGCAACGCATTCAATCCATTGAACAATTCTGATTTTTGGGTGTCATCCAAACGCTCCATGGCCGCCATGAGCAGGGGTTTTGACAACACCTGCTGTTCGGTGTGAATAACATCCCGTCCTTTTTCCGTCAGCCAGACCAGATGACGCCGTTTGTCCCGTTCGTCGGGAATGCGCTGCAACAGGTTCCGTTTTTCAAGACGCTCCAAAATCTCGCTCATGGCCGACTGGGATCTGGAAAAATGCACCGCGGCCTCCTGCACCGTCAACGGTCCGGACTGATTCAGGTGCAAAATGATGGCCAGCGATTCCGGGCTGATTTGATACTCTCCCGGCGACAGACGGCGATAAAAATGCAGGTACACATCGGCAAACAGCGAGGTAAATATTGTGGCATCGTTTTCAATACTCATGGCCACACAGTGACAAAGAAAAAAACCATCGGCAATCCCGATATGTTGCCCTTTTGCACTTTTTCACCCGTTCGTGCCCCGCCTTGAACAATTTGCGATTGGTGACAATTAAGTTCCCTTTGCTTTGGGCGTAATTCACAGATATGGAACCTCAGCATCAAAGCCCCGGTATTTCGCAGCATCAACTGGAAACAATTCTGAACTCGGGTCCAGTTCCCATCATGCTATTGCGCGACAATCTGTGGCGATGGCAAAATCCCGCCGCGACAAAGCGATTCGGTACCGGGACGCCGGGGCAGCCGGCAGAATCGCTCGTCCAGCAGCTGGTGCCCGATACAAATCAGGCCACACTGCTACTGCACCTGTTACAGGTAGACACGGGTTCTTTGGACTCCCACGGCACAAAACCATTGCGTCTGGAATTGCGCGGGCTGGATGGGGGAACGGTACGATGTGAAGTCGCCTCCAGCCCAGTCAACGAGTGGACCATTTTGTATCTGAACGCCTTTGGGTGTACATTTCAGGACGGCGAATTACTCAACGAAACTCACAAAATGGCATCTCTGGGACGGCTGGCCGAAGGCATGGCCCACGAAATCAACAATCCCCTTGCGGCCATTGGACAGAATCTGCAGCTGATTTTAAACCGCATGCTGATGCGAACGCGCCGCAATCACAGCGCCGCAGAGACGGCGGGAACCACTCTGCAGGCCATCGAGCTGTTTCTTGAAGCACAGGGCATCCCCGAGATGTTTGAAGCAGCTTTGGAACACCACATTCGCGCCGGCAATATTGTGCATCAGATGATGGCGTTCGCCCCCAATGAGTTCAGTCATCGCTACATGCCGCAGGATCTTGGAGAACTCATTGAGCACGCCATATTTTTGGCGCGAAAAGACTATTTTCAGAATACCGCGCTGGGATTGCAGCACATCGACGTTCAGGTACACATTGATGCCCCGTTGCCAAAGGTGGTATGTCAGGCGTGGAAAATCACCCAATCATTATTCGCCATTATCAAAAATGCGGCGGAGGCCATCGGCGGGCAACGAAGCGGGGAACCGGCGGGGCTTATCTCCATTTCCGCCACACAACAGAGCAATCGAATTTGCATACAAATCTGTGACAACGGGGTGGGGATGGATTCCAACACACAGGAAAAGATTTTTGAACCCTATTTCACCACCAAAAAGGGCAATCTGGGCACCGGACTGGGACTGGCCACCTGTTACTATGTGATTGTTCAGGAACACTCCGGCGAAATTTCAGTGCACTCAACCCCTGGAAAGGGAACGGAAGTCACTATTGTGCTGCCTCTCCAGAGCCCGGCGGTCACCGGTTTTAACGCAGACAGCCTGGCGCCCGGAATCGTTTCCGATGGCAATCTCATCACTCGATTTTAAGCCTCCGTAAATTGTTAAAGGCGATACAAAATCATCCACAAAGATGTGATTTGCTTCGGCAATCGGATAAAAATATTGTGGCCCTTTGTTCAGTACGCCCTACACAATTTCCCTGGTTTTATTGATTTTTTTCCCGGAAATGGTGAGTTTCAATGCCATTTCGATTGTATGGTGGACGAATTAGTCTGTGACATATAAGATATTTTTCTGAACTGGTTTTACGAACCTAAGCTTGAAATTAACGAATTGAGGAAATTAAATGCTTTATTTCACCCGACGGAATCCGAATTCCACATTCATCCTGACCAGCCTGCTGATATTGTTTCTGGTGTCGTCCTGCGGCACCAGCGCTGCGGACTCCAGACTTAGCGACAGCACAAGCGAAAGTTCAGATGCCGATAGCGATTCCGACGGTGATTCCGATTCCGACGGCGATTCCGACGGCGATTCCAACATCGACGTCACCAGGTGCGACAAACTCGACGAATGCTATTTCGAAGGAGGATGCGCAGAATGCGCCAAGTTGGGCGACTGCAAGGACAGGGCGGACAAGTGTCGCAAAGATTCCGACTGCGCCGCGTACGAAGAATGTTACGAGCAGTGCCGTGTGGACTACCCCAATGATTTTTTTGAATTCACCACCTGCTACCTGGACTGCGATCCCACCGATGCTGCCAAAGAGCTGTACACCAAAGTGATGGATTGCATCTACTGTCATGGATGCACACATGCCTGCGCATTCGACTATCACAAGGGCGATTGCACCGATTGGGGAGTCATCACCGATGCCGACTCGGATTCCGACACCGATGTCGATGTGGAATACCCCTGGGATCCCATCGACCCCGACGATTCCACCGGACTGCCCGAAATTGGCTCCGGTGGTCAAAAAGGCGTCACCACAAGGTACTGGGACTGCTGCAAACCCTCATGCTCATGGCCCCAGAATACTGGTGGCATCAACCCCATCACCGCCTGTGACCGCAACGACAACGTTCACAGCAATTTCCGCGATGGCGCCAGTTCCTGCGACAACGGCGATGTGTTTACCTGCTGGAACAATGCCCCCTTTGCCAAAAACACCAAATTATCCTACGGTTTCGCCGCGGTGCAGGCGGGGTCCAATCTTCAGTGTGGTCAATGCGTCCAGATGGAATTCAGTAGCGGTGTACTGAAAGGGAAAACCATGGTGGTCCAAATCAGCAATATTGGCGGAGATGTTTCTTCCAATCAGTTCGACATTATGATCCCCGGTGGCGGACTGGGTCTATATAATGGGTGTTCGTCCCAATGGGGTGTCAGCGCATCGGAACTGGGGGAGACCAACGGCGGGTTTTTGGCCCTGTGCGAAGAAGAAGGCGGTTCAGTTAGCGCGCGAATCGAGTGTACGGTGGAAAAATGCAACACTATATTCAGCGGCAAGCCCGATCTGCAAGCCGGCTGTATCTGGTTCACCAACTGGTTTCGGGGCGCCAACAATCCAAGCGTCCGCTGGAAGACAATCAGCTGCCCAGAGGAACTGGTGCAAATCAGCGGCATGCAGCGCTAACCGTTCGCGACGTTCAATTCCCGCGTGTTGCCTGAAAACGCCCCCGCCAATCTGGTCATGAAAATCAATCCAATCCTACATATTGATGCGCATTGTCGTCGACGAATATGGACACTCAAACAAAATTGTGGCACAACCGGTCGCCCAAAAGCAGGGGTTGCAGATGAATTTTAAAAAAATGGTGTTCAAGGGTAAGCAGGTATTCGTTGAAGTGGACGAAAACGGCGGTATTGTCGAATCCGGTGGCCGAGCCAATATGAAATATCGGTTGGAAGATGATCGGATGTACAGTCCATCGGTAAAAAATTTAACCCTGCCGGACCAGGGGCAGTCATCCCTTTTTCAATCCACCACACCCGCGTCACCCGTTCAAAAATCAACGTCCATGGCGCAAAAATCAACCGCAGCCAAACCAAAGGCGCAGGCAGATACCATTGTGGCCTATACCGATGGGGGATGCATTGGCAATCCGGGGCCCTCAGGGTTGGGTTATGTGGTGCGGTACCCGGACAATACCGTTGTCAAAAAAGGCGAACCGCTGGGAGAAGGCACCAACAACATTGCGGAACTTAACGCCATATTTCGCGTTTTGCAACTGGTCAAAGATAAATCGGCGCCACTCCATATTCACACCGACAGTTCCTATGCCATTGGCGTACTCACCAAAGGCTGGAAAGCCAAAGCCAACCAGCAGCTCATTGCCCAAATCCGCACCGCTCTTGCCCAGTTTACCAACGTTGATCTTATCAAAGTAAAAGGACATGCAGGGAATCCCGACAACGAACTTGTGGATCAACTGGCCAACACCGCTGCCAGGACACAGAAAATTCAGTAGAATTTAAAATTCTGTTTAACCCCGGCTCGGCTGTTTCTGCACACTTCTGGTAAAGAAAAGTCGCTTTCGTACGATTCTATATTCTGGATACGTTGCCTGATGCGACACACGTTGCTCAGACTCAGGACGAACGGAATCGAAGATGTTATACGCCACCCCGAACCCGCCGCCGGCTGCCCGCGCCTGCCCGCTTTTTTCAGCCCGAACAGCCCAAATTGTCACAGTGTTGATGTTGCTTTGGGCTTTCCCCAATGACAGCCTCGCCAAACAGAGCGACAGCGCCCTCAAGGGGCACGACGGCCAGACCGCCGCCATTGTGGAAACAGAGCCGGCGCCGGACGCCCCGCTTTTCGAAGCAGCCGCTTCGGGCTCAGCGGCACAGGTGCGAAAATTATTGCGCAACGGGGCGCGTGCCGATTTTGTTGATGCCATGAACCGCAGCAGTTTAATGATGGCGGCGCAACGGGGCAGTGAAATCATTGTCAAAATGCTGCTCAAGGCAGGCGCCAGGGCGGAACGCGTGGACATGGATGGGAGAAACGCATTGCACCACGCGGCAACGGGTGGCAATCGCGCAGTGGTATCCACTCTGGTAAAACGGAATCCGGCATTGATGGACACGACCGATAACAATGGACAAACGCCCATCATGCTGGCCGCGGCCCGTGGTCACTATTCTGTTGTACGCAAACTGCTGACCCCCGCCAGCATGCAGCAGCACGATGCCAGGGGGCGATCATTGATGTTTCACGCCTACACCAGCGGCCAAATGAAACTCATCCGCTTTTTACAGAAAAAAAAGGTCCCAAAGTCCGAACGCACCAAAGAAGGCGCCAGTCTGTTTATGGCGGCGGCCCAAAGCGGAAATCTGGCGCTGGTGGAACAGCTTATCAAGCACCACGACGTGAATGAGCGTTGTCAATTTGGACACACCCCCCTCTTCCTGGCGGCTCAATGTGGCAACCGGGAAATCGTCGCGTTCCTCATTTCGATGGGGGCCTCCCTGGATGTGGTCACCGACAGCGGCCAGACATTGCTGATGGTGGTCTCCGCACTGGACGATGCAGCGCTGGTGAAACAACTGATTGTTCGAGGCGCCCATCTGGACAGAACGGACGCTTTTGGCCGTACCGCGCTGTTTTATGCACTTGCTGCGTCGCAAAATGAAGTGGCAAAGACGCTGTTGTCGTTTGGCGCGAATCCAAACGTGGCGGACAACAAAGGGGCGACGCCCATCGAAATAGCGGTGCAACAGGGCAACGAGGAGATGGTGTCCCGTCTTCTGGAACGCGGCGCCCTGCCCAAAGGGTCGCGGCAAAACGGCGAGAGCCCGCTGATGACAGCCACTCGTTTGGGAAACGAGCAAATCGTGGGCGAACTGTTGGGAGCCGGCGCATCCATTCATTCGGTGGACAGCAATGGCACCACCCTGCTGATGGTGGCCAGTCAAAAAGGAATGACAGATTTTGTGCGCCTGCTCATCCAATGGGGACAGAAGACAGGCGCCCGAAACGTCGATGGTCAATCGGCGCTGGACATTGCCAGAGCGAACCATCAGCGCGAGGTAATATCCATTCTGGAGCAGCAAGCCGGTTCGGAATAAGGGGTGTGCTGTTGGGTTTATCCGGGAATACTCACAATGAAAGTGGTGCCCACATTTGGGGATGTTGTGAAACTGATCTCTCCGCCGTGTCCGGTGACAATCTCCCGGGCCACCGCCAGTCCCAGTCCCGTTCCGGAGTGCTTGCCAAAGCTGACAAAGGAGTTAAACAGTGTGCCCTGGATTTTTTCCGGAATGCCAGAGCCGGTATCCGTGAAACTGAAAATGGTCCGATTGTCCACGCTGTCGCACTCGAACGTCAGCGTGCCGCCATCGGGCATGGCATCGGCGGCATTGTTGACAATGTTGTGAAATACACGCAGTAGTTTTTCCTCGTCAATTTTAATGACGCCCGAAGTGCGTTGATGGACCGAAAACTCAATATTATGGGATTTAAGCGTGGTGGACGCTTCCTGGACAAATTTGTCGATAAAATCAGACAGTGTACAGGATGTCAGCAGCAAATCCTTCTCGCCCCTGGAAAACGCAATAATATCCGATGTCATGTGCCTGATACGCTCCAGCGCCGTCTTTATGTGCGACAGAAAATCACTGCGCTCCGCCGCGTCGCAGGTTTCGCTCAGCATTTCCGAATACCCGGAGATGGTGGTCATGGGCGTGCGCAAATCGTGCAGAATTCCCGCCAGCAATCGGCCCACGGTGGCCAGCCGGTGCTCCCGCTCCCGAGTCGTTCTCTCCCGCAGATGCAATACGGCTGTGGTGAGCTGGGACGCCATCAGCCGCATCAGCAATCGATCGTTTTCGGTAAAATCCCTATACCCCCGTTTGTTGGCGATCATAATGGCGCCCTGAAGGCCGCTTTCCTCGGCAAAGGTCATGGGCACCGCCAACAGCTGGTGCAATGTCAAACCAATACGCTGCTGCAGCGTTCCCTCACACCGCGGATCGCTGTGGGGGTCTCGAAGAAGCAGTTCCTCCTTTTTGGCGGCCACCCAGCCGGTAAACCCCGAACCCGCTTCCACCCGATTAAGCACGTCAATCTGGCCATCCGCCGAATACGTACGTTTTTGCGCCCCCTCGGCATCCAGCAGATACAGAGAGCCCACTTCCGCGTCCAGCACATCCAGGATGCACTCAAAGGAACGACTGCCCAGTGCATCCATATCTTCGGCCCGGGCCACCACCTTTTCCAATTCCAGCAAAACATTCAATTCCCGGTTGCGTTTTTCAAGATTGAGCTTGGCTTCGGTAATTGTGCGGTTCTTTTGAACCAAATCCACAATCACGCGGGAATTCTCAAGCACCATGGAGAGCTGATTGCATACGGTGCTTAACAGGAGCACATCCTCGTCGGTAAAATCACCGTCAATGCTGTTGAGCACCTCCACCACGCCAATGACATTTCCCCTTCGTCCCCACAATGGATGGCACAGCACGTTCCGTGTCACAAACCCGGACTTTTTATCCCAGCGCGGGTCAAAGCGTTCGTCTGCATAGGCGTCTGGAATCACCAGGGGCACCCCGTGTCTGCTGGTCCAGCCCGCCAGACCCTGCCCCGGCGCCAGACGGATTTCCCTGACGTCGTCGCCTTCGATAATACGAGACACCAGCGTTCCGTCCCGTTGGGCAAGATACAGGGTGGTGCGCTCCGCCCCCATCACTTCGGTGGTGCGCTTCACCGCCAGGGTGAGCACCTCATCGAAACTCATGGTGCTTTCCAGATTCACCACAATCCCTTTGAGCGATGCCAGATTGCGGCGTGTTCGCTTGAGACGACGCTGAAGTTCAGAATGATTGGAATTTGGGGGAATGCTGGAGTGCTGAGTCATGAAATTCTCCGAGTTGGTTAACTAGCGGCGTTTTAGCACAGGTGCACAGAAAAGGGGAAGAGCGAGGAGAGGAGGACTTATATTTAAAAATTACCTCACCCCGCCTTGTTACCGCACTCCGGACAAAACCTGGCGCCGGCATCCAGTTTATTGCCGCAATTGCTGCAGAACTTTGGACCTGTGGGCAATGCGGCGCCGCATTCGGCACAAAACTTCCCAGGGGGCACTGTCTTCTGGCAGTCCGGACAGGTCACCAGCGCCTGAGCCGGAGACGTTTTCTGGCTGGACGCGCCATCCAGTTGCCCCTGATTGGCCGGAGCTGGTCCCGGCTGCGCGTTGGCCGTTGCATTCTGATTCTGGAACATATTGGCCATCCCAAATCCCACACCCAGTGCCGCGCCCCCCAGCATGCTGTTGCCATCGCCCCCCATTCCGCCACCGCCGCCCTGTGCCATGCCTTCGCCGGCGCCCATCATCGCCTTGCCCGCCGCAAACTGCTGGAATCCCTGCATTCCCCCCGCCATGCGCACATACGCCGCGTCCGTGTACAGGTCTTTGAGTTTTCGTTCGTCCTCTTCCTTGATTCCCAGTACAAAATTTCCCAGCTGAACAATGCGCACACCATAGGGGTCCACGTACTTTTTAACCCCGGCGAGAACCGTTTCCTCAATTTCCTCGGTGTAGGCGCCGGACACCACATCCAGAAGCGGCCACCTTTGCTTAACAATCAGCTCTGCCGTCTGATCGCGAATCACTTTGAGCACCTGTTGCTTAAACCAGCCAAAAAAGGCTTCGTTTTCCGTTTGCTGCATACCGGTCAGTCCCAGAATCAGCGCCTCGGGATTAATAATCTGCAAGGCGAAATCCCCGTGCACCATGGTTTCCACCGGCACACCGGACTTGGGATCCTCCACAGAACCGATGCGACCACCGAACTTGATGCCCGTAAACTGTCTCAATGAAATAAAATACAGTTCCGCGATATATACGTTGGCCCCCGTAAATTTATCCACGAGATCCGATAAAAACGGGATATTCGATGAGGAAAGCGTATGGCGGCCCGGTGTTATTTTGCCTTCAACCTTGCCGTCCTTGAAAAAGATGGCCACCTCATCGGAATCCACGGTGAGCTGAGCGTGATTGGGAATGGTCTGATCCGGATGCTTATAAATGGCGTAATGCTTGGCCGCATCCGGCCGGGCAATGGACAGCTCCTGGACCCCGCGTTTAATAAAGTTGATAACTCCCATGAAATCCTCCCTGTAGATGACGTTGAAACCAAAAGGTTAGCCTACCACCGATTTATCTATCCAAACGGTCAAACAAAACGTTTTGATAATACGTCTTATTCAACTTTCAAGTCAAATGCCATTCTCATGTCCCTCCACCTGGAATAATACCTAAACAAACACACATTTTTCTGCTAAAACTCCGCCCGGCCCGGACGTTACGGGACATAACATATTTCATTTTACCAGCACCGGCTGGGATTTTTCAGGAGAAATCGGTATGAACCCAGTGAGAACATTCAGTCTTGTGTTATGCGCCATGCTCCCGTTGGCCTGCGGATCATCAGGAAGCGCAACGGCCGGATCATCCGCAGGCGGCGGCAGCACCATGCCCGATGGCAGTCCTGTCGCCGAGCCCATGCCCGATGCCAGGCTCACCGCAGATGATGTCTATCGCGCCGAACTCATCGACGCCGAGTTTACCGATGAAGTGGACGAGAAACGCTACAAAGCCATTGGAAACAGCCTTGAGGAAATCAGCCCTCGGCGTCGGGTCATCTATTTTGTGGGCAAACTTCGCCGTGTGCCCACTCAGGCGCGCATTCAGGTCCTCTGGTACCACGACCGGGTGGCCGAGCCCATGGTGGTATCCGATGTTCACGGCTCCGATACGTTTTCTTTCATTTCAACCTTCACACCCCCAGGGCGCAAATTCATCCCCGGCAATTACACGGTCAAAGTCACCGTGAATGATAGGGTGGTGGGCACCAAACCGTTTGTTATTAAAGGCCAGGATCCCTACAGCACGGGCCTGATGGTGGGCGGTCTCCAAATCGCCAAAAAGGTCCACAAAACCACCGGCGCGCCCGTAAAGCCCGATGAGCGCTTCTCGGCGGCCTCCATACTGTACGCCGTCTTTAATGTGAAAAACTGCATGATGCCCACGGAGCTCACCGTCAACTGGTATCGCGGGGAATCCCTGTTCAGCGAGTCCAGCATCTCCGTGGATGGCAACGGCCGATTCAACGCTACAGTCGAATCGCCCTCCGGTCTACCCCGGGGCGCCTACAAAGTGGAAGTGGAACACGAAGGACAGGTCATTGCCGATACCCGCTTTGCCGTGGGCCAGGACTCGCTGGGACCCAGTATCGACACTCTGGAACTGGGCACGGAACTGGGCAGGGGACAGATGCCCAAACAGCCCACTACCCGATTCGGCAAAGGCACTTCCGCCATTGTACTGGGACTGCGCTTTTTAGACCTTTTGCCCAATTCTGAAATCCTGGTGGAATGGGTTCTGGTGGATGGCGCATCCGAGTCCGTGTATCACACGGTGAATACGCCAGTACAGGCGGGCGGCAGTGGCGCCATGAACACCGACTGGTCTCCTGGAGAAATTTACCCCGGCAAGTACAAAGTCGTTGTTTACATCAACGACGAGATGGCCGCCGAGAAAGAATTCTCTGTGAAATAGCCCGTCCCGGGCAATTTGGCATTCCCCCTCTTTTAGTTCACTTTAAACCCAATACGTCCGACATGGTGTACTGACCGGTTTTGGCTTTGGCGATAAATGCGGCGGTTTTAACGGCGCCTTCGGCGAAGAGGGCGCGGGTGTGGGCGATGTGACCCAGCTCCAGCCGTTCGTTCTGCCCAATGAAATACACGGTGTGTTCCCCAAAAATGCCGCCGCCGCGCAGGGCGTGAATGCCCACTTCGCCCTTTGGACGGGCGCCCACGTTGCCTTCGCGGCCGTAGATGCAGGCGCCATTGGACATTTCCGCCAGAATGGAATCCGCCAGAATCTGTGCAGTGCCGCTGGGGGAATCCACTTTTTTATTGTGATGCTTTTCCACAATCTCAATATCGTAATCCGACCCCAGAATAGCCGCCGCCTGCTTGACCAGCGAAGACAGCACGGCGACGCCCACGCTAAAATTTTTAGAGTGAATCACGGGGATGTGTGCGCCCGCTTCGGCAATCTTTTTTAAACTTTCCACAGATGCGCCGGTGGTCCCGCATACCAGTGGTTTGCCCATTTTTACCGCGGTTTCAATCACGGTGTTGGTGGCCTGTGGCAGGCTCAAATCCAGGATCACGTCACAGGACGCAGCAGCGGTTGCCAAATCCTTTACCAGCGCCACTCCCAGCTTTCCGCATCCCGCCAGCTCGCCGGCATCCTGCCCCAGTAAGGGACAACCGTCATATTCGATGGCCGCCCCAATAATGGTCTCCGGATTGGCCTGTGCCGCCCGGATGGTCTCTTTTCCCATTCGTCCCGCAGCCCCCACGAGGGCAATTTTTATTTCAGACATATTTATTTATCCTTATATATTTAATGTGTTGGGCGGTTGACTCCTGTTGGGGCCAACGTCGCAAAATTACAAAACGGATGACAGCATACCGTTTATAAAGGTAAAAACAAGAGCACTTCCATCAACGGAGTTAAAAGCAGTCCTAAAGGGGGCGTTGATGACTCACGGGAAATCCCAGCCGGTTGTCTTTGGTATCGCTCTTGGATACTTTGCCACCATTGCGCAAATCCTGCTGATGCGGGAATTTATGGCCATTCCTGGGCTGGATGAGCTCTCCCTGGGCGCGGTGCTGTGCGCCTGGCTGTGCTATGTGGCCTTTGGCGCCTTCGCAGGCAGTTGGCTGAATGGCCGCAAATCCATTGTCGCAGTGGTGCTCCTTTGCAATCTGTTTATGCCGGCATCGCTGCTTGTGGTGCGCCATTTCGAACTGATCTTCGGTGTGGCGCCGGGGGAACCCCCGTCTCCGCCGGTGGTTGGAGCGTTGTGCGCGATGGCCGCATTCCCCGGTGCGTTTGCCAGTGGATTTCTATTCACATCCCTTTCGGCCCGATTCAAACAGCGACACCCCAAAGACGTCTCGCGCATGTACGTCAGTGAGGGAGGCGGCGCCACATTGGCGGGGCTGACATACACATTTGTCATTGCGGACGCCCTCAAACCCGTTTCGGCCATTTGGCTGGCCACCGTGGTATTGAGCGTGGTCATCCCCATCGCGTCCGTCGCGCCAACATCTGTAAAAAAATGGTGGATTCCCATTACTGCGCTCACGGGCATGCTCACCTGGACCATCCCGAAGGGCGATGAGCGGTCCTTTCAAACCGCATTCGAGACCCAGGCATCCCGCGGCGCGTTCATCACATGTGCCGATTCTCACTACCATCGCCTGTGTGTCAGTCAGCACGGCCGACAGTTTCAGTTTTTCAGAGATGGCCTCGTGGCGTATGTGTTTCCCGATCCCTACGAACGACCGGTTCCGGTTCATCTGGCCTTAAGCCAGCACCAAAACCCAAAACGCATTCTGGTCCTGGGCGGTGGCGTCCCCAATCGCATCTCAGCGGCACTGCAGCATCATCCAGAGCGCGTCACGTATCTGGATTTTGATCCGGCGGAGTTTTCGCTTTTGTCCAGGCACTTTTCGAAAGATACCCGTGCAGCGCTGCAATCGCCCAACGTGGTGCATATCACTGGACACAACCGCACATTTTTGCGCGCCCATCCCGGGGAATTTGATGTCATTCTTCAATTTGCTTCCGCCCCACTGACAGCTGCGGAAAACGCTGACCATACCGTAACGTTCTATCACACAATCAAAGATGCACTGGCCAATGGCGGCATCCTCGCCGTAATTACGGACGGCAGTGCCAATGTGATGTCCCCCCCGGCACAACAACTGCTGGCCAGCCGAAGGCGCACGCTCAAATCTGTTTTTCAAAAGGTACTGCCCGTGGTGGATGTATCGACTTTTTTCTTTGCGACTCAAACGGGCCATCTCACCACATCGCCTTCAGTGATTCGTCAGCGGCTGACCTCCAGGCAAAAGGAACTCGCATACTCCGTGTACCCCGAAGACATATTCTCTCCTTTGCGTCTATCGCGCAGTCGTCGCAGCCTCAGCGAGATTCCCGGCATGTTGAATGTGGACGATCATCCCGCTGCATTTTTACACACTCGAGAATTGCAAAAATGGATTCGCGAATCGTCGCTGGATGAATCCCAACTGGCCCAAAAGGGCTGGCGCTCCGCTGTGAACCAATGGCATAAGGCGGCATGGTCATTGGGCGCCGGCGCGCTTGTCTTCGCAATGGTATTCTGGTCCGTGACGCGAAGGAGTCGGATTTTTCCACTGGAGGCCGTTTCCATCGGCACGACAGGCATCGCCGGACTGGGTCTCGAAATAGTTTTGATTTACTGGTTTTCGGTGAATCATGGGGGTCTGTACTACCACATCGCCTGGCTTCTGGCGGTATTCATGAGTGGTCTGGCGCTGGGGGGATGGCTGGGATATCGCCGTGTTCCGCAGCAACGTCATCTGGCGATGGCAGAAGTGGCGGTCATTGCGGTGTTGGGAGTGAGTCCCGCTTTAATGACATTGCCAAAGCCCCCATTGCTATTATTTGCCGCGATGATGATTGTTTCCGGGGGCGCCACGGGATTTGCTTTTCCAGTATTTTTGAAAACACTTTTTCGAACCAAATCATCGGCCACCGCGCATCTGATGGCAGCGGATCATTTGGGAGCCGCTCTGGGAGCGATCCTTGTTTCAACAATTTGGCTGCCCCATTTGGGACTTCGCTGGACATGTGTTCTGTTGTTGCTCTTTAAAGTTCCGCTACTGATTAAATATCTGACCCAACCCCCGCAGAAAACTGTTGAATAGAAGAACGATTCACAACAGTTACACTGTATTTTCTTTTTTTTCTGTGTTACAAAGCGCTGACAGGCATTTGAATAGACCACAAAATCGAACTTTTTTTGGGGCAAGGAGCAAAATATGAAGCGGATCACCGTTGTTTGTTTGGTAGTTTTATCAGTTCTATTCATCGTTGTGGCGTGCGGTGAAGAAGAGGCCTCCAGCAGGGTCCAGGTCACACAATCGAGCGGTTATAAACCCAATTTGCCGCCGGTACCGTCCATTCCCACACCTTCTGTGCCGGAAACCTATTCCGACGGATCATATTCGGTTTATGGTCTTCGCAAAAATGTGGGCAAAACCATGGGCACCCAGGTGGAAGTCACGGCGTACATCGTGAGCATCTATGAGAAGCCCGAATGTCCCGAAGATAAAACCTGCCATGTAATGATGCCCCACCTGTACCTGGCCGATGAACAGGGCGAAAAACTGAGCAAACGTCACATTCGATTGGTTGGATTTGCGCAGAGCTTCAAAGAAATGGAAGAGGAAAAAGAGCGTGCTGCAAAAGGCGAAAAGGCCGAAGAGCTGCCAGAAGGCGTGTACCTGCCCCCAGTCATTTGGGATTGGCGTCAAGGTCATAAATACAAAATTAAAGCGGCTTTCGTAAATCGTTCCAGCTCCGGCTTCATGGACACCGACGGTCTTTTGGAATACAAAGGTCATGAGTGCCTCGATTGCCCGGCCGAAGACGAAACATCCAAAAAGAAAAGAAGGTAATTCCTCTGCTGTTTCCGTACCCTTCGTACCTGTCCAATCCCATAAATCCTGCCAAGTATTCGTAATTTATGTTAATTATGTTGTCTTACAGTTAGTTGCCAGTTGCATACAGAGGCGATTGACGAATACGTTTGAGTGTGATTGATATTGAACTTGAACATGAATTCAAAAACACGAAGTATTCTGTTTTTCTGCGGGTTGCGAATCAGGCGCATTCCGTCATTTTGCAGTTGGCCCATGGCCATTGCGGCAATGCTTCATGTATTGAGCCTTTCTTTCACTGCCCAGGCCCAGTCAATGGAAGTCCAGGAGGCGCCCGCAGCGGCAGGGGTGAAAAATCCAGAAGTTGTTTTCCTTTATAATCCAACTACCGTCGATGAAACGCAGATCGATGAAATTTCAAGCGCCGTCCAGGTTCAGCTCGATCCGTTATCCGTGATGGTGAAAACGGACCAATTGGACAATATTCCAGAAGAAGCATCCACCTCATTTACGGCGACTATGGCGATGGCCCGTCGCATTGTCACTGAAACGGGCGCACTGGCGGTGTTCTGGTGTAATTTCAAAACCGAGACGGTGTCCATTCATTTCAGCGGCGCAACTGAGCAAATGCATCGCCATGTTCCTGGAATGAATGTGGAAACCATTGCGGTGGTGCTTCAGGGTGCTGTGCAGGCGCTGTTGGCGGGAAAAGAGTTGCCAGTGTCAATGTCATCCCCGTCCGAATCTCCTGCGGCAAATGATGATGACCATCCCCAGCCCAATCAGGCGACCACCGAACCCTCCGAACCGACAGTATCCAGCGCGAAACCCCAGTCCGACGCCGGCGGAACAAAATCCTCAGCATCGGCGCGCACCCCAAAAAAAGAACCCGCGCCAATCCCCCCCGACCAGACGCCCACATATAATTTTGAAGACGACACCACAATTGTGCGGGCCAAACCGTTTGACAGCAAAATGGGCATTCTGTTTTTAAATGCCGCGTATGTCATCAGCGCAATACAAGCGTTTAAACAAAATACAAACGGCCTGTCTCTGGGGCTGGGACTGCGACTATACGCCCCCTTTTACCTGCACGTCAGTTACACTCTTGAACAATGGTCGACACAGCCCGGCAACGTTCGATTGTATTCAACCACCAACGAACAATTCATACTGGCCAGACTCCGACACCAGCATATGGAACTGTCGGCCCTGTATCGCAGAAGCATACGCAGACTGGATTTTGGAGTGCGCCTTGGAATTGATTTCATTTATGGCAACCATAAAATACATACCCGATCTGAACTAATCGATACCCGAGACGTGGGTTCTCAATGGCAGCTAGCCCTGGTCCCCGCTGTACAGATGGGATTCAGACCGTTTGAAAGAATTGCCGTCATTGTGGCAGTGGGGGCTCGAATTCTTATTGTTCGCGCCGCCTACATCGTTGATACCCCATATGGCAATGCCATCGCCCTGACCCCCTGGGCGGTGCAACCTTTGGCACAGATAGGTGTATCCTTTGACTTTTGACAGTTATCAGCACTTTTTAAAGATAAAAGATGTCCATATCCAAACACGATTGCCACTGTTTATGTGATGACGAACTACTTTGCAGTAAAAAATTCAGAACCCACCGCCGGTAATAACCAGGGCGATGTACTGGTGACCGCTGCCGCAGGAAAAGGCGACATCAAGGCCCAACGCGTATTGGCCGAGCGACTGTTTGACCACGTGCGACGAACCATGTCCTATCTTCAGTTTGGCGATGAAGCGCAGGATCTGGCACAGACAGCGCTGATTGAAGTACTGCGATCGGCGTCAACATTTCGGGGCGAATGCACGCTGGAGTATTGGGCCGATCGCATCGTCATTCGCGTTTTCGCCAGACATCGACAAAAATTTCTGCGCCGGCAATCATTGTGGGATCAGGAAATGACATACGCCAACGAGCCATCACTGATGACCGACGAACTGGAAGCGCTGCAGATGCGACGACGAATATCTGGAATTTTGGGGGAACTGTCCCGCAAACACCGCACTGCCATTGTATTGCATTATATAAACGGCTACTCCATTGAGGAAGTGGCTCAACTGGTAAGCGCCCCCATGAATACGGTACGGGGACGCATCCGGGTCGGTCGCAAAAAGCTGGCCGCCCTCATGTCAGAGGATTCACTGCTTGGGGATTGGATGAGCAGGAGGACACCATGAGCAAATGCCATGGACAACCCATCGACAAAACACTGGCGCGGCTTTCGGGCGATGATCCCTATGGTGCGCTGGGACCATTGGATGACATCTCACGGCGCAAAATGGTGATTAATGCGATCACATCCGCGCAAGCACCTTTAAAAAAGCAAAAACCCGGAGCATCCGCGACGTTCTGGCGCTGGACACTGGCCGGTGCGGCGGCGGTTTGTCTGACCGCGCTTTCAATGGTGATGTTTTTGCAGAAAATCCAGACGGATACGGGGCCTGCCGGCGGCACGACCTGTTGTGGCGAAAATCCAGCGCCGTTTGGAACATTCATCTCCTGCAATGGAACCGTGCAACAGAATGGCCGCATTCTGACAGCAGGCACGTCGCTGCATCTGAATGAACCGTTGACCACCGGAGATAGCGGTCACGGTATCGTTGCACTCCCAACGGGAATCATCATCTCAGTGGCGCCGCAGTCCACATTGAGCGTACGCCGGCCCGATGACCAACACCTGGAAGTGTCGCTCTTAAGTGGCGAGCTCGCGCTGGCGGTAGACCCGCATAGAATCGGTCCCGCGTTTTCTGTCAAGACCTTCGTGGGGACGGTGGAAGTTAAAGGTACCATCTTTTCGGTAAAGGCAGATTCGCATTCTGCTGAAGTGAAAGTGTTGCGAGGCAAGGTGGCGGTGACACGCCAACACCGTATTGCCCGTTTCGTCACCGCCGGTGATGCGATGGATATTGGGTCCGGACGAAAGCGGATTTTTTCGAAGACAGAAACGGCGCAAACCTTTAGTGCGTTGGCCGAATATGGGGCGGGAGACAAGATTTCGTCAGCGCCATCAGCAGGGAATCCCCTGGCAACAAAGGACGATGCACTCACGGCAGCGACGCCTGGGAAGGCCGTACGCATTCAAGGTCGCCAATTGCCAGGCGCTAAATCCAGCCCGTCGATGAAAGGGCCCATGGCTGCGCCGTCCCCAAAGACCGGCGTTACCGAAGGAACTGTAACCCTCGGCGCCATCACCCGGCGCATTCGAATTTTCCGCCAACAAAAACTATGGTCCGAAGCCGCCGATGCATATGGCGAACTCATTTCCCGTTATCCACTCAGCAATGAAGGCCAGACAGCGCTGATTGCCCTGGGAGATCTCCAGCTGAACCTGCTGCACCAGCCGGAAAACGCATTGCGCAATTACGAGACGTATCTGGCGCCAGGGCGATCGACCCTGGCCCTGGAAGCCACCTATGGGAAAGCGCGGTCGCTCCGGGCGCTGGGCCGAACAGAGGAGGAAAAAAAAGTACTTCGTCAGCTGATTAATCAGTATTCCGACTCACCTCAGGCCAACACTGCCAGGGCCCGACTGGCCCAATTGCAAGCCCCAATGAACCATTGACATCACTATCCCAAATGCGCTTATGTCTCTGAGGACGAATTGGTTCCCTTCGTTATTTGCGCCGAGATCATGATAATTTAGAATACGCGGCTTCGATTGAGTCAATGATTCTGGAGAAAATTAAATGATACAACGACGAGCAGGCATGGGGATGTTCTGTATTGGGGGTATATTGTGCTGGATGGTGACAGCCTGCACGGTGGGCGTGTTGGTGGGCAACAGCAACGAAGACAGCCCCGACGAAAAACCGCACGAGTGCTGGCGAACGCGAATTGGATTGGCGCCGGGGACGGTGAACAATCAGACCGCAATAGCCGATGACGCAATGCTTTTGGATTTGCAGCTGACCAGCATCAGCGCATACCCTGACGGAAGCGTTCTGGTCACCGGAATGACCCAGCCGAATGTGGACAGTATTGTGCTTGACAGTCAAAACGGAGTGACCAAAGCACTTCAACTCAACGATTCGCGGCATTTTGTCGCCAGGTACGATTCGCAGGCTCGGTTGCAATGGACACGGACCCCACAAAGCGCCATTACCGGAGCACATATTATTGCAGACGAAGGCGCACTGCTGGAAATGCTCACATCTGATGCGTCTGATGACCGTTTGATAAAACTGGATGCCGCAGGAAACATCGAATGGACGCTGCCACAACCCGTGCCGGCCGATGCTGCGCTCCAGAAGAGATGGCATGTGGTGCAAAGCCGCATTCTGGAAGACCGCATTGCAGTGGTGGAAACGTTCTTCGATGCGGTAACGTTGACAGATGCCGCAGGCAATGAGTTTGTTGTGACTTCCAACGGGACTGACCGCTTGAACGCCGACCTCGCTTTATACGATTACAACGGTGTCCTCAAAAGCCATCGTGTACTCACCGAAAACGCGTACCCCGTCGATTTCGATTTAAGGGGTGACGGCCGCATGGCAATGCTGAGCATTTTAGACGTGGATTCATCGGAATGGCAATTAGAGCTGCAGTATTTCCAACCCGATGGTTCCATCGCGTGGGAGCAAACGCTGCCGGCGGCACCGTTGGGACTGAACTCCAATACCGCTATCGAAATCAACGATCCGCGTCTTCCCGAACTCACAATGACCGTCGATGGGGATGTGATGCTGGCATCCAACCAGATCGGTGACCTGCTTTTACCAGATACGGGGGAGGGCGTTTATGTATCTTCGCCCGACATACTCGAGCTGGACAGCGACCCCCCCATATGGCTGTCCTCGTTCTTCGTTGCCAAATATGGCGCCGATGGATTTATTTCCCTGTCTGCACAGTTCACAGGCTCCTCTAAAAGTATTGGCGGACTCCTGCAAAGCACCCGTCAGCTACCCGATAGAGAACTCATGCTCTTTTCGAAGAACTACGATACACCGGACAACTTTATTAACTTCATCATTTACGAATCGCACGGTCAACGGATTCTGTTCCCACCACTTCCCCTGCCAAAATCCACACTCGAAGGAATCGCTCTGTTCGATTACAACCGCTGGCGACAACAGCTGACACTGGGCGTTCAGAATGCGTCCAGTTCCAGTTGGGAGATCATCAGGGTTTGTTCCTACTAAGAATTTACTTTGTGCAGGCCGAATCGGTATCGTTGGTTACGGAGCTGCATTCATACGCATCGATGGTGGTTCCCGTGGCCCGGCATGTATAATAGGTACATCCGTCGGACACCCCGCAGACATTCTGCGCACCCGTGCACACCCCCGAAGCACAGGTTCCCTGCGCGCACGGTGTCCCATCCATACACGTCACACCATCGGCCGCCACCTGCAGGACATACTGACAAGTGGGTCCGGCCGCACCGGCAACGCAGGTGGCCACCCGGGTACCGCATCCGCTGTCATCGGGAATATCCTGACACGGCGGACTTTGGTGAACGCACACCGCGCTTTTGCACACATCGTTGCCGTTACAGGGATCACTGTCGTCACAGCTTTTGTCGTCCGCATAACCATCGGTGTCACAGACGCCGGGGGAAGAGACCGTTAAATTGCAGAAATCGGCGGTACAGGGATTGCCGTCATCGCATTCCGAGTTGGCGTGACAGCCCAGTGATGCAGTGTCAGTACCCGTATCTGCGGAATCTGCGGTATTGGAATCTGAACCATCCACCAGTGAGTCGGACCCTGTATCGCCGGTTGTATCCGTTGATGCGGTATCCGAAAGCGGAATGCATTTGCTGTTCAGGCACATCATCCCGTCCCCACAATCCGCTTTAACTTTGCAGCCCGATTTTTTATTGTCATCGTCACAGGCCACCGCCACGGTCATCAGTGACAAAGCGAGGAGTGACAACGCTGCACCACGCGCAAGAATGCTCAACGATGGCAGACCAATTGAATTTCGTAATCTGTATTGTTTAATTATCATTCTGTTCTCCATCATTTCAGCTAGTTCCAAAAATAATCAAACCAGAAAGAATCTGAATGAGCTCCGCCAATATCAATCAGTACAGACTGGGTTTTGTCGTTAAGAACAAAACTGCAGTCCGTGTTATAGGCTGGGAAGGATTCCGGCTGCTCGCTAACTGTCCCATTGGTCCAGGTGAACGACAGCTCCGTTGAACCGCCCCCATCGGTGGCACTGGCTGAAATGAATCGCTGAAGTTTAATGGTCCCATCCCATGGGCTGGTGGTTGGAGAGTAAGACGAAATCTTTAAACAGGCATCGCCGGCATAGGGACCCTTCAATACGCCGGAAACAGGTCCCAGTTCGTTGGCCGTGGCCAGCGTGCAGCCACCGACGGGGAGCGGCGCATCACAAACAGTCCCAGTCACCGACGCATCCTCCACCCGCAGGCTGTAATTGCAGTTGCCGCTGCAGGGCACGGTCGAACCCATGGCGTCGGATATCAGCACCAGATATGTCACATTGGCCTGGGCATCCAGCTTAATTCCCGTAGAGCCGCTGTCGGCAGCGGTCACTGCATATTCGGTGCTGCACAAATCGTGCTGTGCCGACACCGGAGTGGTAGGAACAGTGCGCACTTCGATGACCGGGTTGGTCAATGCATTGGACGGCGGCGCCACAGTGCTGAGACAGTAGGTGGTCTTTGCAGATGGTCGCAACTTGAAAAACGCCTGAGCGGGCCAGAGCGCATTGGCGGTGACGGGATCATGAATGGCGGTGACGCCGTCAAAGAAGTCGCCGCACGCATAGCCTGCGCAGCTAATGGTGGTGGTATCGTGAGTGCTGTTGGCGAAGTCGGTGATATTACCGTTGTAGGTGCCAAACCGCGTGGCGTCGTACACCCGGGGATCATCAAACACCCGCTCACACTGACCATTGTTCCACAGTTGACCTTTGACCGTTAAAGAAAAATTGCCACGGGTTCCCCCTCCAGCGCCATCGTCGGCGCCGTCCACAATCACATGATACGTTTGAGGGGTGACAGTGCCGTCGTTGACCGGAAAAATCACGGTTTGTGCTTTATATGGCGACGATACCGGCGCTGGAGTAATGCCACCGCTATTATCAAACTGATACATGGTGGGACTCTTTGGATAGCTCCATGCACCCGCGTCTCGACTGCACCATTCGTAATTGCCCGCAGCGCATTGCTGTGTATCACCGCTCCAGTTCTCACCCGTGTAATTCACCGAATACTCCCAGCCAAATCCTTCAAAGTCCTGTGTGGGACCGGGATGGCGCATGCATGGATTATCCGCAGTTGTATCGCTGCAGTCGTTGCCTTTGGCATAGACAGTCACGTCAAAATCCGCGTCCACAGTGACCAGGAACGCATAAAGGCTGGTGGCTGCAGGGTCCGGCGTATAGGTGAAGGAATATACCACATCACCTGCATTGGCGCCCAGTTGAACCGCACTGTTGATGGATTCGAGACAATTGTTGCCGGCAGACTGATAGTTATTCACAGCGCATACAGTAGATCCGGTTACCGTCACCGATTGGGCCACACTGCCCGTAAAATCGGCCAGTGCTTCGGCGCTGTTGCAGTCCTCGTTGGTGGCGGACAGCCGTTTCACTTCCATGCACGCGCCCGTATTGGGCGTACCGGGATTCGGCGGCAAAACCGTGGTATCCGTATCCAGCTTTCCGCAATAGGCGCCATACCAGCAGTTGGGCGGATAGTCATCGGTGTCCAAAAAACAGGGCGTCGCCGCCGGGGTATTGACTTGAATACACTGCTGGGATGCATCACATTCAAATCCATCGAGACAATTGTTGGTATCGGTATCCAGCCCTGTATTGCATTGGTCGCCCACGGCTCTGTTATCCGGCAGACATACAGCGCTCATGCAAAAATGGCCATCGACACAATCATTGGGGTCTGTATCCGGCTCGCCACAGGGATCGCTGTCCGCGTAAGGGGGATTGACATGCACACAAAAGCCCCCCACGCACTCCCACGGACCGTAACAGTCGGTAGTGTCGCTATCCACGCTGCAGACCACGCCATCTGCCGCATCGATATATTCGCAAAGGTTGGTGGTGGAATTGCAAACGTCGATGGTGCACGGACTGTTGTCGTTGCACTCCGCATCATTAATGCACTGTACCGATACCTCGGGATTGCAGCTCCCCTCGCCGTAATACGTTACGATTTTAAACACGCCGCCGTCCGAACGGCCGCCAATGGGATAATTGCCCTCACAGCACAACACGCCGTCGCCCTGTTCCGCAGCCACGTCGTTGGGCGTCCAATCGAGTTTGTCGGTATCCGTCGTCTGATACCACCATTCACATCCACCAAAACAGCTGCACTTGAGGTATCCATTGCAAAACGACGGGCCACATACGAACTGCCCGCTGCCGCTGGTATCCGTATCCGCCGGATCATCCGGGCTGAACATGCATATCCCACTCATACCGTACAATTCGTCATTGCACAGATTGGCGCCGGTGGCGTTACAGGCGCACAATCCCAACGATTCTCCCGAGGTATCCGTAACCCCCGGACGAATCAGATTTTTAATGCAGTTTTTAGAGGGGCAATCCTTATCCGCCATGCAGGTCACCCCGTCATGAACGGCATCCTCCCACCAGCATTCATCCTTCTTGCCCACATTGGTGCAGCACTCCTCCACCGCCGGTTTAAACGCTGCGCCGGAAAGAACACGGCTCAACTCCGCCCCCACCGACGCCTGTTCTCCCTCTGGCACTCTCATCCCGCCAGTGGTCTGTGACCACACCACATCGCTGTCGACACGTGCGCCAGTCGTATCAGGACTCTGGTTCAACTCCTGACATCCCATTATCCACAACACACCCGCCAGCAATGGCAGCGCCACAACGCCGGTGTGAGTTGCTGTTTTACTTAAGTGCTGCATGGAAACCTCTTAATTTGATTGCCAAAAACATTCTTTGGGACTCCCGCCAAAGAAATAGCTCCGGTTAACATATCATTATACATACTCGACTACGGAATGTCAGAATATCGTCCACAAAAATCCATTTTTAAAAAAATATTTTAACCCAATCGGAACATATCGGTTTTTGAGGTTAAATTGCAGCTATATTGACGTCTTTCTGCATCGCACCGCGATTTCAATGCGCGCCGGTGGATTCCCAATGCCGGCTTCCACCAGAACCGCATCCGAAGGCGTCATGTAAGGTATTTGTAATTCGTCGTAGGCATTCGAAATACAGCTTTGCGGATCACACATATTGGCCAGATGATGCAGCGAAATATCCTGTCCGCCTTCGTCCCTCACCTCAATATCCACTGCGGCAGGAGCGCTCAACGCCACTGTCAGCGCCACTTCCCGGCCGCGCACATCAAAGGCGGCGCAGGGACCATCCCCATAGTGATAATAATCCCGCGTGATGAAATCCGCCGCCTCCAGCACCACCGTTTCGCCACAAGCCACATGAACAGACACGTCAAGGGGCATCAGGGGCTCACAACTGCCATCGCTCATCCGGCATACGTGCGCGGTACAGATATTTGGATGGCTGCTGTCGTAGCATTTTCGGTTGGGTCCAACAATGCATTCAGAGCCGTCTCCATTGCTTACGCAGTATCCCTTGATAAAATCGGGCGATTCACTGCCCACATGGCAAGGGGTCTCGGTGGATTTGAGCAGGCATTCCTGTCCATCCGGCGCGCTGATGGGCAAACACGAATAATCATCAATTGCATCACCGGTTCGTTTGCACGAATACGCCGTACAGGCATTTCCCAGCCCAACACACGGATTGTCCGCCCCCACACATTCACCGCGCTGACAAACGCCCTGTTGACACGGATCGCCCTGATAACAGGGTTCATTTTCCCGAATGGATGTCATCGTATATGAACACATGAAGTCATTGACTGCATCACAGCTGGGTTCGTATCGGGCGCACTGAGTTTCCATCACCTCACTGCCACAGGGCGGTGTCTGCGCCACACATCGACCCTGCCGGCAGGTGGATCTGCCGTAACAGGGGTCGCCTTTTTGACACAGACTTCCCTCGGCCTTTGGCATGGTATCGCAATGGGCGGGAGATACGGACGCATTGCAATAGTCGCTCGTACACGGATTATGGTCATCGCACTCATTATGAGACGTACACAGAACCTCGGAAAAATCCCGGGATTGGGACGTGTCATTCATGGTTTCGTCCACTGCCAAAATAGCCTGAGTGCGCAGCTCGTTCACCAAATCCGGGCGCACGGCAAAGCGTCCTTTCATACGATAACTCAGCGGTAAAACGGAGCCCCGTTTTCGCTGTTCTGTTTTAACACACTGGCCATTGTGGCACCAGCGCGACGCAGCGGCGCCACAATCCGCATCCACAGTGCATTGAACGCCGCCCTCTTTGGGCGCACACGCCACAAAAAGCAATGACAGCGCGAACAAGAGAAGCCAACCCTGACAAAAGTTGATTTGTGCCGATATACTCATGGTTTCACTTCCAGGTGAGATGACAAATGATTGAACACAATATCCAGATACCATCCGTCGTTGCAGGTGACGGGCAATTCCCCGGGCAGCCACAAATCGCCACTGGCCAGTGGCGTACCGTTTACCGCAATGGATTCCAGACGGTCGGGCCGCCAGTTCCAGCTCGCCAGGTGGAGCGCCGGATTTTCCGGCACAAAAACACATCCTGAAAAATGCCCGGTCAAATCAATGGTGGAGCGTACCGGTGCATCTTCACACCCGTTGGGGACACAGCTGTCTTGAAAAGAAGTGATCGACGATGGAGATACCATCAACACATCCGGCGCACGGCATTTGCCTTCGTAGACCATCAATCGATAGTTGCAGTGGTCCTGGCACGGCCCCGCGGCCGGACGTTTTTCGGACAACAGCACCAGATATGTCTCATTGGCCCGCGCCTCAAACTGGATGCCTAAAGGACCTTCTGCCGCATCGGCATTCATCACGGGACTCCAGCGTCCCTGGCACAGATCGTTGCGGTTATTCAGGGGAACATTGTCGAGCTTTCGCACTTCGAGCACCGGATGCACGGCGTGGGGGACATCCACGTGATCGGTTTGAATGCAATACTGAGTATCTTTGTTTGGTGCAATCCTGAAGTACGCGGCATTGGGCCAGAACGGCGTGGCTTTCTGGATGCCGTGTCGTCGATTTTTGCCGCCCCAAAAGGCCCCGCACTCATATCCTCCGCAGGCACTGCTGCCCGTACTGTGGTCGCTGTTGGCCACGCCTTTAAGATTTCCCAGATATACACGGTCAGAGGACACATCCGTAATATCGTATACCCGGGGGCCGTCCAGCATGCGCTCGCACTGACCATTTTGCCATTTCACACGTTCCACGTGGAGGGTGTAATTGCCTTCATCAGGAGCCGTGGCGCCATCCACGTGAATGTATACCCGATGATGAGTGGCGCTTTCATCATTGATGGGATAGATAAATGTTTGTGCCACATAGGGTGCGGTGCGATGGCAAACGAGTCCACCATCCAAATTGTGGCCGCAATTGGTTACCGCTTCGGGGTACGTCCATTCAAAGGAGCGCCGACACCACTGATAACCGGTGGCGCCATCCAGGCTGCACCGCTGGTCATTTCCCTGCCAGTCTCGGCCCTGATTATTGGCGGCATATTCATAGGGCGCCGGTGGCCCACCGTTGCCCAGTTCCGGATGCCACTGACAGGAGTGGCCTTTAACTGCACCATCGGTACATTCGTCTGTTTGCGCGTACAACACCGCCTGAAAATCCGCGGTCAGGGTTACCACAAATCCATACAGCTGATGCTGCACTGCGTTGGTGGTGGTGTACCCGAAAGAATGCACTACATCTTTGGCGCCCGCGCCGAAAAACATCCCCGAAGGCGTCACACACCCCGCCGCCGCCGCTGTTGAGGCATCACCGGCGCACGTGGTGGCGCCGCTAATGCTCAAAACGCCGGTTTCGGCATTGCTAAACGACCCCATGTCCCCCGCCAGGAAACCGCCCCCGGCGCAACTGCTGTGCATCGGTGACCGTCGTTTAATTTCGTGACAGACCCCATCTGACACGTCATTGGCTATTTTGAAAAACTTTCCCGGCTTTGAAACGGACCCGCAAACTCCCTGCCAGCAGGACGAGGGAAACGCGTCTTCATCAAGGGCGCATGGGGTCCCGGGGTGAGCATAGGTTTCCCGGCAATTCGCCTGCCTGTCACACTGAAATCCAACGATGCAGTTATCGGGTGTGGTATCTGCGCCTGCGCCGCACCACGTTCCTTCGGGCAGATAATTCAAGCCTCTTTCACAAACTCCCGACACACACACATCGGGGCCCACACAATCAGATGGATTGGTGTCAACGCCACACACCGTATTGTCTGCCATGGGCAAATAGGCGCAGCTGTTGGAGATGGTGCATATATCCCTGGTACACGGATTCCCATCATCGCATTCGGCATCGGTCACACACGCCATCGAACCCTCTGGTATGCACGTGTCTACACTGTAAAAGGTGACAATGGCGTTCCCTCCCCATGGATAATTTCCCTCACAGCAATACACCGATGCGCCCGTACTCCCACTTTCGCGCTGCGCCACCTGCTGCGGCGTATTTGAACGGTCATTTGTATCCCACCACTCGCATCCGCCATCACAGCTGCAGGTGAAATACCCATTGCAAAACGATGGCCCGCACAGAGACATCCCCGATTCGGGATTGGCGGGATCTGTAATACAAACTCCGTCTTTGCCGTTTGCCAGGTCAAAGCAGTCCGTCATCACCTCGGGCCGACAGCGGCACACCCCCAGATTCCCCGGGCCATATTCCTCTTTAACGCAGGCACCCACCACATCATAGACACAATCCGCATCTGTTTGGCAAGTAACGCCATCCGCAATGGCATCCCGCCACCAGCATTCGTCCATCCTGCCAAAGGAACTGCAGCACCGGTTTGCAAGGGCGTACGCGTCGGGGCGCTGAAAAAAATCGGCCAGCAATGATTCGTGACTCTCATCATCCAGAAATAAGGTTGGACTTGCGTCCTTTGCGAATGAGGCCTCCACCACCCGAACGTCATCACTGACAGATGCAACTACAGCGTCCGAATGGTTATTGCAGCCGATACAAAAAACCAGGCCCATTCCAATCCAAAAGAAGGTCATTTTCCATACGCGAACGACGCCGGCGTTTCTCTGTCCCATGATGTCCCCGTTTCAACCAAAGATGCTGAGGTCACGAAAAGATACCGTTTCAATAGAACTTTTCAGCAACTTTATAATCGGTCGGACAACGGGATACTGTAGCCCCATATGTCATAAAAGCCGCCCTAAATACCACCAAAGCAACAGAGGCGCCAAAAATGTGTTTTCCACGTTGTTGTTCGCTTTGAAACGGGTGCCGACTCACACGCTTTTGCCACGGCACTCTCATTGGTTGAACAATCAAAGATTTGATAGACCTGATGCCTGGCTTCGGTGTATACCTGCGAAGCTGAATACAAACTATTGTTCAGTGTAACTGCAGTATTTGCAGCAGTGCGCGCGCAAAACAAGGAGGCTGCATGAGTCGGTTTTGGAGTGAAATCACCAAAGCATTGGTTCCATATGTGCCCGGGGAGCAACCTCAGGTAGACAACATTATCAAACTGAACACCAACGAGAATCCGTACGGTCCAGCCCCGGGCGTGCTGAAGGCCATCGCGGAACAGGCCAACTCGGAGTTGCGTCGATACCCCGATCCATCTGCTTCCGAACTTAAGAAAGCCATCGCGTCATGGTATGGCATCAACGCAGATCAGGTGTTTTGCGGAAATGGTTCCGACGAAGTCCTGGCCCATCTGTTTGTTGCGTTTTTCAAGGGAAAAAAACCCATTCTTTTTCCAGATGTTACGTACAGTTTCTATCCTGTGTACTGTCAACTGTATCAGATTGAGAGTGTTCAAATTCCGCTTAACGCGCAGTTCGAAATCGACGTGTCGGATTATCACCTTAAAAACGGCGGAATCATTTTCCCCAATCCCAATGCACCCACAGGCGTATATTTGAAACCCGTCGCCATTGAGCAACTGTTGCAGGCCAACCCCGATACCGTTGTGGTGGTGGATGAGGCCTATGTGGATTTCGGCGGTGAAAGTTGCATTCCATTGATAGACAAGTACCAAAACCTCCTGGTGGTACAAACCCTGTCCAAATCCAGGGGAATGGCCGGAATGCGCGTGGGATTCGCCTGCGGCGACTCATCGCTCATCGAAGGACTGGAACGTATCAAAAACAGCTTCAATTCCTATCCCATGGACAGGCTGGCGATTGTGGCCGGTGCGGCATCCTTTCAGGATAAAAAATATTTTGCCGAAACCACTGAGCAAATCATTTTTAACCGCGATTTTCTCACAAAGGGCTTGCAGAAACTCAGATTTAAAGTGCTGCCCTCTAAAGCGAACTTTGTTTTCGCGACCCATAAAATCAATGCGACGGTTATCATGGAGGCGCTGCGCGAACAGAATATTTTCGTACGCCACTTTAAAGGACCCCGTATCGACAATTACCTGCGCATCAGTGTGGGGGCATACCGCGAAATAAAAGCCCTGCTGGCGGCCCTTGAACAAATCGTTCAATGATGCACTACGCTTTTCAGTAAACAGGGAGGCGTCATGACCATTCGTTTTCATTCGTCTGTTATTGTAACGCGAAACGTCCGTGTCCTTGCCCGGTTTTATCAGGATGTTTTGGAACAGGAAGTAACGTCTGATTTTGGCGCCTACGTGGTATTGTCCGGAGGACTATCCATCTGGTGTCCGGCGGCGGATCACGTGGCGGGAGAGTACCTGTCCCAAAAACCCAATCAAAATGGAAACATGGAACGTCGCTTTGAAACCGATGATTTCGAAGGGGCCACCGAACGCCTTAATGGGCATCAAATCAACACCTTGCACACTGTTATACAGGAAATATGGGGACAGCGCACGGTGCGTTTTTTCGATCCCGATGGAAACCTGGTCGAAGTGGGGGAATCCATCCCCTGGTTTGTAATACGATTGCATGCTGAAGGCCTGTCTCTGGAGGACGTGGCCAAAAAAACATCGGTTCCCCTCGAATCCGTACGGAAATTCTGCAAGGAAGAAAAATAACATGCAACCGCTGATCATCCTGGGCGCCGGTGGCAATTGCATGGATATTCTCGACGCCGTAGACGCCATCAATCACGTCGCCCCCACATACACTGTTCTGGGATTCCTCGATGATGACCCGGCGACGATGGAACGACAGTTCTTTAACAAAAGGGTATTGGGACCGCTGACCGATGCCTGCCGATACACCGACGCCCTGTTTGTCAATGGCATTGGCAGCAGCACCAGTTATCCGGACAAACCCGAATGCATCCGTAAAACCGAACTGGCGCCCGGACGGTTTGCCACCATCGTCCATCCCGGCGCGGTGGTCTCCCCCTCTGCGTCACTGGGGCCAGGAACGGTGCTTCTGGCCAATGCAACCGTATGTGCCCGTGCGGTACTGGACACTCACGTCATGGTGTTGCCCCAATGTGTGATCAGTCACGATTGCACCGTTAAATCCCATGCCATTCTAGCCAGCGGCGCCGTTCTGTGCGGAGAGGTCGCTGTGGAAGAGGGCTGTTACCTGGGCGCTGCAAGTGTGGTGCTGGGCGGCCTGGAGGTGGGCGCCCGAAGTCTGGTGGGAGCGGGCAGTGTGGTCACCCGGAATGTGCCGCCAGACACGGTTGTTTGCGGAAACCCCGCCAGACCATTGCGCCCGGCCCCCCCCGCAACCCGCTAAACTCCAAATTCCCGTCGACTCATTCCACCTCCACCATCGCACAGGGACCCTCCTCTACCGCCATCCATTGGCCGGACGTGTCGTCGCACATCAGCGCAACGTTTTCTTTGCAGAATGCCTCATCTGATACCGGATTGCAGGGGCAACCGGTTGCATCGTCTGCATACGCCGTTTCCATATTCCAGTCGGGACCGTAACAGTTTTCGGTATCCGCCGGGGACAAGGTATCCCCAACATCTGAATCTTCAGTGATCTCCTCTGTGGCGGTCATTGAATCACGGTCTGTATCCGTCGATGTGTCGCCACAGCCATCGGAACCGGCGACACAATCCAAAGAATCGGTCCCCAATACCTGAATGCCCTCTGTGTCGTGTAAAATGACCACTTCTTCGTCGTCGTCTTCAAGATACGGGGAACGATTGCACGCGGCCATCTGGAAAAACCCCATCCCTGCTATGATTACGATACATCCTCGAAGCATTCTTTTTCCTTTCCAGGCCGATTCGGCCAAATGACCGAGCAGAAAAATGAGTATATGCCAATCCCAATACCGCATACAAGGAATCAGTGGCGTGTGTCAGTACCAGCTCACTGATTTTTTTATTTTTTTTTAGGGAAAAGTGGTCTGTTTCTCTACCTAACATACACACCATTTGTGAACAACATTTGGAATGACAGAACCTTAAATCCAGCATCAGGTGACGTTGTTCTGTTCCAGAGAAATTGAAAATTTTTGGCGTTTTCAAGCATGCCCAGTGTGTGCGGGCAGATTGGTTCAGAACCATAAATGCGCCATAAAAAAACACTATTGCCACCAGGCAATATTTACAAAAAAGGTAATCGCATGAACAAAAAACTATTCTTGCTTCTCGCTTTCGCATCATTTGTGTCAACGGCATGTCAGGATGACTTTTCGGAGTGGTCCGACAAGTTAAAAGATGAGTCGAGCAAAGAATCGTACACGGATTCCGACGTGGATGGGGACTCGGATACAGACGGAGATGCAGATATGGACGGCGATACCGATACGGACAGCGACACCGACGCGGACGGCGATTGGGGGTATTGTAACCCGGGCGAAACCCGATGCGAGGGCAGTATGCTGCAGAGGTGTGACCGGAACGGATGGAACTTTCAGGATTATGACGATTGCACCATTAAAAACGAGATTTGCACGGTCATCAATGGCAATCATAAATGTGTGGACCCCTATGACGAATGCGAATGGGAAAACTGTGGCTGGTGGTATGGAGATGCGGATGCCGATGCCGATGCCGATTCCGACAGCGATTCCGACACGGATTGTGAAACTGGAAACGAAATATGCGTCGAAGAGGAACACTGCGGAATCTTGAGCGACGGAATTTACAGTTGCTGGAACACTGTGGTATGCCGGTGCGTAGACGGTATTTCAAATTGTGACGGCGAAAATATTGACTGCTACGATGATTGCTGGGGATGCGCCATGGGTACACCTCAGTGCCAGGAAAAGGCAGAACAGTGTCTGAAAAATGATGAGTGTGCCCAATACTATACTTGCCAGCGCGACGAATGCTGTACCGATGGTCAAGACTGCCTGACAGGCGATGAATGGGCGTCCTGCATTGACCAATGCAGGGAAAAGTCCAATGCCTCCGGCAAAGCTATTCAATTGTATGATGCCATTACCGAATGTATCGCCTGCGACGTCTGCGCCATTTCCTGCTTCAAAAATACCAGTGACTTCTTCCAATGCGCCAATCCAGACGAGGTCAACAGCCTCGACAATCCGTGCTTCGCGGCTGATTTGATAACCGATAATCAAATCGCCTGTTTCTCGTGGGCGGGCTGGGGTGGTCCCTGTACCGAAGCCACCGCTGCCTGCAAAAAGAACAGCGAATGCGTTGATCTTGAAGCATGTATAAACGAATCATGGGACTTCAATGACGGTGGAGAACATAAAAAGAAGTGCATTGAGGAAAAAGGCGGCATGGAAGGTGAGATCTACCAGTTGTACGCAGATTATACACAATGCATTTTTTGCGACGCATGTAATATTTCATGCGCCACGGACGCAGAATTTTTTTGCTCACAACCGATTGAATGAATAAATTACTCCCCGAATAAGCAAGCGGCCCGTTCCCAATCCAGACACCACACCACAAATCAGTAGACGCATTAGCGAAATTACTTTTGGTAATATACGTTAGCATAGTCCCCAATATATTGTCATGAAGGCCTTGCGATTGCATGGATGCTCTGACTGCTAAATGAAAACTCATCTGCATGTGGTTGAGGAAAATTCAATCACGATTTCAATTTTTCGTTCAATAAAAGTGGTCTGTTTTCCCATCTAATCTACACAACAATTATGAACACAAACCGAATGGTTGCAAAGGAATGCCACTCCTGGCCATGTTGTTCCATTCGGTGGATTTATTAATTGGGAAAAACCAATATTGCCCGAAAGGCAATATCAACCCAGAGAGGTAATCGCATGTACAAACAATTATTTTTATTTATGGTGCTTTGGTCATTTGTAATGACGTCCTGCAATGACGACATTGGGGAATGGACTGACAAGCTGGTTGTCAGTGAAAACGAATCGGATTATTCAGATGGTGACATGGACGGCGATTCCGATGGCGATTCCGATGGCGACAGCGATGGCGATTCCGATGGCGACAGCGATGGCGATTCCGATGGCGACAGCGATGCGGACGGAGACTGGTGGTACTGCAATCCCGGAGAAACCCGTTGTGATGGCAATATGCTGCAGATGTGCGATTGGGACGGCTGGAATTTTCAGGACTATGACGATTGCACCATTAAAAACGAAATCTGCACTGTCATTGATGGCAATTACAAATGTGTCAACCCGTATGACGCATGTGATTGGGAAAACTGTGACCCATGGTACGGCGATGGGGATTCCGATGGGGATTCCGATGGCGATTCCGACAGTGATACCGATACGGACTGTGACGGCGGCTACGAAGTATGCATCGAAGAGGAACACTGCGAAATCATTCACGACGGATATCACGAATGCTGGTACAGTGTAGATTGCTGGTGCGAATACGATTACGACGAATGTGACGGAAAGAACATTGATTGTTACTCCGAATGCTGGGGATGCGCCATGGCCACTCCAAAGTGTCAGGATGCAATTGAAAATTGTCTGATGGATGAACGTTGCGCCAGTTATTATGATTGCCAAACGAATGAATGCTGCCCCAATGGGGACTGCCTAACGGGCGAAGAATGGGAAGCCTGCTCAATGCATTGCATGGAACAATCAGAAGCCTCCCGCGATACTATACAAAAATATAACGACATCACCAATTGTATCGCCTGCGACGCCTGCGCCATCTCCTGCGGACAGAATACCGACGATTTCCCCCAATGCGACAGCGCGCAGGTGATAAACTCTCCTGACGGCGCCTGCTTTGAAGAGGAAACACGTCCCGGCCAAACCGCCTGTTTCTCATGGGCGGGGTGGGGCGGTCCCTGCACCGAAGCCACCATGGACTGTAAAAATAACGAAGACTGTGTGGAACTCGAAGAATGCATGAACGCGTCGTGGAATTGGGATGCCCCAAACCGGGAAGATGCGCAAAATGCCTGTATCGAGGAAAAAGGCGGCGTGGAAGGGAAGGCCTACCAGTTGTATATGGGATATTTGCAATGCATCTTCTGCGACGCCTGTGACATTTCATGCGGCGAATATGCGGAGCCATATTGTTCACCAGTGTTTGTAGAGTAAACCACTGCCCCCTTTTTACCCGCGCAGCACTTTCCAACCATTTTTGACCCGTCCGCAGAAACCATCCGGTTTCGCCGCTGTCACATGCCGGACCGCCATGCGGACAGAAACGTAATTTGTTTTTTCAGTCAGGGTAGTGAGAGGCGTCAATTACCGACGTGTTGCCAGTCACGTAATAAAAAAATTGCCAATCGTCGCCGCTTGGCTCATTGGCGTCACTCGAAACCCGTCCATCACTGCTTCGAGTGCTTTGACCGCATCCACTTCGGTCACAACGACCTTTGCCCCCATTCCCTGAGCCCGTCGGACCACCCCACGCCCACGCCAGCTGTACCCGGCCACCACAAACACGCTTCCACAAAACAATCGATTGGTGACCCGCATTATACCATCCAATGTGCTTTAACCCGTACCGTACCGGTTATCGAATAAGTGATTTATGGCCGCGTTATTCACTGCAATGACCCGATAGGAAAGCACATTATCATCCGGCATCCGCAACAAACGAGTAACCCCGGTGGTGGTTTCTTCGTCGCCCTCAATAATCATTTGCGCCTGCTCCCGTCGCGCTGTGTGAACCAGACGAACGAGATCGGCGCCATTTTCCTTCACAATGGTGGGCATCATAGTAGCTACCGTGTACAAATGCTTTGTGAAACGCTCCCTGCTTTCACCGCGCACGGCATACACCCTAACGGAAGCTACCGCGGTGCCCATGGGGGAGCTGTTGATCAGCTATGATTTAATGCACGTCCAGCTAAAACAGATTGTGACCCTGCTAAAGGACTTGAATCACCCGATTGCTCCCGGCGCGTTCAGGGATCTGTGGCGGAGTTGGATATATTTCACCAAAGAAAACGAATTTGAAAACATGCACGCCCCCAATCCCGACTGTTGATCCAATCCGAGAATCAGTCCGTTTCATGACAGTCAGCATGACAGGTCCTTAAAACATCCGGATATGCATCATTGCATGAGGATTACTCCAACGATTCAATAAGCAACCGAATTTTTCGAGCCAGCTGATATTGCCCATATGCCGACAGATGAATGCCGTCCCTTCGTGCACAGTTTTTGGAATCCACGTAATGGAAATGTGCATTTCTGTCGCACATTTCTTTTTGATAGGCTCGAAATTCAGTCATATCCTCATCGTCCATCCAAACACCCACAATAATTACCTCCGTGGTTTTGTCTGGGCTGACCGCAGACAAAATTTGCTTCAGCTTCCTTTCGTAGCCCGGATATCCATTTCGATTCGATTCTCCCTGAAACCAGACAAAATACTGAAATTCCCGGTCGCCCAAAAAATCGACATCCTCATCCAACCACTGGTCAGGAGGCTCCAACCAAGTCTCGATGCGTTGTCCGCCGTGATTTATCTGGTGCACCGACATACCGCTTTCGCGAATAATCGCCCGCGCCAGGTCGCTGTTGGCATTGGATTGTCCCATCATGAAAATATCGGGATTGTCCCCATCGTATATGGTCTCCGTACACGAGTGTTCGCTCTGTTCGCAAGCGACGATGCAACACAAAAGTATGCATGGGAAAACAATCGACAAGCATCTGGCGGTAAACGGCCTTCGGGATGACTCAAATAGCATTGCGTGCCCTGTAAATTTCATAATTGGTTACTGTTTAACATCAATTGGCCCAGTGTGAAAAGGCAATTATATTTTCCGTTTCTCACCCATTAGCTGCTGATTTGGGGGTAGGCATTCTGCGATAGAGCATGCTATAGACGCTACATGGTGAAACAACTTCGGAAATTTCAGAAAAAAACCAATAGTGGCAGCGACACGCCCATGATGCGACAATACATGTCCATTAAAGATCAATATCCCGAAGCGATTGTGATGTATCGAATGGGCGATTTTTACGAAATGTTCTTTGAAGACGCCATTGTGGCCGCTGAAGCACTCGATTTAACCCTCACCAGTCGCAATAAAAATGCGCCGGATCCCATTCCCATGTGCGGCATCCCTCATCACGCCTCTGTGCAATATGTGTCCAGACTGATAGAGCAGGGCTTTAAAGTGGCCGTTTGCGAACAGATGGAAGACCCATCAAAGGTGAAGGGACTCGTAAAACGGGAAGTGGTGCGCGTGATTACGCCGGGGGTGATTCTCGACGAAGAGAATCTGGATTCCAAAACCAACAATTTTCTGGCGGCGGTACTTCCCCTGTCGGACGGCGACGGCGACAACACACTGTATGCACTGGCATGCATGGATGCGTCCACCAGCGAGTTCAAGGGCACTCAGGTACTTGGGGCCGGCGCGCTCACCGGCGAAGTGTTCCGCCTCGAACCGCGGGAATTGCTGGTCGCTGAAAGTCTGGCTCAGGAATTTTCCAAACTCAAAACCGTACTTCCCGATTGTTATATTTCAGCCATAGAAGACGCCTATTTTGACACCGCCGCCGCTGTGGAGAATCTTAACGAGGTCATTGGCGAAACTGACACACAGGAACTTTTCGAAGAGTCATCGCTACTGGGTCGGGCGGCCGGCGCTGTGGTATCATACATCCGCACCACTCGCCCCAAAGACGGGTTACCGAGAACCAAATTTACCCGTTACAATATCACCGATCACATGGTGCTCGACGAAGCCACCAAATCACATCTGGAATTGGTGCAAACCAGTGACGGCCATAAAAAAGGATCTCTGCTGTGGTTGTTGGATGTTACACAAACGCCCATGGGCGCCCGCATGCTGCGTCACTGGATCAACTATCCCCTGTTCGACGCCAATGCCATTCGCCGTCGGCTGACGCGTGTCTCCCTGTTTTTTGACGATGCTACTTTTCGCAATGATACCGATGAGTTTCTCGATACCATCGCAGACATGGAGCGCATCTCAGCGCGCATCGGCATGAACGCCGCGTCTCCGCGTGACATTGGCGTTCTTCGCAATTCTCTTCTGGCACTGCCTAACCTGGACGATTTGCTCACCAGTTGCCCCGCTCCCGATGCCGCAGACATCCTGGGGGGACCCCTCGACCGGGCCGAAGATCTCTGCAGTGCGCTGGTGGAGGCTATGGTGGATGAACCCCCTGTTTCCCGCAGCGACGCCGGCATCTTTAAAAAGGGATACAACAGCACCCTCGATGACCTGGTGGAAACGGTTTCCTCTGCCAAGGATTTCATCGCATCGCTGGAAGCCAGAGAGCGCGCTCGCACCGGTATCAGCTCTCTTAAGGTCTCTTACAATAAAGTCTTTGGCTACTTTATACTTGTTACCAAATCCAATCTTAAAAATGTTCCCGACGATTACATCCGCAAACAGACTCTGGTAAATGGTGAACGTTTTATCACTCCCGAGCTCGAAGAGTGGGAATCGAAAGTACTCACTGCAGACGAAAAGCGTAAATCCCTTGAAAAAGAATTGTTCGAAGCGCTGCTTGAAAAACTGCAGGCACACATCCCCCGCATTTTAAGCATCAGTTCCCGCATTGCGTCGCTGGATTGCGCCTGCGCACTTGCCAAAGTGGCGCGCAAATACAATTATGTAATGCCCCTTATCAACGAAAAAGGAATCATTAGTATTCAGGAGGGACGCCATCCTCTGGTGGAAACCATGTTCAGCAAAGTACCGTTTGTGCCCAACGACGTTCGCCTGGATGTAGACGGCGAACGATTAATGGTGATCACCGGTCCCAACATGGCCGGTAAATCCACTGTGATGCGACAGGTGGCACTGATTACTATCATGGCGCAAATGGGGTCGTTCGTCCCCGCGGCTGCTGCGGATGTTTCGTTAACCGATCGCCTGTTTACCCGAGTGGGCGCTTCCGACAATATCGCTCGCGGCGCGTCCACTTTCATGGTGGAAATGAACGAAACGTCCACCATTTTGCGCAGCGCCACAAGAGATAGTCTTGTGATTCTCGATGAAGTGGGTCGCGGTACAAGCACGTTTGATGGACTGTCCATCGCCTGGAGCGTTGGGGAGTATCTGCACGATGCTGTGCAATGCAAAACCATGTTTGCCACCCACTACCACGAGCTTGTGGAGTTGGCCAACATGAAGTCCAACGCGGCCAACTATCATGTGGCTGCCCGGGAATACGGCGAAGAAGTGGTATTCCTACGCAAACTCGTTGAAGGAGGGACCAGTCACTCTTTTGGAATACAGGTAGCCAAAATGGCCGGATTACCCGAACTGGTGGTCCAACGCGCCAGAGACATCCTTACCAGTCTGGAACAGGATGAGCCCAAAACACCCACCGGAAAAGTTCCCCCAAAGGCACGCCATTCCCCTCAGCTGGATTTATTTGCACGACCCAGACCCTCCGAAGTGGAGCGGATCATCAAGGAAATCGACATCAACCGCATCACCCCTTTGGAAGCGTTAAGCCTCCTCACCCGCCTCAAAGACATGATTGAGCCTTCCTGAATCCTTAATCAGCCGATTTTACTTCGATAGTGAATATAAAAAATATTGGGAAGAATAAAGAAGGCGCTTATTTGAAGGACACCTGCACGGTGGCACTGCCAGAACTCTGATACCCTTCAACCACCATGGACACCTCGTAGAATGATCCCATAGTCAACCCGAAATCCGACCAGGCTTGAAAGTGTGGCGCAACTGTAATGGTGCCGCTGGTTCGTTTTTCCTGACGCACGCTCCAGAACTGGTCGAAAGTGGTATTGCCTTCGATGGATGGTTTATTCACGCGGGTGCTCTTGTAAATGTCGTACTTGCCGCCATCCACTTCCACTTCGCCAATTTTGTTGGTTCCTGGCGGACGCCAGCTGCCCCAACTGTCAACGATATAGTACTCAATCAACGGATTCTGCGTCCATCCGTAAATGGCGAGATAGGAGTTCCCATTTGGATTGTAGTCGGCGCTATAGGTCACCACTGGCTCTTTCGATCCGGGTCTAACACCTTTTCGCGCAAGATAATTGGCATTGCCGTTGTTCCATTCCGCCTTGAATCCATCCTTGGTATTTGTCATACAGCCGGCAGATCCATCCGTCCAGATTTCGTAGGTGAGACCGCAATGCTTGTTCACCTCATATGTGCTGCATACCTGCTTGTCCGCCTCGGTACAGGTGGAAACGATGGGACCCGTATCCGTATCGCCATCGGCGTCGCCATCCGTATCCGCATCGCCATCCGTATCCGCATCGCCATCCGTATCCGCATCGCCATCCGTATCCGTATCTGCATCCGCATCGGGTTGTACCGCGCCGCTGCAACATTTCAAGTCCCCAGGGCAAGTTCCCTGTACCGTTGTACCGCCCCACGACATGCAATGGGCGACGCATTCGGCCTCACACGAGCCATCGCTATCGGTATCATCATCGCTGTCTGAATCACCGTCTGTGTCGCTATCGCCATCGCTATCACTATCGCCATCCGTATCGCTATCACCATCCGTGTCAGAATCACCATCGGAATCCCCATCCGAATCGCTGTCGGAATCCCCATCGGATTCACTTAAATAATCTGAATTGTTATCATCTCCTCTGTCAGAGGGATCTTCGCCACAACCGTATAAAATCAACGCACCAAGCAAACATAGTATTAGAATTCTCATCATTTCGCGCTCCTCTCGACTGCTGAATTCTTTTTACAGTCATAAGTTCATAAAAACGGTCTTTTAGCAGAACATTGGACGAACCAGGTCTGAATGTCCATTGCATGTATGGTATAAGGCTCCTGTGAGGTAAAATTAGGGAAAACGTAATCAACACCATGTGTTGCGTTCCATCCCGCTAATTTAGTTAGGTAGCGCCTTACCCAAATTCAATTAAATTTGCAGTTTCTTTTCAAAACATGCAGTACCTGCGACATCTCTCGCCACATGTACCAGATCATAGTACCTTGAATGATTGCAAAAGACCTGTAAAAAAGTACGCTCATAATTTTTTGTAGTTAATTTGATTCAATAACGGTCGGGGTTTTAGTCTCTTAAGTCTACAAAACTCTTTAACGGTGCGGGATATCCGAATTGCTAACGCGATTATGCCGTTATTGCTGTATTATTCTATCGATCAGGCAAAAAATTCATATCATCCCTTTTTTCAATTTTTAATTAATTGGCATCGAACCATAGAAGGACAAACGCAAACAAAGAGAGTAGATTGAAATAATTCGCAGTTATCTAATGATGAGCGTAAACCGAACAATTCGTTTCGGTCATCAAGGGGAAAGTATCAGGGCTGGACGCGTTGAATGGTACCATCTGCGTTATAGCTCAGGGATGCATACTTCACGCAACGCTGGTTGGTGTTGCCGTTTGAACACGCTGAATCGTGGTAGAAAAGATACCATTTGCCCTGAAATTCCAACACTGAGTGATGGGTTGTCCAACCCTGGCCGTGATCCGGGAGCAGCACTCCCTTGTAGGTAAACGGTCCCATGGGGCTGTCGCCCATGGCATAATGCAACTGATGATTGGGGCCATCGGAATAAGAGAAATAATATTTGCCATCGTATTTATGCACCCAGGAACCTTCAAAGAAACGCTGAGGGCTGCCTGTCAGATTCACTTCTTTTACGCCCCCGGAAAACTCCTTCATGTTGTCAGCCAGCTGTGCCACCCTGGGTTTGCCATCGCCACTGCCACCGTTACCGTTGTCGTCGGAACAATCGGATTTGTTGTAAGATCCGCTGTTGTAACATTCCAACTGACCGCCCCATTGGCCGCCAAAATACATATACGCCTTGCCGTCGTCATCCACAAAAACGGCGGGATCGATGCTGAAACTATCGGGCATCGGCTGCGCTTCCGCTTTGTAGGGACCCGCTGGGCTATCTGCAATGGCAACTCCCATGTGAAAGACACCGGAATTGTCCTTGGCCGGGAAATAGAAGAAGTACTTGTTATTCTTATAGGCAATATCGGGCGCCCACGCATACTGGCTCGCCCAGGGCACATCATTCAGATGCAGAATTTGGCCTTCATCCTTGAAACTGCCGTCTTCTCCCAGTGAGAACGCATGATAATCCACCATATTGAAGCCAGAGGCATTGTCCTGATCATGTGATGGGAAAAACCACAACTTGCAATCGAAAACGTGCGCCGAGGGATCTGCGGTAAATTGTCCATTTATCAAACGGGTTCTTTCCGGCGGCATTTTGTAAGTGGGTGCACTGTCACAGTCGCCATCGCCGTCGGAATCGGTATCCCCATCGGAATCGGTATCCCCATCTGTATCGGAGTCCCCATCCGTATCAGTGTCCCCGTCGGAATCGGTATCCCCATCTGTATCGGAGTCCCCATCCGTATCAGTGTCCCCGTCGGAATCTGTGTCACCATCTGTATCGGAGTCCCCATCCGTATCAGTGTCCCCGTCGGAATCTGTGTCACCATCAGAGTCGCTATCACTATCTCCATCGGAATCGCCATCACTATCCCCATCAGAATCCGCGTCACCGGAAGAATCTGTATTCGTGTCATCTCCAGAATTGCCGCCATCGTCGTTACAAGCTGCAATCGCCAGCAGGGATGCCAGCACCAATAGGCTCAGCAAGCGTAATAAAGCGTTCATGAAATTATTTCCTTTCATATAAAATAGAATGATATCTAATTTTAAAATCGGTGAACTATATCGTTTAACTTAGAAAACCTTTCTTACTTTTTACAGTACCGGGATAACTACGCATGGGTCAACGATCAATACAAAAATCTCATCTTTCTGAGTATGTGTTTTCAGATAGAAAACGAAGATATTTTCATGAAAATGAAGCATTTTATTCAGAGCAAAACTGTCCGGCGTCTCATGGGATCGCGTCTCTCGATTCCGTGATTTTTTACCTGTCAAAACCGGTTGTTCATATTGGTTCTTCCGGGACATCCAAAAATACCATTCACCATGGTCCAACAGGTCAAGGCGATAAGGGGTGGGCCATATCAGGGACAGGATTCAAAGAGGGCCTGATGTTCAGGTGACATCAAAAAAGTATGAAATGAAATAGGAGAACTGTGGACTCAGACATCAGGGGAATGATTTGCCAAGTTGCTCCATTAACCAGGTCATGGCTGGTCGGGGTGAAGTGCCCTTAACCAGACCGCTGTCAGGCGCCATACTCCATGTCTGCCCCACAATCCACCCCCAAATGGTAATCCCTGGGATCCAATCCTGCTGAAGGAAATACGACATCTGCTCCTGATATTTTTGCAGCTGTTGCTGATCGTTGGTGGTGCTGATGTCATATTCGGTGATATATACCGGCAGGCCCGTATCGTTATGCAGTTTTTCGATGAGTCTTTTCATGGTGTCGGTGGTTACCGATTGATGATCAAGGTCGTGTGCCTGGGCGCCAACGGCGTCAATGGGCGCTCCGGCATCTTTTATTGTGTTGACGATATCAATTATATGCTGGTTGTCATTGGCCCACTCGATGGTATTGTAATCGTTCAGAATCAAAATCGAGTTTGGACACGCTTCGTCCGCCCATTTGAAGGCATTGGCGATCCAGGCCCAGGTGCCGTTGGTACCGCCGCCAATATTATTTGCAAAACTGGGAGTGGTGTGTGGCGGGGGTTCATTCACAACATCAATTAACGGCGTGTTGGGATAACGCTCACAGAATTGCTGCATCCAGGATTTCACATCCGCTTCCTGCAGCGAGCCGGCATTGCCAGGTTGCTGACTTCCCCACACAAATGCGTGTTGTTTAAAGATAATCTTCTTCTCCTGAGTGTACGCATAAATTTGGTCAAGGGTATTCCAGTTGCGATTCGCGCCGGCGCTGCTTTCCACTGATCCCCATTTGCCCGCGTTCTCCGGTGTCACCTGATCCCAGTACTTTGAATAATCCAGATTATTGTAGTCCAACGCGCCCTGATAGCCGGTTGTAATATTCCCAACAAATTTTGGCAGCGGACCATCGGAATCGCTGTCGCCATCAGAATCGCCGTCGCTATCGGTGTCGCCATCACTGTCTGAATCGGCATCACTGTCTGAATCGGCATCCGTATCGCCTCCCGTATCGGTGTCGCTATCAGTGTCGGAGTCCGCATCAGAGGGAATGGTGTAGTCCGAACAACATCGTTGTTCACCCGGACAGGATTGATCATCATGTGTGGTGCCTCCCCAGGAAAGGCAATGATTCACACAATCGAATTCGCACGTAAAATCGCTATCACCGTCCGTATCGGAATCAGAGTCGCTGTCTATATCCGTATCCCCGTCTGAGTCGCCATCCATATCGCTGTCGCCATCAGAATCCGTATCTCCGTCAGAATCCGAGTCCGAGTCGCCGTCCATATCCGTATCGCCATCTGCCTCAGTTGTATCATCATCTGAACCAGTAGTGTCATCTTCGTTGCAGGCCACAATCGTCATTAGCAGTAACAAAATCAACAATCTCAATAATTTCAGCTTCATGTTCTACTTCTCCTTAGTCGCTTCATCATAAACAACGCTATCTAATGTACCAATGTTTGAGAAAACGGCTCACCGTTTTGCAGGTATATCATTTTAAGAACAAAATCGAAGAACGCCTGGCGTCATCCGAAAGCGAGTGCGCTCCTTTTGCACCCAACAACGAAAAACTGTTGTCAATCAAAATTTCAAATATTGCCGCAAAGCCCTTCTTCCAAATCCAGACTCGCCATCGGGAGCTGGATTAGGCACTGGTATAGTCGCTGTGCACCCATAAAAAGTGACAACTGTTTACAAACTCCGAATATCAGCGATTGGAGATCACACAATTATGAAAGGATGTTTCTAAAGAAAATGTGCGGTCTATTTGCCGGTAAGAGCGGCCATAACGCGCTTGTAGGTTTCTTTTTTACCGAAGTTACCGTCAAATAGCAGCGGTTCAGCACCGCTACCACCGCACTGAGCTTCGTCAAAATTATTCAACCATGATCGGGGATCGTCAATTCCCCAGAAGGTGATGGCAGAACAGCTTGAATTTTTCACGCACGCTTCCACAACGTCATGATACAGTTCCAGCTGGGTGTCTTGTGAGATCTGTCCACCGCACATATTGATATCCATTTCGGAGATGAGCACTTCCAGACCGAGATCTGTGAGTTTCCTCATATTCTTACTTACGGTCTCGCCGGTCACCTTGTAATTGTTTGGGGGACCGATATGCATCTGGAATCCAACGCCATCTATGGGAACACCTCGGTCAACCATGCCCTTGATCATGTCGTACACGAAAGCGAACTTCTCATTATCCGCGTCAATACTGTAATCGTTATAATACAATTTTACCGATGGATCGTGATCATGGGCAAACTGGAACATTTCATCGATATAATTCTTGCCCAGTCGCTGATAAAATACCGTGTTGCGCATCTTGGCACCGCTGTCACCGGTATTTGTGCTGGTCTCCACCGCTTCGTTGACCACATCCCAGGAATACAGTTTTCCTTTATAGTGATCCATTACCTTGACGATGTGATTTTCAACCGCTGCGCGTGTCTCATCCGCATTCAGGGCATTCATCCATTCGGACATCTGGCTATGCCAAACCAATGTGTGTCCTTTGACTTTCATTTTCTCACCGATGGCCCAGTTCACAATGGCATCGGCCTCAGTGAAGTCAAACTGACCTCTGTTGGGCTCGATCACCTGCCACTTCATCTCATTCTCGCATGTCACATAATTGTGCTCCGCAGATGCGGTGTTGAGACATCTGGATTCCCCGTAACATTTGGGATCAATGGGACCCCACAGTTTACCAATGGCCGCACCAATCAACATGGGCGGTTCCATGCACTCACCGGCTTCTTTCAAAGTAGCGGGATTATCACATGTTTTATGACCGGTATCGCTATCGCCATCGGCATCCGTATCACCGTCTCCACCTGTCTCTGTATCCGTATCTCCATCGCTGTCCCCATCGCTATCGCTATCGCCGTCGCTGTCGCTGTCACCGTCCGTATCGGAATCACCATCGGAATCACCATCGGAGTCACCGTCGCTGTCGCTATCGCCGTCGCTGTCGCTGTCACCGTCTGTATCGGAATCACCATCGGAATCACCATCGGAGTCACCGTCGCTGTCGCTATCGGAGTCGGCATCTGACTCTGAATTCGTTTCTTCATCGCTGCCACCTCCATCGCCGCCACAGGCAACCAGGCTCAGTGAGAGTATAAAAATTAAGATCATTAAAAATTTCATTCCGAATCCTCCTATCTGATTCAGCGTCGATGCGCGTGCGAAAGTTAATCAAATTAACTTTCTGATTTTACTATCAGTTCCCTGTCATGCGGATGCAGCTCAGTGCAAATGGATCTATTGTGCATCCTCCAGCATTTCTAGCATTTATCATCCGTCATTACAGTATTTTTGTCATCCCTGGAAACTTTTTTAACACTTTTTTAAGTTGGTTTACACATCTTTTCGCGCAGCCGTGAAGATCACACCGATTTTTATAACGATAAAAGGCGGCATGCCGCAAAGCTGTTCTGGTGCATCAAGGACCGTTAAAAATTGAGTTTTATATTTGTCGCGCCTGGCATTGAAATGAGCGTTTTTGCATTGTGCCGGGAATCGCCATCATTTTAACAGCAGATACGTGAGAAGGTGTGAGACCAGCGTCCCTTGAGTCGGTGGTCTCACATACAGCGCCGATTATGATCCCGAAAGCGACTCCGGTCTAAGTGTTTATGGCTGAGTTGAGCATCCTTTTATCGAACATTGCATTGTAAACGACTTATAAGACCTTCGGGCGACAGGAACAAAGCATCTCGGCGTCGTCCAGGGTTCGTCCTGGTAATAATGGCGCAAGTATAATCTGTATCACGAGCAGGTAGTTTCAGGCCTGAAGAATCTCGTGCATTACTGGAGCGTTGCGCACAGAAAAGCGAAGCAGTGGCACCATCACCGTTGCCCATTGTTTCGACGGGAGGAGGAAACAGGATTGTCCCTGGGCGAGTTTGTATATACCGTTTTTTATTGAGGGATTAGACATCCGTGGCACAGCCGGCGTGGAACTTGAAATGTTGACATTACAAACGCTGTAATTTCCAGATACCTTTGCCCATGAGCAGTACGGAATCAGGGACCGCGCCAGGAGGGATGAATTCCCATGAAGCGCCCGGTAAACTCTGCGATTTTACCCGGTGATACCTCCTCTTTCTCTTTTTTTGAGCGCATTTTTTTGTACGTGGCACTTTGACCAATAAAGGAAACCATCTGGATACGACCATCGAGCAATCCGTTCCCAAAAAAAGGAGCCTGATCAATGAATTTTAAAAATATTTATTTGTATTACCTCGCTCTAATCGCGCTTTCGCTGATGAGCGCTTGCGGCGGGGGTGATTCCGGGGAAGATTCACAGAACGAAAGTGATATCGATTCTGATGGGGATACAGACGGGGATACAGACGGGGATTCCGATGGGGATAGTGATACAGACGGGGATTCTGATGGGGATTCCGATGGGGATAGTGATACAGACGGGGATTCCGATAGCGATTCAGATACCACTGAGTTCACTTGCGAATATGAGTGTCTGAATCATTGTTCCTCCTGGAATGGTACGCCGCACAGCGAGCAGACGTGTCCCGACGATCAGCATTGCTGCGAAGGTGCTATCATTCCTGCAGACGCGGACACCGACACCGACTCGGATGGTGACACCGACAGTGACGGAGACTCCGACAGCGACGGAGACTCCGATGCCGACGGGGATTGGGCCGATGAATACAACGCGGACTTCGTGGAATTCGTTGGCGAAGCCTGCGAAGTGGGCGAGCCAAAAAACATCAACGAAAGCAAGCTCCCTGATTTGTTCGAATTCTTTGACGGCACGCGTATGACAAAAAAGTCTGAATGGGCGTGTCGAAGGGCTGAAATCAAAAAGGCGGTGGAAAAATATATTCATGGCGAAAAGCCAGGTACGCCGGAAACGGTCTCCGGAACCGTTAGCGCTTCTAAAATTGATGTGCATGTGGAGCATGGGGGTAAGAGTATTAATTTCTCCGCCAGGGTCAGTTTGCCCGGCGGCGGTGACGGACCTGTACCGGCCATTATTGGAATTGGCGGCGTCTCTTTGAGTGCCGGCATACTCAAACAGGAGGGGGTGGCGACAATCAGTTTCAGCAACGGAGAGATGGCTGATGAAAAGAGTCGTTCAGGTTTGTTTACCAATATTTACGGCAATACCGGCGCCAGCGCCCAGGTGGGTTGGGCGTGGGGTGTCAGCCGGATAATCGATGTACTGGTGGCCGAACGGGACGCGGGTCGCAATGATATTATCGACCCAACCGCACTTGGTGTGACCGGATGTTCCCGACTGGGTAAGGGCGCGTTTACTGTGGGCGCCTTCGATGAGCGGATTGCACTGGGCATTCCGCAGGAATCCGGTACCGGTGGTGTGTCGGCTTTCAGAGTTGTGAACACCAGCCCCATGGGACCCAACGGCAAGCCCGCTCAGTCACTCAACTCTGCATGGAGTGAGGCGGCCGGATGGTTTGGCGCCGATTTTGGCAATTACAAAGACAAGGTGAACACCATTCCGGCTGATACGCATTCGCTGGTGGCCATGTACGCGCCGCGCGGGTTACTGGTTTTAGACAACTCGCGTATTGGTGAATTGGGATCCGTCGCACAGCACGCTGCAACAGCGGCCGGTGGCGAAGTGTTCAAGGCATTGGGCGTTGAAAAGAACGTGGCCTACCATGGCGGCAATCCGGATGATCCCCACCAACACTGCACATTTTACGAAAATACTCAGGGCGAGCCGTTAAAAAGGGCCATTCGCGGCCATCTGACGCGAACAGCGGACCCCGATGGCCGAATGGAGCCGCAGCCAGTCGCTACCGCCAATTTGTCCGAATGGATTAACTGGGAAACCCCAACTCTGGAATAACCCTCACCGAATTATTTATTCCCTTTCGCTTTACAATTCAGTCTCAAATTGACTCCGCAATTTTCCAAACGCACCTGGCATACACACGGCTTCCCTCAAAACGGCACATCCATTTGTCGTTGACAGTTGATTTTCCTTCAAAGAGTGCGCATGCAAAAGGGGCAATCGGGGATTGTGAACAGATGCGCACTGATGAGGTGAAACAAATGAATTATTTTCTGGTGAAAACAGAGCCAAACGTATTCTCAATTGATGATCTCAAGAAAAAGAAGAGCGAACCCTGGGACGGCGTGCGCAATTATCAGGCGCGAAACATCATGCGGGACCACATGAAACCAGGTGACAGGGTGCTGTTTTATCACAGCAATGCATGTCCCCCCGGGATTGCGGGCATTTGCACTGTCGCCTCGGCACCCTACCCGGATCCCACCCAGTTCGATAATAAAAGCAGGTATTTCGACCCCAAATCCAGTGTCGACAATCCCAAATGGATTCTGGTGGATGTTGCGTTTGAACGCAAATTCAAGCGACTAATCCCTCTCGATGAGCTGAAACAGTATCCCGAGTTGGCAAAAATGCGTCTGCTGCAGCGAGGCAATCGATTGTCTGTTATGCCGGTGGAAAAATCAGAATTCAAATTTATCGAGACTCTGGTCCACGGTTGAATTACACCTCACAGGCACTTTTTCCCCAACTATCTCCCAAAATCGCCATAAAACCCCAGCAACCTGTTGATTCCGTTGTCCGACGCGGTTAACAATGAAAAATCAGGGAGGATTCATGCGCATAAAAAATTCGGATTCCATGGCGCCTGGATATGGAACACTGTTTCGTTGGGTAATACGTTCCGTTTTGTGGTGTGGCATGCTGACGGTGGTCTCATGCAGCAGCGACAAAACATCGTGCGACTGTGATAGCACTGATTCCGCAGCTGTATGCACAGACGCGGACAGCGATACCGATGGAGATTCCGATTCGGACACAGACGGCGACAATGATGCTGATTCAGACGGAGATAGCGAATCGGACACAGACGGTGAGTCCGACTCGAACACAGGTATGCCCGAGGACAGCGACAGCGATTCCGCCAGTGAAGCAGATCCCAATGACACCGATGGAATCGCCGGGGCCCCGTTCCTTTTCTCGCCCAGGCTGGATGGATTTAGTGTGAGTGTGGTGATGGATAAGGGCGATCCGCGCCAACTGGTGCTGCAGGTTCGGGAGGAAATGGATACAGAATGGAGCGCACCATTGTCCCCCGATCTGGTAGGGGGTATTACAGAGACGGCAGACGCTGCGCATTGGGACGTGCGTGGGCTGAACGCATCTACTCTGTATCGCTACAGATTGATGCGCGTGGCTGATTCCGAAGATGATACCGACAGCTTGACCAGTGATTCAGGCGCCACGGTCCCTGTCGAGACCGATTCGGATTCCGCCTCGGATACGGAACCGAATACTGTTTCAGACAGTGCGACCGAAACGTCTGATACCAACGGCAACGACACATATTCCGAAACCGAGACAGCGAGTGACGCTGAAGGCACAGATACCAATGACATTGAAAAATCTGTTCATCTGTTTGAAGATACAGTGGTTACCTCTCCAAACAAAGGTGAATCGTTTTCCGTAGCGCTGCTTACAGATACTCATATTGGTGCGGATTTGTCATATACCAATCAGGGCTATCCCGATGTACTGGAGACCATTGGCTCGCAAATATCGATTTTGCAACCGGACTTTATGATTAATCTTGGGGACATGCTGGATTTTCACCAGTTTGGCTTCAATGATCCGCCGCCCAATGGCGCGGTGACCCGCAGCGCATACATGAATTATCGCAAATTGCTGGGTCCGGCCCCGGGACACGTCCCCCATTTCCCCGTCATCGGCAACTGGGAGGGTGAAAACGGCAATTTCACCGATATGGAGATCGAATGGTCCCGAGAGGCGCGCAGGCTCTACATGCCCGGCCCTGGACCGGATACCTATCCCGAAGGGGGCAGCGAAGAGGGCGATTACTACGCGTTTACCTGGGGCGATGCCCTGTTTTTAGTTCTGAATGTGCAGACATACACCCCCACAGCACATCTGCTGTCATCCGGGGGTGAAGGCACTGCTGATGACTGGACGCTGGGTCAGGCCCAAATGGAGTGGCTGGAAAATACCTTAAAAAACGCCACGTCCACATGGCGCTTCATCTGCATTCACCACACGGTTGGGGGGCAAGCAGGAACAGTTGCCGACTCGAATTACGGCCGAGGCGGAGGCCAGGCCGCATATGTTGGCGAACAGGCTCGGGTACATCAACTGATGATGGACTACGGCGTTCAGATTTTTTTCTACGGCCACGACCATGTATTTACCGACATGGTGGTCGATAACATTCATTACACACTACCCGGCAACGCGGGCGCCCGTTGGATGTTCTACGCCGGCGAAACCGGATATGAGCAATACTGGCCCGAATGGGGTTGGACTCGAATGGACGTCTCGCCAAATAACGTCCGTGTCCAGTTCATCCAGCTCGACGGTCGTGTGCTGCATGAGTACTCACTTCAAAAATAGAAGACCTCTGTTATCTGCCTTTTTCAACAGACAACCAATGAAGAATAGATTTCATGGCCATTGCATCCTGTAATACGCTATTAAAAAAAATTTACATGCGATGATTCCATAGTGGAATTTGCTTTGCAGGACGGGGAACGGGGTGAGGGGTGTTAGCCCTTGATCTTCTTAACTTCAGCGGTTAATTCGGGGAGGACCTTAAAAAGGTCGGCGACCATGCCGTAGTCGGCTATCTGGAAGACAGGGGCTTCTTCGTCTTTGTTGATGGCCACAACCACCTTGGACGATTTCATGCCGGCCACGTGCTGAAGTGCACCGGAGATACCGACGGCGACGTACAGGTCGGGGGCAACGATTTTTCCCGTCTGACCCACCTGGAAATCGTTGTGAATGAATCCGGAATCCACTGCGGCGCGACTGGCGCCCACGGCTGCGCCAAGTGCATCCGCCAGGTCCTCAATCAACTTAAAGTTCTCTTTGGATTTTACGCCGCGTCCACCACTGATGACAATCGCAGCTTCTGCAAGGTCGGGACGATTGGAAACGGATTTTTCGAAACCGAGAAATTCCACCTTGCCACAAACGGCCTCAGGCGCCGGCAACGCCACATCCTCCACTGCACTGGATGCAGCACCGGGCGCAATGGCATCAAACTCGGTGGGACGAATGGTTACCACTTGCACATCGCTATCGATTTGAACCGCGCCGTTGACATTGCCGGCATACATGGGTCGCACGTAGGTAAGCTTGCCACCTTCATTACTGACCGCCACCACTTCACTGGCCATGCCAGCGCCGATACGTGCGGCAAAACGGGGAAATACATCCTTGGCGATGGACGTAGCGGCGCTAACCACCACTTTGTATCCGCCACTCTGTGCCACCCCAGCAATAATGGGGGCCAGTCGCTCAGCCAACGCGTCTCCCAAATCAGCACCCTGAGCCAGCAGCACTTTTCCGGCGCCAAGCCTGGCCAGTTGATCCTTCACACCTGACAAATCTGCGCCAATGGCCAGAATATCGTAAGTGCCCCCAGTGAAACCGGCAACAGTTTTGGCAAAAGCGGCGGTGGAAAGAACGGCTTTTTTCACTTCATTGTCTGCAATGTTCGCTACTACTAATACATTACTCATAGTGTTCCTCCCTACAGTACCTTGGCTTCGTCGCGCAGTTTGGCAACCAGTTCTTCCACGGTTTCAACAATGACACCAGCGGAACGCTGCGGTGGCGCGGTGAAACTGACGCTACGCACTTTGAGTGTCTGATCCACACCCAAATCGGCAATTGTCATGGTGTCCACTTTTTTCTTCTTGGCTTTCATGATGCCCTTGAGAGAAGCATATCTCGGGCCATCCTGATAATCCTTGCCGGCGGCCACGTTATTTTGCACGCCTGTGGGCGACACAATCCGCAAGTCGACGGAAATCACTGCGGGCAGCTGCACTTTCACTTTTGCGGCGCCGCCATCCACTTCGCGCGTAACGGTTGCGCTGGAGAGGTCCTGGGGCACTTCTACCTTGCCGGCGAATGTGGCCTGTGGCCATCCCAGAATCTCAGCCAGCGCCTGGGCCACCTGATTGGAATCGCCATCCACAGCCTGTTTACCGGCAATAATCAGATTGGGCTGTTCTTTTTCCACAATTTTAGCCAGTACATTGGCCACGATGGTGGAATCCAGCGCATCGTCATCGCCCTGTACAATGATGCCCCTGTCGGCGCCCATGGCCAGACACTGACGAACCTGACGAACGGTGTCATCGCCGCCAACGGTAACCACCACCACTTCGCCGCGCAGATTTCCACTGCCTACGCCGTCTTCAAGAATGCGAAGGGCGGTTTCCACTGCGTATTCGTCAAACGGATTGGGTTTTGCTTCAAGTCCTTCGGAAGTCACTTTTGTGCCATCGGGACTGATTTTCACTTTGTTTGCATTGTCCGGGTCTGCGACCCGTTTCATTGGGACGAGGATCTTCACGTAAAACCTCCTCAAATTCGAATCGTTGTTATCCAGTGAGCACAGACGCTTCCAAACAATTTCACGCGTGCCCTTCACCAATTTGAAAAGGGGTTTTTACACAAAAAGGAACTTTTGTACACTTCAGTGTCTATTTTTCAGACTCAGCCACCGAAACTTCGCATCTGTGAAATAAATCACATCTGTTGCGCAAGGTATCGCGCTTTCCAAACAGTCGATAGCAATTTAAAGGGCGCGTCATGCAAAATTGAGTTTTTCCGCCCCCGGGCCCACAGCAGTGATCACCATGTGCTCCGGATTAAGATACTTTTTGGCCAGCTGCTGCACTTTTTTGGGGGTGACTCGGGAGATTTCCCGAACGTATTGGGCAGCGCTATCGGGGCCAAGATCGTACAACCAATTCAGAGACGCTTCGGCCGCCCGTGCCGCAAACCGTTGTTGCGAAATTTCGCGGGATCCTATCAGGAAGCGCTGCACCCGCGCCAGTTCACTGTCGTCAGGCGCGTTATGGCTGATGCGATCAATCTCTTGCAGAACAAGCGACACGAACCGCTCTTCATTTCCCACAGAGGTGGCGCCGTAAAAGGCGATAAACCCAGGCTCCATTCCGTCAAAGGAAAACGCCGATACGTCATAGGCCAGCGACTGCTGCTCGCGAACAATATCAAATAGACGCCCCCCATGCCCGCCCAGAATCTCCACCATGACATCCATCACGAACCGATCTTTGTTATCGAGTACTGTCCCTGGAAAACCAATCACCAGGTGGGATTGCTCCTTGGCCATCTCAAACAATTGATACACCGGTCCCGGTTTGGGTTCCCACGACAGATTCACCACTTTGGTTGGTTTTAAGGACGCGCGAACAAAATATTTTTCCGCCAGGGCCAAAACTTCGTCTACATCCACGCCACCCACCACCGCCAGAGCCATCTTTTCTCTCTGGATGGTTTTTCGGTGAAACTGCTGCAGCGCCTTTTTATCGATGGTTTCCAACGTCTGCAGTGTACCGTACATGGGTCTGCCGTAGGGATGCGCACCAAAAAGCGCTTTTTGAAACTTTGCAAACGCGACACTTCGGGCATTGTTGAGCGAAGACTCCACCATCTGCAAAAAGATGCCGCGCTCAGTTTCCAATTCGGCTTCGTCAAACCCGGGCTGATACAGGCATTCCGCCATCAGCGCCATGGAGGCGCCATAATTCTCACGTAAAAACTCGCCACTGATGCCCACTGAATTTCGACCGGAGAATCCACTGATGGCGCATGCCCACGAATCCATCTGGGTGGCCACTTCCATGGCACTGCGATTTTCGGTTCCACGGACCAGCAGCGCCCCCAACAGGGATCCCACTCCGGCGTAACGGGCGGGCTCCATGCGCTGTCCCCCGAAAAAAGCCGCCCGCGCAGCCACCGTGGGCGCATCCACTGGGCGCACTATCACCGTGTCACCGGAATCAAATACATGGGTAATAAAATCCTGAGTCTTCTTTTTGGAGAGGGTCGCTGTCTTCTGCTCTTTGACCCAGGCACGCGTCATTTCTTTTTTGAGCTGCGATGTGTTCACTCCGTCATCCGCCAGCCAGTCGGGCCGAACGCCGCTGACCAGTTGGGGTTGCGGCAGGATGACCGATGCGGACATGGGCTGGCGCAGATACTTTCGAGCCATATTGCGAACCGTCAGCGGTGTAACGGCGCGCACGGCATCCACGTATTTGGACTCATACCCCTCCTGTCCACAGTACAGCCTGAAATAACCGAGTTTGCGCGCCTGTCCATCCACGGTTTCCAGGGAAAAGGCATCCTCGCTCAAAAGGAGTTTGCGCGCTTTTTCCACTTCTTCCTGGCTGCACAACCCATCGCACACCATGGCGACCTGCTTTGAAATCTGCCCTGTCAAGGGCAACAAATCCTTCGGCGCCGCCTTGGCAAACACACCGAACAGTCCTTCGTCTTTGGGGGTATAACACACTGCACTGATTTCGCTGGAAAGCCCCATACGACGACCAATTTCCATTTCCAGCCGGGAACTGGCGCCCTGGCCAAGCAGCGCGGCAGTAACATCGAGGGCGGCCACATCGTCATGCTGAAAACCGGGAATACGAAATCCCATCGCCAGGCTGCATTCCGAAGTGGACATGGTGTGAAAGCGAAATCGATTGCCGTTTTGAATGGGCTCCGCTTCCCGAGTTATGCGCCTTGGACTTCGGGATTTTTTCCCCTCGCCAAAGTATTTTTCCACCACCTTGAACAGGGCTTCCTCATCGAAATCGCCTACGACAATCAGCATCATATTGGCCGGGGTGTACCAGCGGTTGTAAAAATCGCGAACATTGCGCGCCGTGAACGTTTCCACCGTGTCCTGAAATCCGATAACCGGTCGACCATAGGGATGGGTCTGAAACATGGCGGCAAACAGTTCGCTGGAGGCCATGCGCTCGGGACTGTCTTTGCCCATGCGAATTTCCTCGCAAATCACCGGCAACTCCCGGTCCAGCTCGTGTTCATCCAGCGATGCGTGCAGCACCGCATCGCTGAGCACCTCCAGGCCATCATGAACGTAGGGCGCGGCCATGGTCACGTGAAACACGGTTTCATCCAGCGACGTCCACGCGTTGATGCTGCCACCGGCGTTTTCGATATCTCGTGTGATTTCACCGACTTTTCGTTTGGCCGTGCCCTTGAACACCATGTGTTCCAGCACGTGGGCCAAACCCGCCTCGTGGGGACGCTCATCCGCCGACCCCGCTTTAATCCACAACTGACAGGCCACCACCGGGGCCGCTTTGAATTCGCGAAGAATCACAGGCATGCCATTGGAAAGACGCCGCGTTACCGTTTGCATAAATACTCCCGCCAGAAATCAGGGCTGCGCAAAAAGCAGCAGCACACTTACACCATACATTAAAAGCAATAGAGCGCCGTCAACGCGCCCCACGCGCCAGCGAATACGCATTATGGGGAACAGCACCAGCACCGCCAAAACAAAGAAAATCATATCCCAGGATTTCCAGGTGACCATCGTGGGAATGGGTGTGATGGTGGCCGCGGTGCCCAGAATAAGGCTCATATTGTACAGGTTGGACCCCAGCACATTGCCCACACACAGATCGTCTTCGCCATGTCTGGCCGCTACGATGGACGCCGCCAGTTCCGGCACCGATGTGCCAAACGCCACCATCGTCATCGCAATAATCTGTTTGCTGATACCAGCAGCCTCGGCAATGCCCACTGCACCGCGCACCATACCATCCGCCCCAAACGCCAAAAGGGGAATGCCCCCCAGTAAAAACAGAATATGACGAACTTTGAGCTCCGGTCGCTCCCAGCCCTCCAGCCTTGTGTTGCGCCGGTTTTCCCTGAAGGCCCGAATAAACGTATACGCGGTATAGCCGGCGAATATCAGCAGCAGGACAATGCCCTCCATGCGACTGATGTCATCGTGCCAAATGGCCATCCCCACCACCACCAGCGTTACCACGGTAACCAGTGGCAAATCCTGCCGGAATGTTTCTTTGGTCACCACCATGGGGGCAATGATTGCAGAGATACCCATCACCAGCGCAATATTGATAATGTTGGATCCGAGCACATTGCCAAGGGCGATTTCGTTCTGCCCTCTAATGGCAGCCATTGAACTGACCACGAGTTCCGGCGCAGATGTCCCGAACGCCACCACCGTCAATCCCACCACCATGGCGGAGACCCCAAAATAAGCCGCCAGTTTCACCGCACCGCGAACAATACCTTCGGCCCCCAGCCAAACACCGGCGCCGCCACCTATTAGCAAAAGCAGGTCAATCCACATGGGGCTCTATTAGCACAGGGAAAACTGAAAAGCTATTCAATGCAGATGGATTTGCACGTCACGGCACCAGTTTCTTTTTCATGGGCACAAAGCGAATCCCGTTGACTTCCTGGACCCCATCCGTGCCTGCGAATCCAAGGCGCGTGTACACCGGCTCCGCAAAGAGCGATGAGTTCACATCCATCACCATTTCTGCGCTGTGGTGGTTCAGACATCGCCTCTCCGACGCTGTGATAAGTGCCCGACCAATCCCTCGACGATGAAATGACGATTCTACGAAAAACAGGCGGATATGATGAAAGTCCCCAACATCACACATGCCCACAATCATATCATCGGCCCTGGCCACCAGCAAAAAATGATTGGACGGTGATTCAAAGATCATCTCCCTGGCCGCACGAAAAAATTCCGTCACTCCCGCATCCGTCAAATCGCACCGTACATATTCATTGAAACATCGTTCCACCAATGCGAACGTTTGTGCTTGTTCAGCAGGCGTCATTTCAGAGATAGTCCATGACGTCATCAGGTCGCTCCTGGTATTCGTCCAATTGATACATTCTCGTTTAACGAGGCAAATGCGCCAAATTCATTCAATATTCCCAACTGGCGTATTCGTCGTTGTCGGTTTTCATGGATTCGTACAGCCACACCATGCGATCCAGAAACCAGCTTTTGCCAATGATGGTCAGCGCTGTTCCCAGAACGGCGCCCCACACTGAATACACCACCACCGCCCAGATGGCAACGCTCAGTCCCGCGCCGGAGATGCCGTTGAGCACCGCGTACAGGGGCGTTTGATGTATTTCGGGAAGCGCCACCGCATCCCGATTTAAATACACCCGCTCCCCCAAAACCGATTTGGAGGCCCAGTTCTTTGTGGACTTTGGCTTCTTAAAGAGTACCGGATTAAACATCATCCACAGCAGCGACACCCCCGCCGGAATCGCACACCACCACCCAATCCACACGCGGCTCCAGAACGCCAGCACAATGATGGGCAGGCACGAATAACGCGTATACACGCTGATGGGATTGGCGTGCCGCATCCAGTTCTCTTCATTGAGTCGAAACACTTTTGATATTTTCCGTTCAAAGGTCATTTGGTGCTCCTTTTAAAAAAGCGCAATATGGGCCACCCCCTAAACCGTTTTCCCGCTCAACGCATGTGCCTCCATTAAAAACATTACAGTTAATCTCAACCATCTCACCCGCCATGCAAAAACGAATAACATCATTATGACAGTGCGCCACCACAGTTCTGTCCTGACATGTCGGTTCTTTAACGGCGCATCCCGCAATAACATCTGATGGGGGCAACAACTGCAAGTTACCGCCGGAATCCGCAGCGGCGTTCTCCGCATCGATCTCCAACGTTGTTTCCTCGCAAACCAGGTTGAACGCGCCGCAGTCTGTTCTTTCAACTTCCCACCCTTCCGCGGATGCTGAATCCACTGGCTCGGCATGGCATTGAACCAGCCCATTTCCATTACACCGGGAGTGATTTTTTGCACACCGCACCTCATTGCGATACGCACATCTCCCGCGTTGCATAGTTTCAGCAGCACACCGCAATTGCGTTCCCACAGCGAATTTCCGTCACACTCGAAAAGCTGTTTCCTTCACATCGATGCCATTGCCCATCGCAGCGCGACGCTAAACAGGCGACGGCAATACACATATTATTTCCTCTGGAGGCCGATCGATAAAAATCCACCGAGTCCTCAGGCGCCCCAACCGAAACGGTTATGGACGCCGACTACCAGGCCATCCAAACCGGCGGTCCGGGAGTGGATTCATCGGGAGGATACGCCATTGTGGATTTGGAATCGGTTATGGCCGGCGCCGATCCAGCGTCTCTGGTATCGATCTTGATACCATCACGCAAACCGTCTGCCACGTGGATTTCACTCTGGACGCCAACCTGACCCTCACCACCGAAACAAACGTCACCCTCACCCTCAAGGCTGGCCACTGTTAAGGATGCAATGTCTTTTGCCCGTGTATCTCCGATGCACATTCGATTCTCACTGACGTATCGGATTTTCACGGCTGACTAAAAAAAATTGCGGAATTTCGCATCGGTGGGCGGTTGGTCTCATAATTGCCTTATCGATCCGGTCATGATGCATTTTACACAAAACCGACCGTTGGTCATTAAACTGGGAATGCTGGCCATAATTACAGTCACCGTTTCTGCTCGCGCTGAGGATACGCTGCCCCCTTCGCCTGATGAACCTGTATTGGTGGAACAGGGATATGATGATTGTTTCGACGACTTATATATCCAGAGGTATTCGCGCAGATATAAAAGCGGCCGTCGGCAGGCCATTGGTGGGGGTGTGTTGCTGGCTCTTTCGATTCCGGTATTTATCACGAGCGGCGTTGTAATCAAACGAGGAGAAGAAATGAATAAAAAACAGGCGATCGAGGATGACCAGTACCCTGGGGCTGCATACGAAATGCTGGGCGGACTTGTCGGGCTGGCTGGTGCCGGGCTGGCATGCCCCGGTTTGGTATTGCTGATTATTGGCAGCGCCAGAATGATCAATGCCAAATCCGTTGTGGGAAACCGACATCCGTATATGAAGCATTACGCGTCCTCGGCAGAGAAACGACTTCAATTGTCAGCGATTGGCGTGACAGGCACTCCCCGAAGCGCCATGGTGGGAGCGACGCTATCCTTTTAAAATTGACCGGGTGTTTTATGATTGAGAAAACGACAGGCCGGATTTTTGCTGCAAATCAACTATCACATGGGGAAGGTGGCAAAGGTCCGGCACATGTTGTCTTTGGGCAGTCCTATCCGTTCTGGTCCTGGTGTCACAAAATCGCATCTGTCCTGTTTTTGGGGGCTGTTGTGTATCATTTTTTCAACAACTCAAAATGGATAAAGGGTGTGCTTTGGCGAAGGCGGATGGGCAACCACAAACAGGTGCTGACACTGACCGCCATTTTCATCATCGCCGCTGTGATTGGACTCATCGCCTGGGGCGTCGACTGTGGTCTTTCCCCCGCACTCCACCACCTTCTGGTGGAAGTCCACGACAAGTTGACACTGCTTCTGTTCGTATTTCCGGTTATGCATGTTTGGAAACGAAGACAACGGATTGAATTGTTCAATTTAAAGCGATAGCAGCTGTAAATGATGCAAAATGAGATTTAAAATGAGTCGACAAGAGCTCATGGTCCCGATTAAGCTCTTCCCAAAGCGGTTTAATTTTCATTCGGCTGTTATTGGAAAGTTGTTCGATTTGCATACGATAGTCTCCGCCAGAGTTATTTCCCCCAAAACAGCCGCATTACAGTTTGCGCCAAGGTGCAAATAGTTATGACTGATTAGAGCAGGATACCATGGTCCATACGGCAAACGGAATTGAAACAACACTCATTTTGTTCAGCATTCTTGCAGCGTGTTCACCGCTCAGGTACGTGGATTTTGACGATGCCTCCAGTTACTGCAAAAGCACCCGCCAAATCGTGAACATTGAATCAAAAATGATTCCCACCGATGAAACGTTGGAACAGCAGTTCAAAACCGACGAGTCAGTGGCGCCCCCCAGCGCAGATGACAATGCCGATATGAAACTGCTCAGAACGGGCGAGACGTTTGTTACAGTGCCCAACGGTCGCTTTTTTGTCGCCAATGTGGATGAAGGCATCGACCTGGTGTACTGGATTCACTTTGTCTCCACAGACCCAAACGTACTCGACCTGATCGCTTCCGATTCGGAGCGGATCTATTACCGCGTCAACAGAATTATAAAAGCGGTATACGAAAAGGGCCTGTTCCAAACCAACTACTGGGAAAGCGTCCTCAACCGTCGCATCCTAGACGAACTCACCCGAGATGACGCATTAAAAAAACTCACCAACGTAGTCATTCACGTTGGATGTTGAATCGACGAAGTGCTATGCCCTGTCACTGTTGGGCGCAGCTGGAGCTACGCGGTCCCGGGGAGGGCGCATGCGACCATAGGAGCGGAAGAAGGGGACGTTGCGGAAGAAGGGGACGTTGTCAGGACGGTAAAATTACTATGTGTGATTGTCATGCGTTGGTCCCATCATTTATTGTCCGTGGCAAATTCACCGTTGTGTATTTCATGTAAACCGCCACTACCGCAAACCGCCGCAGCGCTTGCCACTGCCGCACTGACACACCGTTCTTTTGCGAGTGCAGTGGCGCGCTCCGCAGTCTTGCGATTCCGGGGGAAGCCCAAAAGATTTTTGAAAAAAACGATTTAGGAGAAAGTACGTTGGTTATTTGGGGCGTTGTCGCTGCGCGGGGGGGGACGCTGCGCACCCACCGGGAGTGAAATCTTTGGGGCTACCCCCTGCATCACTGCGTCCGGCTTTTTTTCTCACATAAGGTTTGGTTCTGCGTTTTTGTGGAGCCATCTTCGAAAAACGACGTTTTTCCTCCATTGGAAGGTGGTTCTGTCCAGACCTGCGCAAACAGCGACAGCATCCATGTCCACTGTTTCTTCCTTTCGAACAAATGGAAGAATTGTTGGCGCTTCCTGTGTGGCCATTGTTCAAATTTTTTTAGCAATCCATTCCAACGTACTCCGTGCAGGTGGTCGCCGATGACTTGCATGCAGCTGCTTCTCCCACTGTCTCCCCGGACACTGGGCGGCACCAGGGGCTATTCGATATGCCAATACAGATGTTGTACGCGCAACTGTATGACTCGACAATTCCAGCGGAACCACCGTGGGACCATTGCGTACACCGGCCTTCCGAGCCAACCTCAATTGCGGCGTTTTTAAAAATTCCTGAAAGTCATCCGTTTCGGGAAATATCTCACTCAACATATCTGCCAGCTGTTCAACAACACTTGACCCCTATAACCATTGTCTTTGACCCCATTGTCTTTCTTAAAACAGCAAACCGTGTGTGACTGATGCAATGAATTTACTCTATCCGATATCCAAGAAATTCACATTCAGGTCGAAAGAAACACGCCAGCGAGCGCTTTTCCCGGTCAGTCAGGGTCAACGGTTCCGATTTTTTTGATGTGCTGTTTCTTATGTTCGGATCAATCGACGAATGGGTCATTTGACGCAGTTTATCCATATATAACTGAAACTGTTCCAGCCTGCAGATTAAGTCCACACGCAGCCGATTATTTCTGAATAAAAAATACCATTGAGGAGCAATGTGGGGGTTCAGCTCGGCCGGATTTTTGACTTTTAACAGATTATGAACCACTTCACGGTAGGGCATTCCGTGCTCAATGCCATATTTTTCCAGATTTTTAAAAATATGCGGAATTCGAGTGGTACCGGGTGCAATTTTGTCGCGGTAGCAGGATTCCAGTCGTCGAAGGGGATGGCGCACAAATGTAAATCGAAGGTAATCTTCACACGCCTGTTCCTTTGCAGTTACCTTATCGAAATATGTTTTATTGGCACCGCGCGAATGAATGGCAAACGATTGTTCCCTCTGGTAGGCAGGGTGGTTTCTGGCCATCCAGTATTCAACCGTGGTGCATCCCGATTTGTGAATACGCAAATATGCCAGCCCTAAAGAATCGGAACAAAAAAAACTACTGATTGGTTTATGTTGCTTTCCTTTCATCCGATATGCTTCTTCCTGCTTCTGATTGAGTATGTAAATTAAGTAATCTGTTATAATTACCGTCATTTCGACAACAACTCTGTCTGCTGCGTTTTTTGCAGTATTTTAAATGAATTATCAAGGCATTAATCGCGTACCTGAAAACGCCACGCCAACAGGAACCATCCGGCAGATACCGCGGCTCATTAAAAAATAAATCGAACACAAACGGGACCAGCGACATTGTTGTCTCAACGCTTATTTGACAGAATATTTTTAAATCCAGGACAGAAGTTTCCGGACATTTTGTATTTCGTCGAGAATAGCGGGTACCGAATATGTTTATAAAAACGTCTTTGGATCTGACACAGCGAGTTGACGATTCTCGAGTTGCTCAAGACTAATATACACATGTTCTGGAAAAATCATCTTTACCAGCGTGGTCATGCCTGACTGCCGTGGTCCCACAACTGTTATCACCGGGTATTCCTTCGCAGATAGAAATGTTTCGCCTGCTATTGGTCGGACTGTCATATCTATCCTTTCAATGAAGCTGGCGCGACAATTCAATATGTTCGTCCATAGGGATTATTCAGACATTTTTAAACATTACATTTAAATCCGTCTATAAATTGGTGTTTTAATGGCTTTGGTTTACCCTTCGGAAACCTCGATTGGAGACCCGTCTGGGGTTAATCTGAGGCGGATGCGACCTGGTTTTTGTTGAGAGACGTATCGTTTAATGATTTTCCCATCATTATCGCATCGGCCGTCACATGGCGGCGTATCAGCTTCCGCGACACAAAAATCATCCCGACGACCAACGGTACGTTAAGCCAGATCAATACGTGCACAACCGAATTTTCATTGCCGCGGGTACTGAAAACAATAAAATCATACAATCCATGCATTCCAATGGCTGCCAACAGATACACGGCAATGGTTCCAAATTTTTTGCTGCCGGATTCAAACTTCGCTTTTCCAAACTATTATAGTAAATATGCCTTGATAACACCCCAGGGAACTCCCATTTCATTGGATGAACATAGAAACACAAGTGGGGAATCTATCTTTATGTGGACAGCCCAAAAGTCGTATTCTGTTTCCTTCTCATCACGCGTTGACAGGGACCGGGCATAATAATCTCATGACAGAACTGGGACCGTTGGATTTGTTATGTGAGCTTTCTGAAGGTCAGGGCTATGATGCGTTACTGCCTTTTACTGAAGACATGACAAACAATTCAGGGCTGACTATTCCATAACCGCGGTGACCTGGAGTACGCCCGCTTCCTGTTCACTGATCGACGCTGCAATCTTGTCATTTTCTTGAATGTGTTGTTGGTGAAACGGTGTGCTATCCGCCCCAAAAGCGCTGCAGTATGGTTCATTGTTTCGAAATGGAATACCCGTCTCTGCGCGCCCTCGTGGCGACGGCTTCCAATCCGAGCCCCAAAACAACCGGGTGACGCCGCCTCAATTGATGCATTGACTGACAGCACTTCAGCGAAGCGCTCTCTTTTAATGAACGGCTGGGACTGCTCATCGGCACCGATTTAATCTATCGCGAAAACAAACCGGTCAAATCGGTACGCTGCCAAAGGTAAACGCTACGGCTTGAAATAGACGTTGTACGTCTGGGTTGATGAGCCAGACGTATAACAGGTGACCTGAATGTCGTCCTGTGCCGCAATCAGTAAATTCTGATAAAGGGCGGCGAGCATCTCGTGGGGGAAGTACATTGATGAGTCCCCCGCCGTCGCATCTTCGCCATACGCATAAGCGGTTCCCTGATAAGTGCCCCCGCAGTTTGGCTGTGAATACACCGCTAAATAGATATAGTCGCCAATCGCAAAGTACGGTGCACTGCAGACATAGCCTGTGTAGCTCGCCTCAGAAACGTTTGGCATCAGCAACAGACTCAATGCCGCCGCAGCCACAAACAGAATAACATTTTTTTTCGCTTTCATTTGAATCCTCCCTGTTGGTTAGAACAAAAAAATAACCGATCACATTTTTTGTACGAATGCGCGTAAATATACCGTGACAAAAAGGCGGTGCAAAAAAAAAGAGGCGTCGGAAGGGGGTGTTGTCGTCGAGTTTGGTTTTCGAAATCAATTAACAAATTTACCCCCATTAAACCGATTATGCATGTGTCCTGTCGCCAGATGAAACGCCCTAAAGGAAAAGGCTCTGAAATTATGAAAATTTTGTCATTCTATTCACATCGCCTTGCAGCACCGCGGTTACCGTATCCAGTGCACTGTGCGCACTGCGTGACGTTCTCGATCCGTGAGAGAACCCGAAAAAATCCGCTTCACCATACAACATCAGCACTCCAGACGGGTTTTTTCGCCGCTCAATACCTGGCCTGCACTCCCCCTGTAAACGCTTCGCATATGAAGCTAACCGCATATACGCCTGACTCGAGGCCTTTATGGCTCGCTAAACCTTCTAAAGTAAGAAACATTCATTCTTTATACTCCACCGGTTTTGTCCCGGCGCAAACCTCGTCCCCTGCCACCCCATGGAGGAAACGATTTTTGGGGCGTTCTGCATACCATTTTGTACAGTATGATTGTCTTCTTTGCTTTACGGCATCGCCTTATTCCGTCAAAATGGGACATGTTGCATTCGTTGCGTATATTCAAAGATTTGATATTGACCGACATATGCGTTGATTCATCAATACAGATCCTTTTTTAGAAAGGCATGACCCATGAACTATTTTTTATTGGCACTCCTATCCTTCGCTGTCTGGACAAGTTGTTCCTCTTCATCCTCAGACCACGTTAATACTGATGCATCTGATACGGATGGTGATTCCGATTCAGATGGCGACTCCGACTCCGATGGTGATTCCGATTCAGATGGCGACTCCGATACGGATGGTGATTCCGATACAGATGGCGACTCCGATACGGATGGCGACTCCGATACGGACGGCGATTCGGACAGCGACGGGGATACGGATTCCGATGGCGACTCCGATACGGATGGCGACTCCGATACAAACGGCGATACGGACAGCGATGGAGATACGGACTCCGATGGTGATTCGGACACTGCAATGTGCCCACAGGTTGCATACAATATGCCTCCTGAGAGAACGCGGCTCATCGACGGCCAGTTCACAGCAGATCCCTCGGCCCACGCCTTTGATTGCGGTCTGTATTTTTTTCCATCCCACGACCAGGACAATGCATCCGGATTTAACATGATTGATTACCATGTATTTTCGCTGCAGGAAAACGGCGCGTTCAGGGATCATGGTGTGATTCTCAGCCTGGACGACGTTCCCTGGGCCAAACAGTACGCCTGGGCGCCGGACGCGGCGTATAAAAACGGCAAGTACTACTTTTACTTCCCTGCCAAAGACAATGGCGGCATTTTCCATATGGGGGTCGCTGTCGCCGACAGACCCGAAGGCCCGTACAAAGCCGAAGCCGAGCCGATTCCAAACAGTTTCAGTATCGATCCCACGGTTTTTGTTGATGACGATGGGACAGGCTACATGGTGTTTGGCGGCAACCAGGGCGGACAATTGGAGTGTTATGTCAGCGGCTCGTACAAGGAATCGGATTGCACCGGAGATAACGGCGGTCAATCCAGCGTGCCGTGGCAGAACCCATGGATAGCCAAATTCAAAGACAACATGATTGAGTTTGACGGCGCGCCAAAACAACTGGTTCTAACCGGTGGCGAAACATTCTTCGAAGGCGCCTGGTTGCACAAGTACAATGATACGTATTATCTGTCATATTCCACCGGCCCGTCCCGCAATGTCATTTACGCCACCAGCAGCAGTGCCATGGGGCCGTACACTCACAAAGGAACCGTACTGCCCGACGATGCCAGCCAGAGCAATCTGGGATGGACCACCCATCATTCCATTGTTGCGTTTCAGGGGAAATGGTACCTGTTTTATCACGATTCCCAGTGCTCCAGCGGCAACACTACACAGCGGTGTGTGAAGTACGCCGAACTCACCTACAAAGCCAACGGCGACATCAATCCCGTCCAGCCCTGATTTTTCCCCCGTTAAAATACACCGGTTTCAAATTTTCTACAGATATTTATGCGGCCCGCAAATGGACTGGCGGTAAAAGTGCCAAATCCCTCTTCATTGAGTCCATGTTTCTTTCCTTATCCAACCCCGAGACTATCAGGAAATGAGGGGATAGTTTCCTTTGTTTATCACAAGATGTATAGTCACCACCGTTTGCGTTACACAACAACCAGCTAAATCCAGCGAATTCACATGAACTATTTTATAAAAGTATACCAGCGCGCGGCGCACCTCAAAAAAACCGATGCCCAACTAACTTAAATAGGACTATTGAACAGTTAAAGGTTAATTCAATGCTCGATTTTACGATAACAGAATGGATCATCGCCGGTTTGTGCGGCGCAACGGTTGGTTTTGCCAAAACAGGGATTCCTGGTAGCGGTATCCTTTTGCCCGTCCTGGCAGCGCTAATTATACCGGCCAGGGAATCAACTGGATTTTTGTTGCCCATGCTTGTCATGGGAGACATTATGGCCATTGCGTACTGGCGAAGACATGTGGATTGGAAAAAACTTATCCGGTTGCTGCCATGGGCATGGGCGGGTGTGGTGACCGGTTTTTGGGGAATGAACCTCATTTCAAACAATCAACTGAAAATATTTATTGGCGTAACTGTCATATTGCTCATGGGATTGTCCTGGGTGCGGAATCATTATTTTTCGGACGATCGGGTACCCAATCATCTTCTTTTCGTTGCGTTTATGGGCGTGCTGGCTGGTGCCACGAGCATGATGGCCAATGCGGCCGGTCCAGTGATGGTTATTTATCTGATGGCAATGAAGCTTTCAAAAGAAGACTTTATTGGCACCAGCGCATGGTTTTTTGGAATAATCAATCTGTCAAAACTGCCGTTCAGTCTGGGTCTTGACCTTATAGACACAGCATCATTTACGACTAACATTATATTATTGCCAACCATTGCCATTGGCGGAATAATTGGAATTTATACAGTGCACCGTGTAACTCAAAAAGGATTTAACCGTGTGGTGATAATTTTGGCGCTTCTTGCTGCGCTGTATCTGATTGTCGGCCAGATAGTGATGTGACAAAAGATGTCAAGGGGTTCAGGGAATCATCGATATGTGGATGTGGCACTCACATTGCCAAAACCGTTTGTCGAGATGTATTCATATCCCGCAGAAACATCGAAGTAGGAACCTTATTTGTTCGGCAGAATGTCCCAGCTGCTATTCACACCAAAACAGACGATCACATCTGTCAGGTCATCATTGGAAAAAATCACCATAAAGAAACGCACCACCGTCAAACGCACTGGATGAAGTATCCGACCGTGGCTTTGCAGCTGCAAATGAGGAGAGATTACTTTTAGCGCCAATAAACACGGATGCGTACGGAGCCCACAGGATCAAATCATCGTCTTCGTCTTTATCTAAATCTGCTGCTGTGATCGTTTTACTGGAATGGGTTGGATTCATACAATAATAGTTACTGTCACGGACAACAGTCGATGAAAGATTGTGCATCCGCGCAGTTCCAAAGATGCCCAATGTTGAAAGATTCCAGTAATTTCTGAATTTGATTTTCTCTACGAGCGCTCTGTGCTGCTTTGGCACCGACGCGTGCCGCCCGCGACGACATTGGTGATTGCCGCATTTATCGCGGCTCTTATTCTGGCCTTGCGGGTTTTGCAGGACATGTGCCGCCCTTTTTTATTCCGATTCCTTCTCCAGTACACTGTAAATCCCAGAAAATCGAAATTTCCGCCGCCTTTTTTGCCCTTCTGTTTTAGAGATAGTCACTGAAAATCCACCAGACGGGTCTTCTCAGAATGAAGACTCAATCCGTATTTCGCCATTCGCTTACTCAGTGAAGCTCTATGAGAACCTTTGCAATCTCATCAATTTGGCATATTGCTATATGAAACTCGAACGACCTGTTGAGGCGTATACTCAATATCAAAAAATATTGAACAAGTATGAGCACGATGTCGATGAAAAGCTGAAAGCTGAAATTGACGAGTTTATTGAGAGAATTAGTGCGTCCGTTTCAAGGCTGAAAGTGGTGGTGAATCAAAAAAATGCAACTGTCACGATTGATGGTAAAAAGTTCGGTGTTACTCCCCTTTTGGAGTCTGTGATGCTCGTTCCGGGAGAAACATAAAATGGAAATCGCCCTTGATGGATATAATATGCGGTAATGTGCGAATCGACAGCACCAGATGCCGCGAATTGTGGATGCAATCACGATTCCACCTGGCCTGTGTGTTCAAAACCCGGAAATACAGAACAGGATTTGTGCGACATGGCGGGAAACGTATCGGAATGGGTGAGCAACCCGTACCATGGGAATTACACAGTGAAAATGGTTATGCCGTGTGCACGAAATTGGGGGATATGTTCCATGCATATTGCCAGCTGCGCGTCGTCGCCAACCGTGCCGATATAATATTGGTCAATGTGCACAGGCAGTCCGGTATCGGCGTGCCGTTTGATCAGCAGCTGTTTCATGGTGGCGGAGGGGACGCCTTCAAGGTCCAACGCATGGGCCTGTGCACCGACCGTGTCGATGGGAGCGCCACCGGCCTGGATGGCTTTCACAATATCGATGACGTATTGTACACATCTGAAACATTTACCAGGAGGCCTCGTTTCCATTGTTCGTCTGAAACCAAAGGATGTGCAGCGCCTAAGTTTCGTATACTGAATCAAATGACCCGTCCCTGAACGTGAAACCCGATATCTTTTTTGGGGGGACGGTGGTATGTTTCAAAGTCCCAAGGAGGTGCCTCGACAATGAGAACAATTCGAAAGACGCCAGCACAATCCCGCGCTGTTTTGCCGTTTCCATGGTGGTTCCCCGGGATGATTATGTTCATTTTTCAAATGGGTTGCCAAAGTTGCGCGCCGGAAAAACAGCAAACTCCCCAACAACAGAAGCGCCGAAAAGCAGCCATTGAGAAAGCCGCAACGGCAATGCCGGACACAGAGACCGAAACGAGGAACACCGAACCAAAGCTCCCGCCCTTCAAAACGCTTATTAAATTGAATGAAGCGCCGTACGGCAAATTTATCGCAGTTGACGACACGACCGTATATCTGCTGGTCAGCGATGCACTTTGGCGGTTTTCACCGGATCATGCGCCGCAGAGCTTCCCGGTAACGGCGGGCCACGACGCCGCATTTACGGACACATCGCTCATTTTCTGGCAAAATGGGGCATTGTTTGCCATGCCCAAAACAGGGGGGACTCCCAGGAAGCTGAGCAACGTGGCCCACCAGCCCCGCAAAATTCTCTCCAGTGGCAACAACTTTTCGTGGTTTGATTTGAGCGAAGGCGGGTCGTATACGTTCCATGTCCTTCGCAAAGGCAAAGGGCACATGGTCTACCGCACCATCAACCCGGTCACTACCCCTGCCATGATCGGCGAACGCATTTATTTTGTTGAAAAATTCGAGTCACCAGACAACAGCGACACAGCGCCATCCGGCTGGCGAATCGGCAGCGTTTCCACCAAAGGCGAACCGAATGTCATTTTTGGCGCTCTGCACCCGGAACGCACGCCGGCCATGCTCAATGGAAATGACAACGTGATGTTCTATGACTTGCCTGGGCGTACTGTCCGCAGTGTAACGCCGGATTTGTCCAAAGAGACCACCCTTGGGAACCATATCGTCTGTACGCCGTTTGCGGTATCCAATCGCGTACTGTGCGCCAGAGTGGAAGGCATTTTCGAAATGACCAAACAGGGCACTCACCAAAAAGTGCTGGCCAATATTCCCATGGGGCTCACGGTGAACATCGCCGCCAGCGACCACCTGGTCGTTTGGCTGAGTGAAATCGGCGACGACCAACTCGCCCTGCGCGCCCTGCCCCTTTCCCCTCTGCCCCAAAGTCAGTAACCGGCCGTCATCACCGTTACCATTCTATCCACCGCGTTCAGCAGCTTTTGGCTTGGATGGGCACAATTCAAACGAAACCACCCTTTACCGGCTGGTCCAAAAAAGGTTCCCCCGGAGAGCGCCACATCCGCTTCGTGAATGAGCTTTTTCATCACTGTGGGCCAGGGGCCAAATGCACGAAAATCACACCACACCAGGAAAGTGGCCTCGGGCATCATCACCGTTGCCTGTGGAATCGCTCGAAGCCTGGCCACCGCATCTCTGACGTTGTTGTGCAGATACTGCACCAGTTTTGCTTTATAATCGGCGCCATCCGGGGATAGCGCAGCCTCCAGGGCAATCTTCCCCAGCAGATTCACTCCGCCACAATGGGACACCTCCTGCGCGTCCACAAACGCTTTTCGAATCGACGAATTGGGAATGATGACAAACGATGCATTCAATCCGCTGGTATTGAATGTTTTGCCAATGGAGTGGGCCACAATGCAATTATCCCGCGCCCCATCAATATTCAACAGGGATGTGTGGCGATGGGGGGCATACACAATATCACAGTGGATTTCATCGCTGAAAATCTTCACATTGTACTGGTTGCACAGCTGCACCAACTGCTCCAGCTCTGTCCGTCGCCACACCCGTCCGCCGGGATTGTGGGGATTGCACAGCAACAGGAGACTGGGACGCTCGGCTTGCAGGCACTTTTCCAATGCCTCGAAATCCATCACATATTCGTCACCGCGCAGCCTCAGCGGCAAGTCAATAATCCTGCGCTGATTATGTTCCGTCACAAAAAAGAACGGACCGTACACCGGCGAAAAAACCACCACGCCGTCTTCGGGCTGACTGAGCGCCTGAACCGCCATGGCGATGCTGGTCACCACCGAGGGCGACAGGCGAATCCACCCTGGCTCAACATCCACGCCGTGCTGTGTTTTTTGCCACCAGACGATGGCGTCATTCAACGTGGGCGGCACGGTGGTGTAGCCGAACATACTGTGGTTCAACCGCGTGCGCAACGCTTCTGTCACAAACGGCGGCGTTGGCAGGTCCATATCCGCCACCCAGAACGGTTCGACATCCGCTTTTCCAAAAAGAGCCTGACGCGCTTCATATTTTTCGGCGCCCGTGCCCAGCCTCGATATTTCCCTGTCAAAATCAACGCTCACTTTTTTCTCCATAGGGTCACCTGCGAGAGGGTGTGCTGAAATTTTCGCGCCGTTTCGCGAATGACAAAGGGTACATCCAACGGCTCTGCCACCAGAGCAAACCTTTGGTCCAAACAGTGATGAAGACCATCCAATGCCGTTACCGGTTCGCCATCTTTTTTAAATCCGCCCAGCCATTTTTCCTTTGCGGTAAACTCGGTCATCCACGTAAACGGAGAAGCAATAACCAAAATACCGCCGTCATTCATGCGATGTCCGATTTCTAACAAAAATCGGACGGGATCGGTGAGGCGGTCCACCAGATTGGCTGCCACCACCAAATCGTAGCCGCGGTATTGCGGTTTCATATTGCACGCATCCTGCTGCATAAAGGTGATGCGATCTCTTTGCACGTTTACACCCAAATCGGCGAGGGCACATTCCCGGTATTCCACCAGCTCCCCTTCGGTCACCAGTTCATAACGGGTGCGCCCCTCTTTTGCCAGTGCGATGGCCTGGCGGATAAATCGGGCCGAAAAGTCCAGCCCATCCACCTGTTCGAAATACGGCGACAGTTCAAACGATAGCCGCCCTGTGGCACAACCGATATCCAGCGCCTTGCCACGGCGATTTTCGGGGACCTGACGAAGCGCTATTTGCGCAATGGTTTTGGCGAAATTGGGCACCCCAAAATACGACCTGCCATAGTGGGCCTCCAGATACATGGCCACAGCGGCATCGGTTTCGTAGGTGCTGAATTCTTTTTTCACCGGCTTATCCGACACCACATAGCGAAAGCCGGAATGCTGATAAAAATGACGCCGGAATGCATAACGGCTGTGCAGAGCAATTTCGTTGCCGGTGGAAATCCAGGAGCCCCCTTTGATGATCGCGTGACGGTTGTCAAAGGTGGGCGTGGAAAAATCGTCATAAAGAGGATGCACTTCGAATCCATCAAAGCCGTAGATGGGCGTCTCGTTCCACTGCCACACATTACCTACCACGTCGCAAAAATCGCCGTGAAAGAAGGTGTCCACCGGCATACTACCGGCAAAATGCTCCAGATTCCAGTTGGCGTCGATGGGCGTATCGCAGTGTTCTTTTTCCAGAGAGCATACTTGTAACAGCCGCCGGTACTCTCCTTCATCGGGCATGCGCACCGGGCGATTCAACACGCTGCTCTTCCAGTTGCAAAACGCTTTGGCCTCCAGGTAACATACTTCCACCGGCCAGTTCAGGGGCAGTGGCACTTCTCGTGTCATCAGCCGCAGCACAAGCCCGTCTTTGCCCTTTTTCCAGAACTCGGGCATTTGCGCGTTGTGGTATCGCTTCCAGGCCAGTCCTTCCTCGTCCCACCATTCATCGGTGGTATAGCCGCCGGCCTCCATAAACTGCAGATATTCCTGATTGGACACCAGAAAGCGGGATGCTTCGAAATCCGATACCGAAAGCGTGGCATGGCCAAACTCGTTGTCCCAGCCGTACAAGTGGTGCGACCTGGATTTCCCCAGTTCCACCTGGCCGCCTTTAACGGGAATAAGTACATTCTCCGGCGCCTCTCCGGCAAAGGGGCACGGTTGAAACAGCGGATGCTCCCGCACTTTCGATATATCCAGCTGTCGAATGAGCACAGAACTGGTCTCCAGATGAATGCGCTCGTGTTCAATGCCCATCATTACAGGCCACATGGGACTTTTCCAATCCACCGGCATGGTGAAATCCATCCTGTCAATAACGCCCAACACCGTGTTTCGCACCTTTTGTCGATAGGCGCGCACATCGGCAACAGACGGCCAGTCATAGTTTTTGTCATTCAAATCGTCCCAGCTCATCTCATCCACACCAATGGCAAAAATGGATTCCATTCGTTCGTCCACACGCCCAGTGAGCTGTTTGGCCAGCATCAGCTTGTTTACAAAGAACACCGCTGTATGCCCAAAATAAAATATCAGAGGATGCCGAAGGGGCTGGGGGCGCGCGTAAAACACCGTGTCGTCGCGCAACGATTCAAACAACGTTTCGTACAAATCAAATGTCGATAAAAAATACGCGCGAATTTCCTGCCGCTTCTGTGGCACATCACCGCTTAAAAGATTCACATTCTGCGTAATGTAAGGCGCAATTGGCTTTGCCGAGGTTGTCATGGGCTCTCTCCTGTCTCCGTCCGGTTTTGGTCTTCATGATAATCAGTGTTTGAAAGTGTGCAACCGCCTTAGTACTCCCAATGCCCGACGCGTCATGGTCTCCGTGTCAGACACCTTTATTGCAATGATTTTGAAGTCCTTTGTCAGCCGCACCGTTCCTTCCTGCGCCTGCACCAGGGCCATCACGACATTGGGTTGAACACTGGCCTTTGCACCCAGGTGCAGCGTGGCTTTCTTTTTTGTGGTCTCCAGCCCCAGTATTCCCAGTTGTCGACACAATGCTCTGGCCACCATGCCGTCAATCAGCTGTTTGGCCTCGTCCGGGAGCGAACCGAATCGGTCCACCAGCGACGCGGCAATCTGATTCACCTCCTCCTCGCTGCGCGATGTGGCCAGTTCTTTGTAAAAATGCAGCCGCAATCCCACGTCCGCCACATAGTCCGACGGCAAAAAGCCCGGCGTTTCCAGATTGATTTCCGGTTCGAACGCCACCTCAAAATCCTCGCCCTTCAAGGTCGCAGTGGCTTCCTCCAGCAACTCCATATACATTTCGAAACCCACGCCATCCACATCCCCCGACTGTTCCGCTCCCAGCAGATTGCCCGCACCGCGAATCTCAAGGTCCATGGTGGCCACCTGAAAGCCGCTGCCCAGCGCGGTATGTGTGGTCATCGCTTCCACGCGTTCTTTGGCGTCGTCCTTGAGCAAGGCCAAAGGCGGCACAATCAGATACGCAAACGCCTGTACATCACTGCGCCCCACCCGACCGCGAATCTGATACAGCTGGGCCAAACCAAAGGTATCGGCCCGGTCAATTAAAATGGTATTGGCCCTTGGAATATCCAGTCCGGATTCAATAATGGCCGTGCTCACCAGCACATCGTAGCGACCGTCGATAAAGTCGCGCATCACCCGTTCCAACGCGTCTTCCTTCATTTGACCATGACCCACCCCCACGCGCGCCTCGGGCGCCAGCCGTTGGATGCGGTCGGCCACCTGGCCAATGTCCTTAACGCGATTGTGCACAAAATACACTTGTCCGTTTCGGGCCAGCTCCCGCTCAATGGCTTCCCGAATCAGTGTACTGTCGTCGTGACAAATCATGGTGCGGATGGGCAGGCGATTCACCGGGGCGGTGCTGATAATGGACAAATCCCTCAATTTCGAAAAAGCCATATGCAGCGTGCGCGGAATGGGCGTGGCAGTCATGGCAAGTGTGTCCACACTGGTACGCAATGCCCGGATGCGCTCTTTGTGCGCCACCCCGAAGCGGTGTTCTTCATCGATAACCAGCAATCCCAGGTTTTTAAAATGCACATCCCCAGACAGTAATCGATGCGTCCCCACCACAATATCCACCGTACCTTCTTTTACCCCCATGACCACATTGGCATTTTGACCCGTCGTGCGAAATCGGCTGAGCATTTCCACCCGCACCGGATAATGGTCGAACCGCTTTTTAAAATTCAGATAGTGCTGCTGCGCCAACACGGTAGTGGGCACCAGCACGGCCACCTGTCGTCCGGAATTCACCTGGCGAAACGCCGCCCGGAGTGCCACTTCGGTTTTCCCAAAGCCCACATCGCCACACAACAGCCGGTCCATGGGGCGAGCGCTTTCCAAATCGACCATGACCTCGTTAATAACTGCCAATTGATCCGGTGTTTCCTCGAACGGAAATGCCGATTCGAAACCCAGGTACAAATCATCCACGGGGTCCACGCGCTTGCGGGTGGTCAGCTCTTTGCGCGCATACACATCGAGAAGTTTAGCCGCCAGCAGCATGGCCCGTTTGCGCGCCGCCGCCCGGGTTTTGGTAAAGCTGACGCCCCCCAGTTTGTCGAGAGTCGTCAATTTATCGGTCGCACTGCGATACTTTTGAATCTGTCCCAGCCGATAGACCGGCAAATATAACTTGTCGTCCCCCTTATAGGTGATGAGCAGAAAATCCATCCCCACATCGCGCACTTCCTGGTGCACCAATCCCTCGTAACGCCCCACGCCGTGGTCCCGATGCACCACCAGGTCACCGGGTTTCAGACTGGTAATGTCAAAAAACACCTCTTTGGGTTTGGATTTTGATCGTTTGCGAAGGGCACTTTTACCAAAAATTTCTTCTTCGGTAATAAAACACAGCCCCTCGGCGGGCCATAAAAATCCACTGGCCAGCTCCCCCTCCATCAGATACACCCCTTCGGACCGATGCGCGGGTGTGGATATGGGCGCGACTTCCACATCGCGATGGGACAGCATTTCCACCAGTCGATGGGATTGTCCTGTGGAGTGTGTCACCAGCACAACGCCATACCCTGCATCACGGAACGTCTCCAGCTGATTTGCCAGTGCATCCAAAACGTCCACAGATCCCTCTCTGGCCGCCTGCACTTCGAGCTTCTGGCGAAATTCCGCAAATCCCAGGGTGGCGGGATTCATGAAATCCGTACCATCCGCAGGTGATGTCTCTCCCACTCCATCGGGAGTCCCCATTACTTCGAGCGCGTGAAATCGCACCGTCGCTGTTTTGGAAAGCGCTTTCGACAACACATCATCCGCGCAATAAAACGCGCTATGTAAAAACGCCGGAGCGCCATTGGACTGTTTTCTGTCGAAATCCGTATCCGCCTGTAGCCGCATTCGATGCCAACCCATCTTCAGCCCGGTTGGATTGCCAATGCAAAACGTCACGTCCGGCAGATAATCAAACAGGGAATCCAGCGCCGGGTACAGCGCCGGCAAAAAACCGTGCGCCCCCACAAAGGTTCTGCCTTCCAGCATATCCTCTATGAGCAATTCCGTCTGAGCGGTGGGATAATTCACAGTGTCACACACGGCCCGAAGCCGTCGCTTCACCGCGTCCATCGCATCCACCGTATCGGGCTGCAACGCCTGCCGTGCCGGATGAATCCACACATCGCCAAGGGGCGCAATGCGTCCCTGAGTACCCGGATCAAACGTATCAATGCCTTCGATTTCATCCCCAAAAAAATCCATTCGCACCGGTGTGTCCATAAACGGCACAAAAATATCCACCAGAGAACCGCGGACACTGTATGTGCCCGGGTCTTCAACCACCGGTGTGTGATGGTATCCGCCTCTCTCCAGCAACCCGACCAACACCTCTCTGGGAATCATTTCCCCAACCACCAGTTGCCGAACCGCGGATTCGAAAATGGGTTTAGGCACCACCCGTCTTTGCAATGCATCCTGTGAAATCACCAGAAACCGCCAGGGAATACGCGAAGAAACGCACAGCTGAAAAAGAAGCGCCGTTCGTCGCAGTATCGCACTCTGGTCCGGCACCACCTCATCATACGGTCCCATCTCGTATGCTGGAAACAACAGAATATCGCCAGACGCGTCCTTTCCATCCGCACTCTGTGCACTGCAGAAAAATGACAGATTCTCCGCCATTAACGTCGCCGACCGGGCATCGTTTTCCACCACCACCATAGGGCGACCGTCGGCCTTTTGCAGCGCATGCAGCAAATACGCACCAGCGCCCCCATGCATCCCCGACAACTCCACACTGCCGGTGCTGCACCAGTGTTCAACAATTTTTTGCAGGGGAATTCCAAAACCTGCCTGTGGAATCAATCGGGACAAAACGATTCAGATTAATTGGCGCCGCCAGCTGTGGCGCTGGTGTCTTCGGTCGTGTTCGCCACGGGTTCCTCGGGTTCCAGGTTCGCCTTAATCTCCAAGGTGTACACTCCGCCGCTGTATACCCAATCGTCCCGCGTCACAGCGCCCTCAACGTCCTTGAATTTGGGCTTAACAATCCGATATTCGAAAGAATCTTTGAAACGTTTCACCGTGCGCATAGGGGTACGACCAATCTGCTTTTCGCCAAGCATAATTCTCGCTCCTACCACATTGGCACGAATTGTAGTTGCGAATCGCGCTCGTTTCAGCGCATACGACAACACCAGTGGTTCGCCGGCGACCGCGACTATTTTTTCTTCAATCGGTTTGTAAGCAAACAAATCAACGCGAATAGTGTGCTCGCCAACCGGCAGTCCAGCCAGTTTGAGAGGGCGCTCGTTTTCCTGTGCAACGCCATCGACATAAACAATGGCATCCCGTTCACTCACCAGAATGGATATGGGGCCCGACAAATCGCCGGAAGAACTCGCCAGTTCAGCCGATGCGTTATCGCCTGCGTCAGTGGTTATGTCCTCTGATGCGGTATCCGGTGCCGAATCCATTGAGGAATCGCTGTCCATGGATGTATCTGAATCCGCTGCCGTATCGGAATCCGTACCTGCTGTCGAATCAGTTTCAGTCATCGCCTGGGTGTCCTCATCGACGACTGTTTCAGACACGTCATTGGCGGCGGGTGCGGTTTCCTCTTTTGCTGACGCGTCATCTTTGACGGCATCCTCCGACGCATCGGGAGTTACCGCAGATGCTCCGTCAGAATCCACGACGACCCGTTCCCGCTCCGGCTCCCGAGTCAAAATAAACGCAATGGCGCCCGCCACAACCAGCAGCACCACCAGGATTATCCCCCAGTTGCTCCCCTTCTCCTCTTCGGTTGGATAACCCACCGCTGACCGCTCGCCGTCGCGCTTCTTTGCCTTAAGATCTTCTCTGCTAATCCTCTGCGAGGGTTGAGTATGATCCAAATCTTCAAACGCCGGCACCGGTTTCGATGGCGGAACTTCTTCTTTGGTGGCAGAGGCGGTGGCATCATCCATGTCTTCATCGGCAATACCGTCTTCATAGATGTCGGCGTCATCCATATTTTCCACGGAGGGAATAATACTGTCTCTAACGGATTTTCCGTCAGGTACGGTGGCATCCAACCCGTCTATGTCTTCGCCTTCGCCGAACACGGACTCCCGTGTGATGGCACGGCCCGAGCGCTGCATGGTGATAATTTTGAGAATATTGTCCCTGGAATCCTCATCCAGTCGGATGAACTTAATTCCCATCCCGGCAGGTTTGCCTTCAAGGGAATCTTCCCGCGTCCAAACGACGCGGCCCACGCCTTGAATGACCGCAGTATCATCCTCCAGCCGAAAATCGATTTTCAGCAGTGATCCTTTGGACAAAGGCTTCTGAGAGCGAATGAACACCCCGCCAGGGCTAATGTCGTGACTGTGTTTCTCAATAAAATCAGTCACCGTGGCGCTCTTGTATCGCACCTTCAATGACGCTTGAACTCGTTTTTCGCGTCGTTCGTCGTTACTCATGCGGTCCCTCCAGATGTAGGCAAGACAACAGTTACAGCATTTGAGCGTTCTACATTTTCTTTAGAGTCAACGTGTATTTTACGGAAGCGCCGGCAAAGGAACCAGTTCCCGCGCCTTTGTACAGTTTGGCACTGCGTTTGGCCAGGTTGGCATTTATCTTGAGTTCCCCAATCCCAATATTAAAAGCCCCGGATACCTTCAGGCGCGACCCCTTAATCGCTACCGTTCCATTAATCCCAGTACCTCCAATTGGTCCAATTTTCAAACTTCCACCAGACCCTTCGTAAATTTTACAGGTCGCGGGCGGAGGGGTAACGGGAAAATCTCCGGTTACACTGCATTTGTAGTTGCCAATCAGACTCGCTTTCGAGATACCGCCACCCGCCTGTCCGGTATCTGCAGGTTCCTCAACCGGGGGTAGTTCGGGCTCTGTCGCTGTTTCGGTATCAACCGTATCTGTTTCCACTGGTTCTGCCACGGGGACAGGTGCTGGAGGCGGTTCCGCAGGCGCGACCGGCTCCGGTTCCTTGTCCCCACATGCACTCAACGCAAACACCATTGTTACGATCGATAAACCCAAAATTGCTTTTCCAAACATAATAAAAGCCTCCCAAAAACGAAAAATATGCGTGTCGCATACGCGTCGACAAATTATGACGAAATGGTATCGTTACCGTACAACATAGCAGATTCTTTTCAAGATCGGAAATCAATCTAACTAACAAGTAATTTAAAATCAATAAGTTATAAGTCGTAAGGCACTACATTCGAGGGACCAGAAAAAACAATCTTTTAAAACGGTTTAGCACCTGAACATTCGCATAGCTATTTAAAACAAAAATCTTATCACTGCAACTCTACCACCGGGCGACGCCGCGACCCGAAACCCGACTCAATTCCAATAGCCGCCGCTCCCAGGCGGATTCTTACGCCGCCGATACTGTTCTCCATCAATTACCTTCAATTTTCGTTTCAAGTAAAGATATCTCAGGCGATTGCGCATTCTGGAAGGTCTCCACAGACCAGTCACCATTATGGCGCCAATGGCCAATCCGCCCAGATGCGCTGCGTGACTGATGCCACTGCCGCCCACAATAAAATCAAGAACCGCAAAACCAATGGGAATCAACGCAAAGTATCGTCCCCGGATAGGGAAAATGCCGAACAGATATACCATTCTATCCGGGAATGCGATTGCCCACGCGGCCACCAATCCGTAAATGGCGCCAGATGCGCCAACTGTCGGAACTGTTGGATAAAAAAGAATGCCTATAACAAACACCACCAGGCCCGCTCCAGTACCGCAAATCAGATAAAATTTCAAAAATGCCCGACTGCCCCAACTCTGTTCCAGCGTCCCACCGAACATCCACAGGAACAGCATATTAAAAAGAATGTGGTAATAATCGGTCAGAGAGTGAAACCACATGTATGTAAATAACTCCCATACATGAAATCCTGGAAACACCTTTGCCGGCGTCAGCGCCATCTCCTCATACACAACCCAATTTTGAAAGTGACCGGCCAACACCGTCAGCAGCCACAACCCTGCATTGATTATCATGAGGTATTTGACGACCTTCGTCATTGGCCACGCCTGGATGATGGAGTTGCTTCTCATAGCTGAAATGTATCACTTGTCCGAAGGGAGTCAACGACACTCTCTGGAAACCCAGCCGCGCTTCAACCGTTCAAACAGAATGTCCTGTTTTGCCGCTTTCATTGCATCAAAAAATGTTTGTGTATCCGGGAAGTTGCCCACCGCGAGCAGTCCAGCCGGAGTAGCGCCCAATTTGCCCGCACACGACATTCTGGCCGCAGTCAGGGCCACCCGTTCCGTTGAATATTTACCGGTCTCCAATTCTTTTTGGGAGCGAACCGCGTCGCTGTTTTGCGGGTCCAGTTCCACCGCCTTTGCCAAATGGGATATCGCACTTTTCACATCGCCATTTCGCAACGCCACAATGGAAAGAACCTGCCTTGCCTGTGCGATAACCCGCGTATCCTTCGTCACCTCGGTCACCCGCTCCGCCGCCGCCTGGGCGCCCGTGTAGTCTTCCATAAACGCCTGCGCCATGGCTCTGCCGGCAAGTGCTCTGCCAAATGCATCGTTGGCCTCAATGGCCAGTTGGAACGCATCCACTGCACTGCCAAACTGCTTTTGCGCCAAAAGTCGCTCTCCTTTTTCGGCCAGCTGTTGGGCTTTTCGCAATGACGCCACACGTTCCTTTAGAGCGACCTGGATTTTCAAGTCTGTAAATGTCAATTGTCGGTTTAGCTGACCATCTCGAATCGTCACCAGCTCCGTGCGCAAATCACCATCGTCAATCCGCGAAACAGCGACGTCCCCATCGGTCTCCCGTACTGTTTCCACGTCCAGGCTTTCCTCTAAAATATTAAATTCGAACTCAATATTGCGATCCGCCCCATAGTCGAGAAGTATTCTAAACAACTGATCTCGATAAAAAATCAACTCAATACCACGGCCACCGGCGTCTACTTCGTCATCCGGCACAAAAAACAGTGCGCTGCTCTCCGGCAATCCATCGACACCGGGATAAAATGCCCCTTCCCTGCCCGCAATTAATTTTTTCATCGCTTGTACAGAATGACCCATCAGCTGACAAATGGCGGTTGTGTTCGATTGTTTCAGCAATTTATTAATATCGGATTTCCATAAAAATGGCCCATAACTGTCCAAAAGGCCGCATTTTCGATTCGATTGAGTCATTTTTGTCTGCGCTGGCGCCATTTCTTTCGGTTTTCGATTCTGATTCGCACCGACCGCTCCTTTGGCATCATCCGCTTCCGATTTCGCTATTTGAGCATCTGACGAGGGGCCTGCCTGCTTTGGCGCGTCGCAGCTGTTGACGAGCATCGCACTCACACCGCCGACAAGCGTTACACTACCGATAATCAGCCAGACTTTCAGTGGCGCCTTGCGCACAATCGACTGAAATCTTCCCCAAATTGACGCCAGCGACATCAGAACGCGTTTCAAGGCCGGAACAGAACCGGCAAAAAGCCTTCGGATACCAGACCCGATTGAGGCGTGCTGCGCTTTAGATACTGGCGGTTTCCCATCGTCTTTCGATACTGTGACGCTATCCTCTGCGTCACCCTCCACATCGGGCTCGTTTATCCCGTCATCCGGAGGAAGATTGTCCAAATCCAATTCCTCGGTCCCCTCGTCGCCATCGTTGAGCAGCACCAGTTGAGAATCGTCGTCCAGTGATAAAATAAGGCTGTCTTCGCTGCCTTTTTTCAAATCCGAAGATAAAATCCGTATTGAAGGCTCCGCCGCCTGGGACTTTACGGCAAGTTGCTCGGGAATGCTTGTCCCGCTGACTTTTGCGGAGGATGTATCCGGCTTGTCCCCCATGGACGCCGCCGCGTCCCCTGAGCGTTTTGCAGTGTCAACCGGTTCGGCCTTTTTTGATTTTGCTCCGGCAAATTTGGGGGCGTGCATCAATACGGTTGATTTGCGTCCCCCGTCTCCGAATTTCCCCGACGAATCCCCAAAGGCTGAACCCACTTTCTTTTCAGGCGCAATATCCGGTGAGGAAAACAGGTTCTTTTTATCTTTTCGGGCCCCATCTCTGGCTTTGGTTGAATCCAGGGCATCTTTGGCTAATGATTTTAGTCCGGTATGGATGCTTTGTGTCTTTTTCCGGTTTTTTCCCGTCGTAGCATCCGGCGGCATCGAGGTGGCCTTATCCTTAATACTCGTCAGGCGTCGTTCAGAAGAAGGCGCCGCACTGATGATTTGCCGACGTTTCTGTGGACCCAGCGAGGGATTTTTGGCCGGAGGAATAGTACTAATGGGTCTGGCGGCCCCAACACTGCTGCGGCGCCCGGTCGCCAGATTGGATATGGGTACCCCTTCGTTTTCAGCGTCATCGTTGTCGTCTCTCGCCAACGGTTGCTTAAAACCGCAATATTTGCAGCGCACTGCCAGAACAGGCAATTCCTTATGACAGGCGGGGCATACCTTTGTGTTGCTCATAACCAAATCCCTCAACTACCGAAGATCCCAAAAAATATCAAAAACAGTCAGTGGCCCAAAAAATCGATACGAAAACCGAACACCAGATACAATTCCGTATTGACCCTATTAAAAACTGGAATCCCCCCTTTTGGAATGAAAAAAAAGAAAAAAATGGCGCGACAGCATTTCCACGGTGTTCAAAGTGGCCGCTTTCGCTCATGGAAATTGCCTTTCCAATAAAACTTCCAATGGCACAAGCCCGACATCTGCTAACAATGGAGGCACCTTCCCAAATCAGTGTGGGCGCGTATTGGGGATCGTTTTCGTCCCGATTGGCCTTTCTTTCATTTACGGCTACAGGCGTCAATTATTAATTTTGGCAATCTCAAATTGTCGCAAACATGCCTGTTGAACCTTGATTGTCCAGGCCAATGTGCGTAAGACTGTCCCCACAATGACCATTTGCGAACCCAACAAGGACAACACATGACACCTCGAATCGTATTGGCTTCACAGTCGCCCAGACGCATCCGCATGTTCGAAGAACAGCGCATTGCCGTACGCATTATTCCAGCAGATATTGAAGAAGAACAGCTCCCCGAGGAATCGCCGGTGGATTTTGTCCGACGTATGTGCGGCGAAAAAGCCATGACCGTGGCGGCCGCCCTTTCACGGGCCGGAGAGACACCGTTTGTGGTGGCCGCAGATACCATCGTGGTGCTGAACCGTCAGATTCTGGGAAAGCCAACCGATCGCGCCCACGCCAAAGCGATGCTGCAGCAACTGAGCGGAAACAGTCACACAGTGATCACGGGTTGGACCATTGGTAAAATGGGGGAGGCCTGGACCGTTTCCCACTGTGAAACCCGTGTGACGTTTCACGCGCTTAGCGAGGCTGAAATCGATGCCTACATCGCCACCGGTGATGCCGATGACAAGGCCGGGGCCTATGCCATACAGGGACTGGGTGGATATTTAGTCAGTGAAGTGGCCGGAGATTTTTACAACGTGGTGGGACTCCCCATCTCACAGGTGGTTCGTTCCCTGATACAAAGGGGCGCACTGAAAGGATTTTTGCACGAATGAGCACTGTTTCCAAACACCTGATGCAGATTCAATCCATGATTCACGATGCCGCCATCCGGTCTCATCGCGACCCCCAAAGCATCACCCTGGTGGCCGTATCCAAGCGTCAGCCCATCGAGTCCATTTTGGAGGCCTATGACGCCGGGCAGCGTCATTTTGGCGAAAACTACGCACAGGAGTTGCGCGACAAGGCTTTGGCGCTTTCGCATCTGAAAGACATCTGCTGGCATTTCATTGGCAACCTGCAACGCAACAAAGTGAAATATGTTGCTCCCACCGCGGCGGTCATGGAATGCATTGACAGCGTTCGCATTGCACAGGAGTTTTCCGCGCGGGCCAGACAGGCACAGCGGACAGTGGATGTTTTTTTACAGGTGAATGTGGGCGAGGAAGAACAAAAGTCGGGATGTGCCAAAACAGACGCGCCCGCCATTGCCAGGCAGATACGACAACTGCCCGGAATACGGCTAACAGGCCTGATGACCATCCCCCCGTTTCACCTGGAGGCAAACGAAACCCGCCTTTATTTCAGTGCGCTCAGAGAGCTTCGCGATTCCATGGGGGGGCAAAATGAATTGCCCCATTTATCCATGGGCATGAGTCACGATTTTCAGGAAGCCATTGCTGAAGGCGCCACCATGGTCCGGGTGGGCACCGCCATCTTCGGTGACCGTCCGCCCAAACCAGAGGAATAAATATGTCTGATTCTACTGCTGCCGGCAAACACACGCTACTGCTCACTCTGATTATGGTAGGCATGGTGCTCGGGGCGCTGGTGGGTGGTTTTTCACAAACCGAAATTGCGATTATCGCACTGTTGGGGGATCTCTTTTTAAACGCCCTGAAAATGATGATTGTGCCACTCATCGTCTCAAGCATCATCAACGGCGTCACCTCGATGGGCGATATTCGCAAACTGGGAAAACTGGGCGCAGTAACAGCAGGATATTACATAACCACCACTGTGTTGGCGGTGACGATTGGCATTGTCGCCGTAAACGTGATTCAACCAGGGGCTGGAGTGGATGCCGGCGCCGCCAGTGCGCCGTCCGTGGGCGATTATTCGTTTCTGGATGTAGTGCGCGGCATGATTCCATCCAACCTGTTTTCCGCCATGGCCAATGGCGATATTCTGCCACTGATTTTTTTCGCCCTCTTTTTCGGCGTCGTCATGTCCACACTGGGAGACCGCGTGAAAGTATTGCGGGAAGCGGTGGACGGTGTTTTTCTGGTGAGCATGACCATGGTGCGCATCATCATCGCAGCCGCACCGGTTGGCGTATTTGCGCTGGTGGCCACCCGTATCGGCGCGGCCGGGGGATTTGATGCCTTTGGCAGGGAATTGTCCGCCACCGGCTGGTATGTGGTTACTGTGCTGGCTGGGTTGGCCGTCCACAGCATTCTGATTCTGGGCACTCTGGCCTTTTTCGGCAGTGGAAAAACGCCCATTCGTGTGATGGCATTGCTGGCGGAGCCACTGCTGCTGTCGTTTTCCACCGGAAGCTCCAGCGCCACGTTGCCGGTCACCATGAAATCGGTTCAGGAGAATCTGGGCGTGGATCAGCGCGTCAGCAGCTTTGTGCTGCCGCTGGGGGCCACTGTCAATATGGATGGCACTGCTCTGTACGAAGCCGTGGCCGCCGTGTTTGTGGCGCAATGCTACGGTATCGAACTGAGCTTTCCCACTCAGCTGGTCATTGTACTGACGGCCACCCTGGCCGCCATTGGCGCGGCGGGAATTCCCCAGGCAGGACTGGTCACTATGGTAATGGTGCTGCAAACCGCAGGACTGCCTGTGGAAGGAATTGGCATGATCCTGGCTGTGGACTGGTTCCTCGACCGATGCCGCACCACCGTTAACGTCTGGGGCGACGCCGTGGGCACTCTGGTCATTCAACGCATATTGCGATTTGGTTAGTAATCCCTCCCACGTAACGGAAAGCAATGCTCAATGAATTTTTTCAAGCACCTGGTTGAGCATGGCATTAAGTTCGCTGGCGGTGAATGGTTTGTAGATGAGGGGCAATCCTTCCATGGAGATGTTGTTTTTTTCAAAGGCATCACCGGTGTACCCCGACATGTACAGGACCTTGATGTCCGGCACCCAATCCTGCATTTCGCGAAACAACTGCACCCCGTTCATCCCCGGCATAACGACATCTGTTAAAAGCAAATCAAAATCCGTCTTCCCCGATGCCAGAATATCAATGGCATCCCGGGGATTTGCCACAGCCTCCACGGCAAGTCCAAATGACGGCAGCAGTTTTGTTAGAAGATGACGCAGCTGTTCATCATCCTCCACCAGCAAAATACTCGCATTCATCTGGATAGTCATATCCGATATTGAGGTAAGTCTTGGGACAATGCTGGTGCTGACGGCAATGGGCAGATAAATGTAAAACGTGGTACCCGTCCCGGGGGATGAGTGAACGTCAATATATCCTTTGTGATGCAGAACAATATCCTTCACTGTGGCAAGCCCCAGCCCCGTGCCTTTGCCCTCTTCCTTGGTGGTAAAAAATGGCTCGAAGATCTGTTTTTTTGTTTCCTCGCCCATGCCGCAGCCATTATCGGCAATAGTCAACACGGCGTATGGTCCCGGACGGGCGGTAGTTCCCTGGAACACCGAACTGCCTTCATCGAGACGTCTGGCACTGACATCCAGAATGATGCGCCCCCCACTGGGCATGGAGTCCCTGGCGTTCACCACCAGATTCATCAGAATCTGCTCAATCTGCCCCTGATCACACACCACATGGATGGGCTTTCGTGCAGTGAGCGTGGCCATCTCCACAGTTTCACCGATAAGCCTTTCCAGCATCCGTTTAACATCCAGAACCACATCATTCAGATCGTGAGGCGCCATATCCGATACCTTGCGTCTGGAAAACGCCAGAATCCGCCGCGTCAACACGGCAGCGCGCTCAGACGCCTTTCTGATTTCGTGCACCTGGGCGCCTACATCGGTATCTTTATCGAACTCCGCACACAACATATCTGAATAAATATAAATGGGTGTGAGAAGGTTATTGAAATCATGTGCCACACCGCCCGCCAGCGAACCCAACGCTTCCATTTTCTGACTCTGCAACATGCGCTCATTCATCTCATACTGTTCGGTAGTCTCCATCAGCACGCCAAAATAGTGCAATCCATCCACTGCAATCACCGGTGTCGCCCGACCATGAAGCCAGCCGATGCGATTGCGACCTGATAAATATCGTCCTTCAAACTCCCAGTTGGCCTGACCCTCAATCGCCTTACGCAACGATTGTTCGAATCGCTGCCGATGCTCCGGCACTATAATTTCCGCCAGCCGATCAGGTTGATTGGCCAGATCCAGTTCAAATTGAAAAAGAGACAATCCTTTCGCGCTCAAATACTGAAAATACGGTGCGCCTTCTTTGGGCACATTATACTGAAATACCAGCCCTGGAATGTGTTCCGAAATGTTTCTGAACTTCAATTCACTCTGACTCAGCGCCTCCTGAATTCGAACACGCCGAACATTTTCCTCATTGGCGATGACAAGGGTTTTTTTCAGGTATTTCACCATCAAATACACCGGAACGAGCGCCAGATACATCTGGATAGAAAAAAACACTCCCCGTCCAAGCGGTACCGAATGGAAAAACCGGGGAAATACATATCCGCTCTGCTCCAGCCAAACCACCACGAATATCACCACAACACTCATAACTGAAAAAACAATCGCCCACCGAAAACTCAGCAGTACCGCAGAGGTCACTGCGGTGGTTATATAAATGCCAAGCCACGCACTGCGGATACCGCTGCCGGCAAAAACCACAAAGGTTCCTGCAGACCATATCAGCAACAGGTACAATACACTCGTCTGGTCGACGTATCCTTTGCGCAGAGGAATTTGCAACGCCAGCATTGCCAGAATGTTCAACCCCATTACGAGAATCGCCGAATCCGTTCGTTCCAGAGTTGCAGAAATCGCCATTATAAAAATCGCACCGATGAGCCAGTGAATAAAAAGCACCTGCAAAATTGCGGCACTCCGGGTTTTATCCTCATTATTGGGGAAAACAGGTGCAGCCCAAAACTTGAAAAAAAATTCCTTCATTACTTACTGCGCTCAGCGAACATGTCTGAAATGTGATTTACGTTGTGTCATCAACAACTCTATTTGTTCCAATGATGAAAAAATGTCACCAAAGCGAGCCATGCGCAAATCGTCAGGCAATAATTCATTTCGTTTGAGGAAAAACATGGCAACGACGAGTATAAAGTGACCGATGGGTATTTATAGCCCCACCGAGGTGTTGGATTATTTGCCGGATTGAATCAGATTGAACGGATAAGTCACCACAACTGTACCTTTATCGGGAGGGCTGGGGAAGGTGATTCGACGCACCACGTTGGCAATGCAGCTTTCCACATTGGCATTGGCAATGGTGCTTTCCTTCACTGCGGATTTGATGACCGAACCATTGCCGCTTATCATAAACATGATAGATATACGGCCAGACAGCCCTTCGTTGGCGATGAGCTCTCTTTCGTAGCAAAACTTTATCTGTGAAATTCTCTGGCGAATATATCTGCGAATCACGTCTTTGGAAAGCGACCCCAGCACATCTCCGTCCCCAGGATTTGTGATTATCCTGGACGTGATTGGACGACCGCCGCCAATGTCCTTTGCGCCTTTCAGTCCTGCGTGTCCACCACCGCACAATGCCCCCACACAGTTTCCAAATCGATTGTGACCAAAGCTGTCGGTGCCAATATTTCCCACGCCCAAAGTCCCTTCCCCATTTCCACCGCCACCACGCCCCGCCCCATCCGGTCCCATACCGCCCACGCCAAATGACATTCCAATTTGATTGCCAATCAAATCCCCAAGTACGTTCTCCGGGTCACGCCCGATAGTGGCGCCTTCTCCAAACGGCGAAGTGATGGTGGGGGTGTTCAACATCGAGAGAATCCCCGATTGACTCGCCATCTTTTTTAGTTCCTCTCTGCCAATTGTCGGTCGCTTCGTATCTACGAGTCCTTTCACAGCCATGCGTCCACCGTTCTTTGGTGCTGTTCTGTCGCCCGCCTTTCCAGACGATCCCGCCTGAGCTTTTCCGGAATTTCCTTCGGCGACCGCTTCGGGTTCTATATTCACATCTTCCACCGCGGGCTGCTCTGTGGCATCGATCATATACTTCATCATGGGATTCGTTTGCATCTGGTCATCAAAGTTCATTCCGGAGGCTTGCGGTGGCACCATTCCGATAAGTAAAAAGAAAACGGCGTGAAACGCCACGGAGATATATGTCCAGCGATTGGGGATCAAAGAAAATCCGGCACCGCCAACGACCACGTCCTCTTTGAGGATGCGACAGAAAATAAACGTCCACGGGCCGATGTCACATACCAAACGGCCATGCAGCGCCAGATTGTGAGTACGTAAATGATCGCATTCCTTAAATCGATCTGAAACATCGCCCTGTTGCACCGTCCCCTGGCAAAACGCGGGAATATGCACGGTCACCTCGTCCTTCATCGTTTCCAAAAGAACAAATTCACTGCATTGAATGAACTCACTGGCCACCATCACCTGGCATTGCGGCGTTTCACCGACTTGATACTGAAATGGTTTGTCCTGCACGATGTCGTACTGGTCCTGCCGAACGCATGTCCCATTCCAATAAACTGCGGCTTCAATGCACTGTGTCTCTGTCTGTTGCTCTGCTGTTTTAGGCGCACCCAGAGCCCTGCGCCAATTCCATTGGCTCATATTGCCTCCTGTTTGTTTGCGAAAAAGGGTTGCAGTCACCACACGCAGCTCTGCAACGGGAGTCCCCGAAAACTTTTTTGCGGTGTTGTCATTGGTCATTCAAGCCGGCCGGCTTACGCGTTACGTGTCGACGCTCACCCGGTACAGACATGCACCTTGAAAAGAAGTTCCGCAAAATTTTTTTTTCTGTTCACATTTGAGGTGAGCTGTGCTGTCAAAAGAAAAAGTACCACGCCGCGACGGCCCCCGTTACCACAGTCAGCAGATTCATGGGAATGCCCACTTTAAGAAAGTCGGTATACCGATACCCACCCGGGCCATAAACAATCAGGTTGGTCTGGTACCCAAGGGGTGTGGCGAATGACGCCGCCGCCGATAGCGCGATACACATTTGAAATGCGCGCATCTGGGGCGATTCCATCCCGTATCCCATTTCGCTGGCCGTGGCGATGGCCACCGGAAAGAACATGGCGGCAGATGCCTTGTTGGTGACCAGTTCCGTAAACACATTGGTGAGCACCATGACGGCCAGCAGCGGCGCAACGACGCCCCAGTCCTGCACTGCATTGACAAGAAAAGCCGCTGCAATATGCGCAAGACCAGTACTCTCTATCGCCTTGCCAATTCCCAATGCACACGCAATGACCACCAAAATGGGCAGATTTATGGAACGCGCGGCCGATGCAACGGAAATGGATCTTGTCACCACCAGGAACACCGCCGCACAAAACGCCGAAATCACCATGGGCAAAATATTAAACGCTGGCATCAGAATCATTGCCGCAATTGTCAGAAACACGCGCCCCGCCTGTTCGTGTCGCACCCGGCCCATATCTCCGATTTGGGATACCAGATAAAAGTGCGTAGAGTTGTACCAGCGCTGTGCAAAATCCTGTGGTGCTTCCAGCATCAGCGTGTCACCGGCTTTTAAAATAATATCGCCAATCTTTGAAACGATACGCTGCCCGGAACGATGCACGGCAATGATGGCCGCATCGTAACGGTATCGGAATCCCGCCTGTCGAATTCCCTGTCCCACCAGCGGTGAACCTGTGGCCACAACCACTTCGAAAAGTCGAATCTCACGCGGGTCGCGCTTTGACGATTGCTGGAGTTCGGCTTCTTCTGCCGGCACCAGTCCCTTTATCTGCTGCAAATCCACGATGGTGGACACAAGACCGGTAAATCTCAGCTTGTCCTTTTCCCGCAAAGCGAAGTCCGGTGCCACCGGACCAAATACCTTTTCATCCCTTTCAACACTCACCAGATACAGTCCCTGCAATCCACGCAGACCACCCTCCTCCACAGTCTGACCAATAAGGCCGCAATTACTTTGAATGACCATTTCCACCAAATACTCTCTGGCTTCGCCGGCCATGCGCATTGTCAAATCTTCGCGATTGGGCAGGAGTCTGTGGGCAACAAAAACTAAAAAGACAATTCCCACCACCGCCGCGGGCAAGCCAATCCAGGTAATTTCGAACATACCAATGGGTTCGGCGCCATGATCTTTCATCATGCCGCTGACAACCAGGTTGGTGGATGTGCCTATCAGCGTGCACATTCCCCCCAGAATGGATGCATAGGAAAGCGGAATCAGCAGCTTGGACGGCGATACATTGAACCTTTCCGCCCAGGCGCGCACCACCGGTACAAAAATGGCCACGACCGGTGTATTGTTCAGGAATGCAGAAATAGCGGTGACTGGAAACACCATGCGCGCATACACGCGAATCAGCGACGACGATTTTCCCATGACCTGAATGGCCCCGGTGGTAAGGCCACCGCTTTCGGAGACTGCCTGCGCCACGATAAACAACGCGGCGATGGTGAGTACGCCGTGATTGGCAAAGCCATCCATCGCACTGTTGACATCGATGACACCACTTGCCAGCAATAGTCCAAACGCACTGGATAATGCCACTTCCGGAGAGAGCCACTCCTGAATCAGAATCACCACTGTGGCCAGCACCACGAACAACGCCAACCATCCCTGCCAGGTCAACGTTACAACTTCAATTGTAGTCATGTTTCCAATCCAATTTAAATAAATCCACTATAAACACAAAAACACATGTTGTTCACAGTTTATCCACAAGCATTTATTTCCCATATAAAAAATTTACTCAAATTAATTTGTTGCGTAGACTGCGCATGCCTTGCAAGCCTGATGTTTGAAGATATATAGAACATCGCCAGATAATAACAAAGCTCAAAAGGGGTCATATTTTGATAGGGAACAATGAGTACGCATTACAGGATTCCGGAGTTAGCCGTCTGGAAGAAGCCGCAGAACAGCTGCACCTTGGCGTGAAAGACATTCCACTGTTGGAATGCAATCGAACCCCCATTATCGTCTTAACGTCAGGGAAGGTTCAGTTTGTCAATACAGCGCTGGCCTGTTTGTTCAACACCTCGCATTCGTCTTTTGTCAGCGCGACCATCGACGATGTGTTTGAAGCCAGATGTCTGGAGCAATTGCAATGCTGGTTGACTTCCTGCTCTCTCGACAACGGTGAAAATCTGATGCTCGATATTCAACTGAGCCCCAAAGATGCACCGCATCGCTGGTTCAATGCCAATTTCGTCTGTACGACCTGGAATGGCTCCCCTGCGATAGCCGGCTTTCTCAGTGATATAGAAGGAAAGAAAAAGAACAAGGTTGTAGAACAGCAGTTACGACAATCACACAAAATGGAGGCGCTGGGTCGTCTGGCCGGTGGCGTCGCTCACGATATGAACAACACTCTGGGCGCCATCATGGGTTTCGCATCGGTGTTGCACGCTGAAACAGATCCGGACAGTCCCGCATTGGAAGATCTGGAACAGATTTTAAAAGCCTGTCGAAAAGGGAAGAATCTGATGCTGAATCTTCTGGGTTTTGCCAGGCGCGGGAAGTACCGCCGTGAAAACTTTTCCATTGCCAATATCGTCAACGATGCCATTGATCTTCTGTCTCATTCGATTCCCAAAAAAATTGCCATTACACAAAAGATGGGGGACAGAGAATTCGAAGTGTACGGCGATCCCACCCAGTTGCATCACGCACTGATGAACATTTGTATCAATGCTGTGGATTCCATGGGGGATAGCGGTCATCTGGGTATTCACGTGGGAAAAATGACCATTTCGGACGGGCATATGATTGATGGCGAGTTGGCAGAACTGGAAGAAGGAGACTACGTAAAAATAGTTGTCACCGATACCGGGCGGGGAATGGAGCCCGAAGTCATCAATATGGCGTTTGAACCGTTTTTCACCACCAAACCACTTGGGGAAGGCTCCGGCCTTGGACTGCCCATGGTGTATGGCACAGTGAAAAACCACGGTGGCGCAGTGATTTTGGAAAGTACACCAGGTGTGGGCACCTCTGTTTCGCTGCTGCTGCCCCTTTCCAAATATATATCGCAGGAAACAAGTGTATCCATTGAACGAAAAAATCCATCCAACACGCCCACGCCAACTGTACTGTTGGTGGATGATGAAGAAATGATTCGCATGGCGGGTAAGCGCATTCTTGAAAAAATGGGATACCGCGTCCTTTTGGCGTCAGACGGTCTGGAAGGCATTCGCGTATTTTCCGAACACAAGGAAAAACTGTCTGTTGTCATTCTCGACATGATGATGCCCGTAATGGATGGTGAAGAAACCTTCCTTCGACTGCGTGAAATATCTTCTGACGTACCGGTGCTGTTGTCCTCCGGCTACAGCAAGGAAGAAAAAGCCGAACAACTTTTAACCCAGGGCGCCGATGCCTTCATTCAAAAACCGTTCGACATGAAAAACCTGAAAGATTCTCTGCAGCGACTCATCGAAGCCCATCAGGCGGCCATGGAATCAGCGCTCTGAACCACCGCCACTTTGCCATCACCTGAAAATTTCACTGCCGTTGAGAGGTATGTCTCCGTGTATCTCTCTGACTTAATTGGTTTTCCATATTGCTCTGGATTCACTGGTTTACAATTGCTTTAGATGGTCCTTTTAGCAGTTGACCACAGACAAACAAAATGCTTAATTCCGTCAAATGTTCGGAATGTTTAAAAGAAGAAAGATATCAACACTTGCGGAACTGGAAGAATTCGGTCTTCAGGTTAAGTACCGTCATCTCCAGGCCTTTTCGGATGAGTTTACATTCGAATCGCCCATATCCATTTCTGCACCTGTCATTCATGGCAAATGCTCCATCGGATATCTCAGTTATCTCCGGGGGCGAGGGTACCTCTCGCTGGTAGATATTGGCAGGTTTTGTGGCATCGCCCCCGAAGCGTATATTGGTGGTGGAGAGCATCCAACAGACTGGCTCAGCACCCATCCATTTCAATATGGCGGCAACAAAAGCTTTTTGGGACTAAAAGCATTCGATTCAATAGTGGGTACAAGGGTTTTCAGTCAGCCCAAAGGGCGTATCCGAATTGGAAACGATGTATGGATAGGCCATGGAGTGACGGTCTCACGAGGTGTCACCATTGGTGATGGCGCAGTAGTTGCGTCTCGCGCTGTGGTTACCAAAGATGTGCCACCGTATACCATCGTGGGGGGAATCCCTGCGAAGACCATACGGCTTCGGTTTCCAGACGACATCATTGCCAAACTTCTTAAACTCAAATGGTGGAACTATGAGTTGGCGCCAGTTGCAAAAAAAATCGACTACAGTAACATAGAAAAAGCCATCGATCTGATTGAGAACAACATCGCCGTGAAAAAGATTACAATGCTCAAACCCCCCAGATATACTCTGATACCGTCCAACGGTGAATACTTCATTAAGTGATAGAAAAAACGTGTTGCGGGAATGAATCCACTATTCGTTATTAACTGTCCGCTATGGCGCACTGGACTTGCGACGGATGTTGCACTTCTGTTTGTACCAGGGCATCGCTCTCATTGAATATTACAAAATTTAAACACTCTTATGAAAATCCACTTTCGAAACACAAACTATGACGCATCGATAATGCCATTAAAAAAATTTTCAAAATTTTCTATATCCAAAATAGCTTTTCCTGCTTCCAGCCGGGGTGTATAGAACCAACTTCTATCGAATAGATTGGCATTGATTACCCGCTGGTATCTGTTTTCCCTCTGCTGGCTGCTCTTTGTAAGTGTCCGTGAACCTATAACGATCACATCACAGCTTCGTCTACAAAAAACGACATTGTGCATGCCGGAACCATCTTCGCCGACGACCATATCGGCATGTTCGAGAAAGGCGGCAGTGGTCGGCAGATCGACCTCTTCCGGAAAAAATACAAAAAATCCATGCCGCACAAGCAGTCTCTTCAACTCGTTCTCCTTCTCCATGAAGCATTTTGACTTTTCCCTTGAAATGTAGACACGCAAATTTTTTTTACCAATATTTTTTTGCACTTTTTTAAGGTGACGATTTCGATGGAAAAACGTTGTTTTGAAGCTTTCGTTCGATCTTTTTTCACGCAGTTTTTGTTGTAAAAACTGCCATGCTTCAGCGGTGTATTCGATATACAGATGTTTCCGTTCTCTGAAAAACGCGGGAATAATCAGTACGTCGGCACGGACACAATTATCTTCAACCACGACTATTCTCGATTTTGAAATCGAAAAAATTTCAAAAAAAATGTCGGCCCACTTCGGTGGTTGATCAAAAAAAACAAATTTGACTCTATCGATTAATCCTTGTTTGTATAAAAGGTAGAGTCGGGGAAAATGATCTACTATCCAATGCCCAAAGAAATTAATGCCAGGAGCTTCCAAAAGCACCCAGAGCGTATCCCGGTCAGGTGTGGTCAAACATCCGGAAGGAGCAAAATCGTCCGGGAGTCTTATGGATCGTTCCGGCCCGGACTGCACACTGGAAAGCAACTTGTTGGGATGCCCCAGTATCTCCCCGCAAAAATACACTTTGCGTGCAAGATCAACTATTAACCGCATCTCTTTTTTTTTATATCGTAATACAACTGGGTTTGCCACCACAATGGTTCCGACTTTTTTGTGTTGAAACTGATAACCGTCGGGCATTTTCCATTGCAGCTCCGGACGCCACCTGGATTCTTCGAACCATCCGATTTTCAGGTTGCCGTCCAAATAGTGTTTATATTCTTCAATATTTTCCAGAATAAAATCGAAGTCTTCATCAGAGGTTATCTTTTTAAAATTAAATTCCATATCTGCTTAAGTCTCCAGGAAGACAGGGTAATCGAGTTCTAAAAATGCAGGGCCCGGGATTTATCCCCGGCTGCTGTCAGTGCAAGGCGGCAGATAAACTACCGCCCTACGTTTTTTCGTTTTTTTGGGCAGAACTTGATTGCCCAGCCAGGAAGATAAAAGTCATTTTGCCTCTGCCTTCATTTCGGTATAATTGCGGTTTTTCATTTGAGCGTGAACTCATGGGCGCAAAAATTACATTCATTCAGAGGAAAATGCATCAGAAACTGAGCGAAATGATGAACGTCATTGAAGTTTTTCAAGGCACATCCGCTGCACGGCGCATCGAGACACTGATTTGAGACTCTGGAATCTCCCCGGAAAATGTCCAGCGCAACTCAGGCGCCCTCTTCATCCCAGTTGAAATATTCAAAATTTCAACTGAATTTTTTTCATCCCGCAATGGCTCGATATTGCATTCGAAACCGGAAACGCAGCGATAGCAACAAAAAAGTCTGCACTCTTCTCTTAATGTAGGGTACTGTGCCATATATAAGGTGGGGGCATCAGGAGTCTGGTATGCAGCTTATTTATATTATCCCCATCGCCCTTGGCAGTATCCTTGCATTTTTTCTTTTACTTGGACTGTTTATGCGACTGAGAGCATTTTCGCTTAAAGGCACTGCCGCGCCGTCTCTGGCAGGGTATGCGGGACGGCTCCTGAAAGAGAGTTCCACTGCGCTGCTGTATTTTTACACGCCCAACTGTGGCGCCTGCGGCGAAATGAACACCGTTGTTGAGCGTCTTTCCACCCGCAATCCCAATGTCCTGACGGTGGATATATCTACAGACATGGAAACAGCGAAGAAGTTTAAAATCATGGCAACCCCCACGCTGGTGACCGTTCAAAAAGGCATCATTCGGAATATTCTGATTGGCCCCCAGTCGACGGCCACGGTGGAAGCGCAGCTCAACTGAACATCAACGGTCCAGAAAAGCGGTGACGGCCTCGGCTACCCTGGGCGCTTCATCCACACAGTGATTGACACTGATGCCGCCGTAGGAACTGCCACTTAAAAACAATCCCGGGAATTTTAAAAATTCAGATTCAATCCGTTTCACCCGCGCGCCGTGTCCGCATTCATACTGGGCAATGGCACGCGGATGTCGATATACTTTGGTCAGTTCCGGCAATGCGCTGATATGCATGGTATTTTTCAAATCACTCAACACACAGGCAATTGCTTCATCGTCGCTTAAGTCCCGGGCATCGGGATCCACGGATCCACCCACCATGCTGCGCAGCAACACCTTACCCTCCGGCGCGCGATACTTCCACACCGATGAAGTCCACAGACATCCCAGCGAGCGAACCCCCTCTCCCCTTGGCACCAGGTACCCAAATCCATTGGGGACTCGCGGCAAATCATCTGCGCTAAACCCCGTGGCCACCACCAGAACGGAGGGATAATGAATGGCCGCCAGCTCTTGTGACAGCGATGGCGACAAACCCGCCAGCTGATTCGCAGCACTCCAGGCGGGTTGTGCACACACCACTGTTTGGGTCTCCATGACCTCCCCATCGGCCAGTGTCACAATGAATCGATCATCTTTTTTTACTACGGACACAGCCTCTCGATTCAACTGCACCATGTCCCCCAGTCGACCCGCCAATGCGCCAGGCAGCGTCTGCATACCGTCGTCGAACGATGTCAATTTTCCCGATGGTCCCGCTGGACCACCGTGTTGTTTGCGGGCTCGCTTTTTGGCAAACATGGCTTTGACCAGCGAGCCGTATTGTTGCTCCATGGCGTACATTTTGGGAAAAGCACTCTTCAACTCTATCTTATGCGCGTCGCCGGCAAACACGCCCTGCACCATGGCGCCCACCAGATTTTTGGCAGCACTTTTGCCAATCCGTCGCGCTGCAAAATCAAACACCGACTCCGAATCGCTGCCCGCTTTTTTTTGAAACGGCTCCAGCGCAACGCGCAACGCTCCAAACAATGGCAGCACACCACTTGTCATGAACGCCAGCGGATTGGGCTTGATTTCCCGAAGCTTCTCGTCGCGCCAGATAAAACGGCGCGCGGCATTGGCATTGCTTTGCAAAATATAATCAATCCCCAGTTTATCCACCAGTTGCAAGGTGGGTGGGGAATTGTCCAAAAATCCATTGGGGCCCTGTTCGATAGTGTAGCCATCAATGGAATCCGTACGCACATTGCCCCCTGCAACGTTGGACTTTTCCAGCACCACCACTTCATCAGGAGTTTTTCCCTTTTCCAGTAACGCAAAGCCAATGGAAAGTCCCGAAACACCACCACCAATGATTACGGTTTGTTTCATTACACAGTCCTCGAAAACAGCGGTCTGTTTTCCGTTTTGTTTTTGAGATACCGATCAAAAACCATACAAACGTTTCGCACAAAAATCCGCCCTACCGGAGTCAATTTCAGTTCATGGGTGGGCGGTTCGGTGAACGCCAGTTCATTCCCTGCCGCCGCCGCCTCCCGCTGGGCTTTCAGCTGGCCCAGCTCATGGGCAAACACCCGCTCAAAGGAAATGTCAAAGCGCTGTTCAAACGCCGCAAAATCCAACCGGAAGTTGCACATCAGCTCCGTGATAACCTGGGCCCGCATCAAATCATCCGTGGATAGAACCACCCCCTTTTCAACAGGCAAAAGGCCACTGCCAATCCGCTGATAATAGGTGTTGTTATCTTTTACATTTTGAAAGAACGCACTGTCCACATAACCGATGGACGAAACGCCCACGCCAAGAATATTGCGGCTTTTGGTCACCGTGTATCCCATAAAATTGCGAAACAGTGTGCCGTTGGACGCCGCCTGCCCCAGCTCGTCTTCGCAGAGGGCAAAATGATCCATGCCTATCTGCAGATAGTCCTTTTGCCCAAACGCTTTCATGGCCATGGCAAAAAAGGCGAATTTGTCGTCCCGTCCCGGTAATGCTGTTTCGTCGATGTGACTTTGATTGTCGCGAATCCATGGAATGTATGCGAACGAATACAACGCCACCCGGTCCGGGCGAACGGCCAGCACCTCATCGAGGGTGTGTGCAAATGACGCCGGGGTTTGAAATGGCAGGCCATACACCAAATCCAGGTTCACCGAATTGAACCCGCTCGCTCGCGCGGCATCGATGATGGCCAGCGTGGTCTCTTTGGGCTGATGACGACCGATGCCTTTGAGCACTATGGGATTGAAATCCTGCACCCCCACGCTGATGCGGTTGAATCCCAGGGAGCGCAAAAAGGATACCTGCGTCGGGCTGCTCACGGCGGGATTCACTTCGATGGACACTTCGGCGCCGGGTTGGACATCAAACAATTTTTGCACTTTGTCCATGATGCGGCCCATTTGCACATCTGGCAGATACGTGGGCGTGCCTCCGCCAAAGTGCAGCGCCACCAGTGGCAAACGCTGCGACACTCGCTTTGCCAGGAGGGACAACTCCGCCAGCAGGTTGTCCACATACGCGGTCATTTCGGATGTGTCGTTGCACAGAGCCGTGTGACAACCACAAAAATGGCAACGACTTTTGCAAAATGGAATATGTACATACATACTGATGGCGTCGCCACTTGCCGCCAGCTTTTCCAGGTGCTGCAGATAATGGGATTCGTCCACGCCCTCGTGAAATTCAAGCGCCGTGGGGTAAGACGTATATCGCGGGCCGGGGACATCATAGCGCGCCAGCAGTTCCGGAGTAATAAATTCGGTGGAGTGGGTTGTCATGATTACTCTGCGCCAAGCCGCTTGACTTCGTTTATCATGAACGCGGCGTTTTCCACCGGCGTCTGCGGCAATATGCCATGGCCGAGATTGAACACATGACCGCGATCTTCGGGAACGCTGTCCAGCACTTTTTTTACTTCACGGGTAATCACCTCATGGCTGCAAAACAAAACGGCCGAATCGAGATTTCCCTGCAATGTCGGACCGCTGCCAATTTTTTTGGACGCTTCGCGCAGTGTAATTTTTTCGTCAATGGAAAGCACATCTGCCCCCGTGAATGCCAGCAGGTCCAATGCATGGGCGGCATCTTTCATGAAATAGATAACGGGTACTCCCGGGCGCTTTACATTGGCCACCAGCCTGGCCACTTTGGGAATGATGAATCGTTCAATGACCGCTCGCGGCATGCTTCCGCCCCAGGTATCGAATATCTGCACCGCTTCAGCGCCGGCATCTATCTGCGCATTTAAAAAGTCGCTTTGCACCTCCACCAGCAAATCCAGCAGCTGATGGGCCGCTTTTTCCTCCTGATAAAACAGTTTTTTTAAGTTCTCGAAATTACGACTTTTGCCCCCTTCCACCATGTAGGCTGCCAGCGTCAATGGCGCCCCGCCAAACCCAATCAGATTGGCGCGCCCCAAAAGGGACGACTTAATCTGCCGCAACGCGTCAAATACATAACCCAACTGCTGCTGCACATCAAATCGCTGCAAACGGGCGATGTCGGCTGTGGTGCGAATGGGGTTGTCCAACATGGGTCCAGGGGCAAATTTCACATCCAGTCCCAAAGGCGGCAGCACCACCAGAATATCCGAAAACAAAATGGCTGCGTCGGGCGCCAGACGATCTATGGGTTGCATCGTTACTTCGCAGGCCAAATCCGGCGTGCGACAGACTTCCCAAAAGTCGTGTTTTTCGCGAATGGCTCTGTACTCGGCCATATATCGCCCCGCCTGCCGCATCATCCAGACGGGCGTTCTTGGAACCGATTTTCCAAGGCAGGCGCGCAGAAACAAATCGTTCTTTTCGCTGGCCATACCCTATCCTTTCAGGCGCGCAAACGCCGCCATAAACGCTGACCTGGCCCGATTCAACACTGCATCAGAGTGACTAAGGCTCACAAACAGCGCCTCATAGCCCGACGGTGCAATAGAAACACCATGGGCCAGCAACCCCTTAAACAACGCATTAAACTTAGCAATATCGGATTTACTCACATCACTGAAACTGTGCACCGGGCCATCCTGAAAATAAAAGCCCATCATACTGCCTGCCCGATTGACGCAAATGGTTTCACCCGCCGCAGACGCCGCCTCCCTGAGGATGCGCTCCATCTGTTGGCCGGTTTCTTCGAGCTGTTCGTACACGCCTGGTGCGCCCAGCTGTGTTAATGCCGCAATACCGCAGGCAGTGGCCAGTGGATTTCCCGCTAACGTCCCCGCCTGATACACGGGCCCCTCCGGGGCCATTAATTTCATGAACTCGCGTTTGCCCCCAAATGCGCCCACCGGCATACCGCCACCGATGATTTTACCAAGTGTGGTCAGGTCCGCTTCCACACCAAAACGTTCCCTGGCACCGCCTTTGGCCACGCGAAATCCGGTGATCACTTCGTCAAAAATCAACAATGCACCTTCTTTGGTGCACAGCGTTCGCAATCCCTCCAGAAACCCCTTATTGGGCAGGACACAGCCCATATTGCCCGCTACCGGTTCCACAATAATCGCCGCAATTTCACCCGGATTGGCATCGAAAAGCGCCTGAACCGATGCCAAATCATTAAACGCGGCAGTCAATGTATCCTGCGCGGCCCCTTTGGGAACGCCCGGAGAACTGGGAACCCCAAGAGTGGCCAGACCCGATCCCGCATTAATCAAAAACGAATCCGCATGACCGTGGTAACAACCGTCAAACTTGATAATTTTATCGCGACCGGTCGCACCTCGGGCCAGACGCACCGCACTCATGGTGGCCTCCGTGCCGGAATTGACCAGGCGCAACATCTCGATATGGGGCATCATGTCCACAATCAAATCCGCCATCTGCACTTCCGCCGCGTGGGACGCACCAAACGACGTGCCGTTTGCCGCCGCCGCCACCAATGCGTCGCGAATCTCATCGTTGTTGTGTCCCAGAATCAGCGGCCCCCACGACCCCATAAAATCGATATATTCGTTGCCATCCACATCATACACAAAGGGGCCGTCTGCCCGCTGCACCAGAAACGGCGACAAACCAACGGATTTGAATGCGCGCACCGGCGAGTTGACGCCCCCCGGAATATGTTTTTGCGCCGCGGCAAACAGCGCCTGACTTTTTTTTCCTGGTGTCCAGTTACTCATATCCACCTCATTTCGGCTGCGAATTCAGTATCCGCGCCACATCCTTTGCAAAATACGTAATAATAATATCCGCGCCCGCTCTGCGCATGGAAAGCAGTGTTTCCATCACCACGCGATCGTGATCAATCCATCCGTTTTGCACCGCCGCTTTTATCATGGAATATTCCCCGGACACATTGTACGCCACCACCGGCACCATAAATTGTTCTTTGACCCGTCGCACAATATCCAGGTACGCCAACGCCGGCTTCACCATCACCATGTCTGCGCCCTCATCCAAATCCAGCTCCACTTCACGCAACGCTTCATCGCTGTTGGCCGGATCCATCTGGTAACTCGTTCGGTCGCCAAATCCGGGCGCACTGTGGGCCGCATCCCGAAAGGGACCGTAATATGCGGAGGCATACTTGGCGCTGTAGGCGCAAATGGCAATGTCTTCAAAGCCGTTGTCGTCCAGCGCGGTGCGAATGGCGTCCACGCGTCCATCCATCATGTCCGAAGGCGCGATAATATCGGCCCCCGCCGCGGCGTACACCCGTGCTGCCTCTGCCAGCAATGGCAGGGTTTTGTCGTTATTCACCGTCTGATTCTCAATCACACCGCAATGGCCGTGACTGGTGTATTCGCACAGACACACATCGGCCCAGACGCACATATCCGCAACGCTTTTTTTAATGGCGGCAATGGCCCGGGGTATCAATCCATCCGTCGCATAGCCACCGCTGCCCACGTCGTCTTTGTGATTTGGCACGCCAAAGAGAATCACATTGTAAATGTGCATTTGGGCCAATTCATTCACTTCGGCCACCAGCGTGTCGATGGAAAACCGAAAACACCCCGGCATGGCGCCGATGGGGGATTTCACGTTTTCGCCGTCCACCACAAAGAGGGGATAGACCAGCTTGTGCAGCCCAATTTCTGTCTCGCGCACCAGCTCTCGGATACGCGGCGTGCGCCGGTTGCGTCTCATTCGTACAATTGGAAAAGTCATTGAATGTCTCCCTCATCGGTCTGTTCAGATTCCCCCACACTCTCCACCACGGCGTTGAGCAGCGCCGACAGACCGGGTTCCTCGGCCACCATCACACGGGTTGCCCCCAGCTGTCGCAGTGTGGCGGCAGTCTGCTCCCCCATGGCCACGGCCACCATGCCAGTCACGGACGGCAGGGGCAAATGCGAATGGAAGTTCTCTGCGCCGCTGCTGCTGTAAAATACGGTGGCATCATAACCTTTCACATCGTTGGCACAAAGTGTTTCGGGCATTATGGTGCGATACACCGGTACTATCTGAACCGTTGCCCCAAGGGCGGACGCCTTTTCTGTAAAATCATCGGCCACCAGATTGGAGCAGGGATACAAAATATGTTTCCGGTTTAAATCCATTTGGGACGCCAGTTCATCCAACAGGGCCAGAGCGCCTTTGCCGCTGCCCACCACATCGGGCGAAAACCCCAGTCGTCGACACTCACGGCCGGTGCGTTCCCCCACCACAGCCAGCACATGGGGCGATAGCGCGTCGCAGAGCCACCTGTATCCCTGCACACTGTTTTTGCTGGTTATCACAACAATGTCCGGATTTTTATTTACAGAACTTAGGTCCATGGACGACAGGGGTTCCACCTGAATCAGGGGCACGCAGGTCACTGTTGCCCCCTTTTGCTCCAGCATGTGGCTTAAATCGCTCCCATCGCCGGGAGGTCGCCCCAGCAGAATCCGTTTTTGCCGCAATGGTTTATCGGTGTTCACAGCGCCTCGTCTATTTCAATTCCTGATTAATTTCGTTTAAAATGTCCTGCCCCCCGTTTTGGAGCAGTTCCCTGGCCAGTTGTTTGCCCACGCGGACCGCATCGCTGCCTTCCTGGCGTCCGGTCACCATTCGCGTGCCGTCCAGCGATAATATAACGCCCATCAGCTCGACTGCATCGCCGGAAAACATGGAAAAGGCGCCAATGGGCAACCGGCACCCCCCCTCCACCACATTGAGAAACGTCCGCTCTGCCACCGCGGCCATTTGGCTGCGGTCACAATTGAGGCCTTCGGCAAAGGTGCTCGTTTCGGCATCATCGCTGCGGGTTTGCAGTGCAATCACCCCCTGCCCTGGCGCGGGCAAAAATCGTGCGGGCGAAAGATAATCCGTGACATGGGCCTGATACCCCAGCCGCTTTAGTCCCGCCGCCGCCATGATGGTGCCATCCAGCGGGGGACCATCATACGGTCTGGCATCCGCCACTTCTTTACCCACTGCCCCAAGTCGGGTGGGCACGTTTCCCCGAAGGGATACCACTTCCAAATCCGGTCTGACGTTTTTCACCATGGCCGCCCGCCTAAGGCTCGATGTTCCAATCATTTTCCCCGCAGGCAATGCATCGAAAGAGGTGGCGTCTCTGGACACAAACACGTCCCTGGGGTCTTCCCGTGGCAGATATGCAGCGATGTGCAGGCCATCGGGCATCTCCGTGGCCAAATCCTTAAGGCTGTGCACCGCCATGTCGCACTCATTGTTCAGCAGTGCATTTTCTATCTCTTTGGTAAACACTGCCGTCCCCCCCAATGCGGAAAGAGGCCGATCTGTGACGCGATCACCCAACGTTACAATGGGGACAATCTGTACCTCCAGGTCCACTTTCTGTTGTTGGGCCATCTGTTTCAGCCGCGTCGCCACATGGGCCGTCTGCCACATGGCCAAACGACTCTTGCGGGTGCCCAGTCGAATTACTTTTGCATTCACGTTTTAATCACTTTCTCCGGTTTCGAACGTCGGGAGCCTTGTCCAGACCAAACAATTTTTCAAACCACTGTACTTTGTCCGCCGGTGCGCCCGCTTCTTCGGCCAGTTCGCGCACCCCCACAGTGGGATGATGCAACAGTTTATTCACCAGACTTCCTGCAAACTGACGAAACACCTCCTTTTCCGCCTCACTCAATCGATTTTCGTACTTCGCCAGTTCCCGCGCACTGATATCCTCAAATGACGCACGCAACTGTGCAATCAGAGGTCCCACTTCCATGGTTCGCTGCCGATTGTAAAACAGCGCCACTTCCTCTGCCACAATCAGCTCCGCCCGTTTTCGTTCTTTGGCCCGCTGCGACAACGATCGGGCCACCATATCTTTTAAATCACTCATATTAAACAGAAATACATTTCCCACATCCACAATGTCCGGCGCCGCGTTGGGAGGCATTGAAATATCAACTATCAGCAACATCTCCCCTTTACGCCGCTTCTGAACCCGAGAGGCCAGATCCCGGGTCACCAAAGGCAGCTTTGCGCCAGTGGCCAAAAATACCATATCCACACCTGCAATCGCATTTTCCAGCGCATCAAACGGCACCACCGTTCCACCCGCATCCGCAGCCAATCTCACCGCTTTTTCATGGGAGCGATTGGTGACATAAATGGTCGCGTTCTCTTCCGACAAATACGTCCCCGTTAAAACTCCGGTCTCCCCGGCGCCCACAATCAGTACCCGACGTCTGGACAAATCCCCCATAATCCGTCTGGCCATATGCACACCGGCTTTGGCCACCGATGTAATCCCCTTATCGATGCCCGTCTCACCGCGCACCCGCCTGCTGGCGCGAAAGGCGGCGTCAAACAACTGCACAAAAAAGCGCGTGGCCAATCCTTCACACTGCGACACGCCAAATGCATACTGCAACTGCCCCACAATTTCAGTTTCACCAATCATCATGGAATCCAGCCCGCCAATAACGCGAAACAAATGGGTCACCGCGGCCTGCTCCGAATGGCAGTACATGTACTCCGGCTGAATCATCGCATTCTCGGATACCGTGTTGAAATACGTGGCAATCTGTTGTTTTGTGGCGTCGACATCTTTTGTTGTCCCGACTATTTCCGTACGATTACAGGTGGACAGTACCACCAGGTCCGGGGTGTGAATCCAGCCGGAAATCTCTTTGACGACAGACTGCAGGTCATCCTTTCCAATGGCCAACTCGCCAAGGACGTCCATGGGTGCACTGTGAAAACTGCAACCAATAACAAAAGGGATACGATTTACGTTGACCATGCCTACCCGATAAAATTGTGCCAGCTGGAAAAAGTAACGTGACTGGTCACTGTCGTCAGAACAAGAAAAATGAACCCGATAATACTCAGCATCGCGCAGACCCGATCCGACCAGCGCAGGACAAAGCGGCTAACAACGGCAAAGCCGTACAGCAGCCAAACCAGCACTGTTAATATTACTTTGGTGTCCAGATGCACCGGAGGAGGGGCATCAAGTGCCCCAAGGGCCCCCAGTCCAAGGCCAATACTCATCATTCCAAATCCAATCAGCAGCGTTACAGTAGTCATTTTGGCCAGCACGTCCAGCGACGGCAGTTGCTCAAACAGAATGCCGAACCGATGTCGTCGAATGGATCGCTCAAACAGGAGAACCATCACCGCGTACATCATGCATAGAAAATACGCCGCATAGGCCGCCGCGATGGCGGTGGCATGCAATGCAAAGCGCTCCTCCTGCAACAGAGGGCGCAAGGGTGCAGATGAATCCAGCCCCAGCGTCGCCACAAACTGAAGCAAAAATACAGCGGGAACGATAAACACGCCGATGTATCCATTGCGATACCAAATCTGCAAAAACAGATAAATCAGCGCCATGGTCATGGCCACAAAGGACAAAAACTCAAAAATATTGGCCATGGGATGACGCCCCAGAAGAACGCCCAGAAGAATTACGTACCAGAGATGCGCCAGTATGGCGGTCACAAGCGCACCGGTAGCGGCAAATTTCAAATGGTCCACTCGCTTGAAAAAATACGACACATACAGAATGGCGCCTGTGCCATATAAAATGGGAAGTGCAATTCGCAATATGTCTGAAAGCGTTTCCATTTGTTACCCTGTCTATAAAAAAACCAATTGTCGCTCCACTCAGTTCGATGGCAACAGTGCGGTGAACGTGTAATCCTCGTCAACCGATGTGCGTGCCACCAGATATGCCGAATTTCCGAAATCCAGGTACCATTCCATGGATATTTGAGACGATGCTATTTCGGGTGTACCGGCAATCGCAGAGGCGCCTGTCGAATCGGATGTCGTATCAGTTTTCGGGCCCGGACCGCCATCGGTATCCACCACGGTTGTTTCCTCAACAATTTTTCCTGCGATGACAAATGGTGTCTGCACGCTGATATTTATCACCGAATTTTCCAACGCCGCCAGTTTATATAGCTCAACTCCCGCCGCAAAACCGCTCTCCAGCGGGGGCACCGCAATCACATAGTATTGGGTATTATCCATCCATATCTGATAGTTCCCGTTCTGTCGAGACAGCGTGCCACGCACCCGGGTAAATGGATGCGCACTCCCAATGGCGTACGCATTCAGCGAGACAGACGGAATGAGTACGTCATCATCTGTGTCGGCCTCTGTTTCAGCGTTATAGATGACTGTGCCGGTGATGTGCCGTCTGTTTTGCAGCGCCACTTCGAAATTCACAGGATTCCCGGAGTTTTCCGATGCACTATTGTCGCCGGGAGCAGGAACCACCAGCGGCAGTTCGGTGTAGGCGTAGCGCTGAGAGGTATTGGTGGCACTCTGAATAGGATAGACTTTCACACGATATTTTCCCGGATACAGATACACCCCAGCCGCTCCTTCAAAACGTTCCAGCTCCCCGTATTGATCGGTTTCCACCCAGTACGTCAGCTGCGGTTCCTTATTAATTTTCTCTTTCTCTTTATCTTTTTCCGGCTCATCATACGGCATCTCAAACAGAACGCGACATTTGGGCGGTGGCGAGCCATTATTGGTAAAAACTTTTCCAAATACTTCAACCGGAGTGCCGTGAGGCGGCAGCTCAATCACTGCAGCCGAGGAAATGCTACTGGATGCCACTGCAGCCGAGGAAATGCTATTGGATGCGACATCAGCGATGTAATAGCGATACGTGGGAAAAAACGGTTCATCCGGTTTAAACAAATGCAACTCCATCGTCCGGGTCTGCTTTGAAAGAGGAATTTTTATCAAATTGCAATCACCCGTCGCAAATTCATCGCATTTTGCTTCAAATGGTCTCGAGAGAATCAGTGTTCCATTCGCATCAAATGCCTGTGCGGTCATTGCCAGCGCCGGCACACTATTGTCGACACCGTTTGAATAGAAAATTCTTCCCGACCACTGCTGTCCCCCCTCCATCATTCCCAACTCAATCACCTCACCAACCTGCGATACGACGCCTTCGGAGCCAATGGTCACGCCCTTGAAATGTTCCACCGGATAATTTTCGCTGTCGTCTCCCACCGGATAAATGGTTATATCGTACTCACCCGGCAGGATGCGCAGGCTATCGGGGGAAGAATACGTTCTGTGCACAATAACATCCGGAGATTGACCGGGAAGCGTATTGGATAAATCGAAAAACAGAATATCCGCATCCTGTTCACTGATAATATTCTGAATTTCCACCGGTGTTTTCAATGACAGCACAAGGTTTTCGTTACTCGCAAGATCCAGTGAGAACAGCTGTGGTTTCATTTGAGATGATTCCGATGTTACCCGGGCAAACATTCTCGCCTGTGGGCGTTGGATATTCGTGACGCACACGCCTTTTTTTAAATAGCAGATCTCCGAATAACAGTCGCTGTTCCTGCTGCAGGTGTTGCGTGGACCCGTATATCCTGTCGTCGACTCCGACTCATGGCGGTTGCATGCGGAAATCACCGGAATACCAATCATCAGAACCCACATCGCAACATGAGAGAGAAATCTGTGGATTATCGGCAACACTTGTCAAAAACTCCATACTGCATTAATTGTTCCGAGGGTACAACTCCCGTCCCCAGCTCACCTTTAGATGTCGCGCCCCCGGGCTCACATCCTCCCGGGAATCGCCAAAACCTCTATCGGAAATGTCAACTTCAACCATGACAGTTGTCTCTTTAGGGACCGACTCCAGTATATATGATGCCGTGCACTCAATCGTGACCAGCACCCCTTCGTCGTACAGTTCAGAATCCGCAACCTCAAAAGTGGGCTGGTCGCAGAGATTGGACTCATCCGCAGTTATCACTCCGGCGTTATTGGTATGAATCACAGTCACAAATGCCGCATAAAGCGACGTATCCCGCACGTCCCTATCCCATACCACCACAGTGAAATGTTCACCAGGCTCTGTGACCACCTGAACCGTTTCGTTGGGCGGTAGCACAAGCACCAGTTCCGGCGTCGAATTGAGTGTTTCGTGGAACTCAATTTTGTCCGCCACGCAGGCGGTGAGGAACAACAATGCAATGGGCAGACATTTCCACACCTGGATGTCAGGCCTTTTCCAGATATCGATAAATGGTCCGAGGATCCACGTCCAGCTCTTCCGCTGTTTTGGTTCGATTGCCATTGTTGCGCTCCAATACTTCAAGCACATATTTGCGCTGAAACTCCTCCCTGGCTTCGGATAGCGTCATTACCGACGGCAGATTGTCATCCAACAAATCCATATCCCCCTGACCCAGCATCGTGGAATCACAAAGAATGATTGCCTTTTTCAACCGATTCTCCAACTCCCGAACATTCCCCGGCCAGGTATGTTTTTTTATAGCCATCATCGCCCCGGGGGTAAAGCCTTTGACTTTGGAGTCAAATTCCTCCCGGTACTTTTTTAACAGATATCGGGACAGCAGCACCACATCGTCCCCGCGGTCGCGAAGTGGCGGCAAATCGATATGAATCACATTCAGGCGGTAATATAAGTCCTCGCGAAAATTACCTTTGCGAATTTCCTCCTCAAGGTCGCGGTTGGTGGCGGCCACGACGCGGATATCCAAAGACTCCGTTTTGGTGGCCCCCACTTTCATCACCTGGTGCTCCTGCAATACGCGCAACAGTTTTACCTGCAGCGACAGCGGCATCTCCCCAATCTCGTCCAGAAAAATCGTTCCCCCATTGGCGGCCTGAAATTTCCCCTCCCGTGTGGCATCCGCACCGGTAAACGCCCCTTTGACGTGCCCAAAGAATTCTGCTTCCATCAGGGTTTCGGGAATGGCGCCACAGTTCACGGTGATAAAGGCCCCACCGGCACGGCCACTGCGACGGTGAATTTCGTGGGCGATCAGTTCCTTGCCAGTACCGGTTTCACCACTAATCAACACCGACACATCGGCTTTGGCCACTTTCTCCACCTTTCTGAACACTTTTTCCATGGCCTCTGAAGACCCGATAATCTGTCCAAAACGCTGCTGGTCCAGTTCCCGGGAAAGCTCCACATTCCGCAATTTCAGTTCATCCAGCAAAATAGCGTTCTGCACCAGCAGAGACGCCTGGGAGGCAAACACCTTTAACAACTCCAGGGTTTCCGACTCAAAAAGACCCCGCACCGTGTCATTTCCCACATAAATCAACCCCAGCATCTGACCGCGATTCATCAGGGGGGCACACATCACCGAATTGAGTTTAAGGTTAATGACCGACTGGGCGTGGGAAAAGCGGGTATGACTCTGAGCATCGGTCACAATGATGGCCGAACGGGTCTGCACCACCTGCGCCACAATGCTATCCGACAGCTGCGAGACCGCAGAGCCCAGATTTTCCCGCATAAGATTGCGCGCCACCTTGATATGGGGTGTTTCCCCCTCAAACAGAATCAGAAAACCCTTGGCCGCACCGGTGAGCTCAATCACGGAATCCATGAGCGTCTCCAACAATTCGTCCACCGAATTCTTTTCCAGCAGCGCCTCTGAAAACTGCTGCAGCTTCTTTAGCCCCTCAATATCCGATGAGGCGTCCCGCGTCTCGGGCGCACGGGTGCTGTCAATCAAATGAAACGCCAGTTCTGCCTTGCCAATGGAGACGTGATCCTGGTGCACAAGCTTGATTTTCTTTTTCTTCCTGCCGTTGACTTTGACATCGCCTTTTCCGCCCAAATCCGTGAGGCAGAAATCCCGACCGTCGAACACCACATGGGCATGATGAGACTCCAGCTCCAACGATTTGATAACCACATCATTTTCGTCCGCCGAACCAATTGTGGTAATCGGTTTTGTGATTGCCAGAACTTTTTTTCCCTCATCTTTAGTCCACCAGCTGAGCGTAGGCATATTGCGTTCAAACCCTTTCACAAAATCAATAGATCATTTCCCCTGGCATGGGCACTCATTTACTTCAAAGGTGAAAATATAATTATTGTACTATTTCTCCGAACACACCCATGCGCCATCACACTCTAATGTAAAATAATCGTTAACGCATTGAATTTATGAAAAGAAGTTACGAAAATGCGCCAGCTTGCAGCAAACGGCGGCGGGAGCAATAAGGCGGACGGGAATCACGTCTCGAAGGAGGAAGACTCAATGGGTTGAGAACCGAAACAGACCGTCGATGGAACCACCCAGCACCACGCCGCTATGATCATCCTCGTCGTTGATGCCGAACAGAGGCGCGACATACGGGCTCAGACCCAGCTGAAAATTGAACTTTTCGTTCGGTCGTTTAAAGTCCAGTCCCACATATCCCCCCACTTTGGGTCCCATGGCAAAGAACGACGGGCCCCTGTCATTTCCGCTTCTGTCAGATTTGTAATCCGGTCCATAGTGGAGCATAATACCCAGCGTCGGGCCAGCCACCACATCCACTTTGCCATCGGTCGCCTTTCGAAACAGCAACCCCACCTCCGGCTCAAACTGAAGCATTTTAAACGCCGCGCCAAACAAAATGGGGCGCATCACCGGAATGTTCACCCAGAGAGATACATTTTCTCTAAGCCCAATTTCGGAAAAAAACGAAATGTCCATCGCCGGTCCGCCCTTCTTGCCGGGAGGAGTGGCCACGCACATGCGGACGTCATCATACCTGCCGCCCACACTCACCTTAAATCCAAAAATCGACTGGTCCGCATTCCCCGTGCCGTCAGTCAGCTGTGCTCTGGCACTCGTTGAAACAAATAAAGTCGCAAAGACGAAAAAAAACGCTAAAACTGAATTCCGGAAAAACATGGCCACACTCCTTGCTGCGGTTTGCCACCTGTGATTTGCAAATCCGTGATATAATACGCTCAATTATTTATCCTGCCACCATAAAGATGCACCGTGTCATCTGGCGGTGGCGCCGAAATGTTCAGAAATTGCAGACGAACCCGTTGAAACGTCTCATTGTGCAATCGCAGTGTCTCACCACCTGGCTTTGAAACATTTTAAACACGACTTTAGTGGTTATACTTGAAGGCGCCAGGCGGTTTTGATATGTACGGGCAACGGCAATTGCACTATGAACATAAAATAAGGACACTATGGCATGATGATTGCTAAAGTCAACGTGCGAAACGGATGCTCAACGCTCAAACATATCAAGGAGAATTTACAATGAAAAAACAGGAATGCATGGCATGTGGCTGGGTATATGATCCCGAAGTTGGCGCACCAGACCAGGGAATTGATCCTGGAACCGACTGGGCAGACGTACCCGATGATTTTACCTGCCCCCTTTGCGGTGTGGGAAAAGATCAATTTGAAGAAATCGATTGAAATCAAGGATATTAACAACACAACCGGGGGAGGTTGACCATGATTAAGCAACGCGTTCAGGACGCTCTGAATGAGCAAATCAATGCGGAGATTTATTCTTCGTATATGTATTACTCTATGGCGGCGTGGTTTGACTCCATTTCGCTGGAAGGATTCGCACACTGGTTGCGGGTGCAGGCACTTGAGGAACTGACCCATGTGCAGAAAATCACCGGGTATCTGACGGAGCGCGGCGGTCGCGCTGTCATGAAAGCAGTGGACGGTCCTCCCACAGACTGGCAGTCTCCCCTGGCGTGTTTTGAAGAAGTGTATGCGCACGAGTGCAAGGTCACTGAGCTTATCAACAATCTCATGGACGTGGCCCTCGAAGAGCGTGATCACGCCACTGTCAGTTTTCTGAAATGGTTTGTGGATGAACAAATCGAAGAGGAATCCAACACCGATACCGCTGTGCAGAAACTGAAACTGGTGGAAGGAAACAAGGGTGGCCTGTTTATGCTGGACCGTGAAATGGACGCCCGAACCTTCGTGATGCCGCCCGAACTCGTAGGCGTATTCTAACAGGCGGGCTCACCCCATCACGTGAATTGGAGTTCAAGCATATGAATAATGCATTCTCTGCATTAAAAATATCAGACAAAGTGTACTGGGTTGGCGCAATCGACTGGGGTCTGCGCAACTTTCACGGATATAAAACATCGCGCGGATCCACCTACAACGCGTTTCTTGTTCTGGGTGAAAAGGTGACGCTCATCGATACAGTAAAGCCCAAATTTTACGACGAAATGATGAGCCGCATCCGAAGCGTCATCGATCCGGCAGACATCAAATACATTGTGTCCAATCACTCGGAAATGGACCATTCCGGCGCCATTCCGCAGGTGGTTCGAGATCTCAACATCGAAAAGGTGTTTGCATCCCCCAAAGGAGTGGAAGCGCTCAATGAACACTTCGCGCTGGGCGATATTCTGGAAACGGTAAAAACCGGCGACAAGATCAGTTTGGGAGGTGCCACCTTAAGCATCATCGAAACCCGAATGCTCCACTGGCCAGACAGCATGTTCTCGTTTTACGAAGAAGAAGGCATTCTGTTTTCCAACGACGCATTCGGAATGCACCTGGCCACTGCGGAACGCTATGCCGAGGAACTCGACCCATGGATTATACGGTATGAGGCCGCCAAGTACTACGCCAACATTCTGCTCCACCTCTCGCCTATCGTACTCAACCTGCTGAACAAACTGCCGTCCTTCAACCTGGACATCAAGATGATTGCGCCCGATCACGGCCCCATCTGGCGCCGTCCAAACGACATTCAAATGATTCTGGACTGGTACCGGGAATGGGCAGAGCAGAAACCCACTCGTAAAGCCGTTGTCATTTACGACACCATGTGGGAAAGCACCGCAAAAATGGCGGCAGCTGTGGCGGACGGGCTTATCTGCGGCGGTGCAACGGTGGAATTGATGCCGCTCGAAGGCACTCATCGCAGCGATGTGGTCACCGAACTTCTGGACGCCGGCGCGCTTCTGGTGGGCTCTCCCACCATGAACAACCAGATTTATCCCACCGTGGCCGATGTCATGAATTACGTTAAGGGATTAAAGCCTAAAAATCTGGTGGGCGCATCATTCGGTTCCCACGGCTGGAGCGGCGAAGCCACCAAACATCTCGATGCCATGATGAAAGAGATTAATATCGATGTTCTCGACGAGGGCATCAAACACAAGTACGTCCCCACCAAAGACGCCCTCATGGCCTGCCGCGAACTGGGCCTGCTGGTGGCCAAACGCATTGTCCAATAAAAAATCCGCAGCGAATTTCAATTCATCATTTTCGGACACAGATGCATCTGTCACAACCAACGATGGAACTTTTCTGCGATACATCGTTGCATAAGTGAACCATCCCTGCGTAAAAAACAACTGTTTTCCAGAAAACTAAACGCGCTGTTTTTATATCCTTTTGCCGACGTTGTGTGTTCGACTCGGAAACCGCCAATAAAAAAAACGTAAAATTATCGTGTATTTATCGCGTCATCCGAAAACCTAATGCATTGTGTAAACTATATTTCTATGTCAATATTTTCCAGAAATTCAAAAATAACCCGTTTGGAGTGAGGTATTTGTATGAAACTGGCCGCCATATTTTTGCCGATGCTCGTTTGTTTTGTTCCCTTTTCCGCAAAGGCACAGGGAGCGAACGATGAAAAGGCGCGGATTTTATTTGATGAAGGCGCTTTACATTTTGAAAACCGGGATTTCGAAAAGGCCGTTGTGGCGTTTCGCAAATCCTATCTTTTAAAGCCGTCGTGGAAATTGCTTTTTAACATCGCTCAGTCCGAGGCTGCTGCCAAACGATACGGCCTCGCCATCAGCGCTTTTGAAAAGTATCTGGCCGAAGGCGGGGATGAGATTGACAAACAACGCGAAAAAGACGTGGTGGAAGAAATAAATCTGTTGCGCGCCCGGGTGGGGTCCGTGGAGATTCGCGCACCGGAAGGGGCGTTGGTGATTGTCGACGATATTGAAAGAGGCATCGCGCCATTGGATGTGAAATTACGCGTTGCGGCCAGTGTGGATCATCACCTTGTTGTTCGAGGTGAGGACAGTACGTTTACATATACTTTTTCGGTCAATGGCGGTGACTCAATTATTCTGAACGCCACTGGTGCTGAAATTGTACCGGAGGACGCCGAATCCGGCGACGTCGACAACAACGACGAGAATGGCGACGGGGATGATGCGGTGACGACCAACGCCCCGGAAAAAAAAGCGAGTCCTCCGTCCCGCATTATTCTGCAGACAAAACAGGCGCCACTGTATCCGCTTAAAAATGATGATGCTGACAAAAAGAAAATTGCAATTGAAATGGCGAAAACACGGAAACTCGAAATGGCGGGCTGGATTATTTCGGGGGTGGGCGCCGCATCGCTGCTGACAGGAACCATCCTTGGCGCCAAAGCATTGTCCATTAACAACGATTTGCAAAAAAAGTGTAAGCAGGATGATTTTTGCAGAACCAACAATTCGGACAGAATTGATAAACAAATGAATCTGGCAAATTCAAGTACGTTTCTGTTTGCTACCGGGGCAGTTCTGTTGTCCGGAGGGGTGACCATGCTGCTTTTTTCGAAATGGCACAGGGAGAATCTTCCACAGATACTGTCGGTTTCGCCAGTGGCACAACCCGGTTATGGGGGAGCATTTGTCCAGGCACGTTTTTAAAACGTGTCAAATTCAAAGTTGAATCGATACCTGGGGGGATACCAACGATGTGCAAACAGAGCAATCATTCTTTAAAAAATGAATTTAAAAGAATTATACTTTTTCAAAGGAAAATCAGATTTCGCCGCAGTGTATATCATGATGCATTGTGTGGACTTGTTGCCGTTTGCATATTTGGCACCCTGTCCTGCACTGCTTTTTTAGATGACATTGAAAATGCAGAAAACGCCAGAATTAACGAAAATATTTCACGCAAAGATACCGATAGCAGCTCCGATTCACTTTCTTTTTGGGGGGGCACTGACTCCGCAAAACCGCTATCTGACAGTTCGAGCGCATCGGATGCCACCACCGATTCAGTGGCGTCGTGTAACAATATCGGCTGTGATATCAACGCTGAATGTGAAATCACCAATGACGTTGAACAGTGCGTATGCCAGTTTGGATACTGGGGTAGCGGCGACATCTGCCAGCCATGGTCGGATTGCGGGGCAGGGAGCTATTTGGCTAAAGAGGGGACAGCCTTAACCGATCGGGTGTGTGTGGCATGCCCCCTCAACAGCACCACTTCCGGGACGAACCAGCTGCACTGCATGCCGCGTTTGTTTTCCACAATTTCATCGGGAGTCCATCACACCTGCGGTATTCGCGCAGATGATAACCGCGTCCTTTGCTGGGGCTACAACCTGTTTGGTCAATCATTACCTGTGGAAAATATCGCGTTTAAATCCCTGGCGGCGGGTGAACGACACACCTGTGGCATCGGCCCCTCGGATACCGTTACCTGCTGGGGCGCCACAACCGATGAAACAACTGCACCGCCCCCGGAGATGACATTTTATCAAATTGCCGTGGGTGCGTATTTCAGCTGCGGAATTGAAAAAACACAACGGGGGATTTACTGCTGGGGCCACGTTTCGGATACCATAACCACCCGCGTGATTGAGACTCCCGCAGAGGGCGCATTTTCACAGGTCGCAGTTGGCAATTTTCAAATTTGCGGTATCCGCGAGGCAGATGGTCTTGCATCATGCTGGAATCCCGATCCCGCGGTGGGGGGACTCTTTCCGGTTCAACCGTCCCCGGACGTATTTGACAGTATCACTGTGGGAGATTATCACGCATGTGGTATTGTCAGCAGCGATGGTGCTGTACATTGCTGGGGAGAGAATGACAGTGGTCAGCTCAATCTTCCCGTGAATATGTCTTTCAGTGAAATATCCGCCGGTGGTTATTTTACCTGTGGCATTCGCCGTGACGGCGGCAGAGTAAGGTGTTGGGGAGACAATAGTTCGCATCAATGCGATCAACCCGTCGGCGTCAGTTTTACACACATTTCCGCAGGACGAACCCATACATGTGGCCTGCGTAGTGAAGATGGTCATCTGGAATGCTGGGGGAACGATCGGTTTGGCAAGGCGACTCCCCCCGGCAGTGAGCCTTTGGTCCAAATAGCCACGGGTACTGGACACGTATGTGCCATTTTGGCCAACGGTCACGCTGCTCAGTGTTTTGGATGGGCCAGGGAGGAGCAGACCTTTCCACCGCTGTCTGTCAAGTTCACCGATATTGCCGTTGGCTCCCTGCATTCCTGCGGGATTCGGGAGGACAATGGCAAAATCCAGTGCTGGGGGGACAACACCGGAGGCCAGAGCAGTCCAACGCCGGATGAACAATTCAAGGCTGTTGTGGCATCGGGAACCCATACCTGTGGAATTCTTTCGGACGTGAATACTGACAACGCGCAAAATACGGAAAGTGGTAATGTCGATTCAATACCGAGTGTACCGGATTCAGATGCGGGCGTTGACACGAACTCGTTGACATTGCAGGACACATCAGCAATTGACACAGACAGTTACCAAAGCAATGTCAGGTGCTGGGGACAGGATACCGACTCTCAGATGGTCGTTCCCTCTGGCATCGTTTTTTCTGAACTGGCCCCTGGGGCGGGGTACACATGTGGCATCGAAGAAGGGACCGGCTATGCGAGCTGTTGGGGAAATATGGATGATGGTACAGGGCGAACGCAATTGCCACAAGACGGACAGATATTGCATCTCTCTGCAGGCGTGCAACACACGTGCGCTATTTTCAAAGATGGAGCGGTTGACTGCTGGGGAATCAATACCGATTGCCAAACCTGCGTAAGCAAGGGTCTCCAGGCCGAGAGTATAGCTGCGGGTGCAGTAAGCACATGCGCCATAAGGAGCGATACGCACACCATCGAGTGTTGGGGAAATTCGAACGTAAACGAAGAGCTCATCCTTAACGAAAAAACGTTTACCCAAATCTCCGCGGCGGGTAATGTATTCTGTGCGATTCGCGAATCCGACGGAGTGGAAGTGTGTTGGGGAGACGTGATTCGGAATATCTGGTAATCGCCGCTATCTCAAAGGCCTTTGCGCCTTTTTCAACAATATCCTATTGATCTCCATCCAGTTATAACAGGGGTTTGTCAAATCCGGTGAAAAGCATCCAGCGCGGTTCCGTTCCGGATTAATTCCGAATATATTTTTTAACGACTGATAATAATTCACAAAATGGTCCATTAATCATTGAAAAACATACCAAATTAGTGGATCTGGAATTCCAAAATAGTTGATCGGTCGACCTGACTCCAAATGTGGATGCCAGAACAAAAAACAGCGGTGCACAATCATCTGCTGAATTCTGTTCGGCGCAAAAAAAGGATATTGTTGAAATGATACGACCAACCGCAGTCGCTTTATATGTCATTGTTATATGCAGTGGGTCTCTTTTTGTGGCATGTGTACCCAAATTGGAACCGAGAGGAAAAGCATGTCCCTGTAACGAATCGACGTACAAATGCTGCAGGGAAGCAAATGTTTGCCTGTTCAAATACGAAATCTGCCCCGGCGACCGATCGGATTCCAGCAGCGCATTCGGAAAAGCCACCGATGGTGAGGGTGAAACAGATTCCATGTCGGATACAACATTTCTCCCCGATAGTGACACAGATAGCGCAACGGACTCGGTCAAACTGGACAGTTCATCCGGCAGCGACGACAGCGACTCTGGAGACAGCAGCATTGACAGCGATACCACAACGGCAACAGATACGGCTACCACGCGAGAACTGTCTACAGATACACCCAAAGAGTTCGACAGCAACTCGGATACAACCCTCGACTCGGACAGCGGCTGGGACACAACTGAAATCAAGAAAAACGACCCGTGTCCGGTTGTGAAAACCTGTGTGATGCACGTGGATGGGAGCACTACCGCGTCTTTGGAAAAACAGGATGGCCAGTCATGGGCAACCGCATACCGATCCCTGCAGGACGGTATCGATGCCGCCTCCGATGGGCGCTGCGATGTATGGGTCGCCCATGGGACATACCTTCCCAGCAGGAAAATGCATTTTGACCAATTGGCGGACGACGAGAGGACCCGCGCGTTTGATCTCACTTCGGGGGTATCTGTTTATGGCAGCTTTTCGCCACAGAATACCCAGCCGTGCATTCGAAACTTTGACACACTGGCCTCCACGCTGAGTGGTGATTTTTTACAAAACGACGCGGCCGTTACCAACAGTGACATTGACAATGCGTACCATGTGGTGGTTACCCAGAAAAATACACGGCTGGACGGATTTGTGATTGCCGGCGGCAACGCCCAACACAGCACAATCACAAATTTTCGCATGGGTGGCGGTGTGGCGGCAATGGGGGCAACCACTATTTCCAATTGCACATTTGTCGGTAATGACGCCTACACGGGGGGCGCCCTGTATTCACTTTCCGGCGCTGCTCTGACGGTAACCGATTCCACATTTATGCGCAATGAAGCGCAATTCGGTGGCGCCGTTGCCAATAACGCCGGTGAAGATACACACATTTTTTTCAATTCCTTTTTCGACAGCAATAAAACCATCTATCACGGCAATGCCGGTTACGACGGTGGCGCCATCTACAATAAAGAAGAAAGTCATTCGCTGATTGTGGGTTGCGTGTTCATAAACAACTACGCCAGCCGCCACGGTGGCGCCATCCGAAACTACTATGCCCACACGGCAATCATCAACTGTTCCGCCTATGGCAACCGTGCCATTAATGGTGGTGCATTATTTAACGAAGTCGGTCCGGACCACGCCGTATATGTGTATAACACCGTCTTTTGGGGCAATGAAGCTGACGAAGCGCTGGATATTTACAATTACAACCTCACACAGCCCGTTATTTCCAACAGTATTGTGGGCCACTATTTGCAATACGGCGGCACCTCAAAAGTAGACACCACCATCACCGTCGAAAACGATCTTTTTAGGCTGGCTCATAAAAACGACCTCTGCCCTGCCCCAAATTCAATCTGCATCAATGGCGGCAATAACGACTACCTCAGCTGGGCATCCCTGAGCGAGACACTGGGCGAGATGTTAAACACTGATATTTCCGGCAATAGCCGCATTGAAGGTGACAGCGTGGACATCGGGGCGTACGAATATCACCCCGATTAATACTGCAGTTGGGTAATATTCCCCGCCGCCATCTGTTCCGAATCAATTTTCAGTTTTCTGATATGCTTTAGTTCATATCGATTCCGAAAGCGCCGCACGGACATTTGACAACAAGTTGCCCGATGTCATTTTTGAGGGTTCTGCACGCCTCTCCTGTGAACGACAGGCGCATGGATTCATTAACTGTTGTCGCCGTCCATCCGTCGGGGTCTCCAAATGCAAACACGGAATCGGGAGATCCATTGCTGTAGCTGAAGCGTACATCACAGCCTGCAGCGTCATTTTCGGAAACGCTGGCCGTAAACTCCAGCTCGCAGGGACGTACGCGCGCCATTTCAATCACTTCTTCGAGCGCCAGTTTCAGCTCAGTCTGACTGAATGCTTCGTAATACGTCGCGTTGGCGGTATTCTGGCCGGCGTCTGCCAGCGCTTGAAAATGCGCTGATTCGCCCTCCCAATCAACGCTGATAATGTAGGTGGTAATTCCATTGATGTAAGCCGCCGCCACCGCCGCCACAGAGGCGTTCTGTGCCGCCACAGGATCCTGAGCACTGGGATCTGCACAGGTGTCCGGTAAACCATCGGTCACCAGAACGATAATCTTTGACGAATCCGGTATATCACTTTCAAGTAGCTGCGTGGCCAACACAACAGCCTCTGGTGTGGGGGTGTTCTGGTACGGCTCTGATAGCATATACGCAGATGCGATTTGATTGTAAAAGTACGTTGTCGGCACACGTAAATGCGTCGTTGGGACAGGCGGCAGTATCGCTGCGCCCCGAACCTGTGTCGATGCCGGTGTCGGCGGCTGTTTCCGTTTCAGTATCCATTGATGGCGACAAAGCGCCCGCATCGGTGTTGGCATCGTTGCTACCTCGTTTTTCGTCCGTGTCCAAGGTTCCTTTTGATGAATTGCCACAGGCCAGTATCAAAGCAAGAAATGCAAAAACAAGGGGCGCTCCAATTCGATTCATACGTATCCTTTCAACAATCATTCTACCCGCGCCACATCACAGCGGGTATGGATGGCATCGTATCACAAAGCAATTGAAAAGGATCGTTTTTCGGTCAATGAGGGGATATGGCGTCTGCAGATAAACGCAATAATGATTACTCATCGTCAGAGGATTGCGGGTAAAAAGTGGGGATTTAAAGCAACTCACCCGCCAGGGGACTCGATTTTCTAAGCCGTGGCATGAACTGATGTCGGTCCTGTTTGTACTCGCTGCATCCGATACATGAAAATGATCGCCAACTCTTTATTGCCGCCTTGTCCAGGCAGCGGTCGTAATTGCAGCAATCATCTTTTCGGTGCAATAAAGCTTCCCGTTCGGTCAGTGTCGTGTCCAGTTTCTTCATGCAGTTTCCTTTCGAATGTCAGCGATACCTGACGTGGTGTAGCAGGAGATAAAAGGTGGGCCCAAAATAGACGTGAAATGGAGGGCTCCATTAACCGGCACTCGTCATGCGCAAAGTATGTGCCATGTTGAGTTCCCTTTAAAAAACAATGCAATCTCGGCAACTGTACCACCCGTCATTTCAGTATCAATAAACGCAGGTTATCATTTTCGAAATGGATGACTTCAAAATTATTAATTCAGATACCACGCCTTTCAAGAGTTATCTCAAATGTCATCCCTGTTTCATCTGCATCCCCATGGTTCACCACGCTAAACACGACTTCCGGGAGGCTGATGAACATCTGCCCAGGTGTGGAATTGAAGTCGACAGGTTCGATGCGATAATCGATTTGCTTATCGTCTCCTTTGCGGGTTGACCTGGACGCGGTCATTTCATACTATGTGGGGGTCCATGACAATCTGTTTACAACAACCGATGCACGCCCTGTTGTTTGGTGTAATTATATCTGCCAATCTCCAGTGCGCCCCGCTTGAACTCACCGCAATTGATGTCACCGAGAATCCTGTGGGTAACCCCAACGCCTTTCGTGTCGGCTGGATAAGGACTTTTACATTGTTCAATATTTGCCATCACCATTGGCGAACCAAAGGACGATATGGGCAGTTCCATGTCAATTACTCCCTCTGATGAAATTCTCTTCACTATTCAGTTTTGGTTTGACGATTGGGTGGTGTACCAGCGCAATGGCACGTTCGTTGGGTACTGTGACAAAAACAAAAATCAGGTTCTTTTTCGCCTCAATGCCGCCGGTGAAATCATAGATTCCAATACACTTGAAGCCGGAAAAATAAACGACATTGC
>JAFGQN010000050.1 GCA_016935665.1 Deltaproteobacteria bacterium | reverse complement strand
TTTTTGTTTTCGAAAAACCACCCACGAAATCATTGGCTTTTTCGTTAATTTCAGGCCGCTTTCGAACACCAAGTGTCAAAGTCGGGACGTAGAGCCACAGCTTAACAACTCTGGTCAAATCGTATGGTCGCATGGATACGCCATTAACAGCGAATATGAAATTTTCTTCTTCGATAATGGTCAGACATCAGCACTTACGAACAACAGTTTCGAAGACCGGACTCCCCGGATTAATGACAACGGCGAAGTCGTATGGATTGGTGGCGATGAGGTATTTTATTACAATGGCACCTCAACCCGAAATCTAAGTATCGGAGAACTGTATGCCAGATTTCCTCAATTTAACAACAACGGCTCGGCTATCTGGTTTGGCTGGGATGGCGATGACTATGAAGTGTATTTGTTTGATGGAACCACAACGGTTGACGTAACGGCCAACAGTGTTCATGACACGTATCCGGATATGAATGCCGGCGGACAGGTGGTTTGGGCGGGATTTGATGGCGAAGACTACGAAATTTATCTGAAGGACAGTTCGGGGACAATACAGCTGACGAACAATGCATTTGACGATACCTATCCGCAGATTAACGCCAATGGGGATGTGGCCTGGGTGGTCAAGGACGGAGACGACGCCGGTATTTATCTGGCCACGCCGTTGCCGGATTGGGAAGAGCTGGGACCGAGTGTGTATGGGTCAGATTTGGTGTCCGACGGTGGCGCGCTGTATCGCATTGGTGGAATCGGTCACTGCAATGACATTTATATGTTCAACGAAACAAATAACAGCTGGCAACTGCTAACTGCAGCGAATCCGCAATGCTGGGCACATTATTCCCCTGGAGAGGGCAACCGCAGCTGGATGCTCAATGGTCGACTGGTTGTCGCCGGGCACAGTCATCCGGGTCACCCTGGCGGTAACAACGTGACTGTGTATGAACCGGAAGCAAATACATGGAGCACATATGAATTGCCGGTGTTTAACTCATTCAGCTGGGGGCAATTCGGAGCGCTGAATTCAGCCACCGGGCTGATATACCTTTCCTGGACCGATGACTGGGGGTCTGGACACGATTATGCGACCGCTGCTCTGGATATTGAATTTGGATGGGAGCCCACGTATGATCGGAGCAGCCGCATTGGCAACGGTGCAGTGGCGCTGGAGGATACCAGTGGCCAGTTTGTATTCGACTTAATTCGCGGTGATCAGTTCGTGCAACTGGGAATATATGACCTTTCAACGCAACCGGATAATTTTTCCGGCAATTGGCGCCTAAGCAGTGCCTGCAACATGGGAACTGGCGATTTGTTTATGGTAACAGATAGAAATTATGGTTCTGACGTCATGGCCTGGAATTCCGCAAGCGGGAAACTCTACCTGGTAGCCACCCAACGTGGAACAGCGCTTGAATACAATCCTGTCACAGACAGCTGGCGACGACTGAACTCGCGACCTTCTGGCGATGCGTACAGAGATGGTCATGTGGCGGTGGCAAACAATTATTTGTATGCTCAAAACGGCAACAGGTTGTGGCGGCTATTACTCCAGTAGGTTTGTTACGATGTGAACAAATAAAAACTTCTTTAAAACTGGATAGACTGCTGGATGCCAACAAAACATCGTCACTGTGGGGAAGCAAATCGTCGCTCGAAAATGCGCGGAGGATGCCCCTGGCGCCGTCGAATACACTCTTCAGCCAACCGATTGAGCCGTGTCCGGTTGATACGATGATGGGAGCGGCTCTATTAAAAACGAAGAATCAGGTTGGGCAAATTGACCTAAAAGATTGGGGCGGGGGCACATCCCCAACGTTTTCTTATTCTGTCTGTTCGGCTTCCTTTCCTGCAGGCTAAAAAAGCAGTCGAATTCCCACAAGCAGTTCCATCCACTGGCTGTCTGAGATGTCGTCAGGGAAATAGAGCGATGCTCCCAACGCCGCCCATGGATGGATTCGTCTGGTCACAGATACCTCAACCCCGGTACTGAGTGTAAATCCGGGAGCCAGTCGTGAAACATCGTTGTAGACTTTTAGATAGTCATCGTGGAAAAAACCAAAGCCCGGCGCCAGCTCCATTGTCCAGTCCACAAACCGGGTATCGATTAAAATTCCCTGGATGAGGATCGACAATAAGCCGGCGTTGCGCACCACATTTCCAAACTGTCTGGGAAAATAAAACGTCAGGCGTCCCCCCAGGCGAAACCGCGCATGCAGATGATACAGGGCATCTGCGGACAGACCGACTTTGGGATAATCTTCAAATGCACCGATTCTCAGCATTGGCAATATCGACCAGGATGCATCTGTGGACTCCGCCAAAGGGGACGAAGATGCATCAGGTTGCGTATTCGCATCGGCATTGGCGCGAGCACTCACTGCTGTAAATAAAATAATAAAGAGAAGGGCACAGTGATTTTTCAACATGGAATTAAACAATACAATCATTCTACCACCTTGTTTCTGACAGCCCCCATATGATTTACATGTATGTCCACAAGGTCACCTGTCAGCAGGTATATCCCGGCGGCACGCGCATCGGTGATGTAATCCTCTATGGAATGATCTGAAATCGAACCTCCCCAGTCACTAAACGCCCAGTCAAAAAAACCAGTGGCTTTCTGTTCACCGGTCACTTCGTTAAATACAACGCCATACGGTGTTCCCGAAAGAATCATGACGCGGTCTTCGATGATGGCGTTGTCATTGCCAAAAAGTGAGACGGTCTCGCCGCGGTGCTCCCAGGTGGTATCTTGCCTGATCCATATCTGCCTGAAAATTTCGTCGATGTCCCAGATTGCCGACGAAACGTGCTCCTTTTGGCGCAATTCAAAATTCACATATAACCGAAGCTCAATCTCTGCAGCGAATGATCTAAAGTCCCTTGGAATCACAAACAGATTTCCCACAGGTAAATAGCCTGGAAAGCTTTTTCCGGTGGTAAAACCATCTCCCGATGCCACATTGTCCACATCGATATTTTTCAGCAATGTCTCTCTGTCGGTGTAGTCGTTGCAGATAATCAGCCCCATGGATTCGGGCATCGCCCCCGCTTCCACCGCATCAAGAGTAACAAACGCCAACTCCACCTCATAGTCCAGCAGACGTGTATTTACATTGACATCCGCATTCCACGGCGTGGGCGCCACGATTTTAGGAAAGAGATATGGGCCATCCTCAACACCGGCTTCATTTGCATGGGCGGCATAATTGGTGCCCGCGGCGATATTGTGGCGCCGCAAATTCACTGGGAGAATCAAGCGATTCAACGGAATGCGCACAAGGGGCTCGCCGGTTTGTGCAATCGCCTCAATCGAAGCATATCCATACTGCCGATAAAGGGAAATGGGATCATTGACACTTCCGCCCAGATGGGCATGAACAGGGACACCGCTTATCATGTTCCCCGCATACGCGGTGACGAGCATCAAGCGTGTATCCCCCTTTTCTTCGTATCTCGCAAATGTAAGCGCATCATGCGGTGATGTGATGGCCACTGTCTGCAATTCCGAAGGCGTTACGTCTTCATCAAAAGAGGGACTCCATGAAAAAGAACACCCCATGCCAGGCATCCCTGCCGCCAGGAAAACCAAAATGAAATTGTGTGGACGAACGCGTCCGGCAACAGCCTTTGTATCAGCCATTTTCTTTCCTCCAGTGCGTCTATTTTGAAGGCATTTTCCGGTGTGTTGTGCCTTCGGTGGATTACGAGGCCCGCCAAAGGAGTCAGTGGGTCCGTAATAAAAATTTCATGTAAGGAAAGTTTGGTCCGTTTACTCTCCCGTTATTCCCAGGGTGCCATTAAGCTGTGTTAAAAACGCATCCACCAGTGCTTCAATCGACATCCCGAAGTTGAGTTTTCTGGACAAGTAAAGAGACACCAGACCGTGCAGCTGAGCCCATAACAGATGGGCATACGTTTCGGCTGACACGGACAATACCCCTTCAAAAGCCAGTTCCCTGGCCGCAACGCGCAACGGTTCAAAAGAGAGCGCACTCTGTTTTTCCAATTCCATGCACGCAACTTTGGGCGGCGCCAAATCAAACATGAGTTTATAATCAGTGGGATTTTCAAGCGCATAATCAAGGTATGTTTTTGCAAGTATTCCAATGCGCTGTTTGGGTTTCAGATTTGCGGACATCGCGTCATTCAGATATTTGGTAAAAATCTCGAACAACGAGGCGCGTAGCGCAGCCACCAATGCTTCGAGATTTTCGAAGTACCGGTACGGGGCCATGGGGCTGCAGTTCAGTTGTTTGGCAATATTCCGCATGGTCATGGCTTCCAGTCCACCGTCCATAAACAATTGTCTTGCTGCTTCAATGCTCCGCGTCTGAAATGATGTAATTTCATCTTTATTCAGTTTTTTTCTGACCATTGCATCTTCCTTTCAGACGAGTTGGCCATATCAATAAAAATATACACTGTAAAATTTACACTGTCAACTAATAGAACGCGTTCATTTTAAATGGCAAACCAGTGCTGTTTTTTTTGGGGGGGCGGAACGATGCACACGATTGGGGTTGCATCAGTCGCTCAGCCATAGTTGGTTTTGTGGAAATACCCAATATGGAGCTCGATCATTGCAACCGGCTGGCGTTTGATTACTACAGTGCTTTCATGACGGTTGGCGTGGTGGGGTGTTTACGCCGCATTTTGCGGCAGGGCAAAGCTGCTGCGGCGTTTTTGCATGTGTTCGGGAAAGAGGGTCCATGCCGCATTTCTGGCCAATTGGCGCAAGTGCCATTTAAACAGGCGCACCGGGCTTTGGTGAACGGCAACCAGTTTTCCCACCACTTCATGAGATGACACGCAGTGAATCTGATTGCCCACATCGCTTTTCAAAATGACCCTGGGTTCACTTGAACTCCCATCCCGCCGGATAACCCGGTGCAGTATCGGTTTGTCTATTGTATCGCACAACAGCACATCCCCGGCCTGCACGTCATCAAAAGACACCTTGCAGATGGCAACCAGTTCCTGATTTCCGATATCGGGCTCCATGCTGAAACCACGACTGCGAAACCAGAACACGCCGTCTCTTTCTACAACCGATTTGGCCAACGCCATTAAGTCCGTTGCGGATACGGTTTTCATTTGTCGGGTCATACCCACCTCAATGTTTCCAGCACCTGACGATTGGGAGTAAATCCCAGTCGGTAACAGGGGACCGACCTGGCCAGGGTTGCGGTTGTTTCCAAAACGTAGTTCACCGCGTCGCGCATAGGCCATCCCGCGATAAAACTGCAGGCAAACAGCTGCGCAGCCGCTTCAGCGGGGCACAGAGATACCAGCTCGCACGAAGGTGTCTGTGCAAGAAAGTAAATGGCCTGGATAGGTGCATCGTCTGCACTGTAAAATTTCAGATCCCCGTTCCAGGGGGTCCCAAACGCGCGGAACGAATTGTCAACGGGTTGCACTACAATCCGATCATCAGAAAGAATGGTTCCCACTTGGGAATTGTTGACCAAATGACTCAGGGTCGTTTTTCCCGCACCGGATTTTCCAAGGAACAGATGTGTTCCCTCCGGCCGCTTCACCCCCAGAGCATGAAGCACAATGCGCCGATGTCGTAAAAACAGAAAATTGGCCCACAACTGAAAAACGGCGCCGTCCAGTGACAGATACGGCATCACATTGTGGGCATCGGCCTGTGCCGAATAAAGCGTTGCATTTGTAAAATTCTCGGACAAATAAAGGGTCTGATACACGTCCTGCTGTGAACCGCGAACCATGCACAGCACAAAGTCATTATTGGCGGTGTGCAGTCGCCACGTCAGTCCGGAATGGTACAGACAATCGCCATAAGCAGGCGCTGAATCCTTCAGGGTGCAACGAACGCGAAGGCTGTCGTGAGATGCATCTGTTGAGAAAGAATGAACGTGGGGCTGCTGCGCGCGCGCCAGCGTGTCATCCATCTCAAAGCAGATGTTGCCAATTGAAATTTTCAAAATTTAACTTCCACCGCTGCAAGGGCCGGCACAACTCATCCCAAAGGGTCCAACGATACCTGACGCTCTGCAAATCCCCATCAGTGCCTGCTCCACCTGAATTTCGGTAAAGGTGACGTGCGGTTTTTCGTACGGCTCTTTGATTTTCGTCTGTTCTATTTTTGATTCTGGCATGTTCCTGGTCGCCATGGTTATTTGGTTTCCCCGTTTGTTAGCTTAGCCGGTTTAGCGTTTCATTCCAAGTATAATATTGAATTTTTGTTGAATTTTTACACCTGGGTTTAAATTGACTGTACTCTTGAATCGTTAATATAAATCAAAATGACTACTATTCCAGGATTCTGCGTCTGGCGCGCGCCACTTTGCAGTAGAAAAAGTCTTCTGTCTCGGGAAGGGCCTCGCCGCTGGACACCGCGCCGGGACAAAATCCACACAGATGCAGCAGTTCGCAATGATTGCAGCGGGCGTTAGGGGGGAAGCGAGGGGGAGCACTCTGGCCGAGCAGTTGCCATGCATCGGCAAACGAGTATTCTGTCAAACTGAAGGCGGGCTCTCGCAACATCAGACACGCCAGCAGATTTCCACGATAGTCGATGTGAAATCCACGGCGCCCGGCGTCACAGGCAAAGCCTAAAGGGGTGCCCTGATTCTCCATATGTTTGTGATGATAGTCCCCCAGCAGACGCTTTTTTTTCTCGGAATCCAGCTCTATCGCCACGGCACATCCCGGAGCCAGGCGCAGTTCGGTGGGGGAAAAGTCGGCCATTAAGTCCGGCGTTACACCGGCATCAAATAACATTTCCAGATGACGCTCGGCGGCGAAGGCCTTCATTTCGTCGATGGATTCCCATATCGGACGCAGCAAAACGCTTTTTAAAATCACATTCAGTCCGGCATCCAGCATGGCGTCCACGTTTTGGGTCACCTTTGCAAATGCGCCGGCAACTCCTGTAAGTGCCTGATAACTTTGTTCATTTCCACCGTACAAAGATACTTCCACCGCCCGGGGCGGATGGGATTTTAAAAACTGGATTAACCGGGCATCGACAAGCGCACCATTGGTCATCAGATTAATCCAGAATCCAAGTCGATGGGCCGTTGCGTGTATCTCTTTGTAGTCCCGTCTGAGCAACGGCTCTCCTCCGGTAAAGGACAAGGCTAAACAGCCCGCCTGCGCGATTTGTGGTAAGAGGGACTGGATGAACGCCGTATCCATTTGAGGCGAATCATCCCTGAGTTGCCCCATATAGCAGTGCGCACATCGGAAATTGCATCGGGGGGTCAGTTCCATCATGCCCGTAAGCGGAATGCGTTTCTGGCGCAGCAGACTCTTAAGCCACTGTTCGAACGCATCGTAAGACTGATGTTGAATAACCATGGTATATGGGGCTATCGGTCCTGCAGTTTGGTGATGGCGTTGAACGAGAGCAAATCCCCGAGCAACTCCCGGGTGTCCTTTTTTGCATCCGCTGACGTTACCTCAAAACGGGTCACCAGCTCGGAAATCAGTGTTTCCATGTTCCGCACGCCATCCAGTTGTTTCCAGATGAAGGTGGCGGTGCGATTCAGGCGATACACACCGGTTCCTTCTCCTGGCGTCATGCGAATGGGAACGATTAGTATTTCGCCGTCCACCTCACGCCAGGCAACTGCGTCGCTGTGAATGAAAATGCTTGTGTTTGAAAATTCGTCTGGAGATTTGTTCATGGCAAAATTCTACGACGTTCTTCAGAAGGAACAACTATTTTCTGGTTCAAAAATATTTAAAGCGTGTTACCAATGACCTTCTGTTGAACAGGAATCCATCGGACCCAAAGACAAGAATCACTGGGTGAGCGCAGCTTTGGGGCTCAATTAAACTGGCATTAAATGATAAATATTATGGTTAAACTAAAAGACATTAAATTGAAACACATCGTTGAATCGCTCGTTTACGCACTTATCCTTGCCCTGCCTTTTTTCATGCTCGCGTGGCTGATACCCTTCCGTTCAGAGATCACCATTGGCAATGACTATGGGGTATTTCCGCTGCAACAGCAGATGGAGCTCAATTTTTCACAGGAAAAAGGCACATTTCCCCTGTATTCGCCGGGATTTGCCAAAGGACGCTCTCAGGCGGCCCTCACTATGGGGCAACTCTTTCATCCCGCGTCCCATCTCTCCAGGCACACGCCGGGGTATTGGGAGGGGAATGCACTTACTATCAATACCCTGTACCGGTTTATCGGTCTTGGGCTGGCACACCTGCTGCTCTTTATTTTCCTTCGGCGGATGAAATTCCATATCGGTCCGGCGCTGCTGCTCTCGGTGATCACCGTATACAACATGAGAATGCTCGACCTTTTTCGTTACGGAGCATCTCTCGAAAACTACACCGGGTACATTGTCCTGTGTGCATCTTTGGGATTTTTGTTTATCGAAAAAAATATCATCGCCGCAGCCATTGCCGTGGCCATATCCGCGTGGCTGCTGATTGTGGGCGGCCATCCACAGATGATGTATCTGGGATTGCTGGGCGCTGGGGTATTCGCCATCGTTTTGCCCTTTTGCGCCGCCGCCATTCGCCTGGACCTGAAAAGCCGTATTTCCAAACGCTATCTTATACAATATTATCTGGCCGCCGGAATCGCGGTGGCGGTTGGCCTGCTGCTGGCAGCGCCCTACGTTTTTTCATTTTATGGCGAATTTGTATCGGAAAACGCGATGCGCGTGGGCCAGGATTACCAGTGGTCTCTGATATTCACCGATACGGTAGGGGGTGTTTTTAATAATATTTTCGCGCCGTTGGATACGGATGTCCACGGTGCGTTCGGTAGTTCGTCCATTATATTGCTGGTCCCCATGATTCTATTGGCCATCCTTTCGGGAATCCGGGTTCCGTTGGGCATTGTGGCCGCAGTCCTCTGCAGCATTCTTATTTTCCTTTCCTGCATGGGCGAGGCCACACCGATTCACTACTGGTTCTGGAAGTATGTGCCTTTGGCGCAGACGTTTCGAACTCCAGGGCGTAACGGCATGATGCTGCCCGCGCTGACGATGATCAGCCTTGCCTGGCTTTTTGCACCTGTGGACAAGGATCGCTTTTTCAAATTTGAGAAACTGCCATTCAATCGCATGATATTGCCGGCTTTGGCCGCGGTGGCCATGTATCTGATATACCAGCAGTTTGTTTTTCCAGAGCTTTCATATCCAAGGCGCTACTGTCCTGAAATGATTATCGCCGATAAAATGAAAGATCTGGCACTGCTCTCGGAAATGAAAGACGTGGCCATGCCCCGCATCCAGTGGCTGGGCCTTATAACCCTTGTGTTGGCTGCGCTCTGGTCGGTGCGCATTCCGTGGAAGCCGCAATTGTGGAAAACCGTCTTTGCAGTTGCCATGGTGGCGGCGGCTGTATGGCAAATCAAAAGCGAACTGCGCTACGGCACCTGGCAAACAAAAGTGACCCCAACTAAAACTCTGGAACAGATGGAACAGGAAAAGGCCGCCGAGCTTAAATATTACGGTTCTCCCGGATTTGGTATGGAATCGCCCCAGGTGACCGAGCAAATGGATCGCTCTATCCTGCCCCAGGAGATGTCCCAATTCTACCGGAATGTGGTTAGCGCCAAAGACAGCGAAGACGCCTATCGGCAAATTCAGCTGCACCGTCGCTCCAACGTGGCCATCGCCGAAACGGACAAAAAGCATGCGCTCAGTTCGAGCGATGCGGGAATTGACAAAGTGGATCTTTCGCTGGCGTCGTTCAACAAGGTCACGTTCGAAGTCAATGCGACGGCGGATGGGCTGATCACATATAACCAGCCATTTGACGGACGGTGGCGCGCGTTGCTCGATGGTGAAGAGGCCACAGTGGTGCGCGCCAACGGTTTCGAAAACGGTGTCTTTGTGCAAAAAGGGGCTCACGAGGTAACGTTCTGGTATCGCAGCGCCACCACCTTTGGAGGGATGATTATTGCTTTTGTGACGCTGGCAGGTTTGTTTGCCGTTGCGTTTTTCTCCTGGCTCACCGGTAAAAAACGGGTTATCGCCACGCTGGTCGCTGCCGCCGTTTTGCTGGGTTTCTTTTTGCTGTGGAACAGTTCGCTCTATCCGGATGCGCCCCTTTCCACGCAATACAGCTGGACCAGCGCGCAACAAACCAATCCCGAAAATATGGCATTCGGCAAAGACACCGCCATGTCCACCATTCGGTCCAACCAGATGCCCTATTTTTACTATGCCGGCTTTGCTGTGGATGGTTCGCGACGCGGGGCCACCGCCACTCATCCCAATGGGGCGCGGCCCTGGTGGCAGGTGGACCTTGGAAAAAATATCCCCATTGGCAACATTCGCATTTTTAACCGTGCCAGTCTCACGCGCCATTTGCCGGTGCGGATTCAGGTATCCGATGATGGCAATTCATTTAAAACCGTTCACGTACTCGACGCCAAAAACCTGCCCATTGGGGGCGTTGCGCTGAACGTCAATCTGAATGGTCAAAAGGGTCAATTCGTTCGACTCTGGTCATCGCAGCGGGGGCCGCTCTCGCTTTTTGAGGTGGAAGTCTATGAATATCAGGCTCCCCCCCAAACCACCACATCCGCTCATACGGATATGACAGATCCCACCGGGAATTTGAGACATCCGGTCAGGTAGGCTGGTCGCCCCGGGCCATCAGGACCTTTCCTGTGCGCACCAGTTCCACCACTTCAAAAGAACGTATCATGCCCACAAACGCGTCCACCTTTTCCGAAGCGCCTGTGGCCATGATAATCATGGAGGTTTCGGTCATATCCACCGTTTTGCAGGAGAAATGTTCTACAATTTGCAGAACTTCGGTGCGCTTTTCCACACCAACGCGAACTTTTACAAGCGCCAGTTCCCGCACCACTGCTGAATCGTCGGAGTGATCGACGCAGGTCAGCACATCCACCAGCTTGCCTACCTGTTTAATAATCTGCTCCAGACCGTCGGGATTCCCACTCAACCCAATGGTCATACGGGAAAATTTGCCGTCCATGGCGGGTGACACTACCAGCGACTCAATATTGAAGCCGCGCCTTGAAAACACCTGCGCAACCCTGGCCAGCACCCCTGGCCGGTTGGCAACATGAACACTTAATGTATGTGTAGACTGTTGTATGGTCATAACCGTCTCCTCAAGTGGATCCTGTTGGTTTTTCCAGTTTCGTTCTGGGCCTGTCAATGAGCATATCCTCGAGGGGCCTGCCTGCCGGAATCATGGGAAAGACATTTTCGGTTTTTTCACATTCGGCATTAATCACACAGGGACCATCGTTGTATTCCATGGCCCGCTGCAGAATTTTGCGAATATCTGCCGAACGCTTCAGGGTAAACCCTTTGGCGCCAGGATAGCTGTCCGCCAGTTTGGCAAAATCGGGATTCCCAATGAGGTCCACACCACTTTTGCGATCATCGTAAAACAGCTCCTGCCACTGGCGCACCATGCCCAGATAATGATTGTTGAGCACCAGAACCTTGATAGGCAGTTTCGCGACGCAGGCCGTGGCCAGTTCACAGAGGGTCATCTGAAATCCGCCGTCGCCCACGATGGTCCACACCTGGTCATTGGGACGTCCGAACTGAGCGCCAATGGCCGCTGGAAATCCAAATCCCATGGTGCCGGCGCCACCGGAGCTGATAAAATCGTTGGGACGCACGGTACGCAGAAACTGCGCTGCCCACATCTGGTGTTGTCCCACATCGGTGGTCACCACAATGTTGCCTTTTGTCATTTTGTACAACTCATCAAGAATCTGCTGCGCCTTCAAACCACCCTGCCTGCCGTAACGCAGCGGATACTTTTGGCGATAGCCATCGATTCGGCGCAGCCATTCGTCGGTGTCCTGACGGCTCACATGTTTTAGCAGTTCTTCCACCACGGCTTTGGCGTCTCCCACACAGGCGTGATGCACGTGAATCATTTTGTTGATTTCAGCTTCATCCACGTCGATGTGAATGCGCACGGCATCGCGGCAGAATTTTGACGCCTGACCGATGATGCGATCATCGAACCGGGATCCAATAGACATAATGAGATCGCATTCCACCACCGCTTTGTTGGCGTAGGCAGTGCCATGCATCCCCAGCATCCCCAGCGACAAGGGATGAGTCTCGGGAATCACTCCTTTGCCCAGCAGAGTGGTGGTCACCGGCGCGTTGAGCGTTTCGGCCAGCTGTTGAACCGCTGCACTGGCTCCGGCAATCATTGCGCCGTGTCCCGCCAGAATCACAGGGCGAACGGAGCGGCCAAGGGCGTCGGCGATGGTTTTTATTTCATTTATATTAATATCCCGTTCCGGCCGATACCCGGGTAAATTCATCGGGGGATTCAGGTCGCCTTTAAACGCACCGGAACTGACATCCTTGGGCAGGTCCATCAGTACCGGGCCGGGGCGTCCGGTTGCTGCAATGTGGAATGCCTCTTTCACCACGCGGGGAATGTCGTTGGGATCCTTGAGCAGATAGCTGTGTTTCACCACTGGCATGGTGAGGCCAAACACATCGGCTTCCTGAAATGCGTCCTTGCCAATCATGGGGGTGATGGTTTGGCCGGTGAGCACTACCATGGGCACAGAGTCCATGTGCGCGGTCATGATGCCGGTAATGGTATTGGTGGCGCCGGGGCCGCTGGTCACCAGCACTACTCCGGGTTTGCCTGTGGCTCGAGCGTAGCCGTCGGCCATGTGGGCCGCGCCCTGCTCATGGCGCACCAGAATCAGTTGAATGCTGGTTCCAGTGGTTACCAGCGCATCAAAAATGGGTATGGCGCTGCCACCGGACAGCCCAAAGATGTACTCGACTCCCTGCGCTTCAAGACATTTTACCAATGCCTGGGCGCCGTCCATCTGGCTGTTGCTTACTGTTGTTGTCATCGTTTCACCTCAAATAAAGTTACAAACTAACCCTTACTATGAGACTTTGGACAGATAATGCAATAAATTTTCGTAAATTATTACACAAGAAGTTACTATAATCGTATTTTGATTTGTTATAATTCACCAAATATAACTAAAACGGCTATTTGTATCATGTATTGAATTATTAGATTTGCTTTTTTATTGATAAGTTTGGTGTTGTGTATGGTTCGTCTGATTTAAAAGTGATGGCATGCCGCCCTTTGCAGATGCAGGCTGCCTGTTGGGCGATACAGCAGTGCTTTTTGGGTGTCGGTTGTCATGGGAAAACACGTTGCGCTGTGCCTTTTTCATTTTTTTTATTTTACTGGTTTACCTTTGCAGCCAGTCCCGGTCTCCCCAATTGGTACCGCATGCGAGGTTGTTTTCCCAAGGTCAACGCCATCTGCATCGATGCCCTCGATAATCAATTTCCATCCGGGAGGGACCATTTATGAAAACTGGACTATTACTGCGATTTTTTCTGCCCACTATTGGCATCTTCATGCTGACAAGCTGTATGGACCGCGAACCGGCGCCCATGTGCCCGTTGCCCACTGAATTGAAAGTAAGTGAACCAGGGACACGCGAATTCGACGGTGTCGATATACTTGTGGCAGTGGATAATTCAAAGTCCATGTCAGCAGAACAGGCAATTTTGGCTACTTCATTTTTTCCGCTGGTGAACTCTCTCATAAACCCGCCCCCGGATCCGAATTGGACGCATCTCCCCATTTCCAATGTTCGATTGGCGATTACCACAACAGACATGGGCGTATCGTATAACGACCAACCGTTTGAAAAAGACAGTAAGTACTTCGCTGACGCTGGCTGCATTAAGCCGGGCGGCAAAGGGGACAACGGTGCGTTCCTGTCTGTTGGCAAATCGGAAATTAACCTGCAGGAAGGCGTGATTCCCTGTGGTGGTGACGATAGGCAATGTCCGCCCGACTGGACCTGCGAACGTAAAAATGACAACGGTCTTGGTGTTTGCATGGCGCCAGGAGGAAATACGAAAGTCACGTGTCCGCAATCCCCTGACAGCCGCAGTCAGCTGTTTGTCGATGAAAAATGGGAAGGCAACAAAGCGCTGGCCGTTGCCTGTCTGGCCGACGTGGGTTTAGACGGGTGCAACTTTGAGCAGCAACTGATGGCCGCCGCTGCGGGACTGAAAAATAGCAATAATCTCGAGAAAAAAGAGAATTCATTTATGCGAAAACGTTCAATTACCGCTGTTATAGTGGTGTCTGATGAAGAAGACTGTTCTTTAAAAGATGGCAAGTGGCACTCTGTGGATGAACTCAATCCCAATGACTCCAAAGAAGCCAATGTGGCGTGCGGACGTTACGCCAACAAATATTTGTTAAGTGTGGATGAATTAAAGGAACGGTATATCAAAGCGAAAGAGGATATTGGGGGGAAGCGGGAGGGTGTTGTTTTTGCAGCGATTGTGGGCGTCCCGCCGGGCAGTGCGTGTGAGGGGATAGGTTCCGAACTGGACGATTGCATGGACGTTCAGCCGAAACAAAATGGAAATGGGACAATGGGAACTCCCGATGAAGTGTGGCGGGAGGTCAAATCACACGAGCAGAAATATTATGAGTTTGCCTGTCAGCGTGAGGACAAAGACAATCCAGGTGAATTCCTGACACAGGCCACACCCGGCACTCGGTATGTTAAAATGGCGGAGAAATTTGGAAACAACGGCTATGTCTATTCCATATGCAATGCGGATTGGTCTCCAGCGATGCAGGAGATTGCCGGTTTGATTGCAAAGAATCTGGGCGGCACGTGTTATCCCAAGCGTCTCAGCTGGAACCCCGGCACTGAAATGGCGGAATGTAACGTGGTAATGACTTATCAGTTCTCTAAAAAAGAATACAAGATCGCTCCCACAGAATGTCCTGCAGACAAAGGGCAACAGTGGGAAAATCCAAAAGGTGAGTTACACCAGGATGCAGACGGCAAATCGTGGTTATTGGCATGCACCGTGAAAAAACTGCCAGCACCCATTAACTGTGAAGACATGGTAGGAAATGAAGATTACAAGTCTTATAGCGACGATAAAAAATTTGGTTGGTACTATTGCGAAAATCCTGGTGAAAACAACACCTTTGCCTGCACTGATCATCTGGACAATGACCAGGACGGCGATATTGACGAACTGGATGACGACTGCAAAGCCTGTATTGATGGCGACCCCGGCTGTGCGCCCGATTGCCCGTACAAGGTAAGTTTGACCACGGCGGCGCAGGAGGAGGTCATTGACGCATTCAATACCAACGTGGTTTGTCTGCAGCAGTATCGATTCGAAGATCCCAACTGCAAGGAAAGCACCGCGCATGCGTGTAATGACGGTCTGGACAACGATGGAAATGGCCCATTTGACTGTTGGAGTTACAGCAAAGACGAGGAAATTGACAAAGATCACTTCCCGCTAAATGGCGCCCGCAATGCGGACCCGGATTGTTGCCCCATGCAGGCCGGAGACAATAATCGTTGTGAATTCCTTGATGCGAGGGGAATTCCGGCACTAAAACTGGAAAAGGCAGCCTGGGCTCAAAATTGCCTCATTGACAAACCCAGTGCCCGCAATATGCCGGACGCCTGTTGCGAAGCCGCCACGGCACTTCTCTGTGTGCTGCCCGATGAGTATCGTGATTCCTGCGAAAATCGATGAATCTTCCTTTCTCCTCCGTAAACGCTCACCTCAGTGATTTCTTTTGCCGCGAAAAACGGTATGCCGCCACTACGTCGACAAAAATCAGAATCCTCAAAAAAATTGATATACATGATGAAGGTTCGCATCTGATGATCCATGACACGACAATGCCCACATAGTGGTCCGGGTTGAAAATGGCGGCGGGCGGTATGACGTGGTCACCAACCTCAGGCGGGGTTTCAAAAAAAAGGGGATCGAGGTCAGACGTTCTCACTTCATATATCTTTCTTCCAGCTTTGTCAGCCAGTTACAGATTGGCTCTTTCGAAAAATTTAAGCGGTGTTCCACATTGCTCACTTGCGACACCGACATTTTCATTATTTCGCCAACTTCCGGTTGTGTCAGCTGCGTAATTTCCGCAACGCTGAAACGGCAAACCGTCTGGCAGGATTCGCCCCCTGACCCCTTGCCGCAAGTTCCAGATCTGTTCTGCTGCAGCTCGCAATCTTAATGATATTTGACAGATTGCCCAGCTTTGAACGCACCAACAGGTGATAATGATTGGGCATCACGAAGCAAGAGAAATACCCCAATGGCGGGAATTCCTGACGAAGTCCATGTTTACCCTAACATTGCAAACATTTGAGCCTGTTTTGAATTCGCAGCCATGAAGTCCGAAACGTGAGAGTCGGGAGTGTTCGGTCAGGCGG
>JAFGQN010000049.1 GCA_016935665.1 Deltaproteobacteria bacterium | reverse complement strand
TCACCGTTGCTATTTTATGAAAACCGCCGCTACCGCATACTGATGCGGATACAATTTGAACTGGGAAACCGTTCTCTTGGCATGACAGGTAAATCACCCAAACCGAGATGCCTAAAATCATTCATCTTTTAAGTTTTTATACAAATCTAAAAAAACGGCCGAGTAGGGGTAGCCAAACCAAAGGAGGCTGCCAGTGAAACCGTTACGCATTCATGACTCGAACTACGTTTATTTTGTGACCAATCGCACCCATCAGCAGCGATTTTTTGTGCTGCCCACAAAGGAAAACAACAAAGCCATCCGGTACTGGCTGGCCAAATCGAAAAACAAACACGGTAAACATATCGAAATATACGCGTTCATTTTTCTTTCGAACCATTTTCACATTCTCTTAAGAGACCCAGCTGGAGAGCTGCCCAGGTTTATGAACTACTTTCAGGGAAACCTGGCTCGCGCCATCAATCGCAATATCAAAAGAAAAGGCAAGTTCTGGCAGCGGGAATACCACGACCTCGTTGTGGATACAGTGAGCAGTGACGAGGTCTTCTGGGACCGCTACGCCTACACGGCACTCAACGCGGTGAAATCCGGTCTCGTCTCAACCGCCACGCAGTGGGGCGGTGTCAGTTCTGTGCCTCATATGCTTTGCAACACGCCCATTACAGGCAAAGGGCTTAACAAAACGAAGTACGGCGACAAAAAACGTCACAATAAAAACGTTAAACCAAAAGAATTTGAAGAGACCTTTGAATTCACACTGAGCACGCCGCCATTCCTTGAAAATCAGGAAGAATCCGCACGGTTGAAATTCATTCAGTCCCTTTTTAAGTCGGCCGCCGTGGCCTATCGCAAGGCCCGCCTGAACAAACCGGTTTTGGGCATGAAAAAAGTATTAAAACAATCATTTCAGGACCGACCCAGGTCCCCCAAACAGTCGCCGCGAACGCGCTTTAAATCCTTTTGCGCTGACGCCAAAATGGACTTTAAAAAAATGTACAAGACTTTTGTAGGCATCTACAAGCATGCCGTTCATCTGATGTTTGTTTATTTCAACGACACAGACCGGAATCAGCACGTGTCCATTGACACCACGTTTCCATGGCCCCCAGGAAGCTATCCACCCACCAAACACAAACCGGCGTTTATGTAAGGTAAGCGCCAATCGTCGAATGATGTGTGTTTGTTTTAAAAGGGCCAAGCCTTTCATGCATCTGTGCATCCAAAACCAGCGCTGGAAGTCGTTTTGTTGTACGCGACGCATATGTGAAGAAGCAATAAACATCGGTCTTCCCAAAAGAGTTGTTACGGCATCATCGAATTGACTTTAATTTGTACCGACCGGTGTGACAAACCCGAAACTCGGCCTTTGCTGTAGGCAAAGAAAGTCGATTTGTCACGAGATTTCAACAACATCGGTTTGGGTGCTCTGCTTATTTCAATCTGCAAATGGCTCTTCGGCTATTTGATCAATCAGGCGACATGATTGCTTCATACGATCATATGATATTACAGTTTGGGAACAAGGGGGACGTAGTCAGGACGGTAAAGTTATCACGCGGAATCGTCATGCGTTCGTCTCATCGTCTTTTTTTTTGTAACAGACTCACCGTTGCTATTTTATGAAAACCGCCGCTACCGCATACTGATGCGGATGCTATGTGAACTGGGAAACCGTTCTCTTGCGAGTTCAGGGGCCCACTTCGCAGTCGTGTGATTCCAAGAGACACCCTGACGATTTTAGAAAGAAAAAGACTTTGGAGAAAGAGCATTGGTAATTGAGGCAGTGTCGCTGCGCGGCGGGAAGGTGGACGCTGCGCGCTTACCGGAAGGTGAAATATCCAGGACGTCCCCCGGCATCACTGCGACCAGTGCGAGCGCGAAGTTGGGGTTTGGTAATTTGATGCAAATCCCTTTGTTTCGATGTATAAAGTAACGTAAAACAACGTTGGCCCACCGTCGCCAGGGCTTTGGCGGGTTGACGGTTTAGGAATATCTTTGGAATTGACAATCCGCAAGAACGCCTTCGCGAAGTGCGGACAAACGAGTATTAAACAACCGGTCTTTAAGTGACACGAAGGCTAAAAAGGGCCTTGCGCCAGATGATGGGAAACGATCCTGTCCGGTGCCTGGGGGCTACGGGCGGCAACAGAACGGCCCCCTTATCTGCCCGGAGAGCCTTACCGAAAATGGAACAAAATGAAACAAACATCTTTTCTATCGATCGCGTTTTGCATTGCAGCGGCAATTTCCTGTTCAGACGATTCCAAATTCGATAATGACCATGAGTGTACAGAAGAGAATGTGGGACAAAACGGGTGCGATTGTAATTCGGATGGAACTTGTAATGATGGGTTAATTTGTGAGACGTGGAAAGTAACGTCGGACACTGAAAACATTGTTTGGCAGGAGTTCGAAGGAACATGTGTTGAGGACAATTCGACAGATGTCTAGATTTCCCTAAGAATTGAATCGAGAGGATTTAGTTAATAGTCTCGAAAAATTTTCGGGCAATCTTTTACCCTCTCAGTCTCATAATCGGCTAACCGGGGTTTTTCTCCGCCGGTCCCCACCCCACCCGGCATGCGGGTCCGCACTGGGCGGTTCCCTGAAGTTATCGGGCCATGGTCGGATTATGAATGCTCACTCATAACGATTTGATGGATAGCAATTCCTTTGATGCAAGCCATTGATTTGTCATACCAATCTGTGTGGCATGGGTGCGTGACAAATGCCACGGGCCTTTGCGACTTAACACGGTGAAAATGGCGTGCTTCTTTGATGGTTGTCTTCAACGGCTCTTTACGCGGGCATCCTTTGGGATCATGAATCGGGCGGAGGCTTTGGCCAGTTTTTGATTGTTGTGAACGATGACGGATTCGAGGCGATAGAGGATGCCATGGGCGCTGACGACCTGTGCGTGAATTTCAAGTTGAGCGTCGCAGGGAACGGGGTGAAAGAAGCGGACGTTGAGATCGCCGGTGACGGCTTCAATGTTGCGATGGAAGAGACAATGGGTCATGGCGGCGTCGAGGAGCGAGGAGATAATGCCGCCGTGCAGTATACCGGTGTATCCCTGCAGCAGGGCGTTACCGCGAAAGGTGGTATGGACGCTGCCATCGTCTGCTTTGCTGAATTTTAGTCGCAGACTGGCGGGATTGGCCAGGCCGCACAGGATGCAGTGGCAGTGACTGTGTCGCCGATGTTCGTAGTGCAGCGACAACGGCGTTTGAGACAATTCCAAAGGGGATTGGGTGGCTGCGGATTTACCGGTCATTGTGCACCAGGTCCATCAGGCGGTGGTGAATTTCCGTCATTGTTGAACGGAGACCGTCCACGCTCAGCATGGATTTGCCCTGCGACAGCGCTTTGGGCACATCGGGCAAAAATGGAATCACGCCCAGCACGGATATGTTTTTTTCAACGCATCGATTCAATACCAGGCTGGTGAGCCAGGGGGCGAGGGTGGATTTATTGATGACCACGGCCGTTTGTATCCCAAAATGGCCGCACAGTTGCAAAATCCGCTCGAAATCACTAATGCCCGAAGCGCTGGGTTCGGCCACTATCACCGCCAGGGTCACGTTATTGAGCGCCGCATGCACCGGACACCCGATACCGGGCGGACCATCCATAAAAATCAGATTTGCGCCCTGATTTTCCGCTTCCTTTCTGGCCACCTTGCGCACTTCGCTCACCAGTTTGCCGCTGTTGTCTTCGGCCACGTCCAGCGCCGCATGCACCAGTGTTTGATGAGACGCAGATTGCACATGAATCACACCGGACGGATGCGGCACAAAGGATATAGCGCCTTCGGGACACAAAAGCGTGCACGCGTGGCAGCCTTCACAGGTAAGGGGGTTCACCTTCGCGACGCCATTTTCAATCCGAATCGCCTGAAATGCACAGGCCGCAAGACATTTGCCGCAACCGCTGCACGCCTCCACCTGCACCTGCGCCCGCGGTTGTCCCATGAATACTATTTCCCGCCCTGGCTGCGTATCAAACAACAGCGACAGGTTGGCCGCGTCCACATCCAAATCCGCCAGGACGGCGGGCACATCCAGCATTGACGCCAATGCGGCGCTCACCGAGGTTTTCCCTGTACCGCCCTTTCCACTGACAAATACCACCTGCTTCATGCGATAGCCTCCTGTAGCCTGTGAATGGCCGCAGCCACATGATGCATCTGTTCATCGAACGCGGGAACATAGCCAAGCGGTGATTTGCCATCCGCAGTCATGACGGCTATCTGCCTGTCAAACGGAATTCGTGCGACCTGGTCCACTGCCTCTGATGCCAAATACGCCATCATATCTTTGTCATCTCCCAAATCGGCGCGGTTCAACACCACCAGCATCGACTTGTTCAGCCGTCGCCCCAACGCCAGCGCCAGTTTCAAATCGTGCAACCCAAAGGGGGTAGGCTCGGTGACCAGCACCACCACGTCCGCGTCTTCCTGTCCGGCCACCGCCGCACATGATGTACCGGGGGGATTATCAATAATAATGTAATCCGCAGCTTGCCTGACCGCGGCGTGGACCACCTGACTTACCAACGGCGCCACCCTCGCTTCGCCCACATTGAGTGCTCCTTCAAAAAAACGAATGTTGCCCGCCATTCCCATGGAAATATTTCCAACATGGCGGTTATGCCGTGTCAGCATGCCATCGGCACAGGCAATAAAACAGGCCTCGCAGCTGTGGCACAATTCTGAAAACACCATTACCTTTTTGCCCACCGCCAAAATGGCATTAAATGCGCAAATACTCTGACACGTACCACACCCCGAACACTTTGCGGCGTTCAGCATTGGCACTGTCACACTGCCGGGGTGGACCCGCTCAATATCCGGATGCAAAAACAGCTTTCCGTTGGGCCCTTCCACGTCCGCATCGCAATACACCACACGGTGATTGCTGCGGCCTAGATATTGCGCCAATGCCGTGGCTACCAGTGTTTTTCCAACGCCGCCTTTTGCGCCTGCCACTGCAATTTTCATTGCATCACCATTATGCTCTGTCTGGACAAATTTCCCTTCGAAAATTCCAACAGCGCTTCCTGTGCACTCAATCCAGATGGCGCTGTCCACATCCGCACATTCAGTTCTTCGAGCGCCGTACATGCGCTGGGACCAAACTGACCGGAAATAACATCGGTCACATCGTTTTGCGCCATAAGCACCGCTACGCGTGTGCCCGCGCCTTGAACGGCCTGTGACGCATCATTCGACAGCGTCTTTATCGGGGAGTGGGTCTCGCCATCCACCAGCAAAAAAAAGGGCGCCCTTCCAAACTGCATATCCATGGTGGCGACCAGACCGTCGGCAGAGGACACGCTTATCGCAATTTTGTCTGTCATTGGTTTCCTCTCAATGACCGCCGCAGCTGTCCTCATGATCGTGGTTGCAGGGCGCAATGCCTTTGAGTTCGCCGCGATGCCAGGCGGCGACCACCTTGTCGGGATTTCCCACGGCGCCGGTTACCACTTCGATGCCCATTTCACCAAACATACTGATTGCCCGTGGCCCCATGCCGCCGGCAATCATTACATGGGCGCCCAGTGTTTGGATAAACCCGGGAACCGCACCTGGGGTGTGCTGCTGAAAATAGGGATTGGTCACCATTTCCTTTTTAACGGGCACCCCGTTTTCAATGTGCCACACGCCATAAGCAGGACATCTGCCAAAATGTGCGCTCACAGCGCCGTCCGGCTGGCCATTGTTCTCCAGCGCCACTGCAATTCGTTTGCCTTCCATAAATCACCCTCTCCTTTGGCCGAATCCGCCCATGTGGCGATCGGTGCATGGGCCTTGCCCCATTTGTCTTTTTCTACTACATAATGGCATAACTAATCCTTTCGTTTGTTGAATCCCGAGGTAAGCTGCATACGCACATCCTCTCGGCGATGTTCGATTCTGCATTGATAACGAATTTGTTCAGGGGAGGCACAGCAGGGCAGCAGTGGCAGTTTTTCTCCGTGTACAAACGCATTCACCAGCGTTTGGGCATCGCCCGTGGCGCCAGTTATCACACGGATACCCCGCTCAATGGCCAGTGGCCAGTAATAGCGGTTGAAACCGCAACACAGCAGCACTTTGACGCCCAGCATCTCCAGCTCTGAAAGACGAAACATCCAATCACCAATGCGGTCCATTTCAACCACCTCTCTTGACCGCACCGTACCGTGGTAACTTTCGGCGACCAAAAACCTGTCCGCTTCTCCAAACCGGGGCGCTACGTCGCTGCCAAAAAGGGGAACTGCGACTTTCATGAGACCTCCTTGGTGGCACTCAAAACGCAAGGTTCGTACCAGTGCGGGAAAATCCCCAAATAACTCAGTAACTACGGCCGCTCCCGCACTGGCACACCAAACAAACTGAAACAAAACATGAAACAAACCGTTTCACATCTCAACACCACGTTTCATGTTTCAATGAGCGGATGATTACGCCAGACCGTACTTCTTCATGCGCCGCCACAGGGTGGTGCGGCTGATACCCAGACGTTCTGCTGCCACATTGCGATTCCACGAGGCGGCCTGCAACGCCTGCTTCAATGCGATGGCCTGGTCTTTGGGCAGATATTCCGCTGGTGGAGGAGGCAGGGTGGAGACAGCGCCCTGGGCGAGCGCAGACAATGACGCCTCTGTCGCATTTCCATCCCAGTAGCCCTCCACATGACGCGGACCGTACAGTTCGCCAGGCAGACAGCCGGGCTCCACCACGTCGCCGTTGCACAGCACCAGCACACGCTCCAGAATGTTGCGCAGTTCCCGCACATTGCCCGGGTAATGGTATTCGTAGAGCAGACGCATGGTGCGCGGGCTGAATCCCGGAGGCCTGCGGCCCATGCGGGCCGAAATGAGTTTGACGAAATGATCGATGAGCAGTGGAATATCTTCCCGCCGTTCCGCCAGCGAGGGCATGTGAAACGGCACCACTCGAATGCGGTAATACAAATCCTCCCGAAATGTGCCCTCGCGCACCATCTGTTCCAGATTCAGGTTGGTGGCGCATATCAGCCGTACGTCCACCTTATGGGTTTTGGTGCTGCCCAGGGGCTGAAACTCTCCCTCTTCCAGCACACGCAGCAGCTTCCCCTGGAAAGCGGGCGATATATCGCCGATTTCATCAAGGAAGAGAGTGCCGTTATTGGCCTTTTCGAAGCGCCCGGGCTTATCTTTCACAGCTCCGGTAAATGCCCCTTTTACATACCCAAACAATTCCGACTCCAGCAGTGAATCGGGGAGCGCTGCGCAATTGACGCGAATAAACGGCTTGTCGCATCGGCGAGACAACTCATGAATGGCGCCCGCCACCAGCTCCTTGCCTGTGCCGCTCTGCCCCTGAATAAGCACCGACGCATCCGATTGGGCCACCTGCGGCACCATGGAGAGCACCGCCCGAATGGCCCGACTGGCCCCAATGATTTTAGAGAACTCATGGCGATGGCTCAATTCGCCTCGAAGCATTTCGATGTCGCTAATATCCCGAAATATCTCCACACCGCCTATCATTTTGCCCTGACTGTCACGGAGCACGGCGGTCGATACTTCGATGGGAACAGGGTCCATATTGGCATCCAGCACATCCACCCGTATATCAGAACTGGGCTTTCCAGTGGAGAGAGTGTGTTTCAATGCACAGCGATGCTGACAGATATTGGCTTTAAACACCTCATGGCATTTTCGGCCGATGGCCATTTCAGCGGGAATCCCAATGATTTTCTCGGCTGCGCTGTTAAAGGCGGTGATGCGAAAATTATCGTCCACAGTGAACACGCCTTCATTAATGCTGTGAAAAACAAGTTCAAACAACTCTTCAGGTACATTCATCGCGTTATATCTGACCACTTTTGTCTCCCGCGTGTCAATACGCCGAAGACCAGCGCGCCCCTTCCTTTCCAGTGAGAATACTCACAACATCCGTTGCAACACTCTCTATGGGGTTTTAACGCACATCTGTCAGATTGCAACAATATGTTTCAAACGAATCAACGAAACGTTTCAAATAATTGGTTCAAAGCAAACTTTTAGGAATCAGGGCCGAAGGTGTGGCCGTGGTGATCAACCAGAGCTGGTGTGCGGCGCGGGTCATTCCCACGTGCATCAGATGGCGGGACTCATCGGTGAGTGGATAGGAATCATCGTTGCATTCCACCATAACCACATAATCAAATTCCAGTCCCTTCACCTGGCGTATCTCGGTCACTTCAATCCCCGGAGTGAAGGAGAAATCCTGTTCCACCACCAGACGAAGCCTTGGAATCTCGGCCTTTTTCAGCCCCTGATAGTACAGCTTTGCCTGGTTGACGTGACGGGCAATCACCGCCACATTGGCCAGCGGTTCCCGGATGAACAACTCCCGAAGCGAGGTCCCTAAAAAGTCCACGGCCTGGCCCGGGTCTGAAAACTGATGAACCTCCACCGGCGCCCCATGGCGGGTGGCAATGGATTCATCTCCGGCCAGAGGGCCCAGCACTTCGCGGGCAACGTGCATCACCTCAATGGTGGAGCGATAGGCGATTTTCAGCGGCTCCAGCCGGGCATTTTTGACGCCCAGGTCGTCTATGAACGTTTGCCAGTCGTCGAATCCGCCCTCCCGTACAATTTTCTGCGCGGTATCGCCCGCCAGAGTCACGGGCCGATTTCTCCCCACCGTTTCAATGAGCATCCGCACTTCGAGGGCGCTGAAGTCCTGCACTTCGTCCACCATCATGTGGTCGTATTCCAGCCGACGCCCCCCTTCCCGCAACCACCCTTTTTTTAGCTGGAAAAGCCTGAGTAAAATGGTGTCGTCTTCACGATCCAGAGTGGCGCGTTCGTCCTCATCCACTTCTTCGTCGCTATCATTGTCCATCTCTTCAAAAATCTTTTTGTACGAGTCGGTGCACCACTGATGAACTCTATCCAATTCGGTCTCTGTAAATTCCGCAGGCGCGTGGGTTTCAAACATGTGCTTCAACTGATGTTTGTCGGTAAACAAATCCGCCCAGTCGTTCACCACCTCATCCGTGACGTCGCCCATGCGCTGCAACGCCAAATCCAGTGCGATGGCGGTCTTGCTGTCGATGTGATCACCGTTATCTCTACCGATGCGCACTTCGCCATCCAGCCACTTCAGCATGCGGCGGCGGCGCACCTCAATAGGCATTCTCAAGATAGCCTGCCAGGCTTTTTCCACGCGCCCCGCATCTTTGTACCCACTCACGGATTCCAGCATCTTTTGGGTTTCCCGCTCATCCTGCATGTCCACCCATTGTGCAAGAATGCGCAAGAGTGCCGGATGCTTTTTCACCCGGGACACAATGGATGGCGTCCATTCGCTGTAAATGGCCGGCAAACCGGGAATGTGCTTTTTGCGCATCCGTGAACACCAGTTTTCGAAGGTAAACACCTTGACGCCCCGTACCCCCAGCGACGGCAGTACATCGGCCACATAGGATGCCAGAGCGCTATTGAGAACGATGATCGCCATGTTGCCAGGTTTCAGCCGGGCCGTCTTGCTGTAGGCCAAATAGGCGATGCGATGGAGTCCCACGGTTGTTTTACCCGAACCGGCGCTCCCCTGCACGGCCAGCAGTTCATCGAAATCACTGGATATTAGTGCAAACTGTTCTTTGTCGAGCAGTGCTGAAATCTCCGGCAGGTGCTTGTCCTGTCTGAAATCTCCCAGGGCGTCCACGCCCAGCTTGCCGGTTTTTTTAGCGCGAATGGCGCTGCCCTGTCCCCCAAAGAGCTTTGCCCCCGCATCTCGCAACCGAATCCACTCATCGCCCTTTTTAACCAGCGTGCCCACGGGACAATCCACCCGCTTCAGGTTTCCCTGCGTGATGGTGACCGATCGCCGGGTGGTGATGGTTCCGCTGCGAAACTTGCCACCAAAACTCTCCTCGTAATCGTCACCTTCATCGTAACAATAATACATGCGGCTCACAGGCGCATTTCGCCAATCCACAATACGGATGCCGTCTCCCGGAGAAATATAGGTTCGTTTACCCAACAGCACGTCTCGAATTTCTCCATTTTCTTCCAGTTGCATATGCCCAAAATACGGACTCGCGGGGTCAACGGGCACATCTTCGCCCTGACCTCTTTGAGCGGCGATGGCCTGCAGGCGCGTCATCTGCTCCACGAGAGACGGGACGTCTTCGGGAAGCGCTTCTGCAATTGCATCGCGCAACTCGATTAGTTCCGCGTCATAGTCTGCGTATACACTGGATTTTCTGGAGGAAGTTGTCAGATGTACCACTACCCTGGAGAGCAATTCCTGCTCCTCCTGAATCACTTGCTTTATTTTCGAATCGTCACTCACTGAATTATCGCCTGTTTTCCAGTATTACGAATTTATAATCGTGTCATTGTTCCCTGGCACATCTTAAATCGTGCCAGCCGTTTCAAGATGAACCCACATTTTTTTGTAAAGAGGCATATTACCATTTTCCCGCCCGTTGTCTTCTTAAAAGAATGGCGTCTTAAAAAGCAAGAGGCTTGCATAATAAACAATTTGTGTGGAGTCAATGGTCGGCGCGCACAACTGTACTGTTCCAAACGAAACTTATTGCCGTCTTTGAATGTATTGATTAATTTTTCGAATCAACGCCCGTCTGTGAGACAAAACGGTAAGGCGAAGCACCCTCAATTACACTGCTTTTGGGCTCCCCCCCAATTTCCAGACGGAACCGGTTCGCCGAACCCCAAAATACAGTAAAACCGCACTCGGTTAGCGACTGGTCTGGAGCTCCTGTTCCGCCTGCAGCCAGTTCTGCATTTCCATTCCATTCGGATAACCGTTTTGCGCCCAGATGAGATACGCCTTCGATGCGATCATATCATGCGTAACGATATTGTCCGATTTGCTTCTTGATAAGGACGAATGTTTTGCCTTGCCCGTACCGTTCCCAGAGGACGCTTTTTTGGCGGTCGATTTGGGTGCGGCTGCTTTTGAGTTACTTTTTTTAGCTGGAGCTGCAGTTTTCGCTGTTGCTTTGGCAGCGCTCGCCTTTTTGGTGGTTTTTGTAGTGGTTGTTGATTTCTTTTTGCTCGTTGTCGCCATGACACTCCTCCATCGGTCAAAATTTATGATGATAACGAACTTTGTTTAAACCCAATCTAACACCGGTCAAGGACGGTCGCAAAAATTTCCACATTTTTTTTTCACTATTTTCAAAAAATTGCACAATTCAACAGCGATGACTCAGGAATTCACAACACGAATGTGAAAAAATCTGGAAGAGCGTCCTTTAATCTTCCATCAACGCTTCAAACAACCACATACCAATGACCAGAAACAGGATGTCCACCACCGCCACCAGCTGCAGGTATTCCATTACCGCCCCCAGGGATGCACCGCTCACCGCCAACTGCGTTGCCTTTGAGCAAAGAATTAACACAGGCGATACCAGTGGCAGCAGAATAATGCCCAGCACCAGGTCCCGAACGGAGGTGCGGACGATCATCGCGCCAAATAATGCCCCCGCTGCGCAAAATCCCAGAATGCCCAACAGCAGAACCGGCGCCACCAGATGCAGATGCGACAACAGCGGAACATGAAAAAACAGCTCCACCAGCGGGAGCAGCAGTATGGCCACCAACAGTAGAAATGTGGACAGTCCCATCATCTTTCCCAAATAAAAACCGGTTTTGGACGCGGGTGTGAGCAACAGTCCGGACCACACTCCCATATCGCGTTCTTTAAGATAGCTGCGACTGACCGCCAACACTCCGGCAAAACAGATGGCAATCCAAAGCGCACCCGCACCAGTGGTGGTGGCAGCGGCTTTGTTGAGATCGAACGCAAAGGCACTCAACACCACCACCAGTAATGCAAACACAAACGTGGTGGGCACAATCTGACCGCTCTTGCGCTCAATCAGCAAATCTTTTTTATAGATGCACCATGCGGATTGAATCCAGTTCATATGCGCCCTCGTTCCAGCATCTTAGCGATTTGCGAGGCGCTGCCTGTGCCCACTTCCCCCGTCACTTTTCCGAGCGTCAGCATAACTATGCGAGAGCACAGAGACGCCACCAGCAAAGGGTCGTGCGACACCATGAACGCAATTCCGCCGATATCGCGATGCTCATCGACAATTTGCTCGATGAGGAATGTGGACTGGCGATCCAGCCCGGAGGAAGGCTCATCCAGCAGGAGCACATCCGGAGTGGCCACCAACGCCCTTGCCAAAGCCAACCGCTGCAATTGCCCGCGCGACAGCACACCTGCAGGTCTGTCCGAAAAAAAGTCAGACAAATCCAGACGTTCCCGCAGCCGTTCAACAACGCTGGCATCAACGCCACAAAGGGACGCATAAATGGACAGATTCTCATCGCAGGTAAGCTCGGGATACACCAGTGGCTGATGGGACAGAATACCAAAACGCGCCCTCAGATGTGGCTGCGCCGGGTGCCCATTCAGCTCCAGCACGCCCGCAGTTGGCTTCATCAGCATGGATAATATCGACAACAACGTAGACTTTCCCGCGCCATTTTGTCCTATGATACCAATTACGTCACCGCTGTGTGCTTCCAGCGATATGTTAAACAATGCCCGCCGGGGGCCATACAGTTTGGTCACCTCCCGCAGTGCAACGTCGGTAATGGTCAAAGATGAGGCAGTCATGAGGGCGTACTGTCCGTTTTGTCAAATCGGAATATGGCCAGCGCAACCAATGCAAACGATATGGCAATCCCCAACGCGCCCACGAACGCCACACCGCCGGGAACACCCATCCAGAACATCCCAAATAGGAGTACCACGGCCAGCACGCCGACACCGACTGCCACCGGCGACAGTTTTTGCCGCAGCGCCGGCTTCATTTCCAGCACTGCGCGCAACCCGCCGGAAGACATGGCGATCATCACCCCCAGTATCAAGAGCGCGCCACCTATCCAAATCCATATTACCAGAGGGTTTGACAGTACTTTGATAACCGCCCGTCCCTGTCGAAATTCTGTCTCCCCCAGAATGAAGAAAAGGTCGCGCGCCGGCGCCGTGACAATATGCACTTCGCTGGTGGGCTGTTTGGGATGTGAATGATACAAATAACGCGCAGGCGAGACCACCTGCACACTGCCGCCAGGGCGTGCCACTTCCAGGTCCGCAAAAATGGCCTCCCGCTCAAAATTCACATCGGAGCGCAACCCCAGATAGGTAATCTTAATATCATCAACATACATGAACTCCCCATTCCCCAGATTGGCCTTTTTCTCACTGACAAATCCACTGCCGGTAAACCCAACATACATCAGCGCCATGGCCAGATGAACCAACTGCCCGCCCAGTCGCATCGTGTAGCCCGAAAGATAACTTTTCCGCATCTGAATGAGCAACGCGCCGGACACAAAAACAATAAGCCCGACGGACACGGCAGGCGCCGCTGTCATTGCTCCTTTCAGCTCCGGCTGCAGGCCTACCAGACTTCCCGATAGTGTACTCAAAAGGGCCAGCACTCCTGTCTGACGCAACAAATCCATTTTCTTTTTTTTATCCGCCCTTTTCATCATGGCCTCTCCAGGCAGCAGACTGCAGACGCCAACGGTGGCAAATATGATCAGTCCAATGGGCACCATCCATTTATTGAAGAAACTCGGCGGCACCGTTCCCTGCTCCCCTTTGAAAACGTCAAGAAACAGGGGCCACAGGGTGGCCAAGCCCACAAAGAGGAGTGCGATAACAAAAAGCCAGTTGGTGAATTCAAACATCCACTGTTTGGACCACATCTCAAACTGATTGTCCGGAGCCAGTAATTTGTAGCGCCGCACCATCAAATAGATGAAAACGACCAAAACAACCGCGATAACCCCCAACAGATACGGCCCTTCTGTGGCATCACTAAACGCGTGCACTGACTGAATAATACCGCTGCGGGTTAAAAACGTGCCAAATATTGTTAGCAGAAAAGTGACAACGATAAGGGTCAGGTTCCAGCGTTTCAATATTCCCCAGCGGCGCTGAGCCATGGTGGAATGCACCAGTGCCGCTGCGGTGAACCATGGCATGAGTGACGCGTTCTCTACCGGATCCCATCCCCAGTAGCCACCCCAGCCCAGTTCCTCATAGGCCCACACCATGCCCAGAATATTCCCCACGCTTAAAAACACAAACGCGAACAAAATCCACGGGCGCAACGGGAAAAGCCAGTCATTGTCGCTACGCCCCTTCACGAGCACCGCAAGTCCCACTGCCAGCGGCACCGAAAAACCGGCAAATCCAATAAACAGCGTCGGTGGGTGAAACACCATGTACGGATTGCGCAACAGCGGATTCATGCCAAAACTCGTCATGGGATCTTCGCCGTTCAACTCAAACGGATTGGACTGCGTCAATACCAGCAACCAGAAAAACATGGCGATGCCCCCCATAATCCCCATGCTGTTGCGAAGAATATCCCAATCCTTTTCAACCAGCCAATATCCCATAGCAGCGGCAAACCACGACTGCAGCATGGCCCAGAACATGAGCGATCCCTGCTGGCCGCCCCACAGCGCGGTGACCAGATACCCCAGTGTCATGGTGCGATCCGCATATCCCCGCACATAGGTTACCCGATAATCGTGGGTGACCAACAAAAACACCAGCACCGCCGCTGCCACCGTACCCATCACCGCTGCCGCCAGAAAGAGCTTGCGCACGGGGGATTCAAACCGTTCATCTTTTGTAAACACACTCAGTACAGTGGCGCTTAGCGTCATGAGCACTGTTGCCGCTATTATCAATTCACCAAATTGTGCCATTATGTTGTACTACCCAATCTCTCCGCGAAACCGCCATACGCCTGTTCCGCAATATCAAATACTTACTTTAAAAAAAGCCGGTTGTGAACTTCTTTACCCAACCCATGGTAATCATTGAAAAATGAAGGGACAATACGTAACCGCTTCGCCCACCTCCAGTCCGGCGTCGCCGACACAGCAATTGACAAAATTGAACAATGGGCCATAAAGTGCCGAAACCGGCATCCGGGGGCTATTATCCGGAACAGGTAAAAGGCAAAAAGAAATCCAGGACATGACAGTAAAAGGTACACTTATCATCATAGGCAGCGGCATTGCGGGGGTGGCGGCCGCTCGCTCGGCGCGTCGGACATATCCACATATAAAGATTACATTAGTCTCGGAAGATCCCATGGGATTTTACAACCGTATTGCCCTGGGCGCCCTCGCGGTGAAAAAGCGAAGCGAAGTGGAACTCATGACACTGGCGCCCCACCTGCTGGAAAATGAGCGAATCGATTTGCGGCTGGGCAACGAAACATCTGCAATTGATACTATTCACAAAACCGTTCATCTGCAAACGGGGGAGCAGCTCGCCTACGACAAACTGATACTGGCCACCGGGGCGGTTCCATCGAGGCCTCCCATATCGGGCATCGAAAGTGATGGCGTCCATTATTTGTGGTCGATAAATGACGCGAGGCGAATCGCCCATCAGCTGCATAAAACCAGGGAAATGGTGGTTATTGGCGGCGGAATTCTGGGGGTGGAGGCGGCGCTTGATTTGGCGGATGCCAAAAAGAAAGTCACATTGATTGAAGCTGCCAACGGCCTGCTCGAGCATCATCTGACGGAGGATGTTTCAAATGCGCTGCAGCAGAAACTCTCCAACGCCGGCATTTCCGTGCACACCCGAGAGTTGGTCTCTCAAATTGAGCATGGGGATAACGCGTTGCGGGTTAAAACGAGCACGACCGTATTTTTGGCTGATTTGATTTTGGTTTCTGCGGGTGTTCGCCCCAACATTTCGTTGGCCACGTCAGCGGGGTTGGCCACCCAAAAAGGCATTGTGGTGAACCACCGAATGGAAACCAGCATTCCGGACATACTGGCGTGCGGCAACTGCGTGGAACAACCCCAGGGCGGCGCACTCCTTTGGAACCCGGCCAAAGCGCAGGGAGAAATCGCTGGTGCAAATGCATTTCATCCGACACGGATATTTGTTAGCACCACTTATCCCATTCATTTGAAAAACAATACCATCCCCCTGTTTGCCATGGGGGACCCCCACGGGATTCCAGATGATGCCGTTTGCATTCAGGAAAAGGGCGCGCAGTACCAAAAGACCCTATATGTTTGCACGGCGGGAATGATACGGTATGCCGTGTTTCTGGGGGATGTCAGTGGTCACCACCAGGTGGAAAAGATGATGCGCAATCAGCTGGAAGTTCCCAAAAACCTGCCGGCACAGTCGTCGGTGTCACAAATGCTGCAAGCTGCGATGCAGGTGGCGGACGCCGGGTATCTTAAAAAGGCGTGGGTGTGCAATGTATGCGGCTACACTCACGAAGGCGATGTGGCCCCTGGCGTTTGCCCGGTGTGCAATGTGGGTCGCGACCAGTTTCTGGCGGCATAGGGAGATAGACGCCAATGACACAAACCAATCAATACGACGCGATTGTTATCGGGTCCGGCCTTGGGGGATTGAGTACGGCGCTGCACCTTGCCAAAAAATCAATGAACGTGCTGGTGCTCGAAAAACAACCCAAAGTGGGGGGATACGCACAAAATTATCTGCGATCGGGATTTGACTTTGATGTGTCACTCCACGTGTTGAGCGCAATGAACGAGACTGGGGGGCTTAAACATCTGTTTGAATACATGCAGGTTCTTGACAAGCTGGAGGTCACCGAATATGCTCCCATGTTTACATCGGTTTTTCCCGACGCGACCTATCGACTTCCCTGTGGTGAGGCGGGGCACGAATATCTGAAACGGCAGTTTCCCAAAGAGAGCGCCGGTATCGACCGATTTATCGCCACCGTTAAATCAATTATTGACGCCAATACCAAACTGTACTGGAGTGGAGAGGTTGACATAAACAACTTCTTTCCCGCCCAATACTTTAAGCGCACGTATTACGATTTGCTGCAGGAGTGCTTTACCGATAAACGTTTGTTTGGATTGATGGGACAACTCTGGCAATCCACCGGACTGCCCAACGAACTTTGCGCCGCCAACTGGGCTGCAGAAGTGTTTGGTTCGTTCCTTTTGACCGGAAACTTTTACGTCAAAGGCGGTGGTCAGCGCATTTCCAGCGCAATGGCCGAAACCCTGTGCGAAGCCGGAGGAACAGTTCGGACATCGGCACTGGTGGAAAAGGTACTGTTAAAAAATCGTCAGGCCATAGGTGTTCAACTGGAAAACGGCGAGCAGATTTTTGCGCCCGTTGTGGTGGCCAATGCCAATCCCATCCAAACCTATTTGTCACTGGTGGGCAAAGAACATCTCGCCAAACCGTTCCTTTACAAATTGGGTACTTTTGAACCGTCCTGCTCCCTTCTGACAATGTATATCGGTCTCGACTGTGCTGGCAAAGCGGCGGGCGTAATGGACCACGCTACATTCGTAAATTTTGACTACAGTAATCTGCGCACATATGAAGCGGCGCTAAGGGAAGAATACCACACCACCGACTACATCATCAGCGACTACACAGACGATGAAAGCGGCACCCATCCCAAAGGCAAAGGAATTGTTCAGGTACTGGAGGTGGCGCCAGGCAAACCCTGGACAGAGATTCCCTACGAAGACTACAAACAAAAGAAAAAGCAGGTCTGGGATGTGATAATGGCCAAAGTCGCCAAACGGTATCCGCTCCTTGAAAAACACATCGAAGTAGCGGAACTGGGGACGCCGCGCAGCATGGAGCGCTACAGTCGAAATCCGTATGGCTCGGTGTACGGCTTTGCCCAGGTGCCCACACAGGCAGACAACTGGCGATTCAGTGTGGCATCCATTTTTCCAGGGCTCTATTTTTCCGGTGCATGGGGCAGAGGCGGCGGTGGCGGATACATGGGCAGTATTGTAAATGGGCGTGTAACCGCCCAGCAGATTTTTTCGAGACACGCATGGCGCGGCGGCGAAAAGACATTTGATGTTGCATCACGAGAACCGTTTCGCATTCGTAAAACGGTGGATGCAGCAGCCAACGGAACCGAACTCACTTTCAGGCGATACATAAAAGCCATCGACGCCAAGGATTTGTCCGCTATTGGAGAACTCACTACCGGTGCCAGCGTTCGTCTCCTTCACGAAACAATGAATGCGTATATTCAGGAATTCAAAACCATACTCGCAAAGTCATGGACCGAACTCGACGTTCAAAAAGACTGGCATGTCACCTTTTTTCAAATGCGCTTTGTGTTTGTACCGTTCGTCGCACTTTCTGCGGGAGATGAAATTTCCATTAAAGTGGAATTTGAAACCACCGGCCCCAACAAGGGAAAAGTCACTCAAAATGCATACGCCATCAAGTCCAACAAAAAGCTGGCCAACGCCGGTGGCAGGATTCTGATTCGGACAGCTTAGACAAAACGCATAGGCATCAGGATTATCGCCACCTTTGCGATAGACGGCGCGAAGGTGCACCGGGAAGTATCGCGGCATTCTCGACAGCATTTGTAAATCCATTGCGCATTAAAACATCAGTATAAAAGGATAGTGAAGTAGGAATTCAGATATGCCGTGGGGAGTCGATTATTCAACAATCACGATGGGCTGACAACCGAAGGTTGCAGAAATGCCATCCCATTCCTTTTGCCCCTGTTTGGTTTTGAGCTTGTTGCATGTTTTGTTGCAGAGTTTCACGCTTGTGCACTTGCTCGTGTCGCCGATTTCCTTGACGGCATCCCAGGACTCTCCTTCCAGCTCTTCCCAGGTCCATCCCAATTTTCCGCTGTCCGGATCTTCGTCGCTGCAATCTTCCATGTACCCAATATCAACCTTGTCGCCACCACCAGCCGGCACACCAAACACCCGCATTTTGGAACAGGACTTCAGAATCTCTTTATTGGTCTCAGGATCCAAATCCGGAACACCCGCCCATTCGACCTGATATACACAACTAATCGCTTCATTGGTCACATCTTCAAGAGCCGCTGCCAGCGTTTCGGCGTCCCCAGCCGGGTAGTACCAGGTGCCATCGTCCGGAGCATCCGGAATCTTATTGAAATCCGGCTCATCCGTCACAGCGTGAGTTCCCCAATATGCAATCACATCCATGACGTCTGAGAATACCTCAACGTCTTTGCCTACCCCCACCACAAACGTTTTGTACCCAGCCTGTGCCAATTCGTATACAGCACGGGCCGTATCGTGGTCATCCAGGCACATTTCCGGAGAAGCAGGCACAATATCCGGATTGGCAGATGCCGACTTGCATTCGTCAGAATTGGTGAAATCAATATGTGGGTTGCAGCCGGGAGCGCCATCCGTGGCCAGCAACACATATGTGTCGTTTTCGAGCGACAGAGTGTCCAGATACGCTTTGGCCCACTTAAGCGAGCCGGACATGGGTGTTCCACCGCAATTGCCCACCTCTCCCAACACCGTCTGAATCGCAGCATAGGTATCCAGGGTAATGGTTTCCGCAAACGGCACCATGGGATCACGATAGGGATTATCCGCATTTACGAACTGACTCGCTGCCTGACACTGAATTTCCGGAGCCTGCTGGGCCGCAGGCTGGCTTCCGTATTCCGCGTCACACATCTCCGGAGACGGAAATACGTTCAGTGCGAAATTAATGATACCCGACTGCGTATGCTGCAGCACAATGGCATCAATGGCTGCCTGCACCACCTCCGCATAGGTTGAACCGTCATCGACAGTATAGTTCTGCATTGACTTGGAACGGTCGAGGAGTACCAGCAGATTGATGGGTTTGGTTTCCACATCCCAGGGGAAATCCGCACACTGATCGTCCCCATCGCCATCGGCATCACCATCGCTATCCGAATCGCCGTCGCTGTCGCCATCACCATCCGAATCCGAATCACCATCGCTGTCCGAATCACCGTCGCCACCGCTATCCGAATCCAAATCGCTCGAACCGGAATTGTTTTCTTCTGAGCCGCTGCATCCCAAAGAGGCAACCAACAGGAACATTAAAATAAAAATTGCAAATAGTCTGTTCATAATCTCCCTCTATTCCACCCAGATTACACTGCGTACTTCGTGACACTCCGGCTCTTCCCCCCAGAGAAGCTTGTCATCTTTTCCGTATGCGGTGATGTGTGGTGTTTTTTTCTTTTCACTTGTTAAGCCTTCAAAGCTGTAGTCATTGCTGCCATCCCAGATACAGTTGCCCGTATTGGCCACACCATAATCCAGCTGAACAGTACGGGGTGCATCCAACCAGGTCGTTGCCCCCCAGAACTGCTGACCTTCAAACCCAATTTTGAAGTACCACATGTCGCCATTGATTTCGCAAGGGAACGGTCCTTCGATGGTAGATGGGGTCTGGCTGCTGTTGTCGTGAATGATTGACGCTGTCATACCCGCAGGGTCAATTCCCGCTGATGTTAAGTCAGTCACATCAATATAATATCTGGCGGACAAATGTTCATTGAATCTTGGCGGATGAATGGACTCGTTAATAATATCCACCGTCACCTGCGTTCGACAGTCTCCAACAGAATCCACCTGAGCCATGGTGTAAAATTCATCAATGCGCGGCTCAACAGGCGGGAAATCCGGGTCTGGACATCCCTTTGCTCCATCATTCACATAGTTCCCGGCCAACGCACCCACCCAGGCCGCATTGTAATCTATGGTTACCTCATTGGCGGCAAAGTCATCACGATCATCCTCGTGTGTATCCTCACCTGACGGTCCATTTACCAGGGCTCCCCATAAAATGTGCCTGTTTTCATCTGGTTTGCCTGGTTCGCCGTAAATCGTTGCGTGTCCGGCCGCATGATGGGGTTCCAGAGGATAGTTGGGTGAAATATCCGTAAATCCCATCATAAAACTTTTGCCCTCCGGATCGCCGTTTACCTGGTTGTCACCCAACAAATACATGGACTGTCGCTTTGCCCACTTCTTGATGTTCTCAGATTCCGGATCATCCGGGAAATGTTTGGCGTATACCATTGCCACCAATTGTCCAGCGGCGTTGTATCTGGCGGATCCCCAGCTCACGTCCACCTTGGTAGCGAATCCCTGTGGGGTGTGAGGTCCATCGACCCAGCCCATGGTGTCGATTCGGGCTATCATCTGAAACAGATTTGCATATTCGTTGCCAGCCTTGGCCATGGAAGCTGCCAGTCGAACAAAAAGACCGGAACGCACGGAATTCCAGACATGTGTCCAGCTTTCACTCCAGCAGGCATTGGTCTCAGAAAAAGTGTCCCATTTAATTAACTGATCTACGCACGTCTTATCAAACCCTGGAAAATTGTAAGTCCAATTCACTGCGTCTTCGAAGTATTTTTCATCTCCTGTGGCCTCATACAGCCATTCCGCAGCCCACCCCAAATCATCCCAGGCGTACTCTGACTCGTACAATCCGCCATTGCCATTCGCGGTCGTATCCGGATACTGCGCCGCAAAGTTATACAAAGCGATAGCGTGATTGAGAGCATTCTGTGCATAGTCCGGATCATTGCCTTTGGTGATAAGGTACGTCAGCGCAAGAGACGCTGCTGCAGAAGCGGTTACATCCGCGCCGGGATTCTCGTGGGTTGCAAAATATGCCATTCGGGGACATTTTTCCGGCGTTCGCAATTCAGGTGGGAACCAGCCGCAGGAATGGTCTGAAGGGCTGCCGTCCTGATGTGCAAAGCCAACCACATTCCACTGCTCCACTGGCAAGGATTTATCTTCGATAAATGTGCTTTTCAAAAACCAGTTGGATGCCCAAATCACCTGGTCCATGGCTTCGCCATCCAACCCCGTGTTAATAAATGCTTCGGGGAATTCGAACATGGTCCACGCCACTGTCGATGCCATAAATCCAGTGGTCAGTGTAAATTTGATAAAATCGCCCGCATCATAATATCCACCGGACAAATCCACCTCACCATTGCCATCCGGATCAAAAACATCGCGATATTTCGCAATGTACGCAGCAGACATATTAACCCCATTGGGATCATCCGCGATCAGTTTGAAATGGCCATCGCTGACATGAGAAGGACCTCGCCACTGTACGTCTTTACAATAAGCGTCTTTCCCGGACTTATTTACATTAAAAAACCACAGCGCCATTTGCAACGCATGTGCCCACAAACCCTGTTCCCCTTTGCAGCTGGCTTCATCCGGAAATGGTGGCGGTTTGCAAAATTCCGGGGACTGGTACCAGACACCGTCGTCTCCCCAAAACCCATCGGTATACAGTCCTCCGCCGTCACTGCCTGTGAAATCACCAAATGGCCAATTGGGCCACTCGATATCGCCGTCGCCATCACCGTCTCCATCGCCATCCCCATCGCCATCACCATCGCCGTCTCCATCGCCGTCTCCATCACCATCGCCATCCACATCCCCATCCACATCGCCGTCACCGTCCGCATCACTGTCAGTGCCGGACTTGCCACCTTTTCCACCACTTTCTCCATTTCCAGGATTGGATTCGGAACAGGCCACCGCAGCCAAAAGCAAAATAACCAAAAATAAACGCATAGCTAAATAATCCCTGTAAATAACATTTAATAAATAATTCTTCATAATAAACCCCTGAATGTAAGGCTCTGCACGCCCAACAGACGATAGCTCAGGTAAATTGGCTGTTTATTAGTACCATCGCTGAACCCATTTTATGATCGTTTTCAGCGAATTTGTTAAAAATAAACCGTTCCGTGATAAAAAGGTTTTTTAATTATTTATGCAGGTGACAGGCAAATTCTGCCTGTAAACTCTCAAAAAACCCACTGCAACTTTACATTTTGCACAGGCTCCTGGAGAGATCACCGCGTGCAATATACTAGCACGTGAAAAGAGACATGCATAGCTCTGAACCATCTCAGACGCAGTGTTCATGCCCCAGAGATACAGCGAAATAAAAAAAATACAAACATGAAAGAAATCATCGTTCAGATTGAGGTTTGTCTGGCAATCGTTGTCTCTTGCAACCAGCAGAAAGGAGTACGGGGCTTATCCGAGAACAATAACTCTGCATCAAACCCAGCTGCATATAGGACATTCATCTTCGCGGTGTCCGCGAGCCGGGCAATACTCTCGACCAAAATAGATAATCTGCAGATGCCTCAGGTTCCATTTGTCCTTTTTAAATAGCCGTTTCAAATCGTTTTCAGTCTGTTCCACAGATTTACCATTGCTTAGCTTCCAGCGTCTGGCCAGTCGATGGATATGCGTATCAACAGGAAACGCCGGTACACCAAATCCCTGTGCCATCACCACACTGGCCGTCTTGTGTCCCACGCCAGGCAGTGACTCCAGTTTCTCAAACGAGTTGGGAACCAGACCGCTGAGTTCGTCGACAATTCTCAGAGACAATCCAACCAAAGCCTTTGACTTTGATGGAGACAGCCCACACGGCCGAATAATCTCCCGTACAGCCTCCACATCCGCCTCGGCCATGGCGTGCACATCAGGAAAACGATGAAACAGCGCAGGGGTAACCTGGTTCACTCGAATATCAGTACATTGGGCCGACAACACAGTCGCAACGAGCAAGGTATATGGATCATTGTGTTCGAGAGGAATTGCCGGGGATGGATACAGCTCATCCAGAATTTTTTCAATTTTCTGAATGCGTTCTTTTCGATTCATTCAGTTCAGCCAAAAAGGTGTCGATGCAAAGACAGAATTGCGTCATTCAGACGGTCATTTTCCAGACCCACACTCAAATTCGTTGTTGCGCCACTGTGGGTGCTGAAAAGGATGTTAATATCTTTCAGCGCGGTGAAAATCTTGGCACCAATACCAGCGGTCTGACGAAGTGCATCTCCCACCACGCTTACAATACACACGTTGTGCGTTACGGTTACGGTTGCGACTTCCTCAAGTTCTTTGGCCAAAACCGCTACAACATCCCCATCGTCCACCGTTACCGTAACATTTACCTCGGAGGTGGCGATATGATCAACAGAGATATTGAGGCGATCGAACACCTCAAACACTTTGCGCAAAAATCCGCTGGCGCCTATCATTCGCGTGGAGTACACATTTATCAGAGCCTGATTCTTTTTGTAGGCGATTGAGGCTGCTGTTTCAGAGACGGACATCGATGGCCGCGTTTTCAAAATCTTTGTTCCCGGACTATCTTTCTTATAAGAATTTCGGACAGTTACAGGAACGCCCGCCTCTACTGCGGGCTGAATCGATGCGGGATGCAACACACCGGAACCGAGAAAGGTCAACTCGGCTGCTTCCTCAAACGTAATTTCCTGAAGCGGTTTCGCATCTGGTACAATCCGTGGATCTGCGGTCAGAATGCCGTCTACATCTTTCCAGAATTCCAAACCTGATGCGCCAACACTCTTGGCAATAACAGAAGCAGTCAAATCGGATCCGCCCCTTCCAAGCGTTGTGATAATGCCTTTGCTGGTGCTCCCAACAAATCCACCCACCACAGGCACTTTGCCCTTCGCGCACAGGGGCGCCAATTCCCGTTCGCACTGCACCTTAGTCGAGGCAAAATCGGGTCTGGCCGCACCAAAATTGCTATCGGTTGCGATAACTTTTCCCGGATCCACGCTTTCGGCATCGATTCCTCTCGAAGCCAGACTTCCCGCAAGGATAGGTGCGCTCATTCTTTCTCCAAGTGCCTGGACAGCGTCTCTACTCCTCATGGAAACATCCCCCAGACGCTCCATCGCGGAAATCATATCTTTCAGACGGTCAATTTCCGGCTCCACTTTTCCAAACGTAATCTTCTGTTGCGCGGGATCGGTAACAACTTCCTTGATAAGTTCAATGTGTTTTCGCTCAATCTCCTCTGCGATGGCCATTGCACCAGGTTTGTTGTCATCAATCAAATCCAGAATCTCCACCAGACGATCTGTCGTATCGCCGGTCGCAGATACGACAACAATGGGTTGTTCAGACACACGCGCCGAGATAATTCCCGATACCCGGTCAACCGCTTCCGCATTTTTTACTGATGTTCCACCAAATTTCATAACTAGCATGTCGAGTACCTTTTTTATATGTCGCCTGTTCTGCGATAAGACAGACGATTTCATGGTCGAGTGAACGACCTGTTCGTGATATGAGCACTATTGTACCCAGTAGAGATACAACAGAAACGCTTTAAAACATAGCCATGCTTTTCATTTCAAGTGAAATATGCGCTCTTTGACGCAAATTTGTACGATTTTCCCGTAATAATCTTGTTCGGAGCGAATTTGATTGTTATGAGCACGCAATGTTTATTGCATTTGATCTCGACGGAACCCTTGCAGACCCCAGTGAAGGCATCACCAATGGCATCAATCACACCCTGAAGACTTTGGATAAACCGCAGCGTCCCACTTCTGAACTGCTGAAATATATTGGCCCACCAACGGAATGGATTTTCAGCGATGTCCTCCAAACCAGAGACGCCGCTCGCGTTATGCAGGCAAGGGAAATTTTCACTGAGTTTTATCGAACCGAGGGATTTCGGCAAAACAATTTGTATCCCGAATCTCTTAAAATTATCGCGGCTCTGAATCAGAGTGGGCATCACCTTACAGTCGTCACATCCAAATCAGACAGTGGCGCCAAAGCCGTGGCCGGATATTTCGACTTACAGAAATATTTCAGAGGGGTTTACGGACGCGTGAATGACCGTGACAAAACAGATTCACTTTCACTGGCGATGGCATCATCCGATCAACGCCCCGCTGTCATGGTGGGAGATCGGAAATATGATGTAGAAGCGGGCAAAGCCTGCGGTTGCGTCACCGTGGCTGTTACCTACGGTTTTGGCACATTGGACGAGTTGCAACAGACAAACCCGGATTATATCGTAGACTCACAATCGGAATTGCTGGCAGTTCTGACTGCCATCTCACAGTTCAATTAACAGGACAGGGTTTCCCGGGAAAGACTGCAACTTTCGCTTGACGACCGAAAGCATTTTCTTTTACCCCTTTTCACACCCGAATTTATTGAAACGATTTGGTTATGAATTGGTTGTACAACTTCAAAAATAGCGTGCGTTATTACAGGTTTAATTCCCTTGCAAACCAAACAATTTACACATATGCTGCAATCTCTGGTTAATGGGAATCCAAAACCGAAAAGTGAAAGGAACTGCAAATGAAAACAGGATTATCCGCTATCGCCTCCTTATTGTGGCCTCTACTGATTGTGTCGATCATCTCCTGCAAAGACGATGTATCCAATTTATATCCATTCAATGTGGATACCGCCTCCGAGTCAGATACGATTAAACCATCAGATTCCAGTTCGGATACAGGTATCGATACGAATACAGGCGAACCGCAAAATAGCGATTCGGGTACTTTTCCGGATTCTGCGACGACGGACTCCACAGACACTTCCTCCGATACAGGAGCCGACAGCGCTCAGGACTCAGCAACTGACATGGGTACAGATTCCAGCTCCGATTCGACTTCGGATTCCGAAACAGGTTCAGCTTCTGACAGCGATACAGGGATCGCCCCGGAAGAGTTGTTGATTCATGCTGAATGTGCATTCGATCTTTCAACTTGCGGAATTGAAAATTACACAGTGGACTGCTCAAACGTTGAAGGCAAAACCAGTTCGTCTTCCGTTGAACAGCGCGATTGCTGGGGAAACACCTGCCCAGCGCTTTCTTCCGATTGTCAGGTAGGTTACACCGACAAAGATGCATGGATTGCTTTCGCTGATATCAATTTAACACCCTACTCAAAAATTACCGTTCACTACTCCTCAGCCGAAGATGCTGCGGGTGAAATACAGACCGGCTTCACTCTCAACCTTGATGCTGTGGATGGTGAACTGGGTGCTGTGATTATCACAAATTACAGCGGAGACTGGACGACTTATCAGGATGAGACCACCGACCTTACAGCGGCAGCCACCGGGACTCACACGATTTACCTCGTTGCTCAAAAAGAAGGCATCAATAACGGCAACATTGACTGGATCAAACTGCATAACTGACGATTACGCCGTTCCTCTTCTCGCATAAAAACGTCATTTTCTGTTCCCGTATCTTTGTCCTCCCTACTTCTCCTGAGAACAACCATCGCCTTTTCAGCTCCCTCGCTAAAAGAACCGCATAGACCGATTTGTGTTGGAGTTGAGTGAGCATGAAGGGAGCAAGGGAACCAGAACAGGTGCGAAATATACAAGAAGATTGCAGGAGAAGGGGGAAGTCTTTGCCGGACGAGCGAAAGAAACACGTTGCAGTCTGAGCTATATACAAGATATAAAAGCTGGAAAGCTAACAGGTTTCCGCTTCCTGAGATTTCAGGAATAGCAACACTGGCACTAAGGAGTTCACATGGCAATCAAAGCAATTATTGTAGCTATGGCATTGTTTTTCACTTTGTTTACATTCCTGCAAGTTGCAGGGTGTAGCGGGGGGGACGGCAGTCAAAACAGGCCTGTCTCTGACCTTTCCTCTGACGGAGATTCGGACAGCGACACTGACAGTGACTCAGATGGCGACACCGACGGGGATTCAGACAGTGACTCGGACAGCGATTCGGATGGAGACTCTGATTCCGACAGTGATGCTGACGAAGATTCAGAAAAAGATACCGACAGCAATTCTGAAGATGAATCCGACACCGGCACTGATACCGATTCTGAAGGCAGTACTGATACAGAATCTGCCAGCGAAGAAACTGAGCTGATTTTGCCGATTAAACGGTCAGGGGGGATATTTGCACTGGAGATGACCAAAGGAGCTGATACGCTCTTGTTTGAATGTACAGGCGATGAGGGCGGCTTGATAACAACATTTGCATTAAATAACGAAAATATACTATCCGAAAAAAAAGCCCCCAATGGATATGGGTCAACCTTCTGGATTGCGCCACAAACGTCCTGGGGTAACTGGCCGCCACCAGAGGAAATCTACTATGAGCCCGATTCACACGGTTCTGACAAAACCGATATTTCAGTTGTGGTTGATGAGGACACCAACACAATTGAAATGACCAGTACGACGATTTCGTCACTCGGAGTCAAGGTAGTTAAACGGTTTTCCCCGGATATGGAGAACTTTGCCATTAATCTGGAGTACGTCATTGTGGACGATGGTAGCAGCAAGGAACTCGCCCCTTGGGAAATTTCTCGTGTTGTTCCTGGTGGTATTACTTTCTTCCCAACCGGTTCAGGCGTTGTTAAGGAAACTGATTCAAACATGAAAACACTTCCAACTACTGATGAGAACAATGTCACCTGGATGGATCATACTGAGGAGTATGACGAAGGCAATTATCGATACAAAGCCGATGGTTCAGATGGTTGGCTGGCGCATACAAATGGGGATGTTGTTTTCATCAAGTCGTTCAAGGATGAACCATTCTCGGCCAGACCTGATGATCAGGCTGAAATTCAACTGTTTGTGAACGGTGGCATATATGAAGAAGTGGAGATGATGGGTGCCCAGGAATCAATCCCCTCTGGCGGCGAAAGCGCATGGCAGGTCAAATGGTATCTTGACGTCTTCCCTGAAGAGGCCACATTTGAAGTGGGCGACCAGTCGCTCGTTGATTACGTGGATGCCCGGGTTCAATAAACACAATCGAATTCTCATTTTTTCTACAACGGCCGTTTTGCCATAAAAATATCATAGGTATCATTTAATGGATTATAGCGGTTCAAATACATTTCGCATCCATCCATGGAAATCCAGGCGGGGCTTTCCCACTCGGAACTATTCAACTCCTTGAGAGGATAAGGGTTGCTAAAGTCATCAGCCACACTACCGCGTGTAGCACACCAGATATCTGTTTTGCCCTGAACATCTCCATCGGTTCTATCTGTGCTCCAAAAAATAGTCAATTCGTCAAAGCTTACAACCGGAAAGCCGTCTTTGCTTTCTGAATTGATTGTTGAAAGATATTTTTGATTTGAAAATCCACCAGCCGTTTTAGTTAAGACAACGAGGTCGCTCACACCATGGTACAGGCGCTCGCCATTATATGAGAGTACTGGCCGGGTAACCGTTATGGCGTCCAACGTCGAGGTATTCATTACTTTTTCGGGGGTGGAAAACACTGACTCTGTGTCAAATCGAGTTGTCTCAAAAAGTAGCGTAATCCCCTGTCCCCCCCAACCGAAATACATCTTCAGACCATCTGCGGAGACGTTGCCAATAGTTGAGCTTTGTGCACCAGTCAACCAAATATTTATTGCGTCCAATTCGGGAGTGTCTCCCGGTGCGCCAAAAGTGCCATTTATGCTATCCCTTGTAGAACTACGAATTGGCTCCACTTCGTTATGAAAAATATACATTGTCAAGCCGTCCCAAGTCAGTACAGGAAAATCGTATAGGTTATCAGAACTCACTGCCGGTAGACGAATTGGCGTACGAAATGGCTTTGATGGGTCACATCGCAGGTTCACGGTATCTGAATCCGAATCCAAGGTCACTTCTGCATTTGTGCCGGTATCCAGAGCCGATGTGATATCCTCGGTATCACTCGTTCCAGTAGCAGAAACAGAACTGGTGTCCTGAATTAATAGTTCATCAGAATCAAAGCTGGTATCGACGTCTGAAGAACCGTTGTCCGAAGATTCGGTATTGGTATTCCCACTGTCATTCGGTTCCACCAACGTTTCAGTATCGAAAATATTCGCGATTGAATCCGAGTTGGTATCGGTATCAGCGCCTTTAACATCTGCATTGTCAGAAGTCGTCCCCACTTCTGTTTGTGTATCCCCCGACACAAATGTGTATCCATCTGTGTCGACCCGACAGCCTGAAAAAATAGCCATTAGACTTAGCAATAATATTCGCGCTGCGTGCATCAAAGACTCCCTTGAAGCATCAGCCCCATCATGTTTTTGCCAATAACGGGGCGCTGTGTTGTTGATTCTCTCATTTGATTTATTTTTCTTATTGCCTCTTCGTCCTCAGATGGGACAGAATGCGACGCTCAACAGAAAAATCTATCACACTTTCAGAACAGACTATTTAAAGACCAACATTTCTAAAATACTGTATCAATTTGATTAAAAAAACGGAACCAAATAATGAGGTGAATACGGGAGTTACAACGGACTTGCTTCGGAAAAAGGAACCTATTTTCTGTATTTTTTGCCGTTCGGCCCTTCTATCCATCTTTTTATGTAGCCAGGGAATTTCAGCATGTTTCCGACGGCTCTATTCGCGAGATCATCACCGGCTATGGTAATTATTCCGGGGGGGGCTTTTACGGAAACCACATACGCGGCCAGGGTTCGCCCGCCTGATTGAGGGAAGAGTCGCCAATAGCCAGTGAGGGAGTCGATATCATGAGGGTATTTCGAAATCAGTTGAAAATGAAGCGACTTTTCAAGCTCATTTTCGGTTGCCTCAACGTGGTATCTGACATTTGCAACGGGATGACCAATTTTCATTTTAATCAGTGTCTTGTTTCCCTTTTTGGAAACTGGCGCGCACACTTCAGTATTCGGGAGAATTTCGGTATATGCCGGCCAGTCGGTAAGCACTTTCCATACTTCATCAACCGTTGCGTTTATCAGTGCATATCCCGAGCCGCCATAAAACCCTTTTTGCCCAGAGGTTGGCAACATTTTCACCACCGTACGCCCCTGTTTTAGTTTTATTTTTTCTGCGGCAGTAAAATCAATCGCGCTCGCATAGCCCGATAACAACAATGTGAAAATTACAGCAAACCAAGGAATAAATGAGATATTTTTTTTCATTTTGTTTTGCATCGCACGAGTTAGACAACACATCCCGTTAAGTATTCTACAACGAATCGTTTTTTGCCGATACGCCTGAAACGCAAACGTTCACTGGCATTTTCGCCGCAACGCTGATTTGCGATGGCCATCCAAACCCTCCAGCTCTGCCAACCGAGCCGAATCTTCCACCAGCGTTAAAGCGGCTTTCGTATCTGTTATTTCAATCCATGTTCGGATTCTCAAAAAATCAAAGACCGACAATCCACCGGTATACCTGGAAGTTCCACCGGTTGGTAAAGTATGGTTGGGTCCAGCGCCATAATCTCCCAGAACTTCCGCTGTTCCTTCACCAATAAATAATCCACCGTAATTATTGCATTTTTTTGCCACAACAGCGGCATCCTCCGCAATTATTTCCAAATGCTCCGGCCCAAGTTGATTGCATATCGCGGCACCTTCATCCAAAGTGTCTACAAGAACAGCAAATCCATTGTTCAACGATTCACCGGCAGTATCAGCTGTGGTCAATTCCGACAGCTGAAGCATGAGCTCATCGTTCACCTCGTCGATGAGTCGTTCACTTGTTGTCACCAGAATCGGCACTGCAACAACGTCATGCTCCGCCTGAGCCAGAAGGTCAGCAGCAACAGTTTTGGCAGAGGCCGTATGATCTGCCAAAACTGTCAACTCGGAAGGACCGGCCAGCATATCAATAGCCACGTGACCCGATACCAGTTTTTTTGCAGCGGTGACATATTTGTTTCCAGGTCCTACGATTATATCACACGCGGGAATTTGCCCCGCACCATAAGCAAATGCCGCAATGGCTTGAGCGCCGCCAACAGCGGCGAAACCGTCCGCCCCAGCGTAATAAGCGGCAGCGAGAGTGACTGGAACTGGTTTGGGCGATGTGACCCACACATCATTTACACCGGCAACACGTGCGGTAATTGCTGTCATAAGCACAGATGACGGTAAAGGGAACCGCCCACCAGGCGCATAACAGCACGCTCTGTCCACTGCGGCTATTCTATGGCCGGCCTTGCCCCCTGGAATCGGAATGGCCATCTCATGGATTGAGTTCAGCTGGGCCTTTGCAAACGTTTCGATTCGAGCGGCTGTACGTTTAAGCAGCTCGGCATCCGCTTTCGATATCTGGTGAACCGCGTCCTTCAATTGTTCTCTGGGAATTATCAGCGGATCACCCTTGGCAATATCACCAAACTTCACAGAGTACTCATACAGCGCGTCCTCACCACGCTTGCAAATATCGTTAATAATCCCCCGAACGGTGCTCTCAGCTTCCGCATCCACCGGAGGAATAGTTCTCGAACCAACATCGTTTTTGTCCACTCTCTGTAAAAGCACGTGCCTCTCCTGTCGTAGCTGTAGGGTTACACTCCCGGTTGCGATGCTACCAAAAAGTAACCATCAGAAAAACTATTACTGTCTGCCTGGTATATTTTTCGATTACATACAAGAAGTTTTTGCGCTGAAATCCCGATTGTTAAATAACGGGATTCACAAAGATGTATTTTACTGCTGAAGTTGTCGATGCGATTGGATAGCCTGCAAAGTTATACAGGTCAGTACACTTGTTCGAATTTGGTAACAGCTGCCGCACAAAAACTTCGACAACAAATTCTTTTTTTTAAGAAAACTACAAAACACCCTTTGTACTCGGTACAGCATGACTGCCCTCACGCATTGAAATTGCTGCTCGCAAAGCCAATGCCAGTGCCTTGAAGGCAGCTTCTGCTTTGTGATGGCTGTTTTCGCCTCTAATCACATCAACATGCAGCGTTAAGGCGGCAGACATGGCAAAAGATTCGAACACATGTGTGATGTTTTCTGCTTTCAATGATCCAAGTGAGCTACTGCCATCCAGTTGAAGCTGGATATGAGAATATGGCCGGCCCGAAAGGTCTACAACTGCTCTGGCCAATGATTCATCCAATGGAGCATAGGCATAGCCGAATCGACTGATACCACGTTTGTCGCCCAAAGCCTCACTAAATGCCCGTCCGAGCGCGATTGCACAATCTTCGGCCGTATGATGGTCGTCAATATGAAGATCTCCATGACAACTCAACTTTAAATCCACACCCGAATGTTTTACGAGACTATTGAGCATGTGGTCCAGAAATCCCACTCCTGTGACAATAGTCCCCTGCCCCACACCATCCAGATTTAACTCCAGAGAAATATCTGTTTCAAGGGTTTTGCGATTTATCTGAGCGCGGCGTTGAGTCATCTCTCCTCCATATTTATGGGATAAGGTTTTGGGCCATTGATTTTCAACTTTGAACACACCCGGATTAGTATGTCAAAAATTTTAATCTATCATGCTAGCGTCGCATACGGGAATGATGTACACCGTATCGGTAAATAAGGTGATTGATGATTAATACATCGGCTACAGAACAAGTTCGAACTCAAACAATTCGTCGCCTGACCTTTGTTGGCCTGCTCGTAAACATAAGTCTTTCAGTCCTCAAAGTTCTGGCGGGTTTTTTCGGTTCCAGTCAGGCCGTTGTCGCGGATGGATTTCACAGTCTTTCGGATTGCGCCACAGATATCATTGTAATTATCGGCGTCAAATACTGGTCACTGCCGCCAGATTCAAATCATCCATACGGTCATCAACGCATAGAAACAATCGTGTCCATCGTTGTCGGGTTGGCACTCGCAGCAACCGCCGTGGCGCTTGGTTATAATGCCATCCGTTCGATGACACAGACACCTGCGCCGCCCCCGGATCTGATTGCGTTCGTAGCGGCGTTGATATCAATTGTGGTTAAGGAAGCGCTATACAGATATACCGTAAAAGCTGGAAATAAAATCAAGTCCAGTGCGCTTAAGGCCAACGCCTGGCACCACAGATCGGATGCATTCAGCTCCATCCCAGTGGCGGTTGCACTTGTTGCGGTTTGGATTTTTCCACAATATCGGTTTATAGATGGCATCGCTGCAGCAATTGTATCCGTGTTTATTCTTCACAGTGCCTGGCAGATTATACGGTCAAATGTCGGACAGCTTGCCGATGAAGCAGTGGATGAGCAGATTGTCGTGCACATAGAAACCATCACCAGGGGCATCCCCGGAGTACAGGACGTCCATGCCATTCGAACACGCAGCGTGGGCGCCGATATTTTTGTAGATCTGCATGTACTTGTTCACAGAAAGCTGACCATTGATGCGGGACACGACATCGCCAGAGATGTTAAGCGGTCACTCATAGCTTCAAACAACAGCATCAGCGATGTCCTGGTGCATATTGAACCGCATTGAAAATAATCCACTGAAACACACCTGTTCAAAAAAGGTGTTTCACTATTCGTGTACAAAGAGATAAAAAAAGCATTCCGCACATTTATATGTCGACAAATTGAGCATATATTTCATATACGAAAAAAACGAGAAATAACGTTGCTTTGACTATTCAAAAGTAAGGGAGCGAGTATAATTGCCGCCATGCAGATAAAATGTGAAAAGTGCAGTACTGAGTATTTTTTAGATGAAAACCGATTATCCCCAAAGGGATCGCCCGTCCGGTGCACACAATGTGGACATGTGTTTAAAGCTTTTCCACCGGTAAAAAAGCCCAGCGGCGGTTCGCTGGCGAGCACAGACCCTGCGGTGCCATGGGTATTGCAAAAAAAATCCGGTGAAATTGAAAAGTTTCTCGATACGATTAAAATTCAGAATTACATAAGAAACGGCAGGGCAAGCAGCACCGATCTGGTTTCTCGATTTGGTGGTCCATGGAAAGAAATTTCAGACACACCTGAACTGAAAAATTTCCTTCCCGGAAGTCAACCCATCAGCCGCCCACCTAGAGGACAGGGGGCTGTGGGAAAACCGGAGAATATTCCCAGACACCCAACACTCAAGGGAAAAGCTGCAACCGCATTCACCAGTGCGCCTGCAAGTCCGCCTCTCCATATTCGTACGGTGCCGTCAAAGAAAACAACTGTTCCTCCGCCGTCCAGCCCAAAATCATCGTCTCCCAACACTGGCACGATGGCTGGCGTTTCCTCGCCGCCAATCAGGAAACAACCGCCGGAATTACAAAAAACGGTTCTGGCACAGACAGAAAAAATTGAACCCCGGCCATCACGATCGCAATTAACGTCTTCACCTTCGATCAAACCGGCGTCTCCCCCCCAGAATGTGCAACCGCCACCATCCCAGCCAATAAAATCAGATGTGTTGGTTACACCTCCTGCCGCACCGCCTTCAACAGGCGTAAATTTGGCCGGCAGCACTTTGCGACAACCATTGGAACGAAATGAGGCCGGATCTTTGGTTTCATCAAATTCGGATAATGCGCGCATGAGTGGCAAAGACCACGTGTACACGGGTTTACCGCACACATCTCCCAAAGCACACGATACAGAGGAGCTTGATTTTTCAAGCGTTCCTTCCATCGCTGAAGAAAAGTGGTCTACCGGAAGTGAACAAATACATCATAATGAACCGGGGTGGGCACAATCATCGAGTTCAGTAAAATCCGTTGCGGACAACGTTTCGTCATATGTCCCCGTACGAAAAAAAAATCGAGCGACGGCCTTCGTTGTTATATCGGTTATTGCTCTACTGTTTGGCACAGCCGCCTACCTGTTTCTGTTTCAGCGAGAGCTTCTGCTGAACCAGTTTGGTCAGGTGCAGGACTCAAAAATGGAGGAGCGTCAAGCGACGCTGCTATTGGAAGCGAGGGAGAAAGTCCTGCTCGATACGTCATCGGATTTTGCGCAGGCGGAAAAGAAGTACCTGAAGGTTTTATCCATTCAGAAAGATAACGCCGACGCGCTGGCGCAACTGGCGCATTTGTATGCCATCTGGGCACAGCACCTGAACGACAATTATCTTGATGCAAGGAATGACGAATCCGAGTCACGGAAAGAAGGTTCTCCGACTGAGGCCCCATCTGCTGAAATCGAAAATCTCGACCTTTCTTTTAAATCACGCCTGGCTGACGCCAGAATTAAAGCGCAACAGGCGCTATCCATTGCCCCGAATCATCCCGAAGCGAATCTTGCAATGGCGGAAGTCGCTTTGATGGAGGGGAAAGTGGAAATGGCAAAATCACACCTTGAAAAGGGTCGCGCAGCGGAAAACAATCAGGATGCCAGCTATGTGAGCGCGCTTATCGGTATCGCAGAAGGCAAAAACGAAGCGGAAATAATTGGGATGTTAAAGTCTATCGTCGTCAGTGAACCCCGACTGCGCGTATTGTATCGTCTTGCGCGGGTGCAGTTGGCAGCTGGCCGTAATGATGAGGCACAAAAATCCATCAGTCGAATATTGCAGCTTAACAGTAAACATATTGCTGCGCTCGAACTGAAACAGCGCATCGCCGACAACAAATCAGTTGCACTCATTCGCGTAATCCCCCCCGATGATGGAGCTGAAGATTCCGAAGTGGCAACACCAACACAGCCAGAGGAACCCAAACAGGTCGTATCACACAACAATTCGGTTGAAGATGTGTCAGAACGTGCAGCGAATCATGAAAACGGCGAATCGGTATCATCCATGAGACCCGATCAGTTGCTTCGCAAAGCCGCTGCGGCGCACCGAAGTGGAAATCCGGCCGAGGCAGTTACTCTGTTTAATCAGGTTTTAGAAAGCGATCCCAATAACATAGAAGCGCTTAATGGTCTGGGATATGCGTACATCGATATGGGCTCCCGAGGACAGGCCATTGCCAAATTCAAGCGTGCACTGGATATAAACTCGAGCTTTGGCCCCGCCCAGATTGGAATGGCACAAACTTACAAATTCATGGGACAGAACCGGGAATCATTGAACTGGTTCGAAAAATATCTGGCTAGCAATCCTTCTGGTCGTCAGGCGGCAATGGCCCAGCGAAATATTGATGAACTGAAATCAACTATCGAGGCACAGAGTACAAAAGGTGAAAGCGATGTCTCTTCATCTCCTGCTTCTGACGCCCCCCCTTCTGGAACCGGATCGAATGAAGTGAAAACCGGCGCCGATGGAACGACCGGGGAGTCCGGTTCCAACCGACCATCCGGAAATTCGCCACCTGCAGAATCTGCGGAAGAACAAGTGCCCACGCCGCCACCTGCAGAGCCATCCACTCAGAGGGCGCCAGTGTCCAATATCGCAGAACCTGTTCCTGGCGCGCCAATCGATTCAGCCAACTAAACACAATCAACGGAATACAATTAACGGAGATAAACGCTATGCAAACATCCAAACCATTTGCTGCAAAGATTTCTCATATCTTTGTTGGCATACTTTTTTGGACTGGCCTGATATCGGGCTGTACTTGCGATTTTGGTCTGGATTCTTTTGGAACCAGCACATCAAAAAAAGACGACGGCGGCCCGATAGCTGTCCTTTTTCATCTGGATGGCGCCATGCCCGATTTCACTGACGAAGGTGTGTTCTTCTCAGAGCCAGGTATGTCCAGAGATAAATTCAGCAAGCTGATGAAAAAGGCAAAGTCAGACATCCTTGTTCAGGAAATCATCGTTCATTTTTCCGCTTTCCAATCCGGATTTGCACGATTGAATGAAATCGGCGCAGTTATCCAGGACACCGCCAAAGACAAACCTGTCACATGCGTCCTTGAATCAGCGGACAACAAATCGTACTGGATGGCTGCGGGAAATTGCCCCAAAATTATCCTGGCTCCAGCCGGGGGACTGGATGTCATCGGTCTGTCTATGGAAGGCGTGTATTTAAAGGAATTACTCGACAAAATTGGGGTACAGGCGGACATGCTGGCAGTTGGAAAATACAAAAGTGCAGCAGAAAACGTGACAAGAAATGATATGTCTGTCGATGCACGCGAAGCAACAGAATCCCTGCTTAAAGATATTAATGAGCGGTTTACATCGACCATCGCCAAAGGTCGCAAACTGGATCAGAACAAAGTGAAGACGCTCATTGACGAAGGACCGTTCACCGCCAGCCAGGCTAAAAAACACGGCCTTGTGGACGAGGTGAAATCCATCTCATCTGTCATTGCTGAACTCAGTGACAAATATAAGGGTGGTGTGAAAAGCGACTACGGCAAAAAGCCGCAAAAGGAAATGGACTTTTCCGACTTAATGAAATTGCTCAGCGGTGGCGGAGAAAACAAAAAGGATGATACGGAAAAAATAGCCATTATCCCAGCGCTCGGTCCCATCAACAGCGGCAAAAATAAAGGGGGCATGCTTTCTGGAAACCAGGCGGTGTACGATTTTGAACTGATAGATAATTTAATGACAGCAGCACGAGATGAGTCCGTCAAAGCCGTCGTGTTGCGAATTGACAGTCCTGGGGGTAGTGCGTTGGCCTCGGACAACATCTGGGAAGCGGTGCAAATACTCGCTAAACAAAAACCGGTCGTGGCGTCTATGGGAGATGTGGCTGCTTCGGGTGGATATTACATCGCATCGGCGGCAGACTATGTATATGCCGATGCCAATACCATCACTGGGTCTATTGGCGTCGTGGGCGGTAAGATGGTGCTTGGAGAAGGTCTAAACCAAATAGGGGTGCACAGTGATTCTGTGAAACTTGGAAAAAACGCCGGAATGCTAAGCCCGTTTCAGCCATTCAGCGATGACGAGCGTCACGTTATTCTGACATCCATGAAAAGTATCTATGAATTGTTTTTAAACCGCGTATCTAAAGGACGGAATCTGAAAGTGGATGATGTCAGACAGATTGCCGAGGGTCGCATCTGGACTGGAGCACAGGCAAAAAAATTCGGTTTGGTCGATGCGCTGGGGAACCTCAGCGAAGCGACAGACAAGGCGCGGGAATTGGGCAAAGCAAAAGGCGTAAAGGCGATTCTTTATCCGGCACCCAAAACGTTCATGGAGATACTGGGGGAGCAACTATCAGGAGGGGCAGACGCGAAGGTGCAGTTGTTAAAGGAATTCGATGCCACCAGACGCGCCCTCGAACTGGGGCTCCTGATGAAAAACGAGCGTGTGCTCACATTCTGTCCGTATATTTTTTCCATCAATTAGTCCCCGCCAATGGGCATATCAAAACCATTTGAATTTGAGGGTCCGGGAGTTCACACAGGCGTTGGATGCACTGTGCGGGTAATGATTAACGAAGCCACAGTCAAGGACCATTGCAGGAAATCACTACGCAACGACTTTCGTTTCATTTGCAACGGCGCCGAAATACCCGCGCACCCCCGAAATCTGATGGCCCAATGCCACCGTTCAACTTGCCTGTCGTCACCAGAAGGTACAGTGCAAACAGTGGAACATCTTCTTGCGGCGTTAAGCTTTTTTTTTGACAAAGCAACTGTTGAGGTGAATGGACCAGAAATTCCCATAATGGACGGGAGTGCGTTGCCTTTTGTGAAGGCGTTTTCAAGCGCTGGGAATTCTCAGAACCATGTTTTATTTGAAGTAAATAAAACAATTGAAATAAAGCAGAATGAGTCACAGGCAATAATTGTTCCCTGCTCACCCGGCGAGTCCCCGGTATACTCTGTACATTTGCGATATCCGCCTCCCATTGGGGATATGACGTACAAAATTGTTCTCGATGAGCTCAATTTTTTACTGGAAGTGGCGCCCGCACGTACGTACGTCCTCGAAAAGGAAGTCACACAACTTCGTAACAGTGGACTGGCGTTAGGAGGAACACTTCAAAATGCCCTTGTAATAAATGATCACGGTCCCCTCAATTCCGATGGAATGCGGTTTCCAAATGAACCTGCCAGACACAAAATGCTGGACTTGCTGGGCGATTTGGCCCTGTTGGGCGCATTTCCGGCGGCGCATTTGGATGTCTATCATCCGGGACACAAAATCAACCACGAAATAGTTCGAAGACTCAGTCTTTGATAACCGAACCGTCCTGGTTGAAATCGCCAACACGGGCCACTTTGATACGTTGAACGCCCGAATTTAATTCGAAACAGGGTTACGAAAATTTTCGCATCGCGAGCTGTGATACCCCAGGTATTTTCAAAATCGACCTGGCATTGTTGTACAGCGAGCGCCCTATGATGGGATGAGACACCGTTGAGAAAGTCCGTTCATGTTGTATCGCCAATCCTGGAATTATTTCGGAACGATACGAAGGGGAGCAAATCTCCTTTGCCACTTCACGGCCTGAAACAAGTGCTTGAAAAATGCCCTCTCCTGTCACCGAAGATGCCATGCCGGCCGCATCCCCTGCCAGGAAAACGCGTCCGAATCGATGTCCAAAATACCTGCTACCGATAGAACCGGTTTGCATTTGACCAGCCTTAATGGGCAATCGCAAATGCGAGAGCCAACGTTCAAATGAACTCTTTAAAAGAGACGGTGCACCTTTGCCGGCTGGCACACCGCACCCGATGCGCAACTCATCCTGGAAGGGAAAAATCCAACCGTAGCCAGCGCCAAACATATCATAATGGAACCACACAGATGGTATGGCAAAGTCGAAATCATTAGCTACCGAACTTTCGACTATTTGCTGCCGACAAACAATCCCGACAGCAGATGGCAATTTTAAAGTTCTTCGAACCAATGATCTCGCGCCATCCGCCGCGACCACAAAATCGGTTTCGATAGAACGGCCATTTTCGGTAACGATGAATTTGTCACTCACACGTGCAACCCGTTCATCAATAATCTCAGCACCATCCTCCTTTATCTGCATCAATACTGCATTTTGCCACACAACTCGATTGGAAACGTGCATAAACGGCGCCGATGTGTGAACAGACAAACACTCTTTTCCAAAGATTTCTCTTTGTGTATGGACTCTGCCAAAGAAACGGTTCATCCCATCGCCATCAGAGGGGGTTAAATTATTGGCACCGCGATAGATTGCCGAGTTGCCACTGTAAACCGCTAACTGTCGACACGTTTCCAAAGGTCCGCATGTTTTCAAGGAGAACTTTTTTTTGTTATGCCACCTGGTAAATAAAAATTCGAAAGCGTCCTGAGTCAATCCTCCGCCACATGCTTTACGCCCCGGACGACTGCTTTTTTCAAAAAGCAAAACCTTCGCCCCTTGAGACAAAAATTCCAACGCCGCGCTTAACCCACTGGGTCCAGCGCCAATGATACAGACATCAAATTTCATGAAAAAAAAGGATGGTTCAGTCTAGTCTGTGGATAAATCAGTTGCCTTCACGACTATCACACTCGGCTTTATATGCCTCGTCCAGGCGACAAAGCAATGCAGTGGCCTGTTCGCAACAGGAATCTGGCATTGCCTCTGGTCCCGACTTGACACCACAAGCCGCCATGTATGCGAATGAGCCTTTGCTTAGAGGTGCGGGGTGTGAGCGCATATCGAGGAACTGGCAGTTTCCATTTTCATCCGCAATCATTGGACAGCAATCCGGGTCTGCGTTTCGCGCGCCCTGTTTCGGATAATGCTCTTTTTTGATACGGCCCTCTTCATCATCTTTCTTGCTGTAACTCCAGCAATCGTATGGCCCGTTTCCATCGTTGTCTTCACCATCCTGACAGGAATCCGCTGTATTCTCTTTACAGTTTGGATCTTCAAACCGATACTGCTGCAAACACACAACGTTCGTTTCCACCTTCGTCTCTGCAGCAACAACTTCACGCAATGCGCCGGGAGTCAAAGAGACTTTGTAAGGGCAGTCCTTCTTGCATTTGGTTGTATCTTCACCAGTGCAGAAGACACAATCGCTATCTTTTTCATCGATAAAACCATCTCGGTCATTGTCCAGATTATCATTGCAGGCAACAGAGTTATCCTCACCTGTGTTTTCACAATAATACCAGCCAAACGCGTTTTCATCGGTGTATTTCTTCTGATCCTCCTCGGACATCTTGTAAATATCCGGGCAGTTAATGGGCGCAGAAAGCTTTTGCAGAGTGCAGGAACGCTTCCAATAGGCTTCATAACCGTCACCTGACTTTAATGATACTTGCGTGAGTTCCCCTGTTTTGCTCTCCCACTTCTGACTGGCGTTGGTAGGACACTCGGGGGCAGTTTTGTGTTCCGATTTCTTCCAAAAGTAATCAAATACCACGTTACATTCCGCTGTCTCGTCCTTGGGGTTCCAGCTTAATCGTTTGGTATAACAGGTTCCACCCATTTCCTCGGCAATCAGCTTGGCAATCTCTTGCATCGCAGGAGACCAGTCATCATGGCAAATGGAATACACATATCCCTTGTCATTATACGCCTGCGCCAACTCCACGTAGCGCATTCCCGGATATGCTTTGGTGACTTCCTCAGTACCTTCCGTACGCGTACAGGCATACTCATAATAAGTCTGAGTTTGAGTCGCACTGAGTACTCGATCAACTTCTTCCGGCGCCGCCATCGTTCCAGTACCGTTTACACCAGGTTTAACATCAGCACACTTACCAAGATCCCTCCCGATTCCCTCACAGGCGGTAAGGGGGTTTTCGCCGTCCTTCACATCTGTCTTATACGGAACACCCACGATTGCGGCAAAAACCACACCGTCTCCACCCACATCGCCAGTCGCATCGAAACGCGCCTGATCGTAACGCTCTTTGATCTCCTCAACCTTAAAAAGCATATCTTTCTCATGCCGACCGCAGGCAACGTTGGCATCTGTGTCTCCCAATTCCTTAAGCCCATGCCATTCGTCACTTTTCAACGAACAATCCTCTTCGTCAGAAACGATGAGAATGGTCGTTAACGATGTTTTACGCATGAAAAACGACTTGCCATCCCCCGTTAATGTTTTCTCCAGGCCAAATGCACCAGCCATCAACTGCTGCTCATAGTTGCATCCCTCGGTGCCCACCTGAGCAAGACAGGCCACCGCAGTCGCTTTGTCGGTTACATCGTTTTCAATATAAGAAATGTCTGATTCTTCCGGAGAACGGGGGCAATCCACCGTCAACTCACCGCCTGGCGCCATACAAACGCCCACTCCCTCGTCATTCACATCTTGACATGACCAACCGGACGGGCACTGATGATCCTCGGCGCGAGTACCGCACTGAATTACGCCTTCTTGAATCGTCACGGAATTTCCGGTGCGATATTCCGAGATAAATTCTCCGCCATCACCGTCCTTGTGGCATCTCACGCGGTCATTGTCAAAAAGCTTTTCGTTGTCGGGTCCCTCATACAACTTCCCGTCATAGGAAACACCCAGATCAGAGGTGGTTACGGCAATACGAATATTGCTGCTCGCATCGAACGGCCATCCGGGAACTGGATTCACCAGTGAATTCACCAGAGGGAAAAAAGATGTCGCAAGGATTTGTTGCTCCTCAGCCATCGACCCTGAATTGTCCACAACCACGAGGATGTCCACGCCGTCATATTTCCCCACACCGGGGTCACTCTTTTTCAATTCTGTGGGCACCGGACATACTGGCGCGGGTTCCCTGTCCATGCAGCCCAGCGAAAGTACTGCACCCATGGTTAGTAGTACTGACAATAGAAGCAATTGTTTTTTCATCATTCCCCTCCCTTAAATGGAGATTAAATAGTAACTATTTTAGGAGCGAATAATAGCGTCTGCCAGAACATAAAGCAACAGTTACAGTCACATTATAACGTTTTTTTAGCATTTTGTTGTCGTAACGCCCAATACCTCTCGAATGTTCAGTAAAAGGCCGACGCTACCCATAAGTTCATATTGCACATTCGATGCCAGGCATGCAACTGTTCATTTTTCTTGCAACCCCTTTTTAAGATGTCGATAATTCTAGCTTTCCAGGGTGTGTCGCATTGGTGCGGGCACCTATCCAGACAACACTGTTGCGCCCAATTGCCAATAAAGTTGTCACATGAATTAGACATTACGGAAAGCAACTGACGCCACAATTTTTTTTGTCCCTGATTTTATTTTCACCAGTAAATCGCCTCGGGACATTTTTTACCCTGTGGACGCCGTTATCTCATAGGCCCCCTCGAAATGTTTGCCTATGAAAAGTCCATCGCATTTGGGCGTGGTTGTATTCAGAGCATCTCCTCGCAACTAAAGTAAAAAATTTTGGACAAATATGTTTGACACACGTTTAAAGCATTGGTAGCCATGCTCTCCTAAGTACACCGCACAATATTGCGGAAAACGGGCATTTCACCTGAGCAAAGAGGTTTATCATGGAATTTAGAGGCGTTTATACAGCACTGGTGACACCATTCAACACAGACGGCACTCTCGATGAAAAAACATATGAAAAACTGGTCGAACGCCAAATAGAAAGCGGCATAGCGGGTATCGTCCCCTGTGGGACAACAGGGGAAAGTCCGACATTGAGTCTGGATGAGCACGAGCACGTCATAGATGTGGCAGTGGAGCTGGCCAAAGGCAAATGCACCGTAATTGCGGGTGCGGGTTCCAATTGTACAGCCGAAGCAACACGACTGTCCATTCATGCGCAGGAAGCCGGCGCAGACGCGATTCTTTCTGTAAACCCCTATTACAACAAGCCATCGCAGCTCGGATTGTATCGGCATTTTAAAGCCATTGCCGATGCTGTGGACATCCCCGTTGTTCTTTACAACATTGCTGGTCGAACCGGTGTAAATCTAGAAACCGATACATTATTAAAATTGCAGCAGGACTGCAGCAATGTAATAGCAGTCAAAGAAGCGTCCGGAAATATTCAGCAAATGAGAGATGTGATTCAGCGGACGGGTAACGGTTTTTCCGTACTTTCAGGGGACGATGGAATGGCGCTGGATTTGATAAAGGCAGGCGGCCATGGCGTTATTTCGGTAGCATCCAATCTGATTCCCGATAAGATGTCCCGAATAGTCACCCTGGCACTGGAGGGACGCATGGATGACGCATCCGCATTGAACGATGAGTTATCCACACTTTACGAAATATTATTTATCGAAACCAATCCCATTCCTGTAAAAACCGCCATGTCCATGATGGGGTTGTGTGAAGAAGTTTTTCGTCTGCCGCTTTGCGAACTCTCATCTGATGACAACCGGGCGCGTCTGACCTCTGTCCTTAAATCTCTCTCATTGCTGTAGTATCGAAGCGCCGTGTTTGTGCGTCGCATCCCAAAACGGTCGTTTGCCCTACCCGCCCTTTTCTCCCCCGGCGTTGTTGGCGCATTCGCTCTGGCGAGCAGCGTATTCTTTTCACTTTTATCACACTCCGGCACACCGGCACCGCTGAACATGGCTACCACGGGGTCGATACGTTTTCAGAATCTGGTGCAAATGATTGTTGGTCTTCTGGGCGGACTTGGAATCTTTCTACTGGGGATGGAGTTTTCCGAAGAAGGTTTAAAAAAAGCCGCCGGCGACAAAATGAAGGCCGTGCTTTCGACGCTGACATCAAACCGGTTCATGGGGCTGCTGATGGGCATCGCCGCAACTGCGCTGTTGCAGAGTTCCAGCGCTTCCACGGTAATGCTGGTCGGATTTGTGGAGGCCACGGCGATGAATCTGGCACAGGCAATAGGGGTGATACTGGGCGCAAAAATTGGCACCACGGTGACCGCGCAAATCATCGCGTTTAATTTGTCACGTTATGCGTTGATACTCGTCGCATCAGGCGTACTGCTCCGTTCAATTGGAAAAAAGAAAAAAACCCGACGGATTGGTGAAATCATTCTCGGCTTCGGTATGATTTTTTTTGGACTGGGTGTTATGAGCGACGCCATGAGACCGTTGCGCGCCATTCCCCAATTTGCACAATGGCTTGTCCACCTCGATAATTCACCGGTGCTCGGAATGCTGATTGCCACAGCGTTCACCGCCCTGGTCCAATCCAGCGCTGCAACTATCGGTCTGGCCATTGCTCTTTGCACAGGAGATGTACTGACCCTGAGTGCTGCGCTTCCCATCGCCTTTGGCGCACACATCGGTACATGTGCCACTGCTCTGCTTGCATCCATTGGTTCGGGGCGGGCGGGAAAGCAGGTCGCCGTGGCCCACCTTCTGATAAGTATTCTGGGCGTGGCTATCGCTTTCCCCTTCCTCAAATACTTTGTCGCCGCATCAAAATGGATGACATCTGGAATGGGGTCAGAGTCCGTTGCCAGAGAATTGGCCAATGGACATATGCTGTTCACCATCGCGACGGGACTGCTGCTGCTTCCCCTCATTCATCCTATCCGTCGATTTACAGAAAGGTTGATTCCGCAAAAAGAGGGTCTGGCGCCTTTCAAACCTCAATATCTCAATGAAACAGCACTCAACATTCCTGTGGTTGCGCTGGACCTCGCCCATCGGGAAATTGTCCGGCTTACAGCCATCGTTCGCAGCATGCTCAGAGACATCATGCCCCTGCTGGAAACCCCCTCCCACCAGGCGGTGAATGAAATGGAAAAGGAGGACGACAAAGTAGACATCCTGGAAAAATCCATTCGCCCCTATCTGGCCCGGGTGGCGCAAGGGGAAATCGAGGAAGTGCTGATTTCAAGAGAACATGCGTTTGTGGATTTGGTGCAGGATCTGGAGGGAATCGGAGATCTCATCACGCGCGAGCTGGCCCGGTCATCCAAAAAACTGGATCGGCATAATGTCACTTTTAGCCCCGAAGGATTGGCTGAGTTAAAGAGATATCATAAAGCGCTAATGACCAAGTTCGATAAGATATGCGACGCCATACGGCAGCTGGATCACCATTTGGCCAGTGAAATACTAAGTGATGTGGAAACAGACCGGGCGCTGGCGCGAATCCTCAAACACAATCACCTCGAACGCCTCAATACCTTCCAGAAAATGACAGTGGAAACCAGCGCGTATCATTTGGCGGTACTCAACAACATGCGCGCCATCAGTGAGCGAATTGACAACATGGCCAGAGCCATCGTGAATGAGTTGAAGTAAAGTAAATATCAAACAATCTGATTAGTGTGCATGATCTGGCCGCAATAGAAACAGCTAACCCGCCTATCGCCGGCCTTCATCATTCGGGGAGATACGGATTCCTGATGTTCGGGTCTGGAGATACACCCTTTGTTGGCGCACATCATTCCAGGCACATCACACACCTTGTCGGGAAGACTTAGCCTGAACTTGCCTGTCACCGTTCCGTTTTCAATGATATTTACGGTGCAGCCCGGCGATATGGAGGCCACAATTTTAAGTTCATGCTCCGTCAGTCGTCTATCCTCAATCATCAGCATCCCTTTAATATCCTCGGGACGACTGGCCGGCTTCACAGTGGCCGCCCGGTAAATATCTCTGCGCTCCCTCACCTTCAGCACCTGCGTCAAAATTTCTTCCATATACGGCGCCATATGATCCACTACCACACCATTGTTCCGAATAGGGCGAATAGACACATCCTGTCGAAGCGGTTTTTCACGAATCGGCAACACTTCGATAAAATCTTCGCTGCACTGGGATTCCCGAAACGGCTCACCGGTAAAATCATCGCCCATCAGTCCCAGCGCCAGCGCCAGTTCTGTCAATCGTGTGGGCACGCCGTTTCCCGCCTGTGTTTTGTACAGCGCCTTGGGATGTTTATCGAGCGCACTCGCAATGGAAGGCGCCCCCTTGTCGACGGGGAGAGGGTGCATCAGGCCAAAATGAGGCCGCGTTTTCTCCATAATTTTTTCTGTGAATTCACTGATTGTCTTTGCTTTGTCATATTCAGACAAATCCGGCATTCGCTCCTTCTGAATTCGCGTCTGGTACAGCACATCGGTATTGCGCGCGGCATCCATCAGGGTTTCATGGACAGTGATTTCCATCCCGCTTTCGGCCATCATATCCAGAAGCTCCTGCGGCATCGCCAAAGACGGATGGGAAAACAAATGCACCCGAATGCCTTCAAATGCCATCAATGCAATCGCCAAAGAATGAGCGGTCCGTCCGTACTTAAGGTCGCCCGAAATGCCCAAATCGAAATTGTGCAGCCGTCCCAAATGCTCACGAATGGTAAACAAATCCAGTAACGTTTGCGTGGGATGTTCGTGCTTGCCATCGCCCGCGTTAAAGATGGGAATTCCCAGGTGATCCGCCGCAAACCGCGCCGACCCATCCAGCGGGTGACGCATTATGATACAGTCGCACAGGTAGGCTTCGTACATATCGAGAGTATGCCGAAGCGACTCCCCTTTTTTTACTGACGTACCCTCTACGCTGGCAAATCCGGTAACGTTCATCCCCAATCGTTGCGCAGCCACTTCAAAACTGGTGCGCGTTCGAGTGGAGTTTTCGTAAAACAGCAATGCCGCAAGCAGGTCCCTTCCGTCTGCCAGTCGATACCGTTGAACATCCTTGTGCAGTAAGGCGTGTTTCATCTCTGTGGCCTTATCCAACACATACATCGTTTCATCTATGGTGAAATCCTGAATTCCAGTCAAATCTCTATTGGCAAACGCCATTTTGAATATCCTCAAGCGGAAGGAGGGCAACGCCCGTTGTGCTTACGGGCGCACATAATAGTACAAAAGACGTTTGGGGAACACCGGATTCTTCTCTGCAGGCGAAAAAAAAGACAACTTTGTGTCAACCGGGCCGAATGGACTACTTTTTTAAAGTGGGAACCCCTGTTTCCCCTTTTACAGGCGCCGACATTTCGGATGGGGCATCGTTGCCGTCAGAATCCTCACCAGTGCGATGTGCCGCTGCCTGCGGCGCAGATACAGTAACCGTTGAAGACGATGCCGTTGTCCCCGCATCAGTGATGCAATACTCCGACTCGCCACAGGCACAGGCCTTCATGTAGTATTCGTCCGCCATTGCCGCATCCTGGGTCACCCCTTTGCCACTTTTAAGAAGTCGCGCGACATTGATACAGCCAATACCATTGCCATTGTTGCAGGCACTGTGGTGATACTGATAGGCGAGGCTCATGTTGCGTTCGCCAAATCGGCCATAGAAATGCAAATTGGCCAAATCAATACATGCATCCATCATTCCAGAACCACACGCTTTCTGATATGCGAACAGCAGATATTCAGAGTACTCATCGGTCGCCGGCAATTGTTCATACAGCTTTCCCACCGCATAACAATTCTCTGCGCTGCCTTTTTCACATTTTTTCATGCACCGCAGAACCTGCTCCGGTCGACACAGCAACACGTCCTGGCCCCGTCGGGGCGACAGCAGCTCCAGTTCTATTTCCGCCGATTCCGATGCGCCGTCTTCCGCCGTTGGCGCAATTACACCTTTAGATGCGGCCATATACCTGGACTCCACTGCAGCTCGAAATCTGCCACTGATACACTCGCCATTAATGCAAACCCTGTCAAATTTACACTGCGCATCATATGTACACCCCGTTTGCACCAATACTTTTTTAGCCTGCTCGGCATTTTTCACATTCCGCGTCGTTGGCTTATTTCCCTGAACAACCCCATTCATAAACACCGAAAATCGCTGTACCGGCCGACTCTCAGAACCCGAAATCTGTGACGCCAGGGTCAGTGTATCCGTCAACGCGCCGAGCGCTGCGTCCTCGTTATTTTCAAGTACAACGCGAAGATGCTGCCGTGCCGCCCCCGGATCATTTTGCGAAAAGCACTCAAAGCTCAGCCGCAACTCCTCGCATGACGCCATGCTCGCCTTCTGGCATGCCTGCATAATACCGTTGGCCGTGGCAATCATATTCTGTCGGTCCGCATCATCCTTCCGATTCATCATTGCAGCACAGGAAAAGACCAGCAGGCCACATAGCATCGTTGTCCCCAAACCAATCCATCTTCGCATCACGTGGTATCGCGCAGATGACTGCGAGGGCAAACCAAACGAATGTTCGTTTTTCATATCCCACCTCAAAATTACCCGTGCGCCCGTTTAGGCCTACGTACTGGTAAAAAAACTTGAACTGAATATCTCTAAATAGAAGGCAAACCCGTTTTTTTTCAACCGTGAAATACAGAAACCCGTTTTTTTTAAAGGGCAACTCATCCGTTTTTACTAAAAAACGGGGAAAGAAACGCACATATTAAAGATGGAACAGAATTCTCTATGGACGGGACTATTTAAAGAGACGCAGCCGCCGAAGAAGACTCTGCGCCTTCTCCTCGATGGCTTCATCGTCCGCCAGCGACATCAGGCTTTTTAATCGCTGCTCCAGAATTGATGTGCGTTTGGGGACCCGATTGGCATCAAACATTGCGCCAATTTCATCCAGCGCCATTTCCTGCAGCTCTTCATCGGAACATGCCAGCACTTCGCTGAGAATGCTGTAGTCCTGTGGCAACTCCCACTGTTTCAGATATGCCTGAGTCGCTCGGGTTTTGGCAGATGACGATTTGGCGTCCACTATTTTTCGAGCGGCGTCCTTGCGAGCGACCCCTTCATCCGAATTGTCGAGGGCCGCAAACTTTTCTTTCAATTCTTTAGGCGCCTTGCCATCCCCGTCAAACAGATTGTCCAGCTGCGACTTATACAGTTTCGAAGCATTGTTGGCCCGTGCCTGCTTCCCGGCATTCATGGCCGGCCGTTCGTCCCGGCGATGCGCCGACTGATCTTTTCGCTGATCGATTTCGCGCCAGCTGCGTTTGGGTTTGTCGTAATCCTGCACCATGAAGCATCTCCTCATCCAGTGGTTATCACCATCACCACACCAAAAGGGTTTATGATTAAGTATAACAGATTCCCACCTTTGACAATGTTGCACACTCACTGAAACAGTGTGCCATGCAAAGTAATTCCGCTCCATACCAAAAATACAATGATTACCACTGCCTGGGACATATGAAACCGACGGATACATGCCATCGGCAATCCGATGCGCGTCAGTCGCCGGTACACAAAAATCTGACTGGCCACCAGGTAGACCAGCAGCACAATCAAAAACACCGCATGGGGCAGTGACCCCGTGAGCACACCGGCTTGAACCAATCCCACATATGCCACCAGAACTGCCAGCAGCGGCAGCAGACTGTATTTGCGCACGCCCGAAAACGCATCCATCAATCGCACCTTTTGATCGGCGCCAAGCACTCCCATTGCTTTTTCGGAAAGAATTCGCCCCAGAATAATCCCCAGAAACAGAATAACAAATCCAAACAGTTCAATATTTTGCATAGCGAATACCACTCCGTTCGTCTGGGCATGCCCAATGAACGATGATTACAACAGATTCCTGGCTTTTATGTCCAGGTAGTGATTAATGGCGGTGGCGGAATACTGTCCGGGCAATGCGTCCAGCGCCAGTACGCGGGCGTGACGCAGCCTGGACAGACTTTCCATTCTATCCAGCATCAAATCCGCGGCGGCAGCCACCTCAAACGCCTCTCTGGCGGTTTGGGGCACGTGTTCCACGGCCCGCTCCAGCGACGGCTCCTTAAAAAACAGACACAGCGGCAAATGCTGCCGGCCCAGATATGAAGCGTACGTTCGCACCAGACGCTGTTCCTCGCCTTTGCCCATATGGGTCATAAGCAACAGCAGCGAACGCTTATTCACATTGGCCATCACATGTTTAAATGCATTGGAATAATTGGTGGCCACGCTTTCGGGTTCCATGTCGTAGGCAGCCATAATCAGCGCGTCCACGGCTGTAGGCCCCTTTCGCAGTGGAATGTACTTTTTAACCTTGTCCGAAAACAGAATCGCGCCGATATTATCGCCCTTTTTCTGGGCAATATGACTGAGTATGATGGCGGTATTCAGTGCGTAGTCGAAGTGACTGAGGCCATCGGTGGTCTGCTGCATCAGGCGTCCCATATCAATCATAAAAAACACATTCTGATTGCGGTCCTGCCCCATCTCCCGAACAATCAGTCGCCCCAACCGCGCGGTGGTTTTCCAGTCCACCTTCCTGGGTTCATCCCCGGAACGATAGTCGCGCATCCGCTCGAATTCGTGACCATCGCCTTTCATACGCGTACTCAGATATCCAAGTTCGGACAGACTGTTTTTCTGAGCCAGCAATTCGAATTGATTAATGGCCTCAATATCCGGATACACCTGTACATCCTGCCGCATATCGTGCAGCTGCTGCACAAACCAGAATCCCAGGCGACTTTTCGCCTGAACCTTCACTCCCAAAAACGTGTATCGTCCCCGGCGATGGGGCGTAAAGTAGTAAACCGACTTGCTCGCCTCTCCCCGCTGCAGGGTCATCAGCAGGTTTTCTCGGTCCACCTCCCCCTCCAACGGCGCCTCGTCCACCACATCAATAGCCACTGTAAATCCGCCAAGGTTCTTTACCACCACTTCCACCCGATTTCCCGTTCCCACCGACAACACATTGGCCACATTGCGACGCACTTTCAAGTTCAACCGCGTCCCCAGAATACGGTCCGACACCATCACCGCCACCCCAATGAACGGCAAAATCCACCCCAGCAGGTATGGCACGCCCAACAACGGCACCAGCAATGGTCCAACACCGCCAAGGGCAATCAGCCACAGGGATTTCTTCGTCGGATACATATTACTCCCTGGGAACCTCAACGCTGTCAAACAACTGTTTGAGTACATCGTCCGGCTGCACCCCGCGGATAACGGAATCCGGGCTGAGTCGAATGCGATGGCGCAAACACCAGGGCGCAATGCGACGCGCGTCGTCCGGCGTCACGTATTCACGGCCCAAAACCGCCGCCGCCGCCCTGGCGCCCATCAGCATGGCCACCGATGCCCGGGGAGACGCCCCCACCGTAATACCGGGCCAATCACGGGTTTTGGTAACGATGGATGCAATATATCCCAGCACTTTTTCGGACACGTCAATGGCCGTGCAGGCGTCAATAGTCTCCAGAATCAACTGTTTGCTCACCATTTTGCGTACGCCCATGGCCGCCATGTCAAACAGATTTTTGCCCATCTGGTAGCGCGCCAGAATCAGAGTTTCTTCTCTAATGGAGGGATAACCCACCAGTAACTTGAACATAAATCGATCCACCTGCGCTTCGGGCAGCGGGTAGGTGCCTTCGTATTCCAGCGGGTTCTGAGTGGCCAGCGTTACAAAAGGCGGTTCGATGGGATACGTTTTTCCGTCCACCGATACCTGCCTCTCCTGCAAACATTCCAGCATGGCGGACTGAGTCTTGGGGGTGGCGCGGTTCACTTCGTCGGCCAGTAGAATATTGGTGAACACCGGCCCCTGACGATAAATAAATCGCTGTTCCTTCATATCAAACACTGAATGGCCCACCAAATCGCCAGGCATCAAATCCGGTGTGCACTGCACCCGTCGACTGTCACAATCCAGCACTGTGGCCAGCGTGTTGACCAGCAGGGTTTTTCCAAGACCGGGAGGGCCTTCAATCAGCACGTGCCCGTGGGAAAACAACGCCAGCATCACGCCTTCCACCAAATCGTCCTGGCCCACTATCACCTTGCCCATCTCCATTTTCACAGTCTCAAAAATTCGTTGGATTTCCAAAGGTGTCATTGCAAAAATTCCTTATCTATTCATTGTCCCGTTGACTGTCCCGAAACACCTCGCGATGCTCCGCCATTTTACGTATCATGTGCAGTTGCCTATCTAAAGAAAGCGCACCAGACAGCGCCTGCTGCGCCTCGTCGACTGTTTTTTGGGCCGTTGCCCGCTGCCCCGGCGCCAGATTGGCCACCTGCAGTCGTCGCTTGAAAAAATCCAGATATCGGCAGAGGGCCCAACTGCCTTTTCTGGCGCCGAAGTAAAACCGGCCAATATCGTTGGCCAATGTGGTCACCTCCCGCACATCCCGTTCCAGCAACGGTTTTTTTAACCGCGTGTGTCGTCTGGATTTGTACCAGTACCAAAAGAGAAAAAAGAGCAGCAAATGCAAAAACACGGCCCGAAAGGCCCCGGCTCCCAAAAGGGGCGCCAGCGTCGGCTGAATGGACACCCCCTCGTTGGATTCGTCAAACACCCAGTTCCCGTCGCGCCCGATTTCGTCCAGCAAGGCCGCGGCAAACAAATGTGTTTTTTTAAACCCCATGGCCTCATTGCCCAAAATGGCCGAATCCGCCAACTGCACAATCTGCCCCGTTCCATAAGCGTCCCAGCTGGCCATCACCGTTCCATCAGCGCTCATGGCCAACGCCTGCGAAGAGCCATCTCCCAACTCTATTTTTCCGCGCAGCTTTAAGGTAAACGATGTTACTCTTCGCGGGGATTCCACTTCCCCCGGCACATACGACACCCTGTGCAGTTTGGCCTCAGCGTCTTTCCACAAAGACATATTCCAATGGGCCTCGGGGAGCAGCACGCTATTGAGCAATTCATTTTTAGTGTCCCAAATCGGGTACCCCACCAGCAGCGTTCCCCCTTTATCCCGCACCCATTCCATCAAATCTTCGCGGTCTTCTTTGGCCAGCCCCTCAGACGGGCGCAAAAGCACCAGCACATCCACTTTGTCAAGAAGCCCGGGCCGACGCAGGGTGCGCGACACAGAGCCCGCCTCTTTAGCCACCAAATCGTAGAAGATGCGAAAGCCGTCGGGATCTTTTTTAACCGATGGCACCTGGGTGTAAATGGGCGGCGGCTCCGGTCGCCAGAAGACGAACACCAGCAGCCACACGCAAAGGCCCAGCCACCAGGCTCTCTCAGCTGCTCTCATGGGTCGCCTCCTTCTCCAGCGGCAACAGACTGGAGGTCACATTTTGCCGCACCTGTTCGTATCGTTCAAATGTGGGTGATTTGTTGCCAAAGAACAAATCCTCAAAGTGCCGCACAATAATCTTCATGGCCACATCGGGACCGCCATTTTTAAATGTCTGGCGTAAAATATTCCAATTAGTGGTGGATTTTTCCAGTTCGACAATGCCCCCCCGCGACAGAATGGACAGCGACAGCAAGTACAGATAGCCCACAGCGCGTTTATAATCCCCGGTTCGGGCCGCTTCATTGGCTCTGTCCAGCAGGCTGGCAGGGTCCACGCGATGGATTCTGGAAACGCGCATATCCTCTTCATCGAAATCGACGTCTTCCATATTCAGAGGCGTGTCTTCACTGGGCATGCGCAATATCAGCGCACGTACCACAAAAAAGACAATCACCGCCAGCACCAGTCCACCAAGGAGATACCCCAGCGGCACAAGGGCGCCCGGGGACGGCACACACGCACCGCAATTGCCAATGGTGGGGTCACAGTTGCAGCTGCCAATATCGGGATCACAGGCGCAATCGGGCGAGTCACTGTTGCCGCAGCCGTCGTCCGCGTCGGCTTCCGGCGGATCCCAGTCCTGAAAATTGGGCTCAAAACTGCAGCCTTCGGAGGATTCGGCGTCTGGCATGCCACCGCCTTTGCCGCCAGGGCCCCCTTTGCCTGAAAATCGGCCTTTTTGCAAATCGCCCGAGCGACGGGCGTCCCCTTCCCGAAGCCACCGGTATCCCGAATCAGCAGTAATGTCATCGACTTCTTTGGTCACTTTTGAATTGGGAGGCTTGCCGGCGGCAGTGGCAACAGAGGTGTGCAGAAAAAAAACAAGCATCCCAAAAACGACCCTGAAACACAGAGATTGCAGGGAATCTGTAGGGCGGTAGTTTATCTGCCGCCGAGTTCGGTCAGCGGCTGGGGATAAACCCCGGACCCTACATTTATTTGAGGATGAAAAAGCAACGCGTTTGCCTTCGCCGTTATCGACGGGGAATTTTGCCACAATTCTCATGACTCATCCCCCTTGGACAGGCGGGTGGCGGCACGGCGAAAATCCAGCTCCAGATCCCATCCTTCGGCGCGAATGCGCGCGTCCAGGTAACGGAAAAACCATCCCAGCACATAAATGGGATACGCCATCACTCCCACCGCCATCCAAATGCCAAATCGGAAGGGATCATCCATGGCATCTTCGGTTCGAATGCCCGTTTCCTGCCAGACCGTGAAAACCGATCCCAGCATCAGCTCCACCAGACTGATGGCCCCCACCGTAAACAGGGCCACCAGCATCACCGAAATAAAATCGAACACCAGGGCATTGCCCCCACCGCGACGCAACAATCCCTTGCGGCGAATGCGCAGCTCCTTGCCGCGCAACTGCTCCAAAAGCCCCACGGGCCCCGTAAAGGAAAAATTCAGATGCATCACGTATCCCAGAATCACCGGCGTCAGCGCCAGAGACACGATATTCTCCACAAACCGCCGCCCAAAATACCTTGCCCACACCGGGCGATACAATCGCAACACATCGCGTACGGTCAACACGCTGCCAAACACAATCCGGCTGGCCGCCAGGACCACTGCCCCGGACAGCAGCGGCAACAGCAGCGCCAGCGTTCCCAGGGTTACCCATCCACTGCGCACAAAGTAGTGCACACTCATGGCCAAAATGACGGCTGGAAATCCATAAATCGCTGTCAACGAAAACAGCAGTGGAAAATGTTTGCGATAAAACAACACCGCCAAATCCGTGATTTCCGATGAACTTCGGGGGCGAATATCAATGCTGGCGTCGGAAATCTTCATGCAGCACCACTCTCCGTATCCGTCTCAACCAACCCCCGACGACGCCCCGCCATGGACAGGTACACAATGACCAGCGTCCACAATACCAACGCAACGATATATTTCACCAGCGCCGGCGCCGACGACGGCGACCAGAACGCCTCAATAAACGCCGCAATCGTTAACATGGCCGCGCTGCCCAGCACCACTTTTAAAATACTTTTGCCATGAACCTTAAACGCATCCAGTCGCGTGTACGGGCCCGGATTCACCAGCAGCATGCCGATACGAATACCGGTCGCCCCACACAACACTATCGCCGTCAACTCAAACGCCCCATGACCGCACACAAACGACAGAAAATTGTTGGCATATCCCGAGGCACAGATAAACCCGCCGATGGCGCCAATAATGACGCCGTTAAACAGCAGCGCCAGCACCGATCCCAGCGCCACGAAAATCCCGGTGGCAAAACACTGAAATGCAATCCCCACATTATGATTGATATAAAACCCCGCCATCAGCGAATCCACGCTCTCCGAGCGCCCGCCTGCATGACCTTCCGCATAGGCATTGGCCAACGCCTCCAGCTCTTCGGGGGCTGCCAGACTATAAGCCGCCTGCGGAAACAGATACACATACACCCCCACCAAAAGCAGTGGCGCGCCAAACAGCAGCGCGGCCACCGCCAGCGCCCGTCCCAGCGCCCGAACCTCCTGTGGAAAGTCCACCGTAAAAAAGTGCAGCACCTGAGCAAAGGACCCCTTCTCTCTGGGACGGAACATCTTTTGCCCCCTTGCCACCAGTTGATTGAGCCAGGCTTCCAGATTGTGCCCCGGACTGTCGCTGCGCAAACGGGCCAAATCCCCACACGCGGTTCGATACAAATGAACAAATTCGTCCAGTTCGTCTTCGGGCAACCTCGCCGAACCTTTTCTTTCCAGCTGCAAAAGCAGGCGTTCCAAACGGTCCCAGCGCGCTTTTTTGGCTTCGTGTACCGTGTTCATCGGTTCCCTTTCAAGGTCATATCGATTCCGGCGTAGCTGGCGCGGTCCTCGTACCCCCCTTGCAGCAGTCCTGCCAAAAACAGTACGGGAGACGCATAGGTCACACCCATCTTTTTCGCCAGCGGCGCCGCCACAATCTCGGCCAACTCATCACCGCGTTGCGCACTGAAAAGGCGTTTGCGTCTGAAAAACGCATCGATACGCGCCATCTCCCGCGCGGTAATCCCCGATGCGGCCACCTGATGGGCGGGAAACTGCATGGCGTCGCTGGGCAGGGGCGGCAGTTTGTCGATTCCTTTGCGCTCTTCCACCACCACCATGGTATCCGCCGCCAAATCGCCGATGCGCCGATTGGTGGCGGTCAAAAAAATCACAAAAATCCCCACCGCATAAGATGGGAAGGGCAACACGTCAAAAAAGGCAAACATGGGCGGAAACCCATCCGCAGCCCGCAGAAGATTGCGCATGGCACTGCGATACAAATCCACCGACACCCCATTGGTGCGCACTACCCGAAGGCCCAGCGCCCGCTTGCCCGGGGTGACCCCATCGTTGAGCCATTCAATCAGCGTGAAATACCCCCACTCTATCAAAAACGAAATCACAGACACCAACCCAATCCCAAACGCGGCGCCTCCGGTAATAAAAAACACCACGGTCGCAGCGATTGCCAGCACCACCGCCCGAATCATCAAATCGATGAGATACGCCAGGGCCCGCGAACCAATTCCCGCGGTTTCGAATGTAAAATCAATCTGTTCGGGTGTTTCCACATACACCCGCGTGGTTACTTTTTGCTGTGTCACGTCTCTTACACTTCTGCGGTCAGCGGACGACCACTCTTTCAAGTATGGTGTATTTGTATAAACGAAACTGGAATAGGAATCGACCGTAAATTTTATTTCCAGTCATCCCGTCGTCTGGATTCCGTTCAACAGATTGGCCCGCGACGCCGTTTCCGGCGCAGTAAACCGTTCGCATCACCGTTATATTTATGCAAAAAATATCTTCTTCTTGACAATGACACGCCCTGGTGAATGATCAATTTATAATATAACTGTGCGCATAAATAAAAGCCGGATTCCATCGCGTGCCTGCAATCATCACTTAAAAAACAAGGATCGAAGATATGAAAAAACTGGTTTATATCCTGTTATCGGCCATCATCCTGAGCGACGCTTCTGTGACCATGGCGGACGACACCCCTTCGCAAACCGACGCCGTGGCTGTCTTTAAGCAGGGGGTGGCGCTCTTTGACAGCGGCGATTTTCGCGGCGCCGCGAATGCGTTTCGACAGGCCAACCGCCTGAAGGAAAACTGGAAAATTCAGTACAATATCGGGCAAAGCGAAGCGGCCGCCAAAAGGTACGGTCTGGCGCTGGAAGCGTTTGAGTCCTATCTGGCCCTTGGAGGCGATGAAATCGATATTGCGCGCAGAGATGAAGTACTGGACGAAATCAAGCGAATGAAACTGCGCGTGGCCACGCTGGAGGTTTCGGCGCCGCCCGGCGCATTGGTATATATTGACGATTTTCTCCGTGGCGCCGTCCCTTTGCCCGGTCCCATGCTCATCAGTGCCGGTGTTCTGCATGTGCTGGAAATAAAGCTGGACGATGAGGTGATTCTGACCCAGCAGGTCAAACTGAGCAATGGTCAGACTCAGAAGATATCGGTGGAAAACCGGGATGCCCCTGTCATCACGGACGCAGCTGCACCGACGGACGCCGCAACAGTGCCCGATA
>JAFGQN010000005.1 GCA_016935665.1 Deltaproteobacteria bacterium | reverse complement strand
GGGGGTGAGTGATCACCCCGGCTACCCGATATGGTTGAACAAGCCCTCCTTTATATTGGGAAATAAATTACAGACGGTGTGTTGGTGATTTGGATGAAACGGGTGCGAAAGTGCATCCTCGAGCGGGAATCTGGATTTGGTGTTTGGTATTTGGGGATTCAATTGGGGTGACGCCGGTTAGATTCAGGAAGGCGGTTGTGTTTTTGCCTTTTGAGGGCGCAGCGGTGCGTTCGTATCCTGTGGATGCGGTTGTAACCTGCAGGGGTTTGAAGCAACAGAATTTCATGGTGGCGCTCTCATTTTTTGAGGCGTGTTTTGGGTTGCAAACATGTTGCACGCGACGATGAACATAGCGTGGTCGCAATTGGGGCAAAGGGGTCTGGAGGGTGGTTTGGTTTCGATGAGTGGTGGTGCAGACTTGAGAAGCAGCTGAATTTAGTGCGTTTTTTTTGGGCGTTGCCGTGCAAAAAGCCATAGTCCCTGGTGCGGCGAAAGCCTTTGGGTAAAACGTGCTGCAAAATGAGGTGAAGAAATTCGAGTGCCGGCAGTGACCGTTTTTTCCAGCGCTTGTCGGTTGAGTCGAAGTATTGGAATGTGACAACGTCATCGATGTCGCACAGAATGTTTTTATCCTGAATGACGCCTTTCATATTTCACTCCAAAATGTTTCACTTGCAGATAAGGCCATTGGCTTCACAGAAAAAAAATCAGTAAGAAAAAAAGTTTAATTGCCGCAACACAGTGCCATCTGTTGCTGTTGCCCATATATATACTCAGCGGGTCTTTGGAATCTCTGCTGGTGCAGGCCCCGGTCCTGTATGAAATTCTGTTTGAAAAAAAGGAATGGACTCTTCATGAAAGCATGCCTATACGTACAATCTGTCGTTATCATCCTGAGTACAATTCTGTTGCCAGGTTGTGAAGTCCCCGAAATGAAGCACGGCGATTTTGAACCCTGCACCATGAAAGGGGATTCGGATTGTGCATTCACTTTGGTGGTGGATGGACGAAACCGAGAGTACCTGTTTCATATTCCTGACGGATACGATGGCTCGGCGATACCTCTGGTCATTGATGTGCATGGCTACACTTCCACCTTCGAAGTATAGCGCATTAGTTCCGGAATGTATGAATTGAGCGACAAAAAGAATTTCGCCGTTGCCTATCCCCGCGGGGGCATTAGACGAGTGTTAATTGTAAGTTTCTATTCAATTGATTTTGAGACACAGCATTCACTATCCCGAGAAAGGTCGGCGGTGAAGGTATCGCTTATTTTTTCATATTTATTTTCCCGCTTAATAAATCCCATGGATTTCCAAAAGGAAACAGCATCAGTTCTCACGTTGCTGGCCTCAATGACCGGCGCCTGCGCTCCCAACTGGGCAACCATTTTTCTTCCGATACCTCTGCGCCGAAACCGTTCGTGGACATTTAAAAATTTAATCACTATTCGACCACTCAAAATGACATAGTCGACACGCCCCACCACTTCGTCTTCCATGTACGCACTCAACTGCCAGTCGTCGGTCCCCTGTTTCCGGCGGTTGTGCCATCGAATGGTCGATATTTGTTTCGTATCATTTTCCAGTCGTTTGGCCACATGGGTATGTCCCTGACGTCTCGCGATATCCGCCGGCAACTGATTTCGTTTATTGCTGGTGCAGGGATTCGCACCAAACTCCAAAAGTCGTTCAACGACGGTCATGTGGCCGCCAAATGCAGCCCAGTGCAATGGCGTTTCCCCTTCGGCATTTTTAAAATCAATGGGGGCGCCATTGCGAATCAACAGTTCCACAATTTCGAGATTGCCGGCGCGACAGGCGCGATGCAACGGGGTTTTGCCGTAACCGGTAATGGCACTCACATCGGCGCCGCTTTCAATGAGCACGACCGCCACATCGGTGTGTCCCTCCCATGCTGCACGATGCAGCGGGGTTTCTCCGTACTGATCTCGCGTGTTTGGGTCCACGCCCTGTGTCAGCAGTGAGATAACCAGCGATATATTTCCTTCTGCGGTCGCCTCGCTAATGCCAAACATCTTTTTGGAAATCAGTGCCGATACATCGCTGAATCGTCCCAGGTTCGCCCAGTACAGGGGCGTTAGATTGTCGGCGTCGGGAACATCGGGATTCCCACCTCTTTCCATGATTTTTCGGGCGAGTTCAACGTAACCGTTTTTGGCGGCGATGAGCAAGGGGGTTGCCCCCGCTTTGTTTCGGGCGTCAACCTTTGCACCGCAGTTCAGAAGATAATTGGCTACCTCTCTTTTCTCGGCGCCAAGCGCCAGGTGCAGCGCGCTGTTCCCCGCGTCATCCACCTTGTTCATATCACAACCCGCGTCCACCAGTTGGTGGACTATCTCCACGTACCCCCGCATGGTGGCTTCCATCAACGCTGTTCTGCCGCCACTGGACACCGCATTCACATCTGCGCCCCCGTTTAGAAGTAGTGTGACCATCCCGCGCCGTTTGCGTGTGGCGGCCCAAATGAGACAGGTCCTCCCGGCGGTGTCCGCGGATTCGATATTGGCGCCCCGCTTTAAGAACAGATGAAAAGCGGCTTCGTTACCGTCTATCGCCGCCTGCACAACTGGCGAAATGCCAAATCGATCCAGTGCATTTATGTCGTCCCCGTTTTTCAGTAACGCAAGCACTGCCGCCACATTGAAATTACTGACGGCCTGATGCAACTGCGTGGTTTCATTGGCTATGATTGCAGGTGTTTGTGTATGGTCTGTTGTTGTATTCAATTTTTTTAAAACCGTAGTTGCTGTTCTCTTTGCTGTGGCGTCGTTTGTTTTTTTTTTTTTTTTTTAAATTATTTTTTTT
>JAFGQN010000048.1 GCA_016935665.1 Deltaproteobacteria bacterium | reverse complement strand
CCAGCTACGAAGAAATCAGCCGTATGCTCAATGGCCTCATGCGCTCTCTCAGACAAAAATAGCATCCTTTCTTCTCCTCAAGACTCAGGACTCAAGACTCAAGACTTCCTGGCCGCTTTTTCGATTTGTTTTGCTTCTGTGGCGCGTTGCTCGCCAATGCGGTCGAGAAACCAGTCCCGGTCAAAAGGCGACAGTTCAAGGGCTTCGGTCATGGGGATGCCCAGACCGCTCCCACCGTGCTGACGCCAGCAGAGTTGAAACAATCCTTCTCTCCATGTGCTCATATCTACGATAGGAAAGAGCTGCTCCGGCCCCGACGCCGCGCCGTCCGCTCCTTCCCCGGCATGAAAAAACTCCGCTCGAAAGGGAGTTCAATATCCTGCGTTGCAAAACACTCGGGGCATTCAATCTCAATCCCCGTATCCACACCACAATCCACCCGGTCGAATTCATCCACCAGAAAATCGGCATCGTTCATGGTGAGGTTTTCAAGAAAGCCGCGTTTGTCTTTGGCGTCGATGCCTTCCACCTCGATCACTCGAAATGCCAGCATGGCGGAAAGTAACCGTTCTCCTGATTTCTTTTTGAGCTGAGGCAATCTGCGCTCATCGGCACCAGTCAGCAGTTTGAACCACACCTTCTTGCCTTCGTCCGGCAGCGTGGTTTCAAACCGATTGCCATTGAGAAATGCCTCCCTGCTTTCTTCAGAAAGCGCACGCACCACCAAATCATTCAAATCCAGTTCCCAGTCAATCCGCGCACGGCAGGCTTCGTGCTGGCACGAAACCGCAAAGGCATATTCCGCCCCATACGTCAGCGCACGAATCCTGAGCAGCGCATAAAACCGATCCCCCTGCAGCACCTTGCCCCAATCCATATTCTTCGCCCCAAAATCATACGGCCCCGCATCCAGCGTCTCTTCCCAACAGGCCGACAGCAACTCATCCATCTGCCCCCCACTCTTCGCCAGCTTCCGATCCGTCAAAATTCGCTCTTCCCGAACCTTCAGCCCACGAATACGACCGGACAACCCTGATGGACACGTAATGATTTCAGACATGCTTTTACCTCCTGAAGCAATTGGTCTTCTGGAGGGGCAAAGCGTTAAAAGGGAAGAATGGGGACATTTACAGTCGAAATCTTCAAACAAAGGAAAAAATAGGTGTTTAATGAGAAAAAATCACTTAAAAATTGACATTATGCATTTAATCGTTAATTTATTAGCGTATAAAAGAGAAAAATACACATTAGGAGGCGGTGATATGATAGTGAGTTTCTCACTTGAAAACTGGATGTCCTTCCGTAACCCAGTCACTTTTTCTATGGTTGCCAGCAGAGAGCGACAGCATGGAGATAGGATTCCCAAGCTTGGCAAGTACCAGACGAGAATTCTTCCTGTTGCCGCAATTTATGGCGGTAATGCTTCAGGTAAGACCAATTTTTTTAAGGCCCTTAGTTTCGCCAAGGCTTTGGTTGTAAAGGGGACACAGCCCGATAGTCTGATTGCTGTCGAGCCTTTCCGTCTGGATGCAAAGGGGGCCGAACAGCCATCAAGGTTTGGCTTTGAGATCCTAATCGGCGAAATCATGTACGAATTCAACTTCGCAGTGACCCGCAAGGAGGTTCTGGAAGAAAAACTCGTTGTCATTACCAGCACCAGTGAAAAAGTGCTCTATCATCGCCAGGATGGAATGCCGAACTTCGATAGTTCCTTATCCAAGGACCAGTTTTTGAAGTTTGCCTTCAACGGGACACGGGATAACCAATTATTTCTGACGAATTCGGTTTCACAGAAGGTTGATAATTTTCGGCCGGTTTATGAGTGGTTCAAGGACTCACTTGAACTCGTCGCGCCCGATTCTCGATTTGAACCATTCGAGCAATTCCTTGACGAAGGGCATCCGCTGTACTCAACAATGAATGAGATGCTTCCACAACTTGATACCGGTATCGCACACCTGGGAGGCGAGGAGGTTCCGTTTGAGAACATTCCTTTGCCAGAGTCATTGAAGACCAGGCTACAGGAAGATGTCAAGGAAGGCATGACCGTTCGTCTACTTACCGAACCTATCAAGGAGCGGTTCGTGATTACTCGTAAAGATGGTGAGCTGATAGCTAAAAAGCTGGTGACCTTTCACCCCAAAGCGGATGGCACTGAAGCCAGGTTCGAGATTCGCCAAGAGTCTGATGGATCGCAACGGGTGATAGATTTGCTGCCAGCGTTTCTTGAACTCTCGGCTCAGCTTTCGAAAAAGGTCTACGTGATAGACGAGGTCGACCGTAGCCTGCATTCACTACTGACACGCAGATTGCTTGAAGCGTATTTAGCCAATTGCACCACAGAAACGAGATCGCAGTTACTGATGACCACCCATGACGTTCTGCTTATGGACCAGCAGCTTTTGCGTCGTGACGAAATGTGGGTTTCAGAACGAGACACCGCCGGAGCCTCGAACCTGATTTCTTTCAGTGACTATAAAGATGTCCGATACGACAAAGACATCCGCAAAAGTTACCTACAGGGTCGATTGGGTGGAATTCCTCGGATTCTATTGGGAGGTGCTCTAATAAATTCTTGCATCACAAATAAAAGTGGAGGCTGACGGATGCCTCCGAAGAGACGCAAATTCCAGAGACAGCTTGGCCAGCGTCGTTATCGCAAACTGTTTGTTATTGCGGTGGAGGGCGTGAAAACTGAACCGCAATATTTCGCTATCTTCAATGACCAGCAATCGGTGATACGAGTGAATTGTCTCAAGGGAAGCCATGGTAGCGCTCCTCCAAAAGTCCTGAAACGGATGGAGGAACATCTCCGGAAGGAAGGGTTAAAGTCTTCCGACGAAGCCTGGCTGGTGGTGGACAAGGATCAGTGGACAGATGAACAGTTGGCCCTGCTTCATAGATGGGCGCAGGAACGAAATAATTATGGATTCGCCCTAAGTAATCCAAAGTTTGAATACTGGCTATTGCTTCATTTCGAGGATGGAACCGGAATCACCTCGTCGCGGGACTGTAGTGAGCGGCTTGAACGGAATCTGCCCGGTTACGACAAGGGGATTGATTCAAGCAAAATGACCCGCGACCGAATCGATGATGCCATCCGCCGGGCGAAGCTGCGTGATAATCCTCCTTGTTCCAACTGGCCACGTATCCTTGGCAGTACCACTGTTTATAAGTTGATCGAAAGAATTCTGGATTTTTCATAGACCTGCTAATTTACTGCACCAACTCAAAAAAATCATACGTCAGCGTCACTGACTCAATCACATTCTCATCGGCCTCATTATCCCAATCACCAGCAACAAACTTTACTGGCCATGCGCCAGTGAGCGACCATCTCCTTAAGGTAGTCCCATCCCGGTCCTGCTGGACGATGTCGAGGTTTCGTTTGTATTCGACATCGTTGAGGCCTAAGCCGCTGGCGGTTTTGGCGACGTCCTGGAACCAGTCGAAGAGGTCGCGGTCTTTTGTGGCGCCGCGTTCCAGGGTGACGTCGGCGAAGGTCATGCGGCCGGGGCTTTTGTTGGGGATGAGGGAGCCGCCTTCGAAGTATTGCACGTTGGCGACTTCAACAGAGAGCTCGCTGCACTTCTGGAAACCGGCGTGACCGATGTCGTCGATTTCGATGATGAATTTGAATTTCTTATGAAAACTGCGGGGCTTTCCAATGACTGCCATGGTGTGTTCCTCCTTTTATGCGCCAGCGGCGGCCAGCTCGGCTTCGAGGGCGCGGGTGTCCTGACTGATGCTCAGCACGATGAACTCGGCGGGTTTGTTTGTGGCCAGCCCCACCCGGGCAAGCAGCTTGCCGGAGAAGATGACCGTGGGCGTATTGAGCTGGTCTGATACATCCACAAAGAATGCTTTGGCCGGTTCACGGCTGCGGAAGGCGCTGTTTTTCATTTGGGTGATGAGGAATGCAGTGATGGTGCGGCGCACCTG
>JAFGQN010000047.1 GCA_016935665.1 Deltaproteobacteria bacterium | reverse complement strand
GGATATATAAAAGGAAAAAGCGCAATTCATATTGCCCGAACATACGGAGAACAAAGAAGAAATTTCACGGGACAAAATTTTTGGGCATGTGGATATTTTGTTTCGACCGTAGGGCGAGATGAGAAAGTAATACGCGAATATATTCAGCATCAGGAACAGGAAGACAAGCGCTTGGACCAATTGAAGTTACTTTAACAACGATGATGCCACCTTTAGGTGGCGCATGAAGGTCGCTCGTGAGCGACCCCACAAACTGCCGCTTTGAGCGGCTCACATATTTAAAGCCCCCGGCTCTGCCGGGGGATATTTACTTATTGAATTTTTTGGAGGTTCATTGAGGGGGGCTCTGGTCGGGAACAGTGTTGCAACGTTTCGGGAAACTCATATTTCTTCGGTCAACAGTTTGCTTTTTCCCAAATCGATTACCGCGGTACTCTCTACAACTTCGAACCAGTTGCAAAAGTTTTCGTAACTGATTTCGGGAAAGTGTGCGTCATCGGTGTGCCACTCGCTGAGATGTTCCAAAAAAAAGTCTTTGAAATTTTCTCGCAGATAATCGTTGATGAATTCCGGCTTATCGGATTCTTCAATGAGGTACACGTTGTGGTCCTGCTGTTCAATTTCTGCCAGGGAGAACGCATTGCCTTCCGGCAGACTTTGAATCCAATCCAGCATGGGGCCTTTGGGGCGGAGAATAAATGCATATCGATTCACATATTGCATAGTGGGTCAAACATAACTGCCGAACACATCTGTGACAAGTGAAACCTGATCGTTTTAAACGGATAGCTACTTTTCGAGGAGCAGGTTGGCAATGAGACCGGTCCATCCCGTCTGATGACTGGCGCCGACACCAGCGCCGTTGTCGCCGTGAAAATATTCGTAGAAAAGAATGTAATCCTTCCAATGGGGATCGGACTGATATCTGTCGGTGCCGCCATATACGGGGCGTTTGCCGTCCTTTACCGCAAAGATTGAAACCAGGCGGCGCGAGATTTGACTGGCTATCATTTGCAGACTGTGTGCGTTGTCTGAACCTTTGGGAAACGCAACCGTAAAGCTCGAACTGTAGTGTGCGCCGTGTTTTTTAAGGGCGTCCACCATAAGGTAGTTCACGGGCATCCAGATGGGCCCCCGCCAGTTGGAGTTGCCGCCAAACATACCGGTGTCGGATTCTGCGGGGCAGTATTTCACTTCGGGCAAAATGGTATTGCCGGTATTGGTTAAAAGCGCACGCTCCATTCGGTAGGGAAATTTGTCAGGGGCGTGAATTCGCGACAACGAGCGAAGACCGAAATCGCTGAGAAACTCCTCGGGATCCACCATGCGATCGAGTATTCGTTTGAGGCGTTCTGGACTGACTAAAGAGAGATATAAATCCCCGTTCTGTGTATCGAGGTGGATGTTTCTATTTTTAGTCAAATCAGGGCGATTGCGAACAAACCAGTCCACTCTGTCTTTAAAGTCCGTCGAGCCCATCTGCAAATCAGACTTCGGGATTTTTTCGGTGGCGGCGATGGGCAAAAGACCCACCATGGATCGCAATTTCATTCGGAAACTGACCGGATCCGGAAGCCAACTGGTGTCTCCGGCCACTGTTGATTTGGGCACCCTGAGGGAATCATAGTAAAAACCATCGGCCTCATCCCACAGTTGCAATTCGTTAAACGCATTCGCAATCAGGAGAAAATGCTGAAAAAACTTGTAGGCCATGTCCGCATAGGTGTTTCCACGAGTGCTCCCTGGTATCGCATTGGCTTTTCCAAGCTCAATGGAGATTTTGAGCATATTCAGACAGAAAATCCCCATCCACGCCGTGCCATCCGACTGTTCCAGGCAAACGTTTCCTTTTAGATTGAGATTGCTCCTGTCCAGTGCGCTGATATTGTCCAGACCGAGAAATCCACCTTCGAACAGATTGTTTCCTTCCGCATCCTTGCGGTTGGTCCACCAGGTAAAATACAACAGTAGCTTGCTATACACGCGGGTTAAAAATGTATGGTCCGCCACGCCATACAGGTCGCGCTCCATTTCAAAGACACGCCATGTGGCAAACGCATGGACGGGCGGATTGACATCGTTGAAATTCCACTCATAGGCAGGCAGTTGGCCGTTGGGGTGCAGGTACCATTCGCAGGTGAACAGTCGCAGTTGATGCTTGGCGAAATCCGGGTCAATATGGGCGAACGTAATGGTGTGAAATGCTAAATCCCACGTTGCGTACCATGGATATTCCCATTTGTCCGGCATGGAGATGATGTCTTCGTTGTGCGTCGTTTTCCAGCCGGCATTGCGACCCCCTTTGCGGGATTCGGGGGGCCGCGGAGTTCCCGGATCGCCGTTGAGCCAGTCTTCCACAATATAGTGGTAAAACTGTTTGCTCCAGAGCATTCCGGCAAACGCCTGGCGGGCAATCCGCGTTTCATCCGCATTCAGATTCTTATCCAGAAAGATTTGCTCATAAAACGAATCGGCGTCTTTTTGTCGCGATGTTAAAATTTCGGCAGCGTCGCCAAATGGGTTGGCCGGTTTGGATTTGCTGAATCGGAGGGTCACTGTGGCGCTGGAGTTCGCGTCAACCTCAAATTCGCAGTAAAAAGCCGCTTTGGTGCCTCGCTGATGGTCGATATTCTGGATTGCGCCACGACTGACAATGTAATCGTTGATTCCGTCTTTTTTGGGGCGCCCGCCGTTGCTTCCCCAGTTAAAGCGTTCAAGATTTGTTTCGTTATTGCAAAACAAAACTTCTTTTGCCCCGTCCACGCACAGATACATATCGCCAAACTGCCGTTCATCGCTGTGGGCTTTGATACAGGTGTCATCCACCTTTTCAATGGATGGTTCGCTTTTACCGTCGATGCCCCAGGACCACAGATTGCGAAACCACAACGTTGGCAAGAGAGTCAACGATGCTTTGGATGCGCCGCGATTGAACGCCGAAATCCGAATGACCATGTCCTCCCAGGATGCCTTGGCATATTCAACTTCAACATCAAAATAAGCATCGCCATCGAAGGCGCCGGTGTCTATGAGTTCGTATTCATAGGCATTTCTGTCCTTCTGCACGTTGCGCCAGTCATACTTCAGCTGACTGTAAGGAAAGGCCCGCTGAGTGTATCGGTACAGGTATTTCATGTACGAATGGGTGGGCGTGCTATCCACGTAGTGATAGATTTCCTTCACATCCTCCCCGTGATTTCCCTCGTTTCCCGTGAGCCCAAACAGACGCTCTTTTAAAATGGCATCATTTCCGTTCCAAAGGGCGAGCGCGAAACAGAGAATCTGATGATTGTCACAGATGCCGCCAATCCCGTCCTCACCCCAGCGATACGCGCGCGAACGCGCATGATCATGAGGGAAAAATTCCCATGCCGCACCATCGGCGCTGTAATCTTCGCGCACTGTACCCCACTGCCGTTCACTGGTGTATGGTCCCCATTTGCGCCACGGATTCATTTTCACGCTCGACTCGGAAAACAACCGTTGCCCTTCCGCAGTCTTTCGAATGCGCGCACCGACGATCTCATTTGTCATTTGGGCCTCCTTCAATTTTTTCTATTTTGAATTTTATAGATCGGATTTAATCCATGGACAAACCAATTCGAGCTGATTTTTCCAATAATTCTTTCCTCTGGTTCTTTTGGGAAACTTCAGCTGGAATCAGATGCCGTCGACACAAATTTCGGGGATCACAATTAAGAAAAATCTTATTTGTCTTGCCGTTCCCATGTTTCATCTCGCCCGTGTGTGCCTCATTAAAGAGAGAGATGGAAAGTCGCGTTTCGAATTGTGTACAAAGTGCATTGGTTGTCTGCCGGGTACCCCGACAGGAGAATATTAGGAAAGCTTTTTAATGGCTTCTTCAAAAATCCGGATATTGGCCTCATTATCCGGTGCTTCTTTGGCTTTCGCGGGACTCATTTTTGTCAACATGGCCAGTTTCATTTGTGCATTCAAGCCGCCTTCGGCTTTGACTTTTACAAAATATTCTTCCAGTTTTGCGCCCATAATTGAAAACCTCATTTCTCCCTTTTCATGCCGAGTTCTTCTCTAAAGAAGTCCACTGCAGCCAGCACAGCCTTTAGACTTTCGGCCAAATCGTAGATTTCATCTCGGGTTTTTATTTCGGGAACTTCCACATCCACATTCGCTTCGGAAATAATGTTTGCCGTTCGTGTCAATTCGCGAATGGGCTTACTGATGGTATTGGCCGCTATCAACCCCAATATGATCACCATTAAAATGGTTGCCAGAGTAACGGCCAGAATGGTGTTTTCAGTCTGCATACCTTCGGTGGCAAGCTTGATTTTGGCGTTTGTTTCCTTGATGCGATTGGCAATTCTCTGCTCGGTGACGCGTGCTGCCTTGTAGAAATTGTCCGTGTTCACAGACAACATCAATCCTCCAAAGAAGCCACTGTCTTTATACTCACCCGAAGTATACCGAATGGGTACACTGATGGTCATTTTTTTTCGTCCCTGGACATCCACCGCGGACTTCACCATCGTGGCGCCATCAGTGAGCGTTTTGTCATAAATTTCTTTGTAGGTCAGGCTTTTGTCAAATTCCTTCAGGTTGAATATCCCCCCGGGGTTTGCCTTCGTATTTCGGTGCTGCAGCGTCCCATCCTCAAGATACCCGCGGATGTTGTTGGGTTTGGGGTGAACCAGTGTGTCTCCCTGATCATCGAACATCAGGATATAATTGTCCTCGTACGATGTACTGACCACCGGAGTTACCAGGGCCGGATCAATATGTTTGGTCCACGCCTGGATATGTCTGTAATCATAACTGAGCACGACAATGCCTTTGAGCTGCCCGCCCGCAAAAACAGGTGTGGCAAAGCGCATGTTGCCGCTCTTCATCGTATCGCGACCAGGGACAATGTTCCAGGCTTGTGAATCCGAAGAAACATTTTTTCGCGCTTCTTCTTCGGAAATGTACCAGGTGTTGAGTCTGGAGACATATATTTCGCCATCTTTGAGCGCCCGGGTTTTGCTGAAGTACGACTCGTTTTTAAACGCGGTGTTTGCAGGATTGGAAACATTAACCAATTTTCGAACAGGTTTACCATCGACTATTTTGGCAACCTCCACTCCCATGGGATTTATAAACGCGAGCTCCGCATAAACTGGAATTGTGGCGTGTTCCTCTTTGGGTTCCAGGTCGGTTCCGGAATTGTACCAGATTTCGGCTTGTTTTCCGCTGTTGAACGCCTCCAGCAATTGCAACACCGCATCGCTTGTTCCATCACTCGATGAAATCATGCTGGCGATGGCCAACGTATCGCTTTCTCTTTCCTTGAGAATGGAATGGATGTTCAAAGACAGTCGACTTGCGATGTTCAGGAAAGCCTTACCTACAAGCTCAGTAATCGCACCGGTTGTATCCTCCACTGCTTCATTTCCCAGTTCTTCCGCATCTTTTGCTGCGCCATAACCAATCGCTTTAGCGTCTTGCAGCGAGACAACACCGACAATGACAAGCGGCACCATTCCCACCAGCAAAAAGGAGAACATCAGTTTCGCCAAAATTGATAGTTTCATGGACTTCCCTTTCCTTTTTATAGTCGCGTCAGCTAATTATTGACCGGATAATGACGCAGTCAAAAAAAAAAAAGCGGTTCCTTCGTTGAAGGGGCATGGAGGGCGCGATGTGGCTCGAAAAACATTGGATTTATGCTCCTTTTGTGGCTGCGAAAAATCGGGTTTGACTCTTTTTTTCAAATCTGAGTTTCTCTCAACTCAAGCGCAATCACTTGTCGGCCACTCAATACATATTATAATTTTCAGATTCCGTTTTGGAAACAGTCGGTAGTGGGATGGGACATATGCGGTTAAAACAGGTGGTAAAATGAATCTGATTTCGGCTCTGAATAAACTGGCAGACGTAAAGGAAGTCACAATTGGTACTGAGGATGGTCGCACGGTTTTTCACGAAGGAAAGTCATCTGCCGATGATGTAAATGCAGCAGCAATCGTTTGCCGGCAGAATATGGCGAAAACCGGGGAAGCTCTTGGCCTTGGCAACCTGAGCGATTTTGTTCTCCAGGGAAAAGATTCGATAATTATTGTTCCTCGCGAGGATAAAATTGCAACCGTTAAGATTGCGGGGAAAACGGATGGAAAAAAGGTAACGGAACTTCTGCAAACCGAGAAATGGGTATTTTTTGACCGCTCGACGCTTGCAGAAAGGGCTCCCAATGCGTCCTCCACATTGGGAAATACGGGTACTAAAAAAAAGCCGCTGCCACCCATGAAGGGATTGAGTGGCGCTGCCTCCAAAACAGCCAACCCCTTTGGGGTGCCTTCACTAAAAACAGAAACGCAGAGAAATCAGACACCATTGCCCGTCCCCAGGGGGAACCCGTTCGCAGTTTCCGGGCGCCCAGCCTCAGGCACACTGCAGGAAGCCGTCGCCCAGGGCGTGTCGAAAAATATGCCCGCTCCGCCACAGGCAACCGGCGCCGGGGCAAAAAAAACGCGCACCACATCTATTCCGGCGACACCCGCCAATCGCACCCTTGCGACTATTCGGCTGGCGTTATTTACCGGGGATTTGTCGGAAGTCAATATGCAGCGTTCAAAGGTGGCGGAGTACAATTGTTTTGTCGACAAACAAAAGGAACAACTGTTTGTATCACAGCTTCAGATGCTCTGCGATGTGGTCGGGCAGCTGCTTGAAAATAATCTGTCTGTGCACAAGCGACTCACGTCACTATTGGAAAATCCCGATGACCTCGATGCGTCTCTTCAATGGGCTGCGTTGGTTTGGCAATGTCGTTTATACCTGGCGCAGGGAAAGTTGGACGCCGCAGAAGATATAGCCATCAGTTTTTACCAAATCTCCCACGAGTTCGACAATGCGACACGCGCTGCCACTCACTGCCTGATAGCAAACGTGTATATGATGGAAGAAAAGCTCGAAGGAGCGCTGAAAATTCTGAAGACCGGGAGAAAGTTTGCTGAGCGAAGCAGAACCGAAATTCTGGCTGCATCGATTGCCCTGATGGAAGCGCAAATTTTTGCTGCAATGCGAAATTACCCCCGCAGTGATAGCGCTGCGGAGGAAGCAGCTCAAAAACTTCCGCATTCCGCATACCCCAAAATTATCCAGGCCAGACTCGCCATCTTAAGCAACAAAATTCCGGAAGCCATGAAGTTGTACGACGAAATTCTGACCGTCAATTCGAAACAGCCGGATTCGTTGGTGGATATATCTATTGTTTCAATGATTGAATCCAAATCCATAGATCTGTCCGCCGTGGAAATGTACTTCTATATGCGGGAACTGGCGCCATCGATAGAGCGATTTACTCAGATGAAGGAAATGCTGTCAAAAAAACCTGGATTTATTCCCTTGCGCAATCTGCTTGTGTGGCGATTGCTTGGCGCGGGAGATGTAAATACCGCGCGCTTTCTGTATCAATTGGATAAAACAGGTACGGTGGTGAACAGATTTAAACCGTGTATTCTGATTGGTTACAGTGATTCAGCCATGGTGGTGACCCGGTACGTGGACGCAGACAAATATATGGCGAGTTTGCCCAGTGCCGAGCCTTCGGCTGACGTCGGCGCCGGTGCACGAATCACGTCGGAATCCTCTGCGCCCTGCCTGTCGCTTCCGTCGGAAAATATTTTAAAAATGTTGGAAGCTGATGTGGCAGAAAAATTATTTTCTGGTGAATTAAAGGCGTTTTCGATGCCGGATTTGCTGGAGTTTCTGAGGAACGGAAAACGTACAGGCGCACTGCTTTGTTCTTCCGACCAGGGCGTGGGAGCCATTGAATTGCGGGAAGGTTTTATTACGTGCGCGATCGTTCCAGACGTGGACAACATTGGGACACTTCTTCTCGAAAAAGGAAAAATAACGAAAGAGCGATTGAAGGAAGCCATTAAAGCACAGGAAAAAGATATTTCGGGAGCCAGAATTGGTCGGATATTGGCGGATGAGGGCATCGTTGATTCTGAATCTGTGAAACAGGCATTAATCGAACAAACGTTTTCAGCTATTCGAACAATGCTGAATTGGACAAACGGTCGATTCGTTTTTACACCATCCTCTCCCGAAGCGGCACGCGCGTCAAAGGGGCTTGATTTGAAATTGGATGCCCGATTTATACTGATGGAACTGTTTCGAGAAATGGATGAATCCAACAAGTAAACCGGATGTTCCAAACACCCAGTTGAACTGCTTTCACTATACGTACATGGATACAAACAAATTTACGAACATGCGGATAATCACATGAAGCATCTGTTGGGAAAAACATTGGGGAATTATCAGTTGAAACGAATCCTTGGGCGGGGGAGAATGGGAGTTGTTTTTCTGGCCAACGATAAAGCGCTGCTTCGGCCCACCGCTCTCAAACTGATGGCGTGGTCGATGGATAACGAATTCGAGCAGGACCCGGTTAAGTGGTTTTTGTCAGAGGCGCGATCGGTCGCGCGCATCAGCCACCCGAATGTTATTCAGATTTACAATATTGCGCGCCACGGTGAGTATCGCTACATCGCGATGGAATATATTGACGGGGAATCGGTGGAGTGTGCTCTGGAAAGAGACGGACAGTTCTCTGTCGCAAGAGCGACAGATATTCTTATTCAGACGTGCAGTGCATTGGAAGCCGCTCACCGTGTGGGAGTGATTCATCGCGACATAAAACCCGCCAACCTTTTATTGCGACGTGATGGGGTTGTGAAGCTATCCGATTTTGGCATGGCGTTGAGCAGTTTCGGAAGCAAAGAGTTCACGGCAAACATGCGCGTCGGGACGCCGTTTTTCAATGCGCCGGAAACCTGGATGGGACGGCCGGCTTCTCCGGCCAGCGATATTTACGCCCTTGGTGTGACGTATTTTATGATGCTTACTGGAAAATTGCCCTTCGTTGCGCATAGCATGGATGAGCTTCGTCAGGCCCATTTTTCTCAAACGCCGTTAAATCCCGCATCCCTTGTGATGGACCTGCCGCATCTGTGCGGAGAAATTACCTCCAAATGCCTTGCCAAAAAGGAGTATCAGCGGTTTGGAAGCGCAACGGAATTGGAGAATATGGCTCGGGAACTTTATGAAGAGTTGACAAATGCGGGAAGCAAATCGGCGACATCCTTCTCGCAGGGAGAAACCCCAACGGGTAACGTTCCAACCGCTGAATATGAAACGGCCTCCGTTGAATGGATGGAGACATTGCGGTTTACGTTGGCGCCATTTGGCGAGCTCAATCCCAACAACACGCCATACAATGGTGGGCCCTTTTTGCGCACGTATAACCAGTTGCATGATTCCGTTTTAAAAAAGAAAAAAATAATTGTCCTTCACGGCGAAAAAGAATCCGGTAAATCGGCCGTGCTCCGGAAACATGGCTCGCAGGCAAAATCGGAGTATAAAGTTGTTTTTATCGAACGGCGAAAAAGTTCGCCAACATTTTCGATATTGGAGGAGCTTTGCAAAATATCCAAAATTCATCCCAGCAGCGACGGTGTATTGTCCGAATTGGAAAAATGGCTGTCTCTGGATGCACAAAAGTCACTGAAGCGCATACTTATATATGTTGACGATGTCTCAGAATCCAATTTGGATATGGAGGAGCTTTCATTGCTTGTGCAATTGGTACAGCGTATAGATGCCTGTTCCATTGTTATTGGAACAGACACGAATTGCCTGGGGACGGTTTTAAGTACTGTTGCTGTAGGTAAAAAGGAGATAATTGAATTGCCGCCTCTATCTGCATCAGAGGTGAGAAAGTACATTCAGAGCTGGTTAAATAAAACGCGACCGCTGCATGCGCCAATGCTGATTGTCTCCCCTGATGCCGCATTCTGGATTGCGCATCAGACTCACGGAAATCCCGGGCTGATTAACAGGCTTGTTCTATGTCTTCTTGAGAAAGCGGCGCAACACAAGCGCTCGGTCATCTCAACACGTGATGCGTGGGTGTGTGGACAGCAAACCATGACCGACGCTGCATTTTCAGGGCGCAGTGATACGCCTGCGTCCACATGGCCCAACCCCGAAGTTATTCGGGTAATTAACCTGATGAGAAAAACAGCTGGGATTGCACCTTTGAGTCAGGAGAATTCCGAATCCGAGGATTCCTGTCCAAATGCTGAAAAGGAGAATATGAATGAGCAGACTTAAACCATTCGTGAATTTGCCCGAAGTGAAGCACGGCGTGATTTGTGATCTCTCCGGTACGTTGATGGAGCATTCCAGTATGGAAGATGCTGAAAGCGTCGCAGCGGTAATCGGCTATTTTGTCAATACGATAACACAGTGCGGCGAATCGCTGGGGCTCAGCGAACCCACAACGATATATTTGTCAGGCAGGGATGTCTCCTGTTGTGTTTTCACGGAGGATAAACTCCTCTGGATCTTTTACCTGGATCCCTCCTGCTCACTTCAGGAGTTTGAAAGAAAAATCAAGGCAATGAAAAGCTCAGGCCGAATCGGATAAATGGGAGGCAATCAATGAAAAAGACGCTCGATGATCTCTGTACGATGGAAGGCATTAACGGTGTATTTGTGTGTACCATCGAAGGTGAGTTGGTTGCGTTTTCGGCGCCGCGCGTTTATGACGCGGAAACATTGGCAATCGCAGCAACAACCGCAGCACAGGCGGCAGAATCAATTTCAGTTCAGCATGCCAATTGGGACAGTCTGGTAGCTAATTTTCGCGATGGAAAGTTAATATTTATTCAGATGGATCAGTATTTGCTGTGTGTGATTTCTGATTTGAATACCAATGTACCATTTTTGAATGTTGCCATTAAAGTTGCTAAAAACAAAATCAAACGAAAACTCGACAATATGGAATCGGGAATGAGCAGCACTGCTTCACTGTCGGACGCCAAGTTTTCGTCGCAATTCAGTTCACCACCGGCCGCGTTTCCGCAGGGAATGCATTCATCCGGGATGCAGGCGACGTCACCAGCGACCCGTTCCACTATGGGTGAACCGCTGGCTGATGTTGGCAGTGGTTTCTCCTGGTCGGGTGTGGGGGCTGCGTCCACTGGTCAATCCTCGGCTGTTTCGGTCATTGATGAGGCCGCTTCGAAAATGCTGACACGTGTGAGCGAGGCGCTTGCAGAAATTGTTGGTCCGATGGCTAAAGTATTTGTTAAAGAAGCCGTACAGAAGATATGCCCAACAGAACCATTTTCCATGAACCATTTAATGCGACTTCTCAGGGAACTTGAGTCAGAGCACATTTCAGACAAGCTTGAGCTTAAGTTATTTCGCGACAAGCTACATCGGTAAGCGTATTGGAGGGGAAATATGATATCAGCTGTGAAAAAGAAACTTGGCTTGAAGATATCAGTTCTGCTTGCGATGGTGATGATCATTTTAATTCTGCCTGTTGCTATATGGATTATCTACAGCCAGACAAAGTCGCTCGAAGAGCTCACGCTGGAGGAAGCGCGGCTGGCGGCAAGCAGTGGCTCTCAAATGTACGGCCTCATTCTGGACAATGCGATTGAGAGCGGGTTGCTGTCAACTGAAGACGTTTTTGATGTCCAGTATCAGGAGATTATGGGGTACAACTGGGGATCTATCCCCAAATTTCATACCCGTTACGATTTTTTTACAGACAAAGCTGCCGTTGTTTTTCAGGACAACATGCTGGAGAACTCCGATTTTATGTATGCCATTGGTCAGGATGTCAACGGGTATGTTCCGACGCATAACAGCAAGTATCAAAATCTTCTGACTGGCGAGCCGGGAAAAGACAAAGCAGGCAATCAAACAAAACGCGTGTTTAAAGACGAGGTCGCTCAGGCTGCCGGCAAGAACAAAGAGTCGGGATTCAGGCAGGTTTACACCACAGCACAGGGGAGCACTGCGTGGGATGTGTCCGCTCCAATGTATATAAAAGGGAAACACTGGGGGTGTTTTCGCATAGGCGTGTCGGTGGCCCGAATCGATGCCAAAAAAACGTCCCTTTTCATTTTGCTTGCAGCGTTGCTGGGCAGTTTTACCCTCATCGTGACAATAACCATTTTTATGTTGGTTCGACGAGCCGTCAAACCCATTGAGGCGCTCACCGCAAAGGCGCGGGATGTGAGTGTCGGAAAACAACTGGATGAGAAAATTGTCCCTGAAACAGAAGATGAAATTGGTTTGCTGACCAGAGCTGTAGACAGGCTTCGCGCCAGTTTGAAAGCAGCGATGGAACGTCTGGGGGAATGACGTGAGGAGTGTTGTAATGACAAAAAAAATAGCGTTAACCACTGCAATATTAATCCTGTCCCTCATTGTTTGGATCGGTCGCAGTTCCGGCCAGGGCAAGAAGGGGCCAGAAGAAGAAATGGATGTTGTCGAAGAACCATCGGAATTGGTCCCTGAGACAGCAGCGCCACTCAAAATACTATTGCCCAATGAGTATTCAGATGCAGATGTTTTAGCACAGTTCACCCCACAGGATGAGCGGATGCTTAAGGTGGTGAAGAGCCTTGCACTGGCCTGTAAAACAATCCTGCACAAATGGCTCAACAGTAAAGCCGTTTCAGAAGATGTGTTGTTCAGCTTTCTTTATTATCCCATTGCCAAAACCAATCCTGCCAAGTTCCACACGGACTACGATAAGCTTGCCGATGAGGAACTGCAAAACATATTGGAGGCTCACGTTCAAATGGAGCCGGATTCGGTATATGCAATATTAAGTGACAGGAACGGATACGTTCCCACTCATAATCTTGAGTTCAGCAAACCGCTTACAGGTGACATGCAAAAGGATATCGCCGAGAGTCGCAACAAGCGGATTTATGCGGACAAGACGGGACTTGCCGCAGCACGAAATCAAAAAAGACATTTGCTTCAGGTCTACCGCAAAGATACAGGAGATGTCCTGATGGACTTGTCGTTGCCTGTGTTGGTTGGGAGTCAGCATTGGGGATGTGCCCGCGTCGGCTATTATCGTAGAGAGAAATAGTCCTTTACAATTGCTTGCGTCTGCCAGTGCTCGTCGTCCTGCCGAACCAATTGACAATGAACACTATCCGATACCATCTACCCAATATTGGTTTGGTCTACTTAATAGAACTCAAACATGCTTTGAGTCGTTCAGCTGTCAATTTAATGGTGTGTTTGAGTGCCGGAATATCCTGCGCCAGAATTGTGCGGATTTCGTTCGGGTTTTCAAGTTCCGCCAGAAGATCGGTTTCCATGGCGCAAATATCAGCCATCGCAAGCCCCAGTAAATTCAGCAACTCGTGTTGTACAGTCGCAATGATGGAGGAGGAATTGTTTCCTGCTGAAGTTATCGGCGAAGAGGGCGGGGGATGAGCCGCGCAGAATGTCCCTTTTACCAGGGACACCAAATCATCGGGTTCAAACGGCTTGGGCAGAACCTGAATGTTTGGACTGATTTGTCGAAGTCGTTCCAGATTGGGTGGGTGCGCGCTGGTGATGATGAAGAAAGCGTCGGGGCAGTGAGGCTGTATCAGAGTGGCGACTTCAGTGCCTTCCGCATCGGGAAGTCCGCAATCCAGAACCACCACATCCAGGTGGTTGGACCTGGCAATCTTCACCGCATCGGCTGCTGTCCCCGCGGCTTGAACAGATACCTGCCCCAGCGTTTCTTTGAGATAACGCAGCTCTATAATCCGTAGTGCACTGTTATCTTCCACCAGTAATATATTCAACAAAGCGAATCCTTAATACACAACCTGGAACGTGTTCTTTGACAACTGTTCTCTCCCACCAGCGTAAACTGCAAAGAACAGACATTTGGACTAATCGACATCTTTTTTGGGGCCATGGTACGGCAATTTCATTTGCAGTAATTTTAACTCAAAATAACGTTGGGCCAACTTTCATAAAGCGTAAATCGTTTAATTCTGTGGCAGGAAGTCCGCAAACGATGTTGCGGTACGGCCTGCGATATCCGGAGTTGTGGTGGTAAACAGGCTCACTCCTGAAGTCCCTGATTGAGCAGCCCTTTTATTTTTGTCAATAACATCTTGAGGGTAAACGGTTTTTCGAGAAACGCCACGCCGGCATCCTGGACACCGTGGTTGGCAATAATATTTGCCGTATAGCCCGAAATGAACAGCACTTTAATATTGGGCTGTTTTTCAAGGAGAGTGTCCGCGAGAACACGCCCATTCATATCCGGCATGATAACGTCGGTAAGTAGCAGGTCAATATGCCCCTCATGGTGAGCGTATTTCTCGTTGGCTTCCTCTCCGTTGGCAGCCGTTATTACATTATAACCCGCAGATGAAAGCTGTGTTTCCACAAGTCCTCTGATCAGGTCGTCATCCTCAGCAACCAGAATCGTTTCCGTTCCTGTGAGGTCTGTTCGGTGCTGTATTTCTGGAACATCCTCTTTCGCGGTATCTGGCGGAAAGGGAAAATAAACGCGGAATACAGTTCCCGACCCCGGTTCACTGTAGACCGAGATATGGCCATTGTTCTGTTTAACAATTCCATAAACGGTCGCCAATCCCAGACCGGTGCCCAATCCCAGCTCTTTGGTTGTAAAAAATGGCTCGTAAATGCGCGATAACGTTTCCTTGTCCATTCCTTTGCCTGAATCACTCACACTAAGCATGACGTACTTTCCGGGCAGCACCTCCGGATGGTCGTCTGCATAGGTCTTATCCAGTGTGGCAACACCTGTATACAGGGTGAGAATTCCGCCATTGGACATTGCATCGCGTGCATTGACGGCGAGATTCATAACAATCTGCTCAACCTGTGTCGGGTCAATAAATACGGATGGCAATGTGCTGGTTGATTTGCGGTTTATGGTAATGTTTTCCGGTAGTAGTCGGTGCAACATGGGTTCGAGATCGTCTATCGTTTTATTCAGGTTCACCGTACGGGGCTGGGTGACCTGGCGTCTGCTGAACGCAAGGAGCTGACGGGTTAAGGCAGCGGCCCGCTGTGCACTTTTGACAATCTGTTCAAGAGCAGCGGCAATCCGCGGTGGTGAATGCTCGTCGAGCGCACTCATGGCAATGTCCCCGTTTCCCAATATGGCTGTGAGGATATTGTTGAAGTCATGAGCCACACCACCGGCGAGCTGGCCAATGGCCTCCATTTTTTGCGCATGCTGCAGCTTGACTTCCAGGTTCTGCCGCTCCTGCTCCTGTCGGATTCGGTCCGAAATATCGGCGCATATGCCCGCCATGCTTGCCGCGCGCCCTGCTGCATCTTTGGTCAGCGTGCCGCGCACTTCAACCCAGGTGTCCACTCCGTCTCCCCGAACAATTGGGTGTTGATAAAGTATTTCAGATACGTCGCTGGCTTCGTTCAGAAAATCTGTTACCTTCACGTTAATTCTGTCCAACCAGTCCGGCGGGATAAACGCAGCATAGGCTTCGTATGTTCCTTTGAACTGACCTTCCGGCACGCCAAAAATAGCTTCGGTTTCAGGGGACCATATAACGCTGTTGGCCAGCAGATCCCACTCCCACAACCCCATGCGCGCAGCGTGCAGCGCGTAGCGAAGTTTATCATTGCTGCGCTGCACCGTATCAATCAATTCCATGGCGTCGACAGATCCAACTGTTTTGCTTGCTGACATTGGTTCCCCCGGAGATAGGCATTTTTTGAACAGCCTTAGTATATCATCAGTATAAAGATCGACAACAGAAGGCTGAAGGAGAGATGAAACGTTACTCTCCGCCGCCTCGATTGGCAAAGCGTTCGGTTTTGCATCTCGCGACCTCCGTTCGACACTGCTTGTCAACACGGCATGTCCAACATAATGGTGGGGCGGCCCTATCGGCCAGATGCCGGACGTGATGAATCAGGCGCCTGTGCCGCTATAGATGGGATGCGTATGGTCTTTGGGGGGGCAGCTTCGAATTCTCCCGCATGTTTCGATTGCCGCTGGAACCGGCGCGGTGGTGTTGTCGGCCAACACCATGTCGTGCAGGTCGGAAGCCGGCAATGCGTGTGCGGATATTCCCACTGGGGACTGCGTTTCTATTGAACTCCAGGCTGCACCCTATCTGGTAAAGCCAAACGATGCCGAAGCCTTTGCGCTGACCGGAATGAAAGTGGATACGCCGGATGACCTGGTAAAAGCAGGCCGGGCCATCTGCGCGCTGGGTCCGGAACATGTGGTGATTTCCATGGGCAAAGCGGGCGCCATGC